>DATJYC010000053.1:0-23544 GCA_035499735.1 Burkholderiales bacterium
TCTTGCGCTGCTCGCCGACCTCGAGCGCAGCCTGGACTCGTTCGACGACCTGCACCGGGGACGGTGAGCCGGTCGGCGGTTTCAGCGGGCCGGGCCGGTCTTCGGCGCGCGCGGCCCCTTCGGAAGGAAGATCTTAGGAGAAAGATAGCCAATTCGTCGGGACCCCGCCTGCCCGCGTCGGCTCCAATCGGGTCTGAAAGGAGACCACCATGGATCGCATTGCGAAAGGAAGTGCCGGAGCCTTGCTTTGGGGCTGCTGCATGTTCGTGGCGGCGGCCGACGAGCCGGCGGCGGTAGGGAGCCTGCCCTCCAAGGAAGCGAAGATGTTTTCGCGGTCGGCGGGATACGAACGTTACATGGGGCGCTGGAGCCGGCTGCTCGTTCCAGGCTACCTCGACTTCGCCGGCGTGCGCGAAGGCCAGCACATTCTCGACGTCGGCACGGGCACCGGGGCGGTGGCGCTCGCCATTGAGACACGCACCCACAAGGCCGAGGTCGTCGGCATCGACCCCTCCGAAGCTTTTCTGGCCGCGGCCAGAAAGGACGCCGCCTCGAGCCGGGTGCGCTTCGAGGTCGGGGACGCGCAGGCGCTGCGCTTCCCCGACGCGAGCTTCGACCAGACGCTTTCGCTGCTCGTGCTCAACTTTGTCAAGGACCCGTCCAAGGCGATCGCGGAGATGCGACGGGTAACGCGCCCGGGCGGCACGGTGAGCAGCTGCGTGTGGGACTACAACCAAGGCATGCAGATGGCGCGCTTCTTCTGGGACGAAGCCGTGGCGCTCGACCCGTCGATGGCGGCCAAGGACCAGCGCAACATGAAGTTCGCCCGCCAGGGCGAGCTCGGCGACGCCTGGCGCAAGGCCGGACTGACGGGCGTAAAGGAGGACGCGCTCGTCATCGACCAGCACTACTCGAACTTCGACGACTACTGGCTGCCGTTCCTCGGGGGCGCCGGCGCCGCGGGAGCCTTCGTTGCCTCGCTCACGCCCGAACGCCGTCAGGAGATCGAATCGCGGCTGCGCAAGCGCATGCTCGGCGACCGCCCGGACGGGCCCTTCACCCTGAAAGGACGGGCGTGGTGCGTGCGGGGCGAGGTGAGCTAGCCTCGGCCGAAGGTGGGAAGGACCCGGACGCGGCCGGCCTCAGCCGGCGTCGCGCGCGAGGCGCAGGCCGGAGAACTGCCAGCGGGCGTCCGGGGGAAAGAAGTTCCGGTAGGTCGCGCGGATATGGGTCGCGGGCGTGGCGCACGACCCGCCGCGCAGGACGTACTGGCCGCTCATGAACTTGCCGTTGTACTCGCCGATCGCGCCGGCGGGGAGGCGGAATCCCGGGTACGGCCCGTAGTCGCTTCGCGTCCACTCCCAGACGTCGCCGAACGCCTGAGCGAGAGTGCCGTCTTCCGGGGCCTCGCGCAGCGCAAGCGGATGAAGCGCCCCGCTCTCGAGGAAGTTGCCTTCCGGCGCCCCGCCGCGCGCGGCCACTTCCCATTCGGCTTCGGTCGGCAGCCGCTCGTTCGCCCACCGTGCGAATGCCTCGGCTTCGTAGAAGCTCACGTGGCAGATCGGCGTATGCGGGTCGACCGGAACTTCGCCGTGCAGCGTGAACGAGTGCCAGCGACCCTCGCGTCGCTCCCAGTATTGGGGCGCCTGCCAGCCGCGCGCCGTCACCGCGTCCCAGCCCGCCGAGAGCCACAGCTCCGGCCGCCGGTAGCCGCCGTCTTCCACGAACTCGATGAAGTCGCCGTGGGTCACCGGGTGCGTGGCGATCTGGAACGGGTCGAGCCAGACGCGGTGTCGCGGCGTCTCGTTGTCGAAGCAGAAGCCCGCACCCGCGTGCCCGATCTCGTGGGTTCCGGCCCCGAAAGAGATCCATCCGCGCTTGCGCGCCTGTATCGGGGTGAGCGGCCATTGCCTGCGGTACGCCGGCTTCAAGGGGTTGCGGGACAGCAGGTGCTTCACGTCGGTGAGGATGAGCTCCTGGTGCTGCTGCTCGTGGTTCAGCCCGAGCTCGACCAGCGCGCCGAGCCGGGCGAGCGCGCCCTCGTCGACCATCATCTCGAGCATCGCCGCGTCCACGTGGTCGCGGTAGGCAAGCACTTCCTCCAGCGCCGGACGCGAGAGCAGCCCCCTTTCGGGGCGCGGGTGGCGGTCCCCGACCGCGTTGTAGTACGAATTGAAGAGCGCGCGGTACGCGGGGTCGAAGAGCCGGTAGCCCTGTCGATGCGGCGCGAGGATGAACGTCTCGAAGAACCAGGTCGTGTGCGCCAGATGCCA
Organism: Burkholderiales bacterium; assembly: GCA_035499735.1. Classification (GTDB taxonomy): domain Bacteria; phylum Pseudomonadota; class Gammaproteobacteria; order Burkholderiales; family SG8-39; genus VBDM01. Next base: position 2,274 of record DATJYC010000053.1, read on the forward strand.
TTTCACCGGACTCGCGTCCGGCATCGACTGGATGGCGCAGTCCTCCGCCGAGAGAGGCGCGGCGAGCGCTCGCGTCGCTTCACGGACCGAGACGAACCGCTCCGCCCGGCCGCGGCTCGGGGCGGGAAAGCCGGACGACATCGACGAATCCAGAGTCGGTTCCAAGGGATCCTCCCTTCGAATGCTTCGCCCGGCCTGGCTTCGATCTCGGCCGGATCTTGGGTAGTCGAGCGAGCAGGACGTAGCTTACGCCTTTGAGCCGGACGGTGTCCCTATTGAGGTTCCTGCCCGCGCCGGTGAGAGGCGACGAGGCGCAGGAGCGTCAGCTCCGGCTCCGACCCGAAGCGCACGGGCGGGCCCCACGTTCCGGTTCCCGCGCTGACGTAGATCCAGGTGCGGCCGATGCGCGACAGCCCGGCAACGAACGGCGCGTGCACGAGATGCACGGCGAGCGTCCACGGGAAGAACTGGCCGGCGTGGGTGTGACCCGAGAGCTGCAGGTCGAAGCCGGCGGCTTCCGCTTTCGGAGCGAGCTTGGGATTGTGCGCGAGCAGCAGGCGGAACGCGCTTCCCTCGTCGCGGCCCGCAGCGAGGTCGGGACGGGGCTCGTTGTGCCGCCCAGCAGCGGGGTCGGTGACGCCGCCGACGACGATTCGCGCTCCGCGGATCTGGGTCACAGCGTACTCGTTCAGGAGCACCCGGAAGCCCAGGGACCGGAAATGCGCGATCCACGGGTCCGCCCCCGAGTAGTACTCGTGGTTGCCGGGGACGAAGAACACGCGGCCGGCAGGAACCAGCTCGGCGAGCGGGGCGACATGAGTCGCCAGGCGCGCAACGGAGCCGTCCACCATGTCTCCGGTGAGCGCGACGAGGTCCGGCGCGAGTTCGTTCGCCATGCGGACGACGCGGCGCACGTATGCGGCGCCGATCGTCGCGCCGACATGCAAGTCGGTGATCTGCACGATCCGCAGGCCGTCCAGCTTGTCGTCGAGCCCGTCCACCCTGATGTCGACGCGCCGGATTTTCGGGCCCCTGAGCGCCACGAGGATTCCGATCGCGAGGCTGAGGAGCGAGCCGAGCAGGACGAGCGCAGCGCCCGAATCCGCGAGATAGGCATGGACGCCCGCCGCAGGCGGCGCCCACGCCGTCGCCAGCAGCAGCGCGTCGCGCGCAAGGCTGAACACGAGCGCGAAACTCAGCCAGCCCATGCAGAGGTAGCTCGCGAAGTGCAGCAGCTCGTCCGCCGCGCCCTCGCGTTCGCGGTCTCCCGCCCAGTAGATCACCGGCACGAGCCAGATCAGCGCGAAGGGGATCGCGAGCGCCGTCCTCTGAAGCGCGCCCGGGGCGAGCCGCCATGCCAGGTAGGCGTAGGCGGAGGCGAGTATCGCCGTGAGGATCAGGACGAACGGATTGAAGAACCGTCTCATCGGTTCGACCGCGCGGATCGCCGGTCGCTGCTCAGCGGACCTTGAACACCAGCTTGCCGCGCAGGTGGCGGCTTTCGCTCACACGGTGGGCCGCGGCGGCCTCCGAGAGGGGATAGACCCTGATCTCCGGCACGCGCACCGCGCCCTGCGCGACGAGCGCGGCGATCCGCTCGAGGTGCGCGCGGTCGCGCCCGACCCTGGGGCGCAGCGAAACCACATCCTTGCGCGTCGGCGCCGGAGCCGTCGGGCCGGATCCGATGAACGCCGCGCGCCCGCCCGGCCGCAGCGCCGCGAACGAGCGGTCGGCCACGTCGCCGCCCACGGTGTCGAACACGGCGTCGCAGCCGGAGGCAAGCTTCACGAAGTCTTCCTTCGTGTAATCGATGATCCTGTCCGCGCCGAGCCCGCGCACGTACTCGTGGTTGGCCGGGCTCGCGGTCGTGATGACGCGCGCGCCGATGTGCTTCGCGAGCTGCACGGCGATACCCGCCACGCCGCCCGCGCCGCCCTGGATGAGTATCGTCTCACCCCGCTTCAGTTTCAGCGTGTCCTCGACCGACACGAGCGCGGTGAGGCCGATCAGCGCGAGCGCGGCGGCATCCACGTGGCCGAGGCTCTCGGGCTTGCGGGCCACGATGGCCGAGCGGATCGCGACGCGCTCGCCATAGCAGCCGTCTGCGACCTGCTCCACCACCCCGAACACCGGCTCGCCCACATGGAGGTCGTCGACTCCGGGACCCAGGGCGGCGACTACGCCGGAGAAATCCCGTCCCGGGACGTAGGGGAACTTGCTGATCGGCGCGTAGCTGCCGGCGCGCACTTTCCAGTCGGCGCCGTTTACGCTCGCCGCATGAACGTCGACCAGCACCTGCCCTGGTCCTGCGACCGGGTCCGCGACCTCGCCGTACTGCAGCACCTCGGGCCCGCCGTTCTTCATGAAGAACGCAGCTTTCATCTTCCGCCCTTCATGGACGAATGCGATATCGCCGGCTCGAGCCTCAGCCGGGGTTCTTCGCGGTGATGAACCAGGTGGAAGACGGTGCCCAGACGCCGTCGCCGCGCGCGAACGGCGCCAGCGCTTCCCTGAGCCCGGCGATCACTTGCGGCCTGTGCTTCTCGCCTTCGTCCCCCGCGAGGCGGATGATTTCGCCCGCGGGGCCGAGGGCCATGGCGAAGGCGATCGCATCGTCCAGGTTGCGGCCGATGCAGATGTCGCAGTCGAAGCGCTCGAAGGCGATGCGCTCGAAGCCCGCCCCGCGCAGCATGGTGCTCACCATGTCCGGCCCCGCCATCGAGAAGGGTCCCGGGCCGCAGTGCACCTGATCGGTCTCTTCGTGGGACACGACGGGCACGATCTGCTTCACGCGCTGCTCGGCCTCGTGCACCCAGGGATTCTCCTCGCGGCGGCGCCACACGATCTGCATGAAGGTGCCGCCGGGCTTGAGCGCCTTGCGGACGTTCCGCATCGCCGCGCCCGGCATTTCGAAGAACATGGTGCCGAAGCGCCCGAAGGCGTGGTCGTAGGGGCCGCGCAGGTCGTCGTGCTGCACGTCGGCGACGAAGAAGCTCGCGTTGGGGACGCCGTTCTTGCGGGCCTCGCTCTCGGCCTGGAGGACGAAATTCCGGGCGCAGTCGACGCCCACCGCCTTTCCGCTCCTGCCGACCCGCTTCGCGAGGCGCAACGTGGTGTCGCCGAAACCGCAGCCGATGTCGAGCACGCGGTCGCCTTGCGCGAAACCGCAGCATTCGAGCGCCGCATCGCTGTGCTGAGAAAGGCCCTCCACGAGAATATGCTTGAAGCGGCAGAACTTCTCGAACAGGACGGTGTTCCAGGCCTCGACGACGACGCGGTTGCTTGCGTCCATGTGCGCTTGTCGAGGCCCGGGTGTGAAGCGCTACTCCGCCAGGGTGAGGCCGGACCCGCCCATCTCGGCGGGATAGTCCTTCATCTTCGGCAGCCCGTCCTTCATGGGCAGCACCGTCTCCTGGTAGTTCACGTGGATACCCGCATGGTACGGGAAATCCGCGATGGTCGCCGCATAGACGTCGACCACTCCCCACAGCGGGTGATCGGTGAAGAGGTGGCCGCCGCACACCTTGCACCACTTGCGGTGGCTGCGCGGCGTCTTGCTGTAGCTGCCGACCTTGTCCGCGCCTTTCGTGACCTTTACCGCCTCGGGCTTCCACAGGGTGAAGGCGTTGACGGGGCTCGCCGACCAGGTGCGGCAGGAGTCGCAGTGGCAATAGCCCATCGCGGCGGGCTCGCCGGCGACGTCGACCTCGACCGCGCCGCAGAAGCAGCTGCCGTGGTAGGTCTTTCCGTGCTGGGTGTGGTGATGAGAATGGAGATGATCCGGGGCTCCCATGGTGCTGTCCTTTCGCTCTGATGGAGCGAGGGAGTATCCGCGCGCGCCGTCCCGGCGTCTTTTCCGGGGCCCCGCGGTTCTTGCCCGAGGCTCCGTGTTGCTTGTATAGTCGATCGAAACCCGGAGTACACCCCCCCGGCATGTCCAAGCGGATTCCGTCGCTCATCACGGGTATCGATGCAGCGGTTTTCGGCGTGGCCGATCTGCGCGCGGCGACGCGCTTCCTCGACGACTGGGGACTGAGCAGGCTGCGCTCGGGCCGGTCCGGCGCGGACTTCGCGTGCGTGGACCGCGCCGAAGTGTCGGTAAGGCCCATCGATTCGCGCGGGCTTCCGAAGGCGATCGAGCCGGGGTCGACGCTGCGCGAGCTCGTCTGGGGAGTCGGGAGCGCGCGCTCTCTCGACGCGATCGCAGAGAAGCTCGCGCGGGATCGCAGCGTCACCGAGACGCCAGACGGCACGCTGCACAGCACGGACGACCTGGGGTTGGGAATCGCGTTCCGCGCGACGCGGCGCAAGGCGCTCAAGGCGCGGCCGGGCGCGTTCAACGCGCCGGGGTGCGTGCAGCGCCTCGACCGGCCCGCGCCGTTCTACGAGCGCGCGCTGCCGCAGGAGATCAGCCACGTCGTCCTCGGCGTCCCGGACATCCGCGCGGTCGAGCGCTTCTATTGCGGGCGGCTGGGGTTCCGCGTCTCCGACCACTACGTCGGCCGCGCGGTATTCCTGCGCGCTTCCCCCGCGGGAAACCACCACCACCTGTTCGTCCTCAACAGCGGAGACCGCAAGCTCCACTTCGACCACATCGCGTTCAAGGTGCGTGACGTCCACGAGGTGATCGGCGGCGGCCAGGCGCTCGCCGCGCGCGGCTGGACGACCCACGCGGGCCCGGGGCGGCACTACCCGTCCTCGGCCTGCTTCTGGTACTTCAAGAGCCCGCTCGGCGGCGCGGCGGAGTACGCCGCCGACGAGGACATGGTCACCGCGAGGTGGCGGCCGCGGCGCTTCGTCATGGCTCCCGAGAATTTCTCGGAGTGGCGCTTCAACGCGCCCGAGGGCCTTGCCGGCGCGGCGATCGCCGGCAGTCGCCGGATCTAGCCCGTATCGGCGAGATGCGCGAGAGCCCGGCCGCCGTCCTCTCGCTGGAGAAGGTGTGCGTCGCCTTCGGCGGCCGCGCCGTGCTCTCGGACATCTCCTTCGACGTCGCGGGCGGCGAGTTCGTCTGCGTCGTCGGCCCCTCGGGGTGCGGCAAGACCACGCTGATACGCCTGCTCGCCGGGCTCCTCGCGCCCACCGCGGGCGGCATCGTCTTCGGCGGGCAGCCTCTCGCCGGCACGTCGCGCGACCGCGCGATCATCTTCCAGGACTACTCGAAAGCGCTGCTGCCGTGGCGCACCGTCGCGGGGAACATCGCGCTCGCGCTCGAGGCCTGCGGCGTCGCCGAGCCCGACAGAAGCCGGCGCGTCGCGGCGCTGCTCGCGAAGATGCAGCTGTCGCACGCCGCGGCGCAGTATCCCGGCCAGCTCTCGGGCGGCATGCAGCAGCGCGTTCAGATCGCGCGCTGCCTCGCGCAGCAGCCGAAGCTGCTGCTGATGGACGAGCCGTTCGGCGCGCTCGATGCGATCACGCGCCAGACGCTGCAGGACGAGATCGCGCGGCTCGCCGCCGAGGAGCGCACCACCGTCGTCTTCATCACCCACGACCTCGAGGAGGCGATCTATCTCGGCGACCGGGTGATCGTGCTGCAGTCGAACCCGGGGCGCATCGCCGAGAGCGTCGCGGTGGCGATCCCGCGGCCGCGCAGCCAGCTCGACACGCGCGAGGACCGGCGCTTCCTCGAGCACCGCCACCGGCTGTTCGGCCTGCTGCAGGGGCATTGAGGAATGAAGCGGATCCTGCGCGGCGCCCTGCTCCCGTTCCTCGTCTTCGCGCTCTGGGAAGCGGGAAGCCGGGCGGGCGTGCTGCCGATGGACACCTTCTCGAGGCCCTCCGACATCGCGCTGGCGTTCGCCGCGGGCGTCGCCGACGGCTCGATCCCGCTCGCGACTTGGCTGACGGTGCAGGCGGCTCTGGTCGGGTTCGCTATCGCCGCGGTGGCGGGCATCCTCGTCGGCGTGATCCTCGGGCTGTCGCCGCCGCTCGAGCGCACCGTCGGGCCCTCGATCGAGGCGCTGCGTCCTGTCCCGGCTGTCGCGCTCACGCCGCTGACGCTCCTCCTTTTTGGCTTCGGGCTTCGCATGGAGGCTGCGGTCGTGGCCTTCGCCTGCATCTGGCCGGTGCTGCTCGTCACGGTCGCCGCGGTGCGGGGCATCGAGCCGCGCCTGCTCGAGGTCGCGCGCACCCTACAGCTCGGCTTTCCTGTGCGGCTGCGAAAGATCATCCTTCCCGCCGCGCTCGGGAGGATCGTCGTCGGCCTGCGCGTGGCCGTCAGCATCTCGCTCATCGTCGCGGTGACGGTGGAGATCATCATGAATCCGCGCGGCTTGGGCTACGGCATGATCATCGCTCAGCAGTCGCTGCAGCCGGCGCTGATGTACGCCCAGCTGCTGTGGCTCGGGCTGCTCGGCTGGGGGCTGAACGCGCTCCTCACGCGGGCGTTCGGCCGGTGGCACGGCGCCTTCGGCCCCGGGGTGAACCCATGAAGCGCCTGGCGCGGCTACCGGCCTTCGGCGCGGTCCTCTTCGCCGCGGGACTGCTCCTCCTGTGGCAGGGGCTCGCCGACCGCCAGTTCATCTCGCCGGTATTCTTTCCCTCGCCCTCGCGCACGCTGGCCGAGCTCACCCGGCAGATCGCGTCGGGCCAGCTGTGGAAACCGCTCGAGGCGACCGCCGCCCGGATGTTCTTCGGCTGGGCGCTGGCGTCCCTTGCCGGGGTGGTCCTCGGCGCGGCGATCGGATTCTCGCGCCGGGCGCGCGACTTCCTCGAACCTTCGCTCGAATTCATGCGGCCGCTGCCGGCGTCGGCGGTGATTCCGGTGGCGATCCTGTTCTTGGGTCTGAGCAACGCGATGACCGTCGCGGTCGTCGCGTTCGGCGCGGTCTGGCCGGTGCTGCTCGCAGCAGTGCACGGCTTCGCCTCGGTCGAGCCGCAGCTGATGGAGGTGTCCGCGGCGCTGCGCCTGTCGAGAAAGGATCTGTTCCTAAAGATCGCGGCCCCGAGCGCGCTGCCCGACATCCTGGCCGGCGCCCGCGTGAGCCTCGCGATCGCGCTCATCCTCGCCGTGGTGACCGAGATGCAGGCTTCGCAGATCGGCCTGGGCCAGAATATACTGCTCGCGCAGCGCTCGTTCCGCAGCCCGGAGCTGTACGCCGGGGTGGTGACGCTGGGAGTCATGGGCTTCGCGATCAACCATGCGATCGTCGTTCTGGAGCGGCGGCTACTGCGCTGGCGCGGCGCACACGAGCAGTAAACCAACTGAGGAGGAATTCCAATGAATCGCATCGCTGTCGTCCTGCTCTTGGCGGTTGCCTTGCCCGCTGCGGCCCAGCAGCCCAAGGCGAACATCGGCTACATCGGCGCAGCCGATTTCACGCCGCTGTTCGTCGCCAAGGACAAGGGTTTCTTCGAGAAGCGCGGCCTGGACGCTACGCTGACGCGCATCCAGATCGCGCCCAACGTCGGGCCGGCGATCATCTCGGGAGACCTGCAGATCGGCATGGGTACGGGCCCCAACCTGCTGCACGCCGCCGAGGGCGGCCTGCCGCTGGTGGCGATCGCGGGCGCGTCGCGCATGAAGAAGAACAATCCGATCGCGGGCCTGATCGGGCGCACGGGATTCGCGTACAAGACGCCGGCCGATCTGCGCGGGAAGAAGATCGGCAGCCCCGGGCTGAACACCATGCTGACCGAGCTGTGCGAGAAGTGGCTGCACGACAACCGGATTCCACGCGACCAGGTGACGCTGGTCGAGGTCATCTTTCCCCAGCAGCACGACATGCTGAAAGGCGGGAATATCGACGCGGTCATCACCATCGAGCCGTTCCGCTCGCGCATGCTCAACGACGGCACCGGATTCAAGATTGCCGACTATGTGGGCGAGATCAACCCGGACGTCCTCGCAGTGCTGTGGATGGCAAGACGCGACTGGGCGGCCGCCAACCCGCAGGCGGTCAAGGCGTTCCGCGAGGCGTACGCGGACGCTATCGAGTGGGGCGCGAAGAATCCGGAGGAGTCGAAGAAGATCCTCGCCAAGTACGTCGGCTTCGCCTCGCCCGTGCTCCCCGATTACGGCGTCGAGGTGAAGCTCTCCGATCTCGAGTTCTTCGAGAAAGTCGAGCGAGAGCTGGGCAAGCTGCGCGGTCCGGTGGACGTCAGCAAGCTGGTGTGGAAGTAGCGCTCAATCCGCTGGCTTGGGCAGGAGCGTGGAGGTCAGCGCTTCGCTCATGTCGTGGTCGAGCGGCTTCACGCCCTTGATGACGAAGGTGCCGCGGCGAGCCGGTGGCCGCGAGGCCCAGAGCAGCCAGGTGGCCCTTGCGCACTCAGATGAGGTACTTCTTCCCGACCGCCAGCGGCGCGAGCTCGCTGCCGAACTCCCGGGCCATGTGGCTCAACGCGCGCCAGCCGGTGCAGTGGCCTGGCGCGAGCACCTTCAGCGCGAATTTCTTGAGGTCCGTCACCGTCTGCGGAATCACTCTCTCGTTGATCCCGGAGAGATGCAGGCCGCCCATCGCGCCGTAGAGCGGCACCGACGGGAACGCCGAGCGCGCGTGGGTCAGGACGTTGATCAGTCCGGCGTGCGAGCACGCGGAGAACACGAACTGCCCCTTGCCCTTGACGTTCACCGAGAGGTATCGCTCGTCCATGATGAGGGGATCGGGCTCCCATGAAGTTCCGTCCGCGCTGCGCGTCAGGTGATTCGGCACGCCGGCCTCGTAGCTCGTCACGCGGGGGATTTCTCCGCTGAGATAGAAGGCGCCGCCGGCGATGCTCTGCGGCTCGCGGGTGTTGACGACTTCCGCGCCCGCCGCCGACAGGCGTTCCGGGTCGGGGACGAGCTCGTTCACGTAGAGCTGCCCGTCGGGCCGCTTCGTCGCGCGCTGCCGGAACATGCCCGGATGCACGAAGCAGGGGAAGCTCTTCCTCCCGCGGCTCCGCGCGACCGACTCGACCGCGGCGAGCAGGCCGCCCGCATGGTCCCAGTGGCCGTGCGACAGCACGACCGCCTCGATGCCCGAGAAATCCACGCCGAGGATCTCCGTGTTGCGCTGGAACGTCGCCGCCGCCGGGCCCGCGTCGAACAATATCGTGCGCTTGCGGCCGCCCACGGTCGCGGTCAGCAGCACCGAGAGCCCGTGATGCGCGCAGCAGATGGCCGAGCCGGCGAGAACGCGCAGCCTTCCGCCGGTGAGGAGCACCGACCACTCCGGCAGCACGTCCGCGGGGTTGGAGGACAGGCTGTCGGTGACGTTGTCCACCAGCACCAGGAATTCCAGCGCGTCGGCTTCGGCGATGGCGACCATCTTCGTTCCTCCGGCTTAGGCCTTCGACGACTTGAGGTTGATCATCGGTCCGTCCACGGCGAGCATCCCATAGCCGTGATGGTGAACGGTCTTGGGCCGCTTCTGAGCTGGATCGATCCAGGCCTTCAGTACTTCGAGAATGAAGAGATTGTACTTGCGCACGAGGCGCGTATCGGTCACGCGGCACTCGAGATTCGCGAAGCACTCGGCGATGAGCGGCGCCCCGACGCGGGAGGCGGGCACGCGGGTCAGGCCGAATCTCGCGAACTTGTCGATGCTGCGGCCCGATACATTGCCGACGCCGACCACGGCCTTGGCCAGCGCGCGCGCCGGAATGGCGATCACGCATTCCCGGGTTGCATAGAGCGCCGCGAAGCTGAAGTTCGCCTCGCTCACGATGCACGCGAGGAGCGGCGGCTCGAAGTCCATCATCATGTGCCACGACATGGTCATCACGTTCGCGCGGCCCCTGTGGGACGTCGTGAGGAGCACGACCGGACCCGGCTCGATGAGCTGGTAGACCCGGGACAAGCGGTACTGTCTCATCGGCTAGCCGTGCACGGCGGAGCTGTCCTTGGGCGCCTCGGCGCGCTCGTTCAGCCCGTAGTCCCGCACCACGGATGCAACCCGCAGGCGGTAGTCGGCGAATACGCCTCCGCGTCCCTTCGCCTGGGCCCTCCGATGACTCTGAAGGTTGCGCCACGCGCGAACCGCTTCCTCGTCGCGCCAGAATGAAAGCGACAGGTACTTGCCCTTAGTCGTGAGGCTCTCGAAGCGCTCGACCGATATGAACCCGTCGATAGTCTCCAGATCGGCCTTCAGGGAGGCTGCCAGATCGAAGTACTCGCCGGCTCGTCCGTCGGTGGGCCAGACCTCAAAGATCACCGCGATCATCGAGTCTTCCGATCACTCTGGCTTGATGTTCGCGTCGCGGATCACCTTGGTCCACTTCGCGCCTTCCGCGCGCACGAACGCGGCGAATTCCTCCGGCGTGTCGGCGACGACGTCGCCGCCGGTGTCCTGGACCTGCTTCTTCACGTCCGGGGCGTTGTAGGCCTTGACGATCTCGCGGTGCAGGATCTGGAGCACCGGCTGCGGCGTTCCCGCGGGCGCGAAGATGCCGTTCCACACGATGGCCTCGACGCCCGGCAGCCCCGCTTCGGCCGTGGTCGGCACGCCCGGCAGGAGCGCGAGGCGCGACGGTCCCGCGACGGCGAGCGCGCGCAGCTTGCCGGACTTGATGTGGGCGACGATCACCTGCGGCACGTCGTAGGCGGTCATCACCGTGCCGGCGAGCAGATCCGGGATCTCCGCGTTCACCGCCTTGTAGGGCACTTCCAGCACGTTGATCTTCGCCTCCGATTTCACCCACTCGCCGACGAGCTGACCGATGCTGCCGGGGCCGGCGGAGGCGTAGGTGAGCGCGCCGGGTTTGGATTTCGCCAGCTCGACGAATTCCTTCACCGACTTCGCCGGGACCGAAGGGTTCACCACCATCACGAGCGGCGTCATCGTGAAGCGGGAAATGGGGACGAGCTCCTGGTTCAGGCGGCAGCAGGGATCGGGCTTGAGCGCGTCGCCGATGGCGTTGTTGATGAGCGCGAGGAACAGCGTGTAGCCGTCCGGCGCCGAGCGCGCGGCCTCGCGCGCGGCGATCATGCCGTTCGCGCCGAGGCGGTTCTCGACGATCACCGGCTGCCCCAGGGACTCGGTGAGATGCGCGCCGATCTGGCGCGCGCGAATGTCGGGCGAGCTGCCCGGCGGCGAGGGCACGAGGATGCGGATCGGCTTCGTGGGAAAGGACTGCGCCTGGGCGAGCCCGGTGAGCGCGGCGAGCGCGCAGGCGAGGAGCGTCTTCTTCATGGGAGTCCTCCGCAGCGAGCGTAGAATTCTAATGCAATATGTCGGGGCGCTCCTTCCGGCGGCTGCTCGCCGCCGCATGCGCGCTGGTCGCGACCTGCGGCCACGCCCAGACGGTCACCGAGGAGGCGACGCTCATCAACTGGTGGTACTCGGCCACCTTCGGCACCGGCTTCTACAAGATCGGCCCGTCAGTCGCGACGGTGATCCGCTTCCCTTTCTCGTACCGCCTCCAATCGATGGAGCCCGGCACCGTCGGCGTCAACCTGCTCGCCCCGGTCACCGTCGCGGCCTACCACCTGAACCTGCACGAGCTGAACGAGTTCAACCTCCAGCAGGATGTCGCCGCCGCGAGCATCCTGCCCGGCGCCGAGGTGGAGATCCCCATGACCGAGCGCTGGCGGCTGAAGCCCTTCGCGCAGGCCGGCATGGGCTCGGAGTACACCGATCCCAAGCTGGTCGCGTACATGTACACGGGAGGCGTGAAGAGCCTGTACCGGTTCGCCGGGGACGAATACCCGGTGAGCCTCGGCAACGCCCTGTTCCTCGCGGGCTACCGGATAAAGGACGGAAGCGAGAAGCAGGGCATAGGCTCGTTCCAGATCGGGCTCAACATGGGAACGCCGTGGAGCGTGAACCTGTGGAACGGGCCGGCGTACTTCAACACCCACCTCATCGCGACCTCCTACTACAGCAGGCTCGCCTTCGCCAACCCGGAGCCGGGCAAGCTCCAGGTGCGCCGCGAGTACCAGCTCGGCTTCAGCTTCAGGACCGCGCGGCCGGTCAGTCTGCTCGGATTCGACGCCGACACGCTCGGCCTTGGTTTCCGCTTCGCGAACAACGTGCGGGGCGTCAGCCTGGTCACCGAGTTTCCGTTCTGATCGCCTGTGCGATGCGCCGCCGCCCGACGGTGGGAGCGGGCACGCGCTTGCCCTCGAACCAGATGCGCACATCCTCCTCGAGGCCCACGCCGTGCATGTAGTTGTAGAGCGCTTTCCTGAGCGCGCGGCCGAGACTGTCATGATCCACGCCGGTCGGGTCGACGAAGCCGACGTCGTTCTTCGCGAAGGGGCCGTCGGGAAGCGGCTTGAGCGTGATTCCGTAGTCCTGCGGATGCTTTCCCACCGGCGAATGCACGGTGCAGGCGAAGCGGTGCCAGAAGCCGCTCTGGATGCAGCCGTTCGCGAACAGCTGGCGCACGTTCTCGAGCGAGTCCACCGTGTCCTGCACCGTCTGGGTGGGAAAGCCGTACATCAGGTAGGCGTGCACCAGGATGCCGGCATCGGCGAACGCGTGCGTGACGCGCGCCACCTGGTCGACCGTGACGCCCTTCTTCATGAGCTTCAAGAGGCGGTCCGATGCGACCTCGAGGCCTCCGGAGATCGCGATGCAGCCGCTCGCGGCGAGCGCTCGGCACAGCTCCGGCGTGAAGGTCTTCTCGAAGCGGATGTTGCCCCACCAGCTGATCGCGGTTCCGCGCACCTCGAGCTCCGCGGCGAGCGCCTTCAGCGCCTTGGGCGGCGCGGCCTCGTCGACGAAATGGAAGCCGGTCTGCCCGGTCTCGGCGACGATCGCCTCGATGCGGTCGGCCATCACCTTGGCCGAGGCGGCCTCGTAGCGCGAGATGTAGTCGAGGCTCACGTCGCAGAAGCTGCACTTCTTCCAGTAGCAGCCTTGCGCCACCGTGAGCTTGTTCCAGCGGCCGTCGCTCCACAGGCGGTGCATCGGGTTCAGCATGTCGAGGAGCGAGAGATAATTGCCGAGAGGCAGCCCGTCCCAGGTCGGCGTGCCGGTCTCGTCGAAGGGAATGTCGGGCTCGGGAAAGTTGACATAGCGGACTCTGCCTTCGTCGCGCGCGAAGGTGCGCACCAGGCGCTCGCGCGAGCGGGCGCCCTGGAGGTGCTCGAGGAGCGCGAGGAGTGGCCGCTCGCCCGCGTCCAGGGTCACGTAGTCGGCGAAGTCGAACAGCCGCGGCTCGCTCAAGGTGCGCAGCTCGGTGTTGACGAAGCCGCCCCCCAGCACCGTGACGATGCGGGAATCCCCGCGCTTCACCGCCTGCGCGATGCGAAGCGCCGCGTAGACCGACCCGGGGAAGGGCACCGAGAGCAGCACGACCTCGGGCGCGTGGCGCGCCAGCGCCTCCAGCGCGAGCGCCTCGAGCGTGGCGTCGACGAGGTTCGGCTCCGCCGCGAGCGCCTTCGCCAGCGGCTCGAACGTGGGCTGGCTCATCGCGAGGCTCTCGGCGTAGCGCACGAATTCGAAACGCTCGTCGACTGAGTCGCGCAGCACGTCGGCGATGTCTTCGAGGTAGAGCGTCGCGAGATGCCGGGCGCGGTCCTGCAGGCCCAGCGCGCCGAACGCCCAGGCGAGCGCGTCCCCGCCCTCGGCGCGCGCGGCGTAGGCGTCGAGCGAGCGAAAGCGCTCGCCCTCGGGCAGGAACCGGCGGGTGTTGATGCGGTGGGCGAGCGTCGGATCCCGCCCCTGGAGGAAAGCGATCGCCGCATCGACCGTCGCGGCGTAGCGCGGGTACTCGGCGAGGAAATGGCGCACTCGGGACGTCCGCGCCTCGGCGGCGTCGCGCAGCGCGGCGAGGCCTTCGCGCGAGAAGAGCCGCAGCACCAGCGCCAGCGCGAGGTCCTCCTGCCGCGCGTCGACGCCGCGCGAGCGCAGGAAGCCGGTCAGGTAGGCCGTCGACGGATACGGCGTGTTGAGCTGCGTCATCGGGGGGATAAGGCTCAGCACGCGCATGGCTGCACTATCATAGCGCCCATGCCCGCATCCCAGCCCCGAAAGACCGTCGTCTGGTTCGACGACGGCAAGCGCCCCAACGTCGCCGACGCGCTGGAGAAGGATCCCGGCATTTCCTTTCACCGGCTTTTCTACGACGCGCCGGCGGCGGACAACTGGAAGGCCCTGTCGGCCGCGCACGTCTACTGCATCAGCTCGACGCGCCAGGAGATGCCCGAGGAATACCGCTGCGGCGCGGCGCTGCTCGCGCGCTGCCCCGACCTTCTCGCGGTCTCGACGACCGGCGCGGGCTACGACACGGTGGACGCGCCGGCGTGCACCGCCGCGGGCGTGCTCGTCGTCAACCAGTCCGGCGCCAACGCCGACGCCGTCGCGGAGCACGCGCTCGCGATGATGCTGTCTCTCGCCAAGAATATCCCGCAGACCGACCGCTCCCTGCGCTCGGGCGCCGGCGTTCCGCGCGAGCGCTTCAAGGGGTGGAACTCGCTCGGCCGCACGCTCGGCGTGATCGGCATCGGCAACACCGGCCGGCGCCTCGCGCGCATCTGCGGTCAGGGGCTCCGGATGAAGGTGCTCGCGTGCGATCCCTATCTCAGCGCCGAGGAGATCGCGAAGCGCGGCGCGACGAAGGTCGACCTCGCGACGCTGCTCGGAGAGTCGCGCTTCGTCTCGGTCCATTGTCCGTACAACGACGAGACGAAGAACATGATCGGCGAGCGCGAGCTGGCCGCGATGCAGCCGGGCTCCTACCTGATCACCACCGCCCGCGGGGGCGTCGTAGACGAAGACGCGCTCGCCGTGGCGCTGAAATCGGGACACCTCGCCGGCGCGGGCGTGGACGTCTGGAACGAGGAACCGCCGCCGCCCTCGCACCCGCTGCTCGCGCTCGACAACGTCATCGCCACGCACCACACCGCCGGCATCACGCAGGATTCGCGGGACAACATGCGCGACTGGAACGCGCAGCAGGTGATGGGCATCCTGCGGGGCGAGCGCCCGCCGCGCCTCGTCAACCCGGACGCGTGGCCGGGCTTTGCGCGGCGGTTCGAGAAGCTCTTCGGCTAGGCCTGCGCGAGCGCCGCCTTCACCCGCTCGGGCGTGAGCGGAACCCGCCGCAGCCGCACCCCGGTCGCATCGAAGAAGGCGTTCGCGACCGCCGCGGGGATGGTGCGTATCGTCGGCTCGCCCGCGCCGGTGGGCGCGATTTCGGGATGGTTGATCAGCACCACCTCGATGGCCTCGGGCGCGTCGGCGATATCGAGGATGGGATAGGTCATCCAGTCGACGCTCTGCACGCCGCTGCGGTCGAAGCGCACCTCCTCGAACAGCGTGCGCGACAGCCCGTGCACGACGTTCCCTTCGATGGTGTAGCGCAGCCCTTCTGGATTGACGATCAGGCCGCAGTCGTGCGCGACGGTGAATTTCTTCGCGCGGATGCGTCCGCTCGCCCGGTCGACCTCGATCTCGGCGACCGTCGCGACGATGGTGCCGTTGCGCTGCGCGTAGGCGATGCCGCGCCCCGGCAGGATATTCCCGGAGCGGTCGCGCGCGCGGTCCGTCGAACCTGAGCTCGGCTGCCAGCCGGCCTTCTCCGCGGCCGCCTTGATGACGGCGGCGTCGCGCGCCCCGGTTACGTACTTCAGGCGGAACGCGACCGGATCCTCGTTCGCCGCGTGGGCCAGCTCGTCGATGAACTGCTCGCTGCCGAAGTGGATCTCCGGCCCGACGGGGTCGCGCAGGTGCGCGGTGCGCAAGGGCGAGCACGCGTCGAGCAGCGGCGGGATCGTCTCCCAGGCGAGCAGCTTGTTCTCGAAGCCGTAGGTCTCCGCGGGGACGCCGAAGCCCTCGCTCGGCTTGGGCGGCAGGCCGGTCGCCATGCCGACGAGGCTGTCGCGCGGGTCGGACTCGTTGGTCTGGATATTGATGCGCGAGAAACCCTTCGACACGAACTCGTAGCCGACGACCTTGCCGGAGGCGTCGAGTGCTGCGCGCGCGCGGTGCACGCACGCCGGCCCCTTCGGGTCCCAAGCGATGCCGTCGTTCCTCATGCCCTGCACGCGCACCGGCCGCCCGGCGATCCTGGAGAGCATCGCGGCGTCGAGCGCGGTGTCGCCGGCGTCGTTCCGCCCGTACGATCCGGGCCCGTACATCCAGATCACGTGCACCTTCTCGGGCGGCATGCCGAGCAGGCGCGCGACGCCGAGCTGGGTGAAGTGCGGCTTCTGCGAGCCGGACCAGACGGTGACGCCGTCCGGGCGCACGTCGGCGACGGCGCAGCCCGGGCCCATGCTCGCGTGCGACTGGAACGGCCACTCGTACTCGGCCTCGACCACGCGCGCCGCGGTCTTGAACGCCGCGGCGACGTCGCCCTTCTTCACCGGCTCCTCGCGCTTGACCACCGGGGCCTTGCGGATGTGGTCGTGCAGCGCGTCCATCGCCGGGAAGGGATCGGCCTTCACGTCGGCGTAGCTCACTTTCAGCATGCGCGAGGCGCGCACCGCGTCCCATTCGCGCTCGGCCAGCACCGCGACGAAGTCCTTGTCGCGCACCACGCGCGCGCCCTTGACCTTCGCGATCGACTTCCCGTCGACGCCCGCGATCGCGCACGCGGCGCGCTGCGGCCGGATGACGCGCGCGTGCAGCATCCCGGGCAGCGACACGTCGGTGACGTATTTCTCGGTGCGGTAGACCTTGCCCG
Organism: Burkholderiales bacterium; assembly: GCA_035499735.1. GTDB lineage: Bacteria > Pseudomonadota > Gammaproteobacteria > Burkholderiales > SG8-39 > VBDM01. The sequence continues at coordinate 18,828 of DATJYC010000053.1, forward strand.
GCAGGTCGCGCCGCGTGTAGGGCTTGCCGACGACGCGATACTGGTCGGGCGATTTCACCCTCGCCTCGACCTTGATGTCCATCGCGTTGCCGGTCTGCTTGTTCCACTCGACCTTGTGATTGAAGTAGCGCCCGCCGATCAGCTCCGAATAGCTCGTCTTCTTCGAGGGGTCCGGGACCGCGCTCACCACGCCGTCGTCGACGCGCAGCTGGTCGGCCGGCACGCCGAGCTTCGCCGAGGCCGCCTGCACGAGCAGCCTGCGCGCCTCGGCCGAGGCGCTGCGCAGGGGCTTCGCGCCCATCCAGATGCCGGTCGAGCCCGAGGCGCCGCCCTGGTTGCAGGTGAGCGCGGTGTCGCCCATGACCACGTCGACCTTGTCGACGGCGACGTCCAGCTCGTCGGCGACGATTTGGGCGATGGCGATGTCGAGCGACTGCCCCATGTCCATCTTGCCGAAGAAGGCGGTGACGCGGCCGTCCGGCGCGATCGCCACCCAGGAATCGAGCTCGGTCGGGACGAGAGCGGGCTTGGACGCGGACTGCGCGAGGGCCTCGCCGACGAAAGCGGGGCCGGCGGCGGTGACGATCAGCGCGCCCGAGGCCTTGAGGAAATCGCGGCGCGAAAGCGGTGCGTTCATGGTCGTCTCCTCATGCCATCTGGGTCTGGGCGCGCTTGATCGCGCGCAGGATGGACACGTGCGTGCCGCAGCGGCACTTGAGCCCGGCGAGCGCGTCGCGCAGCTCGGCGTCGGTCGCCTTGGGATTCTTCTTCAGGTAGGCGGCGGCGGTCATGATCCAGCCGTTGATGCAGTAGCCGCACTGCGGCACCTGCTCCTCGACGTAGGCGGCCTGAAGCGGGTGCGGCTTCTCCGGCGTGCCCAACCCTTTCAGCGTGGTGATCTTCTTGCCCGCGACGGCGGACACGGGCATGACGCAGGAGCGCACGGCTTCGCCGTCCAAATGCACGGTGCACGCTCCGCACTGTGCGAGGCCGCAACCGAAGTGCGGGTTGGTCATCCTGAGATCGCCGCGCAGCGCGTAGAGCAGCGGCATGTCGGGATCGGCGCTGACCGTGACGGGCTTTCCGTCGACGGAAAACTTGATGCTTGCCATGGAGCCTCCTTTTGGGCCGTGCGGGCGAGAAAGTGTAGGCTCCGGGATGGGGCGCCGCAATGCGGCCGGCGCCTTCTCTCCAGGTGGTACGATTACATCCTTGATTTCCCAAGGGGGAGTATGAAGCCAGGCGGGCGCGAGACCGGGATCGATCTGGAGCGCTTCAGGCTGCGGCGCTTCGTCGAGGAGCTGCGGGAGGCGGGCGAGCTCGAGGTCAGGTCCGCGAGCGCCGAGCTCGGCGAGGTCGCCCGGGGACTCGAGGGCAGCGCCAGGGCCGTGCTCTTCGAGCGCGCGGGGAAGGAGGGCGCACAGCTCGTCGGCAACGTCATGGGCGGCCGCTCGCGCCTGGCGCGCGCCTTCGGCGTCGCGCCCGACAAGCTGCTCGCGGAGGTGCTGCGGCGCCTCAAGCTCGCGCCCCAGGTCGTCGAGGTCCCGCGTGAGCTGGCTCCAGCGCAGCAGGTGGTGCTCTCCGGAGACGACGCGGATCTGACGGCACTGCCCGTGCACCTGCAGCACGGGCAGGACGGCGGCCCCTACATTTCGGCGTCGATCGACTTCGCCGTCGACCCCTCGAGCGGGTGGACCAACGTCGGCGTGCGGCGCCTGATGCTGCGCGGCCGGCGCGAAGCCGGCGTCGATCTCAACTCGCCTTCCGATCTGCGTGCGCTGTACGAGGCGGCGGCGAAGCAGGGCAAGCGCCTCCCGGTCGCTTTCGTCGTCGGCTCGCACCCGGTGGACTACGTCGCCGCCGTGATGCGCCTGCCCGTGGACGAGCTGGGCCTGGTCGCCGCGCTGCGCGAGGCTCCGCTTCCGGTGGTGAAATGCGTGAGCTGCGACATCCGCGTGCCCGCCGACGCCGAGTTCGTGCTCGAGGGCTATCTGGATGAGCGCGGGCACGTGGAGGCCGAGGGGCCCTACGGCGAGTTTCTCGGCTACTACGGCGCGGTGAAGCAGAACCCGGTCTTCCATGTCACCGCCGTCACGCGGCGGCGCGACGCGCTCTTCCAGACCGCGACGATCGGCGGACGCAGCCTCGGACGCACCGACACCGCGCAGCTGAACGCGCTGCGCACCGAGGTCATGGCATGGCGCGCGCTCGAGACGGCGGTGCGCGAGGTCAGGGCGGTCTACGCGACGCCCTCGAGCGGCGGGATGTATACGCTGCGCATCGCGCTGCGGCAGCGCGTGCCGGGCGAGGCGAGGAACGCCATCGCCGCCGCCTTCGGCTGCCTCGCCAACGTCAAGCACGTGTTCGTCGTCGATCCCGACGTCGACATCTTCTCGGATGAGCAGATGGACTGGGCGCTCGCGACGCGCTTCCAGGCGGACCGCGACCTCGTGGTGCAGTCCGGGTTCCGCACGCTGCCGCTCGATCCGTCGCTGCGCGGCGCGAGGACCGGCGCCAAGGCCGGGTTCGACCTCACCCTGCCCCTGGGCGAGGCCCGCGGCATCGAGGCGACGGTCCCCGAGCCGCCGACCTTCGAGGGGCGGCGCTTCGCCACGGTCGAGGCGGCGCTCGCGGACGGGCCGAAGACTTTCGAGGCGCTGATGGCGGCGCTGGGCACACGGGATGGGCGCGAGGTCGTGCTGGCGCTTGAGAAGCTGCGCGAGGCAGGGCGACTTGCGCGCGAGAAGGACGGTCGCTACGCGCTCAGGCATGCGTAAGTCCGTTCTCGCAATCGTGCTGGCGGCGGCGTCGGCGCCGGCCTCCGCCGCCTTCTTCCAGATCGCCGAGCAGAGCGCCTCGGGTCTCGGCAACGCCTTCGCGGGCGGCGCCGCGATCGCCGAGGACGCGAGCACGTTGTGGTACAACCCGGCAGGGATGACGCGGCTGGCAGGCCCGCAGCTCATCGTTGGCGGAAGCTACATCCGCCCGAGCTTCGCCGCGAACGTCCTGAGCGCGAGCACTGCGGCGGGCGCACCGTTCAGCGGCGGAGGCGGCGACGCGGGCGTAAACGCATTCGTGCCCAACCTCTACGCGACCTATCCGATCTCTGGCCGTGTCTCGGTTGGTGCAGCTGTGAACGCGCCGTTCGGCTTGGTTACCTCCTACCCGGATACCTGGGCGGGCCGGTACTACGCGCTTCGCTCCGATATCAAGACGGTGAACATCAATCTCGCCGCTGCTTTCAAGCTCGACCATACCTTATCGATCGGGCTGGGTGCCAACCACCAGAACATCGACGCCGAGCTCACGCAAGCGGTGGACTTCGCCACTCTCTGCAGTTTGGGCGCTTTCCTCGGGATTCCTGGCGCAGCGGCGTGCGGTGCGGGCGGTGGTTTCACTCATCCGAGCACCCCGAACGACGGCAGCGCCAAGGTTACGGCCAAGGGCGACGCCTGGGGCTACAACGCGGGCGTTCTCGCGCAGCTCGGCGCCGCGCGCGTCGGTATAGCGTATCGCTCCGCGGTGAAGTACAAGCTCGACGGGTCGTTCGACGTCACAGCGCCGCCGAATGTCCCCAACGCGCTGCTCACCGACCCGCGCTTTCTCCTCGTCGACTCAACGGCGCACACTGACGTGACCCTGCCTTCGACGCTCTCGCTGAGCGCAGTCTTCGAGACCCAAGGCCCCTGGACCCTCATGGCGGACGTCACGCGAACCAACTGGCACGTGCTTCCGGAGCTGCGCATCAAGCTGGACTCGGGTGCGTCCGATCAGGTGGTGACGCTCAACCTGAAAGACGTGTATCGCTATTCGGCGGGTGTGAACTACCGGGCCAGCGACAAGTGGGTCTTGCGCGCGGGCGTTGCGCTGGACCGCTCGCCGGTGCCGAGCCCCATGGACAGGACGCCGCGGCTGCCGGACTCGGATCGACGCTGGCTCTCGGTCGGCGCCGGGCTGCGCGCTTCGCAGAGCGTGTATTTCGATGTGGCTTATACCTACGTCAAGCTCGCCGACAGCAGCGTACAGAAGACCGACGGCGGTGTCGGAAGCGAGAACGCCTTCCGAGGTAACCTCTCCGCCAACTATCAGGGGTCGGTACAGATCTTCAGCGCCCAGATCCGCTGGTCATTCTGATGTTCCTCGCCTTTCCACCCAAGGGAGAATCACATGAATTTCACCGCCATACCGCTTGCAGGTTTTCTGATCGTCGCGTCTTCCGCATTCGCGCAGGAATCTCTGGTCGGCAAGTACGCCGGTACGCTCATGCTGCCCAGTCAAAGCCGCGGTATCGTCCCGGTCCCGATTTCGCTTGAGATCACGAGCGCGGCGGACGGCAAGCTGCAAGGCAAGGCTAACAGATCTTCCAGCGCGCGGCTTGGCCAGGGCTGCGCGGGAGAGTACAAGCTCGCGGGCAGCTACGAGGGCAACAAGCTCGACATGAGGGCGACCGAGCTCGGCGGTCCGGCGAAGGATTGCGCGATGCGGCTACGCCTGGTCGCGGAGGGCAAGAAGCTGAAGGGCAAGATGGGCCAATTCGACGTCGACTTCTCGAAGTAGCGGAAAAGACGGCGCTTAGGCGCGGCCCTGCAGCGCGGCGATGCGCTGCTCGATCGGCGGGTGGCTGGCGAAGACAGTGGCCCAGCCGGGGGTACCGCTGATTCCGAAGGCCGACAGCGATTGCGGGAGCGCGCCGGGCTGCATGCCGCCGAGGCGCATG
>DATJYC010000054.1:0-48099 GCA_035499735.1 Burkholderiales bacterium
TCTCCTAAGATCTTCCTTCCGAAGGGGCCGCGCGCGCCGAAGACCGGCCCGGCCCGCTGAAACCGCCGACCGGCTCACCGTCCCCGGTGCAGGTCGTCGAACGAGTCCAGGCTGCGCTCGAGGTCGGCGAGCAGCGCAAGATCGCCCTTCTCCTCCCGCTTGCGCGTGACGATCGATCGCAGCAGATCGGGAACGCCCGCGAAGCCGCCGGCGCCGTGCTTCGTCTTCAGGTAGTCGAGAATCTGCGGCTCGAAATCCCGCAGGCCGAGGTTTGCGAAGCCCACGCCGCACGAGCAGCCCGCGCCGAGCATCACGTGCCCCTGCGCGAGCCTGGTCCACTTTCCGAGCAGCCGCGCTGCTTCGACCGCGGCGGATTGCTTCTTCGCCACCTCAGACGCAGTACACGTCCAGCATCGTGGGGATGTAGTCGTTCTGCAGCAGGATCTTCTTCTTCGCGATGCGCCATTCCCCGCCGCGAAGCGCGAGCTCGTGCTCGGTCCGCCCGAAGAAGGCATGGCCCTCGCGCGAGCGCGGGAAGTAGACGTGGGTCGCCCACGTCGAGCCGAGCCGCAGGCGGTCGGCCGGGGAATCCAGCGCGAGCACGCTGCCGAGGACGTGCGCGGTGCGCGGCATCGGCGTCGACGCAGGCGATTTCCCCGAGCGGATGCGCACCACGCGGTCCTCCAGCCCCGCGCGGCTCGAGTAGTAGATGTGCGAGAGCTCGCTGCGCGGATCTTTCGTCGGCGTCCCGTCCGCCTTCCACGCCGGCATCCAGTACTCGCAGTCCTCGAGGTAGAGCGCGAGCCACTCGTCCCAGCGCTGGTCGTCGAGCAGCCTCGCCTCGCGGTGCACCAGCTCGACGCCGGCGGCGAGCGATTCGCCCTGCGCGCGCGCGTTCATGCGTAAGCCTTCCTGCCGGCGACGCCCGCCTGGATGAGGCGTGCCCATTCGCGGTAGGGCGCGTGGAAGCCGACCTCGCTGAACATCTCGAAGCGGCCGCGCACGCTCGCCTGCGGCGCGATGCCGATCGACCGGGCCGCCTCGTCCGCGCCGGGCGTGATCGCCGCCATGCCGCGCGCGTAGCCCTGGAGGAAGCCGATCGACTGCGCGCCGAAGCCGCTCTGGCAGCCCTCGTAGGTGACCGTGTCGTCCGGCGTCGCGAGCCCCCCCGGGTTGAAGAAATCCTCGAACTGGCGCAGGCGCCAGGCGCGCAGCTCGGCTGCCTCGCCCGCCGGCGCGAGGCACCAGCTCTTCATCTCGGTGCGGTCGGGAGCGAGCGGGCGGAAAGTGCGCAGCATCAGCGTGATCGCGTCGGCGATCTGCATGTTGGGGAACACGTGCACGTTGCGCGCCTTGAGCATCCACGAAGCGCGAAGCTCGCCGACCCGCGCTCGGATCTCGGAGAGCGCCGGGAAGATCGGGCGCTTCTCGGGCTCGGGCTGCTCGAGCCAGGTCGCGGCGTGCCCGTGGGCGAGCGCGAACGTTCCGCCGTCGGCCGAGTTGCGCTTCGCCCAGTCGTACTGGCGCGCCTCGAGGTGCCCGGCTCCGCCGCGCCTTCGCGCCTGCAGGTCCATGTACGAGAGGTGCGTCGTCGTCAGGTGGTAGGGATCGAGGCCGTTGTCGAGCTGGAGCTTCCAGTTGCCGCGGTAGGTATACACCGACCTGCCCGGAACGAACTCGACGCCGTCCGGCCCCTGGTCGGCGACGACGTCGATGAAGAAGCGCATGTCGCCGAGGAAGTCCTCGAGCGCAGGCACGTCGGACGACAGGCTGCCGAAAACGAAGCCCCGGTAGGCCGCGAGCTTTGCGAGCGGCACGAGGTTGTGGTCCTCGGCGTCGAAGGAGGGCGGGTAGCTTCCCGTCTTGCGGTCCTTGATGTCGACGTTCCTGCCGGAGGAGTCGTAGGCCCAGCCGTGATAGGGGCAGACGTGGTACTTCGAGTTGCCTTCCTCGTCCGCACACAGCAGCGCGCCCTTGTGGCGGCAGACGTTCACGAAGGCCCCGAGGCGGCCTTTCGAGCCGCGCGCCACCAGCACCGGCGTGCGGCCGATGTGGCCGGTGACGAAGTCGTTGGGCTTGCCGATCTGCGACTCGAGCGCGAGGAAGTTCCAGGTGCGCTCGAAGATGAACTTCTGCTCGAGCTCGAACAGCTCGGGATCTGAGTAGACGTCGCGGTGCACGCGGAACACGCCCTCCGCGGGACGGTCGTCGACGTAGAGACGGATGTCCTTCAGATCCATGGCGGCAGCGTACCCTAAATCGGCGCGGCGAGCGCCGCCAGCGATCTCGCCACCACGGCAGTCTGGGCCGCGGGCGGCGCGCCGCTCATCTCCAGGCGCCCGATCTCCAGCGAGTTCTCGACGACCATGCGGCAGCGCTCGAAGCGCCGGCGCATGAAGGCCTCGAACGCCGACGGCACGCTGTCGGCTCGCGAAAGCTCCTCGGCGAGCACGATGCCGTCCTCCGCCGACATGCCGGCGCCCGAGGCGAGCTGCGGCGTGCTCGCGTGCGCGGCGTCGCCGATGAGAATCGCGCGGCCCCTGGACCAGCCGCGCAGCACGTGCGCCTCGAGCGGGCGATAGACAATGCGCGACTGCGGCCCGAGCGCGTCGTGCACGCCGGCGAGCACCCCGCCGTATTCACCGAGCAGCGCGCGCAGCAGGACGTGCTGCTGCGAAGGCTCGCGCCAGGGGTTGCCGGGCACGTGCTCGAGGTAGAAGAGATACATCTCGCGTTCCGATACCGGCGTGAGGCCGCACTTGCCGCGGCCGCCGAGAAAGAAGTGGCGCCGGTCCACCCCTGGCGGCCGCTCTGCGGTGACGCGCCAGCACGCCTGCCCGGTGAAGCGCGGCTCCGGCACGTCGGGAAAGAGGAGCTTGCGCAGGCCTGAGTGGATTCCGTCCGCTCCGACGACGAAATCGTAGCGATCCTGCGCGCCGTCGGTGAAGGCCGCCGCGATCCCGGACCCGTCCTCGCGCAGCGACTGCACGCTGACGCCGAGGCGCACCTCGGCGCCGAGCGCCTTCACCCCGTCTGCGAGAATGCGATGCAGGACGGGCCGCAGGATGCCGCCCGCGCCCGGGATCCCCGGGCCGAGCGGCGGGCTGCGCACCTCCTCCAGCGGCCGTCCCCGTACGTCGCACACGCGGATGCCCTCGTGGACGTGGCCTTCCTCGACGACGCGCTCGAGGATGCCGAGCGCCTTGAACGCGCGCAGCGTCGCTGCGGTGAGGGTGATGCCGGCGCCCGCCGCACGCCAGTCCGGATCGAGATCGACGAGGCGCACCTCGACGCCCGCGCGCGCGAGCATGGTCGCGGCGGACATCCCGGCGACTCCGCCGCCGACGACCAGCCCCCGGCGCGCGCGGCTCATGGCAGATTGCATAGCGATATGCAATCATTGTATGCAAATGCCGCCCGACGCCGCTGCCCGATGATGCGCCTCGCCGCAGACATCGGCGGGACGTTCACCGATGTGGCGGCGTTCGACGAGAAGACCAGACGGCTTTTTCTGGGCAAGACGCTCTCGACCCCTGCCCGCTTCGTGGACGGCGTATCGCTCGGCGTAGGGAAGGCCGGCGCGCGCTTCGCCGACGCGGCGCTGTTCCTGCACGGGTCCACCATCGCGATCAATACCCTTCTCGAGCGGAGCGGCGCGAGGACCGCGCTTCTGGTCACCGAAGGCTTTCGCGACATCTACGAGATCGGGCGTATCAACCGCCCCGACGCGTACAACCTCTACTTCAGGAAGCACGTGCCGCTGGTCGAGCGCTCGCTGAGGCTCGAGGTGCGCGAGCGCCTCACCGCAGAGGGCGAGGTGCACGTCCCGCTCGACGAAGCGAGCGTGCACGCGGCCTGCGACCGCCTCGAGGCCGAGGGCGTGGAGGCCGTCGCCATCATGCTGCTCCACTGCTACGTGAACCCCGCCCACGAGGCGCGCGTGAAAGCGATCGTCGAGCGGCGCCTGCCGCGGGCGTTCGTCACCGCCTCGCACGAGCTGTCGCAGGAATACCGCGAGTTCGAGCGCTGCTCGACCGCGGTCGCCAACGCCTACATCGGGCCGGTGGTGCGTGAGTACGTCCGCGGCATCGATGCTCACCTGAAGCGTTCGGGTTTCACCGGATCGTTCCTGCTGGTGCAGTCGACCGGGGGCCTGTACGAGTCGCAACAGGCTCAGGTGCAGTGCGTGCGCATGCTCGAGTCCGGGCCCGCCGCCGGCGCGATCGGCGCGCAGGCGCTGTGCCGCGCGCTGGGGCTCGAGGACGCGGTCGCCTTCGACATGGGCGGCACCACGGCGAAGGCGGGCGTGATCCACAAGGGCGAGGCGCTCACCACGGGCGCGGCGCTCGTCGGCGGCTACAACCAGGCGCTGCCGGTGCAGATCCCGATGATGGACATCTTCGAGGTCGGCACGGGCGGCGGCAGCATCGCGGCGGTCGACGCGAGCGGCGCGCTCAAGGTCGGCCCGAGGAGCGCCGGCGCCGAGCCCGGGCCGGCGTGCTACGGACGCGGCGGAGAGCTGCCGACCGTGACCGACGCGAACCTGATGCTGGGACGCCTGGGCGCCGACCGCTTCCTCGGCGGCGAGATGAAGCTCGACGCGGGCGCAGCGGAGCGGGCGATCTCACAGCACATTGCCGCGCCCCTCGGCATCGATCCCGTGCGCGCGGCCGAAGGGATTCTCCGTATCGCGGCGACGGCGATGTCCTACGCGGTGAAGGCCGTCTCGACCGAGCGCGGGCTCGACGCCGCGGCGTTCGCGCTCGTCGCCTACGGCGGCGCCGGACCGCTCCACGCGTCCGCGGTCGCGCGCGAGATCGGCATGAGTCGCGTCATCATCCCGCGCGCGCCCGGGCACTTCTGCGCCTTCGGCATGCTGTTCGCCGACCTGCGCTACGACCTGGTGCGCACGTGGTTCACGCGTCTCGCCGACGTTTCCTTCGATGCCATCGAGCGTGTCTACTCGCAGCTCATCGAGGAAGGGAGGAAGGCGCTGGCCGCGAGCGGCATCGCACCCGGGCGCGTCATGATCTCGCGCGCGGCCGACATGCGCTACGTCGGCCAGGAGCATCCGGTGACGGTGCAACTGCCGCCCGAGGTCTTCCGGCGCCGCCGCCGCGAGGCGCTCAAGGCCCGCTTCGACGACGAGCACCTGCAGCGCTACGGGACCAACGCTCCGGATGAGTCCGCCGAGATCGTGAGCCTGCGCGCGACGCTGACCGGCGTGCAGAAGAAGCCTCCTCTCGAGCGCATCCCCCGGGGCGGCCGCGGCCCGCTCGCTTCGGCACGGCGGGGCATGCGCCACGCCTACTTCTCCGAGGCCGGCAAGGCCGTCGCCACGCCCGAATACGCCCGCGACGAACTGCGCTCCGGCAACCGCATCGACGGTCCCGCGCTCGTCGAGGAGCACGCCTCGACGACCGTCGTCCTGCCGGGAGACCGGATGCGCGTGGACGATTACGGGAACCTCGACATAGAAGTCGGCCGGAGAAGGGCATGAAGCGCGCGAAGGCCGACGCAGTCCTCACCGAGATCGTGAGGAACGGCGTCATCGCGGTGACCGAGGAGATGAAGACCAATCTCATGCGCACCGCGTACAACATGATCGTGTACGAGGCGCTCGACTTCACCGTGGGCCTGTACACGGCCGACGGCGAAACGGTGTCGATAGGCCTCGGGTTGCCCTCCTTCATCCGCGGCATGGCCGAGACGGTGAAGGCGAAGCTCAGGCATTTCGGAAAAGACGGACTCGAGCCCGGCGACATCCTCGTCACCAACGACGCCTATACCACCGGCAGCCATCTCTACCATTTCACCTTCAGCCTGCCGATCTTTCACGAGGGCGTGCTCTCCGGGTTCGCCTGCTGCATGGCGCACTGGACCGACGTGGGCGGCGTGCTCGGGGGCGTGACCACCGACATCTACTCGGAGGGCATCCAGGTCCCGATCGTCAAGTACCAGAAGGCCGGCGTCGTCAACCAGGACCTGGTCGACATCATCCGCATGAACGTGCGCATCCCCGAGCGCGCCATGGGCGACCTGCGCGCCCAGATCACTGCCCTGAAGACGGGCGAGCGCCGCTTCCTCGAGCTCCTCGACCGCTACGGACGCGAGAACGTGCTCGCCGCGATCGCCAACATCATGGACCAGTCGGAGAAGGCCGCGCGCGAGCGCACGCGCACGATCCCCGACGGGACCTACGACGCCGAGTCCTTCATGGACGACGACGGCGTCGAGCTCGGCAAGCGCGTGCCGATCCGGGTGCGGGTGGTGAAGAAGGGCGACGAGATGACGATCGACCTCTCGCAGGTCGCCCCGCAGGTGCGCGGCTTCTTCAATTCGGGCGCGACCACCGGCTATTCCTGCGCCCAGGTCGCGTACAAGTGCCTCACCTCGCCGACCGACTACCCGATCAACGAGGGAAGCTTCCGATCGCTGAAGGTCATCCTTGCGCCCGGCACCGTGGTGAGCGCGGTGAAGCCCGCGGCGATGCGCTGGTGGATGACCTTCCCAATGACCGTGGTCGACACGGTGTTCAAGGCGATGGAGAAGGCGATTCCGGACCGCACCATCGCGGCCCACCATGCCGATCTCCTCGTCTGCCTCATCAACGGCGTCTCGCCCAGGGACGGGCGCCTGTTCCTCGCCGGAATCGGCCCCTCGGGCGGCGGCTTCGGCGCCAAGCTCACCGAGGACGGCGTGAGCGCGACCGTGTGCCTGAACGACGGCGACACCCACAACCATCCGATCGAGCAGATGGAGGCAAAATATCCGATGCTGTTCGAGCGCCACGCGCTGCGCGAGGACTCCGGCGGCGCGGGGCGCCACCGCGGAGGCCTCGGGACCGAGCAGGTGGTGCAGGCGCGCGCGCCGATCAACATCAACATCCAGGTCGACCGCGTGCACTGCCCGCCGTGGGGGCTCGCCGGAGGCCACTCCGGCGCCGGCAACCAGGTGGCCCTGCGGATCGCAGGCAAGGAGATCGCCGACCTGCCGAACGCCAAGGTGCTGATGAAGCGACTCGAGCGCGGCGACGCCATCACCATCCGCGCGGGCGGCGGCGGCGGCTTCGGCCCGCCCGAGGAACGCGATCCGCAGGCCGTGGCGCACGACGTGCGCCAGGGCTATGTGTCGCCCGGTGTCGCGCGCGACGTCTACGGCGTCGTCCTCGACCCGAAGACCTTTGCAGTCGACCGGCAGGCAACGGAGGCGAAGCGGACTGAAATCAAAAGGAGGGAGCCATGAGCAGTGCAAACGCAGTGACCCCGGCGCAGATCGCAGCGCGGATCGAGCGCCTGCCGTTCTCGCCCTGGCACGTCAAGGTGCGCGTCGTCATGGGCGTCGCGACGTTCTTCGACGCGTTCGACGCGCTCGCGATCGCCTATGTCCTGCCGGTGCTGATTCCGATGTGGAAGCTCGCGCCCGGGGAGATCGGCCTCCTGATCTCGATCGGCTTCGCCGGCCAGCTCGTCGGGGCGATCCTGTTCGGCTGGCTCGCCGAGCGCGTGGGCCGCGTGCGCGTTGCCGCGTGGACGATCGGCATCTTCGCGGCGTTCAGCCTGGTGTGCGCGTTCGCCTGGAGCTACCCCTCGATGCTCGCGTTCCGCTTCTTCCAGGGCCTGGGCCTGGGAGGCCAGGTGCCGATCGCGGCGGCCTATATCAACGAGATCGCGAAGGCCGAGAAGCGCGGCCGCTTCTTCCTGCTCTACGAGGTGATCTTCCCGGTCGGCCTGCTCGCGGTGGCGCTCGCCTCGACCTGGGTGGTGCCGAACCTCGGCTGGCAGTGGATGTTCGTCATCGGAGCGCTTCCGGTGCTGCTCGCCGCGGTGCTGCGGCGCCTCGTCCCCGAGTCCCCGCGCTGGCTCGCCTCGGCGGGCCGCCTCGAGGAGGCCGAGCACATCATGCAGGCGATCGAGGACGAGGTCTCCCGGCGAAGCGGCAAGCCGCTGCCGCCGCTTCCCTCGAGCCTCCGCGCGGTCGCGGCCGCCAGGGCGAGCTGGCGCGACCTCTTCTCGGGCATCTACCTGCCGCGCACCCTCGCCGTCTGGGTGATGTGGTTCTGCACCTACCTGATCGTCTACGGGGTATCGGGCTGGCTGCCGACGATCTACCGGACGGTCTTCAAGCTGCCGCTGCAGCAGGCGCTTCAGTACTCGCTCGCTGCCACCACGGCAGGCCTCGTCGGAGCGCTCGCCTGCGCCTACCTCATCGACCGCACGGGGCGCCGCGCCTGGTTTACGCTCGCCTTCTTCGCGGGCGCCGTGCCGCTCTTCGTCCTGTGGCTGCGCGGGGCCGCGAACTCGGCGGTCGACGTGATGATCTACGCGTCCTTGAGCTACGCCCTGATCAACACGCTCGCGCTCGGGCTCTATCTCTACACGCCGGAGATCTACCCGACTCGCGTGCGCGCGATCGGATCCGGGGCGGCGACCGCGTGGCTGCGCGTCGCGTCGATGATCGGACCGTTCATGATCGGCGCGATCCTGCCGCAGGGCGGGCTGGGGACCGTGTTCCTCGTATTCGCCGTCGCCGCCGCGATCGGCGGGGTGGTGGCCGTGCTGTTCACGCTGGAGACGCGCGGCCGGGTGCTGGAGGAGCTCTCTCCCTGACCGGGAAGAAGGAAAGCCCGCCGGAGGCGGGCTTTCGTCGGACTCGTCGCCGTTCAGCGGCGGGTCTGCTTGTCGTGCTTCTGCTTGTAGACGCGCCTGCTCTGCTGGTTCTCGGCGTTCTGGATGTTCTGCTGCTCGCGCTTCCCTACGCGGCCGTTCGCGCCCGCGCGCGCTTCCGAGCGGTCGACGCGCGCCTGGCCGTTCTCGAGCTTGCCCACCTCGCGGTTGGTGAGCTGGCCCGACTTCACGCCCTGCTCGATGCGCTGCTGCTGATTGATGTTGCGCTGCGCGTCCGCCTGCATCCTCTGGGCCGTCGCCGAATTCGGGTTGCCTTTCGCGGCGTTGCTCTCGAGGCGGTTGATGTTGCGGCTTTCCTGGTTCTGCGCGCGCTGGATGCGCGCCTTCTCGGCAGGGCTGAGCTTGCCGTTCTTCTCGGCGTTCGACTCCATCTTGTCGATCCGCGCCTCGCCCGCCTCAAGCTTCGAGGCCTCGCGGGTGTTGAGCGAGCCGCTCTTCAATCCCTGCTCGATGCGCTGCTGCTGGTTGGAATCGCGCTGCACTTCCGAGCCCGTTGTCTGGGCCGTCGCCGCGAGCGAAAACAGGCTGGCGACCGCGGCTGCCGTCATTGTTGCTCTTAGCTTCATGATTGCCTCCTTGTAAGGTGTCTCCCGCTCCCAATAACGCGCACCCCTTTCGAGGGTTGATCGCCGTTTGTAACCGAACGTTTCGGATTTTTGACCGCTCACCTCGGTTAGAGCATTATTTCCGGTCAAGTCCGGGAGTCGATATGGAACCCATGTCCATGCTGGTGCTCGCCACGGCCGTCTTCATCGCGACTCACTTCGTTCCGAGCACGCCGCTTCGTCCCGGGCTCGCCGCGGCGCTGGGCGAGAAGGGATACCTCGGGCTCTACAGCGTGGTCGCACTGGGCGCACTCGTATGGATGGCCTGGGCCTACGGCAGAGCCCCGTACGAGCGCGTGTGGGCAGGCGACGAGTTCAAGGTGTGGGCACTGGTGCTGATGCCGTTCGCGTTCATCTCGGTCGTAGCGGGCGGCATGACCAGGAACCCGGGCGCGGTGCGACAGGAAAACGCGCTCGCGACGATGGGCGAGCCGCGCGGGATCCTGCGTCTCACGCGCCACCCGATTCAGTGGGGTATCGCGCTCTGGGCGCTGCTGCACGTCATCGCCCGCGGAGACGAGGCCTCGCTCATCTTCTTCGGCGGGTTCGCGCTGCTCTCGATCCTGGGCACATTCCTGATCGATGCTCGCAAGAACCGGACCCTGGGGGAGGGCTGGCAGCGCTTCGCGTCGGTCACGTCCAACTTTCCGTTCGCCGCGATCGCCCAGGGCCGTAACCGGTTCAGCTTCGACGAGATCGGCTGGAAGAAGGTGTCAATCGGCCTCGCTGCCTACTTCGCAGTGCTGTTCCTGCACCCCTGGCTCTTCATCGCGCGGCCTTATTGACGGCGGTCAAGGCTCCCGCCGCCGCCTCGCGCCTTACAATCGCGCTTTCCCCCAGGAACCGCCCATGACTCAGGCAGAGCTCGTCGCCGCACCGAAAAGCCCCGTCTTCGCTCCGGGCGAGCTGACCGAGCGCATCGTCGCGGAGAAGCAGGGCTCCATCGGCTGGCTCACGTTCAACAACCCTGCGCGCCGGAACGCGGTCTCGATCGACATGTGGGAAGCGATTCCGACGGTGCTCGACCGCTTCGAGCAGGACCCCGCGGTCCGCGTGATCGTGCTCAAGGGCGAGGGCGACAAGGCTTTCGTATCCGGTGCCGACGTCTCGCAGTACGAAAAGGACCGCTCCACCGTCGAGGGCATCCAGCGCTACGAGGAGATCGCCGGTCGCGTGGCCGAGCGCTTGCAGGGCTGCGACAAGGTCACGATCGCCATGATCCGCGGCTACTGCCTCGGCGCGGGCGTGAACATCTCGCTGTGCTGCGACCTGCGCATCGCCGCCGACGATGCGCGCGTGGGCATCCCCGCCGCCAAGCTCGGCCTAGGCTACCGCGCCAGCTCGCTCAAGAACCTCGTCGACACCGTCGGCCCGGCGTTCGCGCGCGAGGTGCTGATCACCGGGCGCCAGTTCAAAGCCGACGAGGCGAAGGCCATGGGCTTCATGCACCGCGTGGCGCCCGCCGCCGAGCTCGAGGCGCTGGTACTCGAATATTGCGCGACGGTCTCGGAGAACGCGCCGCTCACCATCCGCGCCTCCAAGCGCATCGTCCGCGAGCTGCTCAAGTCGACCGCGTACGACACAGAGGCCTGCTCGGCGCTGGTCAAAGCCTGTTTCGAGAGCCAGGATTATGTCGAGGGCCGCAGAGCCTTCATGGAGAAAAGAAAGCCCGTATTCCAGGGAAAATAGAAAAAGAGGAGAAGGAGCATGAGGTTCGTCATCGCGCTGGCCGCCGCACTCGCCGCCGCAAGCAATGCCCTTGCGCAGACCTTCCCGAGCCGCCCTGTCACGCTGACCGTGGGTTTCGCCCCAGGCGGAGGAACCGATACCGTCGCCCGCGTCATGCAGAGGAAGCTCGGCGAGTACCTCGGCCAGACCGTGGTCGTGGAAAACCGCGCCGGCGCCGGCGGAACGATCGCCGCGGGCATCATCGCCAAGGCCGAGCCGGACGGCTACAACTTCCTCCTTGCGACCATCGCCGCGCTCGCGGTCGCGCCTCACCTCAACTCGAAGCTGCCTTACAACCCGCTCACCGATTTCGCGCCGATCTCGATGGCGACCGAATCGGGGAACGTGCTCGTCGTGCACCCGTCGGTGCCGGCGAGGACGCTCGCCGAGTACGTGAGGGTCGCGAACACCCGCCCGGGCGGCATCGCGTACGGGACCTCGGGCGTGGGCAGCGCCGGGCATCTCGCGGGCGAGCTGTTCCGGCTGACCGCGAAGGCCAACCTCGTCCACGTTCCCTACAAGGGCGGCGGGCCGGCGATGAGCGATCTGCTCGGCGGGCAGATTCCCTCCGTGTTCGCGTCGGCGACCACGGCGACGCCGCAGGTCCAGACCGGCAAGCTCCGCGCTCTGGGTTCGACCGGATCGAAGCGCTCGGCGGCGCTCCCCGACGTGCCGACGATCGCCGAGCAGGGCTACCCCGGCTACCAGGCGACCAACTGGTACGCGTTCGTCGCGCCCGCCAGGACGCCTAAGGACATCATCGCGCGGCTGAACCGCGAGATCGTGAAGACGCTGAACGAGCCGGACACGCACGCCGCCATCCTGAAGCAGGGCGAGGAGCCGGTGCCCTCGACGCCCGAGGAGCTCGCGCAGCGCATGAAGCGCGAGTACGACACCTGGGGCCGGGTGATCCGGGACGCCGGGATACCGAAGGAACAGTGACGCCCGCCTAGGGTATCTTCACCGCGATCTTCCCGAGCTGGGCGTTCGACTCCATGTAGGCCTTCGCCGCGGGCAGATCGGAGAGCGGGAACACCCGGTCGATCACCGGCTTGATCTTGCCCTGGGCAATCAGGGGCAGCACGTCCGCCGCAAAGCCGCGCACCGTTACCGCGCGCTGCTCGGGCGTCCGCAGGCGGTTGGAGACGCCGAAGAGCGTCAGGCGCTTGGTGTGCAGCGTCTCGATGTCGAGGTCGGCGTGCAGAACGCCGTCGACGTACCCTATGGTCGCGTGCCGCCCCTCGTAGGCGAGCGCGCGTATCGTCTCCGCGAACACGGAGCCGCCGACGTTGTTGACGACGAGGTTCGCGCCCTTCCCGCCGGTCACTTCCAGGACTGTTTTCGCGAAGTCGCTGGCGCGAGTGCGGATGCCGGCGTCGAGCCCCATGCCCTTCAGCTTTTCGAGCTTCTCCTGAGAGCCCGAGGTGCCGATCACCTTCGCGCCGAGCGCCTTGGCCGTCTGGAGCGAGGCGACGCCGACGCCGGAGGAGATGCCGGTGACGAGCAGCCATTCGCCGGCCTTGAGCTTCCCCTGCGCGATCAGCATGTCGTGCACCACCATGAAGACGAGCGGAACGCACGCCGCCTCCTCCCACGAAAGATTCTTCGGCATCGCGAGCGCCTCGCGCGCGTCCATGAGCGAGTACTCGGCGAAAGCGCCGCTGCAGCGGCCCATCACGCGGTCGCCGGCCTTGAACCCGGTCACGCCCTCGCCGAGCTTCGCGACCTCGCCCGCGCCCTCGCCGCCCGCGGCCTTCGCCGGCCCGCCAGCCTTCACCGCGTGGCCGACGATCAGCTCGCCGCGGTTCATGCCCGCCGCGTGCATCTTCAGGAGGATCTGCCCGGGGCCCGGCGCTGGCGCGGGCACGTCGCGGAACTCGATCGCGGTCTTACCTGCATCGGGCTTGAGCCAGTACGATTTCATGCGGTGAACCTCCTCAGCGGTCGTTGCTCGCGCGTCTAGCGCTCATCCAAGCTGTCTCCAGCGGCGCCGATGCCGTCGAGGTACATCTCCCAGACGCGGAGATTCCCCTCGCACGCCGCCACCACGGCGTCATCCATGTGCAGCTCCTTCGCGAAGCGCTCGACCGCGCGCCAGCCCGCGTTCGAGTGCGCGATATCGGCCTTCTCGTGCAGCTCGAAGAACTCGAGCTCGCGGCCCGACAATCCGAACAGCCTGCCCCAGCGCTCGCGCTCCAGCCCGAACCATCCGTGCTTCCTCATGACGCCGGTGCCGTAGCCGGGGACGTTCGCGCGCTCGGCGCAGGTGTTGGCTACGATGCCCTCCAGCCAGTGGCGGTTCGCCATCAGGCCCTCCCAGGCCGACCAGGCGAGCTGCGTGCTCGCAATCGGCTTGGCGGCCTGAATCTCCTTTCGCGAAAGGCCGATGCGCGTGCCCAGGTCCTCGAGGATCTCCCAGTGCGCACGTCCGCGCCCGTGCTTGTGGTCGGCGATGACCTCCTCGCTGCAGGCGCGGATGATGCCGATGCGCGTGTCCCAGTCCGGGCAGTTGGTCGCCACCTTCAGCTTGAGAACCGAGTTGCGCTGGCGCGTGTTGAGGCGGTGCTGCATCGCGAACATCCGCGCGCGGCCCTCGGTCATCTCCTCCTGGAAGTAGCGCGTGCGGCGGCAGAAGCCGTCGACCGCCGCGTCCAGGCGCGCGAGGACGCTCTTCGCCATTCAGAAATTCGCGATCCTGCGCGCCTCGCCCGTGAGCTGCAGGATGTGCATCCCCGTGTTGGCGCGGTCGACGATGTAGACGTAGCCCCGGTCGTCGACCTCAAGGTTGTTGGTCTGGATCGCGATCTTGCAGCGCTCCTTGCCGTCGGGCAGCTTGATGCAGCGCTTGTCGGTCTTCGCAGTCTTCGCCGGGATGTAGAACCCGACTTCCCTGGGGTTGTACGGATCGCGGATGTCGATCGCGCGCACGCCGGCGTTGAACCACGCGACGAATACCAGGCGCTTCGCGTACATCGGCGGCTGGTTCTCGTTGGGCGAGTGCGACCCGAAGCGCCCGCCGCGCGAGCAGAAGCTGCCGCTCTTCTCGGGAACGTTGAAGTTCGACACGCCGAACGGCTTCGCCTCGGCGGTGACATCGACGAACCACACCCGCTGCCGGGTCTCCAGGCATTCGTTGAGGATCTGCTCGTTCACGATCATCACGAAGTCGCCCCTGGCGCCCCGCTTGTCCTTCGCGAACTCGGGAAGGGGCATGTCGAGGAGCGGCAGCACGGTGTGTGCGCCGTTCGTCGGCTGCAGGTCGAGCCGGCCCACCTGCGGATAGAGCAGGTTCTCGCTGGTCGGCTCCTTGGGGCCCGAGAGCAGCTTCTCGCGGTCGACGATCTGCAGCACGCCGCTCTTGTTGGTGCCGTAGCCGAAGTAGACGCGGTTGCCCTTCGGACCGGTGGAGATAGGCCCGTGCAGGTCCGCGGGCGCGGTGCCGGTCGCGCCCGGCTGCTGGCCCGGAAGGCCGAAGTTGCGGATGAAGACCGGCTTCTCGGGATCCGAGAGATCGTAGACCTGCGTCATACGGCGCACCCGCCAGCCCTCGACGCCGGAAACGAGATAGGCGATTCCGGTGTCGCATTCCCACCAGTTCTTGTGCGTGTCCTTGAGGTTGCCGGATACCGTGTTCAGGAACTCGGGCTTCGCCGGGTCGGTCACGTTCCAGATCTGGTGCGCCTGGTTGCCGAAGGTGCGAAGCAGGTAGACCTTGCTCTTGTCGGCTTTCGGGAGTTGCGCGCCGTCGCACACGCGCACCATCTGCGCTCCCCCGGCCTCGGCGAGTCCGGGCTGGCCCGGGATGTGAGCGAGATATATCGGGCGCCTCACGTCGGTCACGTCGAGGATAGAGGTGCCGTTGTCCTCCTTCTTGCCGGTGAGGGGATTGAGGATGTTGTCGCCGTGATGGCCGACGTACGCGATCCAGCGGTCGCCCTGCTTGTGGATCGTGGGCTGGTAGGCGCTCCGCCCCTGAAGGTCGCTGTAGCCGACCAGCTCCATGTTGAGCTTCTCGGCCTTGTTGTCCTGCGCCTGCGCGCCGAGCGCGACGACCGATGCCAGCGCGAAGGCCCAGTTCGACTTCCCCATGCGCCTCTCCTTTCCGGATCACTTCCTGCGCGCGGGCCGCCCCGTGCGCTTGCGCGAGGCCCGGCGCACCGCCTTCTTCGGCACGTAGCCGATCGCCTCGACTTCCAGACCGCAGTCGAGCGGCGTGCGACCCGCCTGGATGCGCGTCCTCGCGGGCAGCGTGTCGCGGCTGCTGAAGTAGCCCCGATAGATGCGGTCGAACGCCTCCGCGTCGCGCTGATCCCGCAGCCACACAATAACCTTCAACAGGCAATCCATGCTCGAGCCCGCGGCCTCGACGAGCTTCTTCAGATTGTCCATCACCAGGCGCGCCTGCTCGTCGAAAGGCGGATTCGGGAACGGCGGGATCGGCTGGCCTTTCTCGCGCGCCCCGCGCAGCGCGGCCGAATAGGCTTCGTCGAAAGGTGGCAGCCCCGAGATGAATATCAGGTCGCCGTGGCGCACGCACAGATTGAACGGCGCGTTGGTGGACGGCAGCCCTGCGTCGTAGAGGCGTTTCTCGGAATGCGCTTGCATCGCTTCTCCCCGGGCGAATGGTAACCGATTATTGCAGAGCCGAACTCTTCGTCGCCCCGGCTATCTAACGGTACATTGCCGCCGTTGAGCGCGCTATGAGGCAGAAAACCATCAGCAGCACTCTTGTCACTGCGCTCTTTCCGGTGTTGATCACTGCGTGCGCGCCGACGAACAGCCTCGCCGCGACTGACCTGGCAATCTCGAAGGGCGACCTGCAACACTACGACATGGCCTGGCACGCGCGCCTCGGAATCACCATCCGGCCGGTGACGCCCGATCTGGCGGAGTCGTTCGGGCTGGAAGAGCCCGTCGGCGCGCTGGTGAGCGCCGTCGAGGACAACAGCCCCGCCGCCCGCGCGGGCATCGAGCCCGGGGACATCATCCTCGACTACGACGGCAAGAACATCGTGCAATCCACAGACCTGCCGCGACTCGTAGGGAAATCCACGCCCGGAGCGCACGCGACACTGCGTTTGTGGCGCAACGGCTCCTCGCGCATCGTCGCCATCATCGTCGGCGAAATGCTCGTGGAGCAGCTGGTTTCGGCGGACGGCGGAGCGAGGCCGGCGGAACCCGGAATTGCGTGGCTACGAACCTCGGTTCAGCCCGCATAGAGAGCGGTGGCGTATCACCGCCGCGGTTTCAGAATCCAATGCTATCGGAGGTGTCAAGATGAAATCGACCAGCAGATTATCGGCCGGCGCCATTCTGCTCGGCCTCGCGCTGCCAGCGTGGGCCAGCACGGCGATGGGTTACACCCTGCCCCAGACGAAGACGGAGAACGGCGTCACCTACATGAGCGGCGGTGTCGGCAAGCCCGAAGCGAAGGCGATGGAGGAAGAGGCCAGGCACTACCCCTTGAGCATGGTGTTCTCCGCGGCGAAGAACCACGAGTTCCTGGCCGCGGTGCAGGTCACCATCAAGAACCGGGCAGGCAAGGAAGTACTGAGCACCGTTTCCGACGGCCCCATCTTGCTGGTCAAGCTGCCCGCCGGCAAATACACGATCGCGGCCGAAGCGCACGGCAAGACCCTGCACCGCACCGTGCAGGTACCCGCGATGGGCGAGCGCCAGGTTTCCTTCCACTGGGCGCAAGCCTGAAGCGCATGACAGCGCGAGCGCGCCCGGCTCAGTCCCGGCTCTGAGGTCCGGGAATCTCTTCGGGCGCGCGCCCGCTCCCGGCATAGACCTTGAGGTGAGGATAAGGGATTTCGATCCCCGCCTTATCGAAGGCATACTTCAGCCGCCGCAGGAACTCGCGCTTCACGGCCCACTGCTGCAGCGGGTTCACCTTCAGGCGGGCGCGCAAGACCACGGCCGAGTCCTCCCAGCGCTCGACCCCGGCGACCTCGAGGTCCTCGCGGATGCGCGAGGAGAAGGCGGAGTCGCGGCGCATCGCCGCCGCGACCTCCCGCATCACGCCGAATGCCCGGTCGATGTCGGCGCCGTACGCGATGCCGGCGTCGATCACCACGTAGGCATACTCGCGCGAGAGGTTCGTCACCGTGGTGATGAGCCCGTTGGGGATGAAGTGCACGTTGCCGTCGTAGTCGCGCACGCGCACGTATCGCAGCGTCATCTGCTCGACCAGTCCGGCCTTGCCCCCCGCCTCGATCACGTCGCCCATGCGGATCTGGTCCTCGATGAGCAGCACGATGCCGGCGAAGTAGTCCTTCATGAGGCTCTGCAGCCCGAAGCCCACCGCAACGCTCAGGACGCCCGCGGTAGCGACGAGGGGCGCTATTGAAACGCCCAGCTGGTCGAGCACGAGCATGATCGCGACGATGACAATCACCGCCGCGGTGGCGTAGCGCAGCACCTGGCTCGTGGTCTCGATGCGGTTCGTCACGTCGGGGCTGGCAGCGCGCGCAACCAGGCGCTCGCGCCCGGCGCGCAGCAGCCTCGAGCACAGCTTCCATGCGAGCCACGCGAGCACGAGGACGAGCGCTACGTGCAAGCCGGCGGCCACCACCTCCTCGAAGCCTGGTGCGATTTGGCCGGCGACTCGGTGCAGGAACGAGTTCATGTCCTTGCGGGCTGCTAGAATTCCCGGCGGTGCCGAACGATGAACGCCCCAGAAAGTTGCAAGACTAGCACCTCGCGCCGCGCCTGGCTCAAGGCGGCCGCCGCGCTGACGCTTGGAGGAGCCATGCCCGCAGCACGCGCCGCCGAGCGCCTGCAACGACCCATTCCCAAGACCGGGGAAAGCGTACCCGCGGTCGGCCTCGGCACCTGGCAGGGGTTCGACGTCGGCGGCGACGCGGCGGAAACGGCGGAGGCCCGCGACGCCCTCAAGGCCCTGGTCGACCTCGGCGGGCGGGTGATCGACAGCTCGCCGATGTACGGCTCGGCCGAAACGGTCTGCGGACGGCTTGCCGAGGAGCTTGGCGTGCAGTCGAAGCTCTTCGTCGCGACCAAGGTCTGGACGAGCGGAAGGCAGGCGGGCATCCGCCAGATGAAGGACTCGATGAGGAAGCTGCGCGTCGAGCGCCTCGACCTGATGCAGGTGCACAACCTGGTCGACGCCTCCACGCACCTCGCGACCCTGCGCGAGTGGAAGAAGGTCGGTCGAGTGCGTTACCTCGGCGTCACACACTACAACGCCGGCGCGCACGCGGATCTCGAGCGGTACATCAAGCCGGGCGATATCGACTTCGTGCAGGTGAACTATTCGCTCGCCGAGCCCGCCGCCGAGCGGCGCCTGCTGGGAGTCGCGGCTTCCACCGGGACCGCGGTGATCGTGAACCGCCCCTTCGCCGAGGGTTCGATGTTCGGGCGGGTCAAGGGCAAGCCGCTGCCGGAGTGGGCAACAGAGATCGGCTGCGCGAGCTGGGCGCAGTACTTCCTCAAATGGATCCTCGCGAACCCGGTGGTCACTTGCGTGATCCCGGGTACCCGCAACGCCGGGCACGTCGCGGACAATCTGGGCGCCGCATCAGGACCGCTTCCGGACGACGCCATGCGGAAGAAGATGGCCGCCCACTTCGGCTCGCTCCAGTAGGTGCGCCCCCTCTACCTTCTAATCTTCGTCACGCTGCTCAACCACTCGGTGTTCGCCGGGACCCGCGTGGCGGCATCGCTGTACGCGATCCACATGGAAGCAACGCCGTTCACCGTCGGGACGCTGATGGCGCTCTACGCGCTGCTGCCCATGTTCTTTGCCGTCAGCATGGGACGCTGGACCGATCGCGTCGGCGCCCGGCCGCCCATGCTCATCGGCTCGGTCGCGATCGGCTCGGGCGCAAGCCTGCCCTTCCTGTGGCCGGGCATGGCGGCGCTCTACATGGCGAGCGTCCTGATCGGCTCCGGGTTCATGATGTACCAGGTCGCCGCGCAGCAGATCGTGGGCTACATCGGCAAGCCCGAGGACCGCCCGGTGAACTTCAGCCTGAGCGCGCTCGGGTTCTCCATCTCGGGTTTCGTCGGGCCGATGCTCGCCGGCTTCGGCATCGACGGGATCGGCTACACCGCCACCTTCGCCCTGCTCGCGGGGTTCCCGTTGGTGCCGATCGCGGTGCTGGGGCTCGACAGGCTGCGCCTGCCGCAGCCCCACGCCCACGCTGCGCCGCCGGATCCGCGCCGCAGCGTCGCTGACCTGCTGCGCCATCGGCACCTGCGTCCCGTCTTCATCACCAGCGGCTTGCTCGCCACCGCGTGGGACATGTTCACGTTCGCGATTCCCGTATACGGCGCCAGCATCGACCTGTCGGCGTCGAGCATCGGGCTGGTGCTGGGCGCGTTCTCGGTCGCGACCTTCGTCATCCGCGGCCTGTTGCCCGCGATATCACGGCGGCTCTCGGCGTGGCCGCTGCTGGCGGCGTCGCTGGCGATCGCAGCAGGCTCGTTCCTGATGTTTCCTCTTCTCGAGCGCGCGGCGCTGCTCATGGCGGTCGCCTTCTTCCTCGGCCTCGGGCTCGGCATGTCGCAACCCATGGTCATGTCGCTGCTCCACAACACGGTGCCCTCCGGTCGGGTGGGCGAGGCGGTCGGCGTGCGCATGACGCTCGTCAACGCCAGCCAGATCTCGATTCCATTGCTGTTCGGCGCGCTCGGGACGGCACTCGGCATGCTTCCGGTCTTCTGGGCGACCGCTTTGCTGCTTTCGGGCGGCAGCTGGTACGCGAAGCGCCGCGGGTAGAATCCCCACATGGATCTTGCCGCACTGCGACAGGAGTACATGCGGGCCGGATTGCACGAGAGGGACCTGGACGCCGATCCGCTGACGCAATTCGGGTCCTGGCTCGACGACGCCCTGCGCTCCGGCATCGCCTTGCCCACCGCGATGACGCTCGCTACTGCGACGCGCGACGGGCGTCCGTCGGTGCGCACCGTGCTGCTGAAGGGGTTCGATGCCTCAGGCCTGGTCTTCTACACCCATTATCGGAGCCGCAAGGGACGCGAGCTCGATGAGAATCCGCGCGCCATGCTGCTGTTCTGCTGGGAGGAGCTGGAGCGCCAGATCGGTGTCGAAGGAAGCGTCACCCGCGTCTCGGCGGCCGAGTCCGACGCCTACTTCGCGAGCAGGCCGCTGGGCAGCCGCCTGTCTGCGACGATCTCGCCGCAAAGCGACGTGGTCGCGAGTCGCGACGCGCTGGAGTCGAGCCTGGAGGAGGCCTCCAAGCGCTGGCGCAATGGCCCACCGCGGCCCGAGGGCTGGGGAGGCTATCGCCTCGCGCCCGAGCAATTCGAGTTCTGGCAGGGACGCCAGGACCGGCTGCACGACCGGCTGCGCTACCGCAAGTCCGCGGGTGCCTGGAAAATCGAACGGCTGGCACCCTGAGGCAGCCAGCCGTTCCTTTTGGGGGCGGAGGCTTGGAGGCGCCGCCAGCCCAAACCTCGTGGGTCCGCCCTACCGCTGCGCGACGACCTGAGCCGCTTTCTGGAATTCCGCCGCCGTGTAGCTCGACGGCAGGTCGCCCAATCCGCTGTCCAGGGACTCCCCGGCAACGTGATAGACGCGCTGGAACTCAGCCGCGGTGTAGCTCGGGCTCATGTCGCCCAGGCCGCTGTCGAGCTTCTCACCCGCAACGCGATTGCGCTGGAATTCGGCCGCCGTATAGCTGGAGGCCAGCTCGCCCAGGCCGCTGTCGAGCTTTTCGCCCGGCACGCGGATCGAACCCGAGTTCGAATCGGCGGTCGAGTCGAAGCTGAACGCTGCGGGCGAAAGGAGCAGCCCCACCACGGAAACCAGTGCCAGAATCTTGCTCTTGCTCATAGCAGTCTCTCCTTTATATCGGTTGCCATCCGTACGCCCCTTCTAGAGCAAGAGCGATGCCAGGGGAAGAGTGTGACTTTTTACCGCGTTCGGCTGCCAGGATGCGCGTGATCGCTGCCCTGACCCGTCTGGCGCGCGCTGAACCCGGTGAAATCGGGGGCTCGCTATGGTCGTTTGCGTGTTTTTTCTGCCTGCTGTGCGGTTACTACGTGCTGCGCCCGCTCCGGGACGAGATGGGAGTCCGGGGCAGTGTCGAAAATCTGCCGTGACTGTTCTCCGCGACCTTTCTCGTCATGCTGGCCGTAGTGCCCGCCCAGCGCGACGCGCCGAGGCGGCTGCGTCTCAGGCGCCGACCGCCTCGAGCTCGTCCGGACGTTCGTCAGGCTCGTCTTCGACGGGAACGTGGCGAACCAGCTCCATGCTCCCGTCGAGATGCTCGACGATGCCGGTGCAACTGTCGACCCAGTCTCCGCAGTTGAGGTAGAGAACGCCGTCGAGCCGCTTGATCGCCGGTGTATGGATGTGCCCGCAGATCACGCCGTCGACCTCGAGCGCCTTCCCGTGGCGCGCGACGGCGAGCTCGAATCTCGAGATGAAGCTCGCGGCGCCCTGCAGGTTGCGCTTGGCGTAGTCGGCGAGCGACCAGTGCCCGACCAGGCGAAGCTTGCGGCGAACCCACGAGAGCGCGCGGTTCAGCTCCACGAGAAGGTTGTACGAGAAGTCGCCCAGCGCGGACAGCCAGCGCGCGCAGGTCGTGACCTGGTCGTATTGATCCCCATGCAGGAGAGCGTAGCGCCTGCCGTCGGCGGCGACGTGCAGGTAATCCTTCTTCACGCGGACGTTGCCGAACGAGGAATCGAGGTAGTCGTTGAGAGCCTCGTCGTGGTTTCCCGGGATGTAGTAGATCTCTACGCCGTGCCGGGCGAGGCGCAGGAGTTTCTGCACCACCGTGTTGTGGGTCTCGGGCCAGTACACCACCCGCTTCAAGGCCCAGAAATCGACGATATCGCCCAGGAGAAAGATGGTCCGGCATTCGTACTGCTTGAGAAACGCGAGGAGCCGCTCGGCACGGCATGCGCGCGAGCCGAGGTGGATGTCCGAGAGAAACAGCGCGCGGATCCTGGTCATTGTGCGGCGCGTGCCTCCAACTGGCCCCTCCGTCGTCCTGGCTGGGCGCAAGGCTAGGCGAGCGATGTTTCGGAAATGTGAAGCGCGAACCAAAAAAGGCGCCCGTCAGGGACGGGCGCTGAGGGAGGAGTGATGCTGAGCCTCGAGGAGAGGCGAAAGGCAGGATACAGGGAGAATCCTACAATCCGGTTACAGGCTCCGGCAAGGCGGGCTAGGAGACCCGCTGCAGGGCGTCGGGGTCCGGACCGTGATGGGCGAAGAACGCCGCGGCGCCCTCCTCGCCCATGTAGCGAGCGAGCACCCGGGGCTCCGAGGCCCGGAGATCGACCACGACGAGGCCGTCGAGGGCGTCATTGAACTGGTCGTCGGCGCTGAACCCCAGCAGCCGGCCGCCGAGCTTCAGGTACTGCTTGAGCAGGATGGGGACGCCCTTGCTGTCGTGCTCGATCCGCGCAATCGCGCGCGAGAGCTGCTCGATGTCCTTGAGATCCGCGACCTGGACCCCGTTGCGCAGCTTCTTCGCGCCGCGAGCGCGAAACGGGCGCCGCGGCTTTACGTGCTTCGCTAGGTTCGCCTCGATATTGTTCGTGCGCAGGTATTCGACCATCAGCTGGCGCGAGACGGGCGCGTAGCTGTTACTGATGCTGACCGGTCCGAAAAGGACCGCATAGTGCGGCGAGCGCAGGATGAACTGCCCGATTCCGCGCCACAGGAGCAGCAATGGGGAAAAGCTGCGCTGGTACTCGGTGCGGACGAAGGAGCGACCCAGCTCGATGGCCGGGTTGAGGGTTTCCAGGAGCTGGGGGCCGTACTTGAAGAGGGACTGCGTATACAGCCCGCGCTTTCCGTAGCGCGCCAGGATGTCATCGGCGAGGCCCATGCGGTAAGCGCCGACGATCGCGGCGGCCTCCCGGTCCCAGAGGAAGAGGTGCAGGTAGTAGGCGTCGAAGAGGTCGATGTCCGACGACTTGCCCGTGCCCTCACCCGCGGCTCGGAAAGTCAGCTCGCGCAGGCGGCCGATCTCCTGCAGGCACCACGGAATCTGCTCTGCTCGCGCGTACTGGATCAGGTATTGCCCGCTCTCGACCAGGCGCTGGTCCGCCGGAAGCGCGTCGATTTCCGCCTTGAGAAGCGTGGCCGGGATCGCTGACGCGACGGGCGTCTGATACGCGCTCGCATCGCGCGCGACCGAGAACCGCGGCGGGACGAGCCCGGCGAACACGTGCTTGAACGCGTCCTCGACGAGGCGCGCGATGCGTGGCAACGGCCTGGCCGGAAGGGCCCGGGCTCTGCCTAGCAGCTTGTCGACTGGATTCATTGCACACTTCCCAAGAGGCGGCGGGGAAACGCGCCCGCGTCGGGGCGCAAGCTTAGAGTCGCACCTTTACGATCGCGTGAAGCCGACATTGCCGATATGTTTCAAAGAATCGCGTCATTGGCCGTGTGAGTGCGGGCGGGGATGACGCGACGCGGCGGAAACTTTGCCGTAAATCGGCTCCCCGTGCCCGGCGCGCTCTCGATCTCCAGGCTCGCCTGGTGCCGCGCGAGAGCGTGCTTTACGATCGCCAGTCCGAGGCCGGTGCCCCCGGTTTCGCGGGAGCGGCCCCGGTCCACGCGGTAGAACCGCTCGGTAAGCCGGGGAATATGCTCGGCCTCGATGCCGACGCCCGTGTCCTCTACGGTGAATTCGGCGCCCTTCTGCGAGCCTCGCCAGATGAGGCGCACCTCGCCCCCCGCAGGGGTATAGCGGACCGCGTTGCTCGCAAGGTTGCCGAAGGCGCTCGCGAGCTCGGACTCCGCTCCCACGAGGTCGAACCCGGTTTCGGCGTCGAGGGTGATGCGCTGGCGGCCCGCGGAGAGTGCGACCGCCTCGCTCCGAATCCGCGAAAGTAGCAGCGCCACGTCGACGCGCTCGTCTCGCGGCGGCTCCGGGGCCGACTCCAGGGTCGAGAGCGTCAGCAGATCGTCGATGATTCGCTGCATGCGCCGGCTCTGCTCGGCCATGAGATTCAGGTAGTCGCGCGAGCGCTCTGGATCGAGCTTCAGCTCGCGCATGGTCTCCAGGAATCCGACCAGCACAGTGAGTGGCGTGCGCAGCTCGTGAGAGACGTTCGCGACGAAATCCCTCCGCATGGTCTCAAGGCGGATGCCCTGCGTGATGTCGCGGGACAGCAGCAACCGCTGCGAGTCGACGTATGGAACGAACTGCACCGAGAGCACCAGACTGTCGCGGCCGGACCTCAGCTGGATCGGCTTGGAGAACTCCCCGGCGGCGACGTACTCCACGAATTCGGGCTGCCGCACAAGGTAGGTGATCGGCTGCCCGACGTCCGCCTCGGCGTCTATTCCGAAATGGGTTTCGCAGGAATCGTTGCACCAGACGATGCGGTACTCCGAGTCGAGGATGGCGACGCCGTACGGCAGAGCGCGCCCGGCCTGCCGCGAGCGGGCGAGAGAGCGCGCGAGCTTGCGACGTTCGTCCATTTCGGCGCGCTGCCTGCGGTAGAGCAAGGTGAAGACGTCCCGCCACGCACCCGTACCTTCCGGGACTGACTCGGCGAGAGCGCTCGACGCCCATCGGCTGAGCAGCTGGAGGTGCCGTACATGGTGCAGCAGCAGGACGAGGTACGCCGCGGCCAGCAGCGACCAGCCCCATTCGTGGCCGAAGACGATGCCGACCCCATACGCGAGGATCGCCAGGAACAGCGCGACGACGGCAGTGCGGACGAAGATGTTCATGCCCTGCGCCTCGAGTGGCAGGGACGATTATCGCACGAACGCCTCGCGTGATCGGCTAGAAGGCGAAACCGGCGGTTGCGATCAGGGCGCCCAGGCCCGCTCCCGCAAGAACGTCGCTGGGGTAGTGCAAGCCCAGCACGACCCTCGAGGCCGCCACGAGCAGGGTGAACGGCACGAGCAGCCATGCGAGCATCGGATAGTAGGCGATAGCCACCATGGAGAATGCCACGGCGTGCAGCGTGTGGCCGGAGGGAAAGCTGAAAGGGTCGAGGGGGTCGGCTCCGGCGCGCACGGCATTCTCGACGGCGAATGGCCTGGGCCGCGAGGTCTTGGACTTCAGCCATTTGTAGATCAGGGTGCACCCGAGGCCGGTCCCGGCCATCCGCACGACCGGCCCCATCGCGGCCGCGCCGCCCGTGGCGAGCAGCGCGAGCATGAGCGAGTACCAGAACACTCCGTCGCCCAGACGGCTGACGACGCGGAACACCAGGCGCACCGGAGCGATCCGCACCGCCCCGTTGAACCGGATGCACAGCGCCGAGTCCCAGAGGCGAAGGCGCTCCAGCCCCGCTTCAAGTCTCGACATGGACAGACTCCTCTGGGACGGCTTCGGTACCCGCTCGATGTGCGCGGATGACGTTGCGCAGCACCCGCTCAAGATCGTCGAAGGTCCGGCACCACGACACCGTCTCCGCGGTTCGCCGGGCTTCCACTCGCAGGCGCGAAACGAGTTCGGGCTGCTTTGCAAGCCGCTCGGCCATCGCGACGAAAGCGGCGCCGTCGTGCGTCGGAGCGAGCATGCCGCTCGCCTGGTGCCGCAGGTACTGGCGCGCGGCCGCGTAGTCGTAGGCGACCACCGCCAGGCCACTCGCCATCGCCTCGAGCGTCACGTTGCCGAAGGTCTCGGTCGTGCTGGGGAAAAGGAACGTGTCCGCCGATGCATAGTGCTCGGCTAGGTCTGCGCCGGTGCGCATTCCCGCGAAAACGAAGTCTGGATGCCGCGCGCGCAGCTCGGCGGACTGGGGACCGTCCCCGACGAGCACCACGCGCACGCTCGGGTCTTCGGCGCGCATCGCGAGAGCCGCCCGGATAAAAAGCGCGAGATTCTTCTCGGGCGCGATGCGTCCCACGTACAACGCGACGGTCTCGCCTCCGCGACAGCCCCAAGCGCTGCGCAGCCGGTCGCTGCGGCGGGCCGGGCTGAAGAGAAGCGTATCCACGCCGCGCCCGACCACCTCGACTCGCTCATACCCCGCGGCCTCGAGGCTCACCCGCATTTCCGCGGTTGGCACGAGGGTGCAACCAGTCCGGTTGTGGAGGAACCGCAGGTAGCGGGAGACGATCCCGGCGAACACGCCCATGCCGTAGTGCCGGCTGTAGCTGTGGAAATTCGTGTGGAAGTCGGAGCAGGTCGGAATCCCCAGCCGTCTCGCCGTACTCGTCGCCGCCCACCCGAGCGGCCCCTCGGTGACGACATGAACGATATCGGGCCGCCACACCGACCAATCCGCCTGCAGCAGCCCCGGCTGCGTGAATCCCATCTGCAGATGGCGATAGAACGGGATCGGCATTCCGGGCACCAGCTTCTGCTCTGGACCCTCGTCCATCGGCGGATCAGGCTCGTCGCGCTGGCGCGGCCGGACGAGCTGCACCTCGTGCCCGCGCTCGCACAGGGCCTCGACCATCAGTCCCGCGGTGCGGGCAACGCCGTTGACCTCCGGCGGATAGGTCTCCGTGACGACCGCCACGCGAAGCACGTCCCGTCCGCCCGGGTTTGGCATGGGCATATTCATGCGCGCGCAGGGTGCCCGCGCAAGATGAATACGGAGTGAAGCTTTTCTTAAGCTTTTTTGACGTGCATTATTTCACCAGGATCAGCGCCCAGACGACGACGACGTTGATCAGGCTCAGGAACACCGCTGCGCTGCCGATGTCCTTGGCTCGCTTGGCGAGAAGGTGGTTTTCCAGCGAGATCCGGTCGACCGCGGCCTCGACGGCTGAGTTCAGCAACTCGACGATGAGCACGAGCAGCACGCTCGCGATCATCAGGGCTCTCTCGGTCGTGCCGACGTGCAGGAACAGCGCAGCGGGGATGAGCAGCACGGCCAGCAGACACTCCTGCCGGAAAGCGTCCTCGTGGCGGAACGCGGATGCCATGCCCTGGAGCGAGTAGCCCAGGGCGTTCCACAGGCGCTGTAACCCGGTCTTGCCCTTGAAGGGACTTTCCTGCATGAAGCGGCCTCCCCGGGAATGCCCGTGATTGTAGCTACTTGTCCGCAGCGAGCAACGCGAGAAGCTGGTCCTGCGCCGACCGCGGGATGCGGCCCCGCGACTTCTTTCTCCTGTAGTTTCCCTCCGAGTCCATTTCCCAGACTTGGCTGTTGTCCGTGAGGTAGGGCTTGAGCCCCTCCTGGATGACCCGCTCCTTGACCCGTTTGTCGAGCACAGGAAAGCAGAGCTCAATGCGCCCGAAGAAGTTCCGTCCCATCCAGTCGGCGCTCGAGAGGTAGACGTTTTCCTCGCCGCGGTTCAGAAAGTAGAAGATGCGTGAGTGCTCGAGAAATCTTCCGATAGCGGATCGCACGTTGATGTTCTCCGACAGGCCGGGTATGCCAGGGCGCAGCGCGCAGACGCCGCGGACGATCAGGTCGATCCTGACGCCGGCCTGCGACGCGCGGTAGAGCGTCTCGATGACCTTGGGTTCGATCAATGCGTTCATCTTCGCGATGATGTGCGCGCGCTCGCCACAACGGGCGTGGTTCGCCTCGCGCTTGATCGCGGCCAGGATGCGCTCGTGGAGAGAGAACGGGGACAGCCACAGGTGATGGAGGCGGTGCGCGCGGCCCAGGCCGGTGAGCTGCTTGAACACTTCGTTGACGTCCTGGCATATCTTCTCGTTCGCGGTGAGGAGCCCGAAATCCGTATAGAGCTTGGCGGTCCGCGGGTGGTAGTTGCCAGTGGACAGGTGGACGTAGCGCCGCAGCCTGCCATCCTCGCGGCGAACCACGAGTGACATCTTGGCGTGGGTCTTGTATCCGACTACACCGTAGACCACATGCGCCCCGACCTCCTCGAGCTTGGCCGCCCAATTGAGGTTCGCTTCTTCGTCGAAGCGCGCGAGAAGCTCCACGACCACCGTGACTTCCTTGCCGCGCTGAGCGGCGTCGATCAGGTACTTCATGATGACCGAGTCGGTTCCCGTCCGGTACACGGTCTGCTTGATGGCGACGACGCTGGGGTCTTCCACCGCCTGTTCGAGCAGGTCGATCACAGGACCGAAGGACTGAAAGGGATGGTGCAGGAGTACGTCGCCCTTGCGTATTGCCTGGAACAGGTCGGGCGATCTCTCGAGCTGCTTGGGTAGACCGGGTACGAAAGGCGCAAACTTCAGCTTGGGCGCGTCCACCATCTCGGGGATCTGCATCAGGCGCACCAGGTTGACCGGACCATCCACGCGGTAGAGGTCGTCTGGCGAAAGCTGGAACTGCTCCAGCAGGAACTGCTCGAGTTCGATCGGCATGTTCTCGGCGACTTCCAGCCGCACCGAATCCCCGAAATGGCGCTGGGAGAGCTCGCCCGCGAGAGCGGTACGGAGATTCTTGATCTCCTCCTCGTCGAGGAAGAGGTCGCTGTTGCGCGTGACGCGGAAGGGGTACGAGCCGCGGACGGTCATGCCCTGAAACAGGGCCTGCACGAACGCCTCGAGGACCGAGGTGAGGAGCACGAACACGTGCCCTTTTCCGGCGATCGCCTTCGGAAGCTGTATCACCCGCGGCAGCGCGCGCGGCGCCTGCACGATGGCGGTTCCGGAATTGCGCCCGAAGGCGTCACGCCCTTCGAGCTGGACAGCAAAGTTGAGGCTCTTGTTGAGCACGCGTGGGAACGGGTGCGAGGGGTCGAGGCCGATGGGCGTCAGCAGCGGACTCATTTCCCTCATGAAGTAGTTGTGCAGCCAAGCGCGCTGCTCCTTCGTCCAGTCCCGTACTGCGAGGAAGCGCACGCCCTCCGCGGCAAGTTGCGGAAAGATCTCCCTGTTGAGCAGGCGATATTGTCCGGTGACCAGCGCGTGGGCGCGCTCGCTGATCCTGGGGAACACCTCGGCGGGCGGCGTCTCCCCCGGAATCTCAATCTCGTTGCCGAGCCTGAGACGCTCCTTCAGCTCGGCGACCCGGATCTCGAAGAACTCATCCAGATTGCTCGACAGGATGCATAGGAAGCGCAGCCTCTCGAGCAGCGGGACTCCCCTGTCCTCGGCCTGCGCCAGGACGCGCTCGTTGAAAGCCAGCAGCGACAGCTCGCGGGCGAGGAACTGCGGCTTGATCTTGCCGACCGGGATCCGGGTTCTCTGGAGCACGAAAAAAGTCGACTCTAGAAACGGGTTATTGCAGAATTGTTACAGGCGGCGCGCATCTACCGCCTTATTCATTGTTGGGTAACGGCATTATGATAGCGTCGTTTCAGCCTTTGAAAGGATAGCCTCGGCAATTGTGAAGCAAGAGACGCTGGCCGCCCTCGACCTGGGATCCAACAGCTTCCACCTGCAGATCGGAAGGGTCGTCGACGATCAGGTCTATCTGCTGGACAGCCTGCGCGACCCTGTGCGCTTGGGCGCCGGTCTTACCCGCGACGGCCGCATCGACCAGGCGACGAAGGCCCGCGCGCTGGAGGCGCTCGCGCGCTTCGCCGAGCGGCTGCGCGGCTTCCCGCGCTCGGCGGTGCGCGCCGTCGGAACGAGCGCCCTGCGCGTAGCGAAGAATGCCGAGTCCTTTCTCTCGGAGGCAGAGGCGACCCTCGGATTCCCCATCGAGGTGATCTTCGGCCGCGAAGAGGCGCGCCTGATCTATCTCGGCGTCGCGCACAGTCTTGCGCCGTCCCCCGAGCGCCGCCTGGTTATCGACATCGGCGGGGGCTCGACCGAACTCATCATCGGCACGGGGCTCGAGCCCGAGCTGATGGAGAGCATCTCGATGGGCTGCGTCAGCTACAGCCTCCGGTTCTTTCCCGACGGCCGGCTGGAGAAGTCTTGCTTCAAGCGGGCGGAGCTCGCGGCCGCGAACGAACTCCAGCACATCGTCGACGCGTACCGGCGCGTGGGATGGAAGCACGCGGTCGCCTCCTCGGGCACGGCCAGGTCGCTCGCCTCCATCCTCAGGGAGTGCGAGCTGTGCGAGCAGGGGATTTCCGCCGCCGGGCTGGAGAAGCTTCGCGCGCTGCTCGTAAAGGAGGGCGATATCGAGAGGCTGAAGCTGCCGGGACTTCGCGAAGACCGCGCGGCGATCATCCCCGGCGGAGTCGCCATCATGGCTGCCGCCCTCGCCGAGTTCGGAATCGAGCAGCTGGAGGTGTCCGACGGCGCCATCCGCCAAGGAGTCCTCTACGATCTGCTCGGGCGCGTGCGCCATCGCGACATGCGCGAAGCGACCGTGCGGCAGTTCATGCGGCGCTACCAGGTGGACGCGGCGCAGGCGGAGCGCGTCGCCAGGTTCGCCCTGAGCATCCACGAGAACCTTAACGACCAGCCCCTGGAAGCCGACACCACGATGCTTCGCTGGGCGGCGAGCCTGCACGAGATCGGCA
Organism: Burkholderiales bacterium; assembly: GCA_035499735.1. Classification (GTDB taxonomy): domain Bacteria; phylum Pseudomonadota; class Gammaproteobacteria; order Burkholderiales; family SG8-39; genus VBDM01. The sequence goes on from DATJYC010000054.1 coordinate 30,285, forward strand.
TCTCGATCGCGCACACCGGCTATCACAAGCACTCGGCGTACGTCCTCGCCCAAGCCGACATGCCGGGCTTCTCCCAAAGAGAGCAGTCGCGCCTGTCGCGCCTGGTCCTCGCCCACCGCGGGAAGCTCGCAAAGATCGCGGATCTGCCGGAGAGCAGCGGGGAGTGGTCCCTGATCTTCGCGCTGCGCCTCGCCGCGCTCTTCCACCTCAGCCGCCGCGATATCAAGCTGCCGGCGCCGGCGTGCAAGTCGTCGAAGAACGGGTTTCAGCTCTCGCTGCCGAGAGCGTGGCTCGAGGAACACGCCATGACCGAAGCCGCCCTCGAGGAGGAAACCGAGCAGTGGCGCTCGGTCGGCGTCAAGCTGGAGCTGCGCTCGGTCTTGAAGGAGGAGAAGGCCGCGCTCGCCGGCTAGCTCAGGACAGGCTGCGGCGGAAGCGGTAACCGGTGCCGCGCACGGTTTCGACCAGCGAATCGTGCTCGGTGGGCTCGAGCGCCTGCCTCAGCCGGCGTATGTGGACGTCGACGGTGCGTTCTTCCACGAAGACGTGGTCGCCCCAGACTTCGTCGAGCAGCTGGGTGCGGCTGTAGACGCGTTCGGGGTGGGTCATGAAGAAATGCAGCATCCTGAATTCAGTCGGCCCCAGCGCAAGGTGGGTCCCCGAGGCGGTCACCCGGTGCGCGACCGGATCAAGCTTGAGTGCCGCGATCTCGACCGCATCGTCAGTCAGCTGCGGGGCGCGGCGCCGCATGACGGCCTTGATCCGCGCCAGTAGCTCGCGCGGCGAGAACGGCTTCGTGACATAGTCGTCCGCTCCGCTCTCCAGGCCCGCGACCGTGTCCTGTTCCTGAGCGCGCGCCGTGAGCATGATGATGGGGATGTCCTTGGTGCGCTGATCAGTGCGCAGCTGGCGCGCGAAATTCACGCCGGGCGGCCCGGGCAGCATCCAGTCGAGCAGGACGAGGTCGGGCAGTACCTCGCGGACCAGCGCCTCGGCTTCGGGCACGTTCGCCGCCCGCAATACCTGGTGCCCAGCGTGCTCAAGGTTCACCGCGATCAGCTCCTGGATCGCCGGCTCGTCCTCGACCACGAGGATCGCGCCTCGCATGGCCGTTCCGCTCGCGCCCAAGGCCGAGGCGGAGCGCATCAGCCGAGCGCTTCGCGCTCGACCACCTCGACCGCGGTGTGGCGAACGTCGGTGCCCTTGACGATATAGATGACGTCCTCCGCGATATTCTTCGCGTGATCGCCGATGCGCTCGATCGCCTTTGCAATCCAGACGATTTCGAGCGCCGTCGAAATGGTGCGCGGGTCCTCCATCATGAACGTTATCAGCTGCCGCAGGATGGAGCGGAACTCCGTGTCTATCGCCACATCCTGCCGGATGATGCTGGCCGCCTGGGCGGTGTCGAGGCGCGCGAAGGCGTCGAGTGCCTGGCGAAGCATCGACAGGGCGATATCGGCCGCGTGACGGATGTTGGCGAACCGGTGCAGGTCCGTGTGTCCCCGCTCGTGAATCTGCTTGGACATGCGCGCGATCTTCTCGGCTTCGTCGCCGATGCGCTCGAGGTCGGTCACCGTCTTGCTTATCGCCATGATCAGTCGGAGATCGCCGGCTGCGGGCTGCCGCTTGACGATGATGTGGCTGCAATCGTCGTCGATCTGGACCTCGCATTCATTGACGCGGGCCTCGCTCGCGACGATCTGGTCGATCAGGTCCACGTTGCCGTTCGCGAACGCCTCGATGGCCCCGCGAATCTGCGATTCGACCAGGCCGCCCATCTGGAGAACCCCGGAGCGCAAGGTCTCAAGGTCGGCGTCGTACTGCTTCGAAAGGTGATCGTTACTCATGTGCGACCCTCCGGTCAGCCGAAGCGACCGGTGATGTAGTCCTCGGTCTCCTTCTTCTTCGGCTTGATGAACACCTCGTCGGTGACCCCGAACTCGATCATTTCCCCTAGGTACATGTAGGCAGTGTAATCCGAAACGCGCGCAGCTTGCTGCATGTTGTGCGTGACGATGACGATCGTGTAGTCGTTCTTCAGCTCGTGCACGAGCTCCTCGATGCGACCAGTGGATATCGGATCCAGCGCCGAGCACGGCTCATCGAGTAGCAGGACCTCGGGCTTGACCGCGATGCCGCGCGCAATGCACAAGCGCTGCTGCTGGCCGCCCGACAAACTCGTGCCGCTTTGCTTCAGCTTGTCCTTCGCCTCCTCCCAAAGTGCAGCCTTGCGCAGCGCCCACTCGACGCGCTCATCCATTTCCCGCAAGCTGAGGGTCTCGTAGAGACGCACGCCGAAAGCGATGTTGTCGTAGATCGACATCGGGAAGGGCGTGGGTTTCTGGAACACCATGCCCACCTTGGCACGGAGGCGGTTGAGATCCTGCCCGGGGGAAAGGATGTTCTGGCCGTCGAGCCGTATCTCGCCTTTGGCCTCCTGACCCGGATAGAGCGCATACATGCGGTTGAACGTGCGCAGCAGCGTCGACTTGCCACAGCCCGAGGGGCCGATGAACGCGGTGACCTTGCGCTCGGGAATTCCCAAATTGACATTCTTCAGCGCGTGATAGCCGCCGTAGTAGAAGTTCAGGTTCCTGACCTCGATCTTCTGAACTAGGGTCTCGGGTGTCGCTTGCAGGACCGCTGCGCTCATGATTAGTACACCGGCGCCTTTTCGCGAGCCATGGTGCGGGCGATGATGTTCAAAGCCAGCACCCCGAACGTGATGATCAGCGCTCCCGCCCAAGCCAGCTTCTGCCAGTCGTCGTAGGGGCTCATCGCGAACTGGAATATCACCACCGGAAGGTTGGACATCGGAGCGTTCATGTTCGTTGACCAGAACTGGTTATTGAGGGCCGTGAACAGAAGGGGCGCAGTCTCGCCGCTGATGCGGGCCACTGCGAGCAGGATCCCTGTGATTATTCCCGCCTTGGCGGCGCGCACGGTCACCAGAGTGATCACCTTCCATTGCGGCGATCCGAGCGCCGCGGCGGCCTCGCGCAGGCTATCGGGAACCAGGCGCAGCATGTTCTCGGTAGTACGGACCACGACCGGGATGACAAGCAGTGCCAGCGCAAAAGTCCCACCCCACGCGGAGAAGTGCCCGACCTGCACCACGTAGACCTCGTAGATGAAGAGGCCGATCACAATCGAGGGCGCGGAGAGAAGGATATCGTTGATAAAGCGCGTTGCCGGCGCGAGCCAGCCGCGCCTGCCAAACTCCGCGAGGTAGATCCCGGCCATGATTCCAATCGGCGTGCCGATGAGTGTCCCCAAAGCGGACATGAATAGGCTGCCCGCGATGGGATTGAGCAGGCCGCCCGAATTCCCCGGCGGCGGCGTCATCTTCAGGACCAGGTCTGGCCCCAGCGCGCTGAACCCGGCGACCAACAGCGTGTAGAGTATCCAGCCCAGCCAGAATAGACCAAAGACCATCGCCAGCATGGATACGAACAGATTGAAACGGTTTATCAGCAACCGCCGCGTGTAGAGGGTCATCGGCTTCGCTTGGATCTGTCAGGTTTTCTGACCTTCGAACTTCGCGAGTCGCATCAGCAGCAGCTTCGACAGTGCGAGTATGACGAAGGTGATGACAAACAGGATCAGCCCCAGCTCGATGAGAGACGAAAGGTAAAGATCGCCCACCGCCTCGGTGAATTCGTTCGCGAGCGCGGAGGCGATGCTGCTTCCAGGCGCGAGCAGCGAGGCGCTTAGCTTGTGCGCGTTGCCAATCACGAACGTCACCGCCATCGTCTCGCCGAGCGCGCGGCCCAGGCCGAGCATTACGCCTCCGATTACGCCAACCTTGGTGTACGGTAGCACCACGTGCCACACCACTTCCCAGGTAGTGGAGCCCAAGGCGTACGATGACTCCTTCAGTACCGCCGGGACGATGTCGAACACGTCGCGCATGACCGAGGCTATGAACGGGATCACCATGATGGCGAGGATGATTCCGGCGGTGAGTATGCCGATACCCGTCGGGGCGCCCCGGAACAGCGCGCCGAGCACCGGCAGCGCTCCCAGCGTATTCGACAACAACGGTTGAACGTGATCACCGAATACCGGCGCGAAAACGAAGAGGCCCCACATGCCGTAGATGATGCTCGGAATCGCAGCAAGCAGCTCGATGGCCGTGCCGAGCGGCCGCCGCAGCAATGGAGGTGACAGCTCTGTCAGAAACAGCGCGATCCCGAAGCTCACGGGAATTGCGATGAGAAGGGCGATAAACGAGGTGACCAGCGTGCCGACGATGGGGACCAGCGCCCCGAACTTCTCGGTTACCGGATTCCAGTCTGCGCTGATAAGGAATCCGAAGCCGAAGGCCTTGAGAGCCGGGACGCTCCCCATGACCAGCGAGACGATGATCCCGGCCAGCAGCGTCAATACCAGGAGCGCAAAGAACCTCGTAGCATGGCGGAATGCCTGGTCAAACCGGTAGTGCCGGCGCAGGCTCGCGTCCGGAATCGATCTAGACACTGTGGAGATATCGGAGGGGCCTTGAAGCCCTTCTATCGTATCCGCGACAGTACTCATTCTAGTCGTTCCGGACGCTTGCGGTGTCCTACGCCGTCACCAGACGGACCTGCCGCCTGGGTCCTTGATATGACTCTTCCAGGCGGCCTGGATCTGGTTCACCACGGAGTCAGGAAGCGGGATGTACACGAGCTCCAGCGCCATGGCGTCGCCGTTCGCGTACGCCCACTCGAAGAATTTGAGGACTTCCTTTGCCCGCTCGGCGCTCGCCTGCGACTTGTGCATCAGGATGAAGGTGGCGCCCGCGATCGGCCAGCTGCTCGCGCCGGGCTCATCGGTCAGGATTTCGTAGAATCCGGGAGCATTCTTCCAGTCCGCGCCAGCGGCTGCAGCCTGGAATGTCTTGTCATTGGGCATAAGGAAGTTTCCGGCTCGATTCTGCAGTTGCGTATAGACCATGTTGTTCTGCTTGGCATACGCATATTCGACGTAGCCGATCGCACCTTTGATGCGCTGCACGAACGAGGCCACGCCTTCGTTGCCTTTGCCGCCGGCATCTGAGGCGGCCGGCCACGATACGGAAACGTCCGCACCGACCTTCTGCTTCCACTCGGGGCTCACCTTCGACAGGTAGTTCGTGAAAATGAAGGTCGTGCCCGAGCCATCCGAACGATGTACGACGGTGATGCTCTGATCGGGGAGCTTCAGGCCTGGATTCACCTTGGCGATCTGCGGATCGCTCCATTTGGTGATCTTGCCGAGATAGATTTCGGCGATCAAGGGGCCCGTGAGCTTCATTTCGCCCGGTTTGATGCCCTCCAGATTCACGACCAGTACCTCCCCGCCTACCACGGTCGGAAACTGCATCAGGCCGTCCTTGTCGAGGTCCTCGGGTTTGAGCGGCATGTCGGAAGCGCCGAAGTCGACGGTCTTGGCGCGGATCTGCTTGATCCCGCCTCCCGAACCGATCGACTGGTAGTTCAGGCCGATGCCCGTCTTTTGTTTGTAGGCGTCAGCCCACTTGGCGTAGATCGGATAGGGAAAGGTCGCGCCGGCTCCGGTGATGTCGGCGGCGAAGCTGCTGTAACTCGCGGCGCTCAGCGCAAGAACCGACACCGCGAGCGCGCTGGTTCTCAAAGCACGTAGGGCCTGCATAAAACCTCCCGATATAGAGATTCGGTGGGAAACGGTGAAAAGCTCATGCATGGTATGCGGCGGATATTTCAAAAATGTTACAGCCCGGCGGCAGATTACGGTAAGATGATTGTTGAAATTCATACACTTATAGAAGGATACGTAGGGACGACGCGGCACTGAAGGCCTATCGAGCCAGCCTATCCGCTCACCTGGAAGCAGCCCGTGACCGGCGCGCGAGCAAGCCGTCGGCAGGCCGCGAGCGCGCTGGCATCCGCGCTCGAACCTGATCCGTTCTTCATTGTTCGGCAGCCGTTCTGCCTTTGGCAACCTTGCACGAGCTTTCGCCTGCTCGGCATTCGATGGGCAGCGCAAGCGACACAGCTTTTCGCGACGAGTTTGCTTCTTGCGCCGCGAGTCGCCTGCTTTGGCGATTCGCGCGCGCGGTGTGAAGAGAAACGTCGCCGCATTCGAGCGCGAGCGCGACGAAGATGATTCGCGTCCGCACTTCGAAGCAGCGTCAGTTGGAACTCCAGCGCGATCGCTGCGATCTTTTTCTTTCAAATACTTCTTGCTGCTTTGCTCAAACTGTGCAATGCTGCTGAAAAATTTTTTTCGTGTTGAGCTGAGATTGATGCAAACGATGCAAGCTCGGCATCAAAATGAACTTCCGAGTCGCTCGGCCCGCCGGGTGACAAGAGGATTCGCCGCCGGGTATCCCGACGGTCGAATCGTCCGTTCTGACGAACGGGCGCTATGCTTGCTTCTTTAACCTTTGATGGAGGCTAGTGATGGCGAAGAAGAGAAAAGCCAAGAAAGCTGCGAAGAAAAAGAAGAAGTAGATAGGCGAAGTCGCCAAACCCGCCCGACCGCGAGCGCGGTCGAGAAAGCAGGGCTGGGAAAAGGCCGGGAGAGCTGCGGCGAAACCGGCTGCGCCGATGACGAGACCTCTTCATGAGCGGTTCGCAGCGGTCGCGCCCGGGGCAGGACCTGCCCCGAAACCCCGTGGCAGCTTGGTCGTTCCCAATGGACAACGCGTCCTGAGCGGGTACGAATGGGCTGCGGCCAGTCCGGGGCTCTCGCTCCGGACTGGACCGCAGACATTCAAGAGGGTCTATTTCTTCAGCTTCTCCAGAAAGTGCTTCCGGAATTTTGCGACCTTGGGCCTGACCACATAGGCGCAATAGGGCTGCGCCGGGTTACGACGGAAGTAGTCCTTATGGTAGTCCTCGGCCGCGTAGAACTCTGACGCCGCCACGATTTCCGTGACAATCGGATCATCGTAGATCCGGGCCGCACCTATGCCGGCTATAGCCTGCTCCGCTGCGAGCTTCTGCTCGGGGGAATGGTAGAAGATCGCAGAGCGGTACTGGGTTCCTACATCGTTGCCCTGACGGTTCAGGGTCGTGGGATCGTGAATCACGAAGAAGACTTCCAGGATCTCCTTGAAAGAGATCTTCCGCTGATCGTATGTGATCCGGACCACCTCCGCATGCCCGGTCCCGCCCGAGCAAACCGCCTCGTACGTCGGACTGACAGTCGTTCCGCCCATATATCCCGATTCCACCGACTCGACGCCCTTCAGCTCGTCGAATACCGCTTCCAGGCACCAAAAGCACCCCCCGGCGAGCGTTGCGATCTCCTTCGCCGTTTCAACCATGTCGTCTGCCTTTTTCCTGCAGTAGCGTGCTATTTTGCCGCATAAGGGCCGACCGCATTACAGTATGCAGCATGCCCGGAACCGGCGTGGAAAACATTACTGATTCCGCGAACCAACCCCCGCCTCTGGTCGGCTACAACGCCTGGTCGGCCGATCGAACGCTGACGGAGACCGTCGAGCGCGAGCAAGGGGGGTGGGTCTCTGCACGAGCAAACCAGATGGGTGAGCTCGTCGGGAGCGAGCGTATGCAGCTCCTCGCCGCCCAAGCGAACCGATTCGTTCCTGAACTGAGAACCCACGACCGCTTCGGCAACCGGGTCGATGCGGTCGAATATCACCCCGCCTACCACGAGCTCATGGGTCTCGCGTTCGGCGTCGGCTTGCACTCGCTTTCGTGGACGGAAAGACGACCGGGGGCCTGGGTCGCGCGTGCAGCGCTCAACTATCTCTGGAACCAGATTGAGAACGGCGTAGCCTGCCCGGTGACGATGACTTTCGCTTCAGTGAGAGTCCTTCGCAACAACCCCGGTCTCGCTGCGAACTGGGAACCCAAGGTCCTGGCTTGCGACTACGATCCACGGCCGCTCCCGCTCGCGCGCAAGCGCGCCGTCACGATCGGCATGGCCATGACCGAAAGACAGGGGGGATCCGATTTACGCGCAAACTCCTCGTGTGCCCTGTCCGTCGGGAGCGGGGAATACGAGTTGAACGGGCAGAAATGGTTCTGCTCGGCCCCCATGAGCGACGCTTTCTTTACCCTGGCGAACACGGGCGCCGGGCTCACTTGCTTCTTAGTGCCGCGGTCACTGCCGGACGGCACGCGCAACCCGTTTCTCATCCAGCGGCTCAAGGACAAGTGCGGCAATCGCTCGAACGCGTCCTCCGAAATCGAATTTCGCGGAACGCGGGCGCACCTGGTCGGCGAGGAAGGGCGCGGGATCGCGACGCTGATCGAGATGGCGCATTTGACCCGGTTCGACATCGTAGTCGCATGCGCCGGTATGATGCGCGCGGCACTCAATCAGGCGCTGCACCATGCGGCCTACCGCAGGGCGTTCGGGAAGCGGCTGTCCGAGCAGCCTCTGATGCAGAACGTGCTCGCCGACCTCGCCCTGGAGACCGAAGCGGCGACGCTATTTGCTTTTCGCCTCGCGCGGGCCTTCAACAGCTCGGACGAAGACCTGGCCGAGCGTCGGCTGGTTCGCGTGATGACTCCGATCGCGAAGTACTGGCTGTGCAAGAGACTGCCGCCTCTCGTCGTGGAGACGATGGAATGTCTGGGCGGCAACGGTTACGTCGAGGAGGCCCCACTTGCTCGCCTCCACCGCGAGGCTCCTCTTAACGGTATCTGGGAGGGCTCGGGAAACGTCATTTGTCTAGACGTGCTTCGCTCGCTGCAGAAAGAGCCCGAGAGCATCGAAGCATTGTTCGGCGAGATCGCCCTCGGCGGCGATGCGATCCGTGCGGCCGTCCAACGCGTGTCAGCAGCACTCAAGGACTCCGCGCAGTTGGAGGCCCAGGCGCGGCGCATCGTCGAGGCACTCGCGCTGGCACTGCAGGCGAGCCTCATGGTTCGGCATGCCAGCCAGCACGCCGCAGACGTATTCCGTGCGTCCCGCCTCGAGGGCACAGGACGGACCTTCGGGACGCTGCCGGCTGGCACGCGCTGCGCGGAACTCGTCGGGCGGCAGCAGCTCGCGGTCTAGCCTCGTGCGGATGCTTCGGCTAGAAGCGCTGATCCTGACCGGGCAGTCCCGGCGTGCGGTCGGTGTCGCTCACTGGTGCCTGGTCGAACGCGACGCCCCGCCTTGAAGGCCCATATGCCGCTGTGTCTGTGGACCGCCACGAGGCCGTAACGACAAGTGTTCTTCAAGTTCTCGGGCGTGCTGCGTGACACGACTCCCGAGGCTCGAACTATTGTCAGATCCTGGACCTTCGACCAGCCGGTCGAGGTCACATTTGCCGCAGGGATCCGGAGGCCACCTTCTAGGCGAGCGTGACGCGCGCGAACCTGCGCTTGCCAACCTGGAGGACAATCGTGTCCCCGATCTTCACAGCCAATCCTTTGTCAGTAACCTTCTCTCCGTTCATGCGCACGCCGCCCTGCTCGATCAAGCGCAGCGCCTCGGATACACTCGAAACCAACTGTGATTCCTTGAGCACTTTTGCGATCGCCAACCCGGCAGACTTCACCTGGCTCGGTACTTTCACGGTGACTTCAGGGATCTGATCGGGCAGCTCGCCGTGCCTGAACCGGGCCTCGAAATCTGCAACCGCCAGCTCCGCGGCGCGCGCTCCGTGGAAGCGCGCGACGATCTCGCGCGCAAACCTCACTTTGATGTCGCGGGGATTCCCTCCATCGGAAACCCCCCTCTTCCATCCGGCCACCGACTCCATCGATTCGAAGGAAAGCACCTCTATGTAGCGCCACATCAGCTCGTCCGAGATCGACATGAGCTTGCCGAATATGGTCTCGGGCGGCTCGCTAATCCCGACATAGTTGCCAAGGGACTTCGACATCTTCTCGGGGCCGTGCAGCCCCTCGAGCAGCGGCATCGTCAAGATGCACTGCGGTGGCTGCCGATAGTGCTTCTGAAGCTCTCGCCCGACCAAGAGGTTGAACTTCTGATCGGTGCCTCCGAGCTCGACGTCCGACTGCATCGCGACGGAGTCGTAGCCCTGCATTAGCGGATACAGGAACTCGTGAACCGCGATGGACTGGCGCCCAGCGTACCGCTTCGCAAAATCATCACGCTCGAGCATTCGCGCAACAGTCCATGTGCTCGCCAGGCGGATCAACCCGGCCGCCCCCAGCTCATCCGACCACTTGGAATTGAAGAGGATCTGGGTGCGATTCGCATCGAGGATCTTGAAAACCTGATCCTGGTACGTCTTCGCGTTCTGCAATATCTGCTCACGCGAAAGAGGCGGGCGAGTCTCGTTCTTGCCGCTCGGATCACCGATCATCCCAGTGAAATCGCCAATCAGAAACTGGATCTGATGACCCAGCTCCTGGAACTGACGCAGCTTGTTTATCACCACGGTGTGCCCGAGGTGGAGATCGGGCGCCGTCGGATCCATTCCGAGCTTGATCCGAAGACGGCGGCCCGACCGGAGCTTGTCGCGCAGCTCGTCCTCGAGGATTAATTCGTGGCAGCCCCGCTTGATTAACCTCAGCTGGTCGTCAATATCGCCCATGGGTCTTCTAAATTGGCCTGTCCGGCGGTTATTTGTTAGACTTTTCGACGCGACCCGCTGCGACAGATGCATAACAACAACGAGGAGAGAATTGTAGCGCGCTCCGAAGCAAGGCGCCTCCGCTGGCTCGCTGTGGCGGTTGCGGCTCCCCTGTTCGGCGTAGTCGCCGCATTCGGCACCGTTCACCCGGAGCCTGACGCGGTTGCCGTCAACCCCTTCGCGGAGCCGCTCCGGCTCTCCCCGGCGCGGATAGGCGAAGCCGGCCCGAACCTGTATTTCCAGGAAAGCGTCTACCGGCGCAACGAAGCGCTGCCTGCGTTACTCGGGCGCCTCGGTGCCGACGAGCAAGACGCCGACGCCATCCGAAAGTCTCCTCGCACAATGCGACCGTTCCGGCTACTGCTTCCCGGAACCCCAGTGAGCGCGAAAGTCGACCAAGACGGCAGGCTACGCTCGTTCTGGTATCTCACCGACAGGGACACGGTTCTATCGCTCGATCGCATCGGCGATGGGTTCCAAATGCTTGAGCAACGGGTCGATCTCGAGGGCGGAATCGAGATGAGGTCGGGCGAGATCAAGACCTCGCTGTTTGCGGCGACCGACGCCGCGGGCATACCTGACGGAGTCGCGATCCAGCTCGCCGATATTTTCGGCGGCGATGTCGATTTCCACCGCGACCTTCGGCAAGGCGATCGCTTCGCGGTGGTGTACGAGACGGTTCGCTTCGATGGACGCACGGTTCGGTCCGCTCGTGTGCTCGCCGCGGAGTTTTCAAGCAAAAGCCAGACATTTCGCGCAGTGTGGTTCAAAGACGCTTCAGGTCGCGGCGGGTACTACACTCCTCAAGGGGAGAATCTTCGCAAGGTCTTCCTGCGCTCGCCGCTTGAATTCTCGAGGGTCACATCCGGGTTCGGCTTTCGTCGCCATCCGATACTTCAGCAATGGCGCGCGCATCAGGGGGTCGATTACGGGGCGCCGGCGGGAACGAAAGTCAAAGCTACCGGCGACGGCATCGTGGCCTTTGCAGGGCAACGAAGCGGCTACGGGAAGCTCATTGTCCTGATGCACCACGGAGGCTACAGTACCTACTACGCCCACCTGCGAGATTTCGCGCGAGGATTGAAGCCGGGGAAGCGAGTCGTGCAAGGCGAGACGATCGGTTACGTTGGGCAAACCGGCTGGGCCACAGGCCCGCATCTTCACTACGAATTTCGGGTCCACGACCAGAACCGCAATCCGCTCATCATGACCTTCCAGCCGGCTCAGCCTCTTCTGGAGATCGAGCTCCCCGCGTTCAAGCGGGCAGCTGAGCCGCTACTGGCGCGGCTCGATCTTCTCGAAAACACGGACCTCGCCCTGCTCGAGTGAGCGGCTTCAGGCAGCGCGCGCCCTCGGAGATCTACATCGGGCTGATGTCGGGCACGAGCCTGGACGGTGTCGATGCCGCGCTCGTCGATCTCCAGTCTCGACCCATGCTTCTGGGGACAGCGTTCGCAGCCTATCCCGAGGATCTCAAGTCTTCGCTCCTCGCCCTTCAGTCTCCGTCACGGGACGAGCTTCATCGCGCCTCCCTCGCCGGCATACAGCTTTCCGTTCTCTACGCGCGCACCGTGAAGCGCCTGCTGCGGGGGTGTCGGCTCTCGCCGCGGTTTGTCCGCGCAATCGGCTGCCACGGGCAAACCGTGCGCCACATGCCCGCGTCCGGATACACGCTTCAACTGGGCAACCCCGCCTTGCTGGTCGAGCGCACCGGGATCCCGGTCGTCGCCGACTTCCGCAGCGCCGATCTTGCCGCAGGCGGACAGGGTGCTCCTCTCGTGCCGGCATTCCATGCAGCGGTGTTCCGCAATGCGCGGGTACATCGCGCGATCATCAACCTAGGCGGGATAGCCAACGTGACCGACCTGCCGCCAAAAGGGCCAATTTCAGGCTTCGACACCGGTCCGGGCAATGTCCTGCTCGATGCGTGGGTAGGCTTTAGGCTCCGCCGGGAAATGGACCGGGCCGGAATACTTGCATCAAGAGGGCGGCCGATCGAGCCCTTGCTCAAGGACCTCCTTGCCGACGCTTACTTTCGCAGGCGCCCGCCGAAGAGCACCGGCCGCGATCACTTCAACCTCGCCTGGCTGCGCGGGTTCGACCTTGCACGACACAAGATTGAGGATGTACAGGCAACCCTGGCCGAGCTCACCGCACGAAGCATCGGCATGGCCGTGAAGGGATTTTGCCACGGCGCGCGCGAGGTCTACCTGTGCGGGGGCGGCGTGCGTAACGCAGACCTGGTCGGGCGAATCGAGCGCGCGCTACCTGCCGCGTCGGTCTACTCCACCATTCAGCTCGGCATACACCCGGACTGGGTCGAGGCGATGGCGTTCGCATGGCTTGCGCAGCGCAGAATCAAGAGCGAACCAGGGGCTCTCCCCGAAGTGACGGGGGCAAGGCAGGCGCGAGTACTCGGGGCGATTTACGCTGCTTGAGCCTGAGGACGCCGCCCGAAGCGGCTGAGCACTACCCAAGCGCCCCCCGTGGCTAGGGCTCTGGAGCGGGAACTAGGCGGAAAAAGACGATCCGCAGCCGCAGGTGCTGGTCGCGTTGGGGTTCTTGATGACGAACTGCGCGCCTTCGAGGCCCTCGGTATAGTCGATCTCGGCCCCGACGAGATACTGATAGCTCATCGGGTCGATGAGCAGCATCACGCCGTTTTTCTCCATGACGGTGTCGTCGTCACTCTTGGTTTCGTCGAAGGTAAAACCGTATTGAAATCCGGAGCAACCGCCTCCGGTCACAAATACGCGCAGCTTCAACTCGGCGTTGCCTTCCTCATCGATCAGCTGCTTTACCTTGTTCGCCGCGCTGTCGGTAAAGATCAACGGCGCGGGTGCGTCTGCCATTGCGTTCATGCTGTCTCTCCTGTGTCTCCCAATATGGGGCCTCTGCGGGGGCCTTCAAGCCGGGCCTGCTTCGACTAACCCGCGGGCTTGCTGGTCGCGAGCTTGAGCTCGACCGTCTTTGACTCCGACTCGCCGGACCGGTGGACTAGATGGCCCTCAACTACGGCCCCAAGGTGCATTTCGAGGTTGTTGTAGTGCACGTCTCCTTTGACGCGCGAGCGAGACTGAAGTTCTAGGAACTCGGCTACGTATACCGGCCCAGATATCTCGCCGTTCACGACCAGGTGCGACACGCTGATTTCACCTTCGATCCGCGCCTTCTCGCTCAGGACCAAGGTCGAAGGCTCGTCCGACACGGCGGTCACATTTCCTATGACCTCGCCATCGACACGCAGGCCACCAGAGAAGTTGATGTTGCCCTCGATCCTCGTTCCAACGCCGATCAGACTGTCGATTCGATTCTGCGGCTTGCTCGGTTGCTTGCGAAACATGGCGTCACCTGTGCACTAGGAAAGGTTGACGTTCTGGCTGGCCCGGGCCTCGCCCGACCCGTTTTCGAGAATGCGCGCCTGAATGGTACGCACCTTGGCTCCCGCCGGAACGCGAAATGTTCCCTCAACTCGCCGAAAATATTTGAAGTTGAGTTTGAACGCAGCATTGCCCGCGTCGTTTGCGTCAGGAAGTAAAATTGTAGCATCCCTGCCATCCTGTTGCATTTCCACCACAAGCTGGAGCGATCCGTGAAACTCGCGGTCGAGCTTTCCGCCCTGAAGCACGAGAAGACGGTAGCGATATTCTCCGGGAAGGACATCGCGCTCGACCTTGAAACGATGAATACTGACCTTGTCCCCACGCCGCTCGGCCGGAACCACATTCTCGAAGAACGCCAGGTCTTCCTTGAGGCGGTTGTTCTCGTCTTCGAGGGTTTTCACTTGGGCCGCGAGTTGCGCTTGCGCTGTCTGCTCGATCTTGAGCCGAGATTCGCTCGCGTTCGCGATAGAGCGCAGCCGCGCCGCCTCGTCCTCGAGCCTTGACATTGATTCCCGCAGCCGAGCGAGCTGGCTCTGCAGTTCGCCACGGTCGAAGCCAGCAAATCGACGCCCGGTATCGTACATCCACGCCGCGAGAGCAAGAGCCAGCGAAAGAAAGACCAGCATGCCCAGCCAGCGCCAATACCAAGCGACGTGCGTCTGCACGGTCATCCTCGGCGCGGAAATCCCGAAGCGCTGGCGGATTTGCTTGAGCAGCCTGGCCATTCGATTGGGTTTCGCCGCGTTAGGGCACAACCGCTGGCTGTGACAGACCCATGGTCTCTTCCAGCCCGAACATGATATTCATGTTCTGTACCGCCTGTCCCGACGCCCCCTTGACCAGGTTGTCGATCACGGAAAGCACGACAAGCGTATTTCCGTCCCGCGGCCGGTGGACGGCAATGCGGCAGGTGTTCGAAGCGCGTACGGACCGCGTATCGGGTTCGCTTCCGCCGGGAAGCACGTCGACGAAAGGCTCGTTCCGATAGCGGTCCTCGAACATGCGCTGGAAGTTCATGTCTCTGCTGGCCTGGGCGTAGAGAGTCGCATGAATACCGCGGATCATCGGCACCAAGTGCGGCACGAAAGTGAGACCAACTTTCCTGCCGGCGGCGGCTTCGAGCCCTTGCAGCATCTCTGGCCAGTGACGGTGGCCCGAAACGCCATAGGCCTTGAAATTATCCGAGGCTTCAGAGAAGAGGAGGGACTCCTCCGTCTTCTTGCCGGCGCCGCTCACGCCCGATTTGGCGTCCGCGATCAGATGGGCGATGTCCACACTGCCCGTTTCCACCAGAGGCAACAGGCCAAGCTGAACCGCGGTCGGGTAGCATCCTGGATTCGCGACCAGCTGCGCGCCCCGGATCTTTTCGCGGTTGACCTCGGGGAGCCCGTATACAGCGCGGGAGAGAAGCTCCGGGGCCGCGTGCTTGACCTTGTACCATTTCTCCCAGAGAGCCACGTCCCCGATTCGAAAGTCGGCCGAAAGGTCGACGACGCGCACGCCGGCTTGGAGGAGAGCCCTGGCCTCGCCCATCGCGACGGTATTCGGCGTCGCGAAAAAAACGACATCACACCTCGTGAGATCCGCCTTGGACGGATCTATATACGCAAGGTCCACAATGCCGCGCAGGCCCGGGAAGAGATCCGCCGCGGCCACGCCGGCCTCCTTCCGCGACGTGATTGCGATCAGTTCGGACTGCGGATGTCGCGCGAGGATGCGCAGCAACTCGATTCCAGTGTACCCCGTTCCGCCTACGATTCCGATCTTGATCACCGTCTACCTCAGTGTCCACGCGCTAGTGCCGAACACCACGCAATACAGCAAACAAAAAGGCCGCCCTGAGGCGGCCTCCCTGCGCGATGCGTTGAGGAACATCAGCGCTTGGAATATTGCTTGCGCCGCCGGGCCTTGTGAAGGCCTACCTTCTTTCGCTCGACTTCGCGTGCGTCGCGGGTCACGAGGCCCGCCTTGCTCAGCACCGGCTTGAGCGCCGGGTCGTACTCAATGAGGGCGCGCGTCAGTCCGTGTCGCACTGCGCCCGCCTGTCCGAATTCCCCGCCACCCGATACGTTGACCACGACGTCGAACTGCGTCAGCTTCTCGGTCAGTACGAGCGGCTGGCGGACCACCATCTGTCCCGTTTCCCGGGCAAAGTACTCGTTCGCTGGACGATCGTTGACAGTGAAGTCTCCCTTGCCCGCTTTCATAAATACACGCGCGACAGCGCTCTTGCGCCTCCCGGTTCCGTAGTAGTACCGCCCGATCATGCGTTGATCTCCAAAACCTTTGGCTGCTGAGCCGTGTGGGGATGCTGGCCGTCCGCGTAGACCTTGAGCTTTTTCAGCATCGCATAACCGAGAGGCCCCTTGGGAAGCATGCCCTTGACCGCGACTTCCAGGGCTCGAGTGGGAAAACGCGCCTGCATCTTGGCGAAAGTCGTCGAGTACACTCCGCCGGGATACGTGCTGTGGCGGTAATAAGTCTTCGCCTCGTCCTTGTTGCCGGTCACGCGCAGCTTGCCCGCGTTGACCACGACGATGTAATCGCCAAGGTCCACGTGCGGAGTAAACTCGGGCTTATGCTTTCCCCTCAATCGACGCGCGATTTCCGCGGCGAGGCGTCCGAGCACCTTGCCACTCGCGTCGACCACGTACCAATCACGCTTGACTTCGTGCGGCTTGGCAGAGAATGTCGTCATCGCTGCGGTTTCCTAGGCTCGGGTCTGACGGAAGCGCGTGATTTTATTGAACAAGTACAGGCGTGTCAAACCGTCATCCGCTAAGCCGGGTCCACCCAAAAAAAAGCGCAGCCTTGTGAGCTGCGCTTGAATCCACCAAAGGAGGAAGGTGGAGGAGACTGGGTGAGTAATACCCAATACGAACGGATTATAAGCGAGGTCTTGTGCATTGCAAGAAATATTTGCTGCGATGCAGTATGCAAATGATTCCGATACATATAATGCAATACTTTCAGCGAGTTATGAGAAATACGCAAGCGCCGACGAGGAAACTGCAGACATGGAATGTGTAGTCAAATGGATTGGCCCGGAAGGGATGAGCTTCGTCGCCGAGACGGAGAGCGGTCACGCGTTCGTGATGGACGGCGCTCCCGACGGCGGAGGGCGCAATCTAGGGGCGCGCCCCATGGAGACCGTGCTCGCAGGCACCGGCGGTTGCACGGCGTACGACGTGGTGGTCATTCTCAGGAAGAGCGGCCAGCAGGTGTCCGGGTGCGAGGTCCGGCTGAGCGCGGAGCGCGCGCAAACAGACCCCAAGGTGTTTACAAAAATCCACATGCACTTCGTCGTGAGGGGAAAGGACCTGAAGCCAAGCCTAGTGGAAAGCGCCATCAAGCTTTCCCACAGCAAGTACTGCTCGGCCTCGATCATGCTCGGCAAGACCGCCCAGATCTCGCACGACTACGAGATCATCGGCGGGTAACTCACCCTAGATCCGGTACGACAGTGTCGTCATCACGCGCGCGGCCAGGCGCATGGCTTGTCGCGCGGCCTCCGGCAGTTCGCGCGCCCCGAGGCGCTCGGCCGTGCGCCGGTGCTCGGCCTCTTCCCTTCGCATGCCCTCGATGACGGCGCGCGTCCGGGTGTCGTGGCCGGCGAGGCGCTGCAGATGACCTTCAAGATGCTGCTCGACCTGCCGCTCCGTTTCAGCGAGGAATCCCAGATTCCAGCCCTCGCCGAGACGGCCGGCGAAGTATCCGAGCGCAAGCGAACCCGCGTACCAGATAGGATTCAGCCGGCTCAGTCCTCCGCCGAGCTCGCGCACGCGCTCCGCGCTCCAGGCAAGATGGTCGCCTTCCTCCTTCGCCGCGTTCTCCAGCGCACTCCTGATCGTGGCATCCGAGGACGCGAGCGCCTGGCCCTGGTATAGCGCCTGGGCGCAGACCTCTCCGCAGTGGTTGACCC
>DATJYC010000055.1:0-4386 GCA_035499735.1 Burkholderiales bacterium
GCCGGGCGAGGTGGTGCGCGTGGTGGACGGGCCGTTCAACGACTTCAACGGCGTCGTCGAGAGCGT
Source organism: Burkholderiales bacterium (assembly GCA_035499735.1). Classification (GTDB taxonomy): domain Bacteria; phylum Pseudomonadota; class Gammaproteobacteria; order Burkholderiales; family SG8-39; genus VBDM01. Next base: position 67 of record DATJYC010000055.1, read on the forward strand.
GAACTACGAGAAGAACCGCCTGCAGGTGGCGGTGCAGATACTCGGGCGCTCGACGCCCGTGGAGCTGGATTTCTCCCAGGTCGAGAAGGCTTGAATGACCGATGCGTAGCGGGCAAAAGTCGCGTCTTTTGCCCGCGGTCGACGGAGTGATGTCCGCCAAAAGCGTCGCAGACGATTTTGGCCAATTGACGATAGGTGCGGCGCGAGCCGCGTGTTCTCAACCTTGAATCCTTATCAAGGGAGCCTCACGGCGCTGGAACCTTGAGGAGAGGTAGCGATGGCCAAGAAAGTACAGGGTTACATCAAGCTGCAGGTGCCCGCGGGCTCCGCCAACCCCTCGCCGCCCATCGGGCCGGCGCTGGGTCAGCAGGGCGTCAACATCATGGAGTTCTGCAAGCAGTTCAATGCGCAGACCCAGAAGATGGAGAAGGGCCTGCCCATCCCGGTGGTGATCACCGTGTATACCGACCGCAGCTTCACCTTCGTGATGAAGACGCCGCCGGCGGCGGTGCTGATCGCCAAGGCGATCGGCATTGAAAAAGGCTCCGGCACCCCCAATACGGCCAAGGTCGGCAAGATCTCGCGCAAGCAGCTGGAAGAGATCGCCAGGATGAAGCAGCCCGATCTCACCGCCGCGGACCTGGACGCTGCGGTACGCACCATTGCGGGCTCGGCCCGCAGCATGGGCGTCGACGTCGAAGGAGTGAACTGACCATGGCCGTCTCGAAGAAAGTGAAGGCCTGGCAGGACAAGATCACTCCGGGCAAGGCTTATCCGGTCGAGGAGGCGCTCAAGCTGGTAAAGGAATTCGCGACGGCGAAGTTCGCCGAGACCGTCGATGCGGCCGTGAACCTCGGGATCGACGCGAGCAAGTCCGACCAGCAGGTGCGCGGCTCGACGGTGATGCCGCACGGCACCGGCAAGACGGTGCGCGTGGCGGTGTTCACCTCCGGCAAGAACCAGGAGGCGGCCAAGGCCGCCGGCGCCGACATCGTCGGCCTGGAGGATCTCGCCGCGCAGGTGAAGGCCGGGGAGATCAACTTCGATCGCGTCATCGCATCCCCGGATGCCATGCGCGTGGTCGGCCAGCTGGGCCAGATCCTGGGACCCCGCGGCCTCATGCCGAACCCCAAGGTGGGCACGGTGACGCCGGATGTCGCGACCGCGGTGAAGAACGCCAAGTCCGGCCAGGTGACCTACCGGGTCGACAAGGCCGGCATCGTGCACTGCACGATCGGCAAGGCGAATTTCGAGGTCAACGCCCTGAAGGAAAATCTGCACGCGTTGATCGCGGACCTGCAGAAGGCGAAACCCGCTTCTTCCAAGGGTGTTTATCTGAAGCGCGTGACGCTGTCCTCGACCATGGGGCCGGGCGTGCGCGTGGATTCTGGAACTCTTTAGTTTGATGGACGGGGTTGCGCGTGAGCGCAACCCCGTGGGTCCTGCGCGCAGCGCAGGACAACTATTTGGTGCGGGCCGGTGCGCGTCAAGGCGCCGGCCATCATCGAAGACCGCAGGCGAGGAACGGGTGATTGACCACCCGCGGCCCTCTTAATGGACGCCTGCGCAGATGGTGAACCGCTCGATGCATCGAGGAACTCCTCGAGGCGTGGAGGTCACCGTCACAAGGGTGAAGCAGTGCACGGATGCACGGCTTCGAAGTGATCTTCAGGCGATGAGGAGAGATGAATGGCACTCAACCTGGAAGACAAGAAGGCGCTCGTAGCGGAAGTGGCCGCTGTGGCTCAAAAAGCCCAGTCGGTCGTGGCCGCCGAGTACCGCGGGCTGACGGTCGGACAGATGACCGAGCTGCGTGCCAAGGCGAGAAAGCAGGGCGTGTACATGCGTGTCGTGAAGAACACGCTGGCCCGCAAGGCGCTCGCCGGCACGTCGTTCGAGTCCGTCGGACCGCAGCTCAAGGGGCCTCTCGTGCTCGCTTTCTCGAAGGACGATCCGGGCGCGGCCGCGCGCGTGGTGAAGGACTTCGCCAAGGCGAACGAGAAGCTCGTGGCGACCCTCGTGTCGCTCGGCGGGCGGGTACTGCCCGGCGGCGATCTCGAGAAGGTGGCGAGTCTGCCGACTCGCGAGCAGGCGTTGTCGATGCTGCTCGGCGTGCTGAAGGCGCCGATCACCAAGCTGGCCGGGACGCTCGCCGCTCCGGCATCGAAGCTCGCCCGCACCGTCGCCGCGGTTCGCGACCAGAAACAGGCCGCGGGCGCTTAACTGTTACCGATACTAATTTTTTGGAGACTGAAATGGCTGCCAACAAAGACGAAATCCTCGATGCAATTTCCAAGATGACTCTTCTCGAGGTCATGGAACTCGTTTCCGACATGGAGAAGAAGTTCGGCGTTACCGCCGCCGCCCCCGTAGCCGTCGCTGCGGCCCCGGGCGCCGGCGCCGCCGCGGCCGCCCCGGCCGAGGAGAAGACCGAGTTCACCGTGACTCTCAAGGAGTACCCGGCGGACAAGAAGGTCACCGTGATCAAGGTGATCCGCGAGATCACGGGCCTCGGCCTCAAGGAAGCCAAAGACCTCGTCGAGGGCGCTCCCTCGACCGTCAAGGAGGGCGTGAACAAGGCCGACTCCGAGACGATGAAGAAGAAGCTCGAGGAAGCCGGCGCGAAGGTGGAGGTCAAGTAAGCCTCCATGCGCCTCCCCCTCTCCGTCCGCGGTCCGGTCGCGGTTGCGATCGCACCCAGGGCGGCGAGGGGCTGTTTTTTTCGTGTGCCGGCGCGCGCCGGCACACCGCTCGATTTGGTTTGCACTGACCTTTTGAGGTGACCTCCAGATGGCTTACTCCTTCACCGAGAAGAAGCGCATCCGCAAGAACTTCGGCAAGCAGGCGAGCATTCTCGACACGCCGTACCTGCTCGCCATCCAGCTCGACTCGTACCGCACCTTCCTGCAGGTCGACAAGCCTGAAGAGAAGCGCGATCGCATCGGCCTGCACGCCGCTTTCCAGAGCGTGTTCCCGATCTCGAGCTACAGCGGCAACGCCTCTCTCGAGTACGTCTCCTACCGGCTCGGCGAGCCGGTGTTCGACGTCAAGGAGTGCCAGCTGCGCGGTCTCACCTATGCGGCGCCGCTGCGCGTCAAGGTGCGCCTGATCGTGCTCGACAAGGAAGCCGCCGGAGCCAAGAAGCCGGTCAAGGACGTGCGCGAGCAGGAGGTCTACCTCGGCGAGCTGCCGCTCATGACCGACAACGGCACCTTCGTCATCAACGGCACCGAGCGCGTCATCGTCTCGCAGCTGCACCGCTCCCCGGGCGTGTTCTTCGATCACGACCGCGGCAAGACCCATTCCTCGGGGAAGCTGCTGTTTTCCGCACGCATCATTCCCTACCGCGGCTCGTGGCTCGACTTCGAGTTCGACCCGAAGGATTGCGTGTTCGCGCGCATCGACCGGCGGCGCAAGCTCCCGGTGACCATCATCCTGCGCGCGCTCGGCATGAACGAGAGCGAGATCCTCGCCACCTTCTTCGAGACCAACACCTTCTATCTCAGCCGTGACGAGGTCGCGCTGCAGCTGGTGCCGCAGCGCCTGCGCGGCGAGACCGCGACCTTCGAGATCCGCATCGGCGACCAGGTGATCGTCGAGGAAGGCCGGCGCATCACCGCCCGGCACGTGCGCCAGCTCGAGGACGCCAAGGTCACGCGCCTGCGCGTGCCGCGCGAGTACGTCTACGGCAAGATCCTCGCCCACGACGTGGTCAACACCGAGACCGGCGAGATCCTCGCCAAGGCCAACGAGGTGCTGACCGCGGCATCGGTCGAGAAGCTGATCGAGGCCAACATCCTCCAGGTCAACACGCTCTACGTGAACGACCTCGACCGCGGCCCGTACATCTCCGACACGCTGCGTATCGATCCCACCAAGACGCGCCTCGAGGCGCTGGTGGAGATCTACCGCATGATGCGCCCGGGCGAGCCGCCGACCAAGGATGCGGCGGAGAACCTGTTCGCCAATCTGTTCTTCAACCCGGAGCGTTACGATCTCTCGGGCGTCGGCCGCATGAAGTTCAACCGGCGTGTCGGGCGCAAGGAGATCCTGGGTCCGGGCATCCTCTACGACTTCAAGTACGCGGGCACCCGCACCGACGAGCTCTCCAAGCGCCTGGTGGCGCAGTACGGGGACATGTCCGACGTCATCGACGTGCTCAAGGTGCTCATCGACATTCGTAACGGCAACGGCCAGGTGGACGACATCGACCACCTCGGCAACCGCCGCGTGCGCTCGGTGGGCGAGATGGCGGAGAACGCCTTCCGCGTCGGCCTGGTGCGCGTCGAGCGCGCCGTCAAGGAGCGCCTGACGATCGCC
>DATJYC010000056.1:0-8728 GCA_035499735.1 Burkholderiales bacterium
CACCTGGCAGCGGACGCTCGACGACAGGCTGGGCGTGTCGCGCGAGGAGGCCGAGCGCATGGCCCGCAGGCCGGCCGCGCCGCTTCCGGCCAGGGAGTTCCTGCTCGCGGACAAGCCCGAGCATGTCATCGAGCGCGGCGCACAGGACCGGATTGCCGAGGGCAACCCCTGGGGCTTCAGGATGAAAGTCCCGGCGCATCTGTACAACCGCGGCGAAATCTACAACCTTTCGATCACGCGGGGCACGCTTACCGAGGAAGAACGCTATAAGATCAACGACCACATCGTGCAGACCATCATCATGCTCACCCGGCTGCCGTTCCCGAAGCACCTCAGGTCCGTGCCGGAGCTCGCCGGCGGCCACCACGAGAAGATGGACGGCACCGGCTACCCCAAGCGCCTGTCGGGGAGCGACATGAGCGTGCAGGCGCGCATCATGGCGATCGCAGACATCTTCGAGGCGCTCACTGCAGCGGATCGCCCCTACAAGAAGGGAAAGAAGCTGTCGGAGGCGATCGGAATCATGGCGCGCATGAAGCAGGAGAAGCACATCGACCCGGATCTCTTCGACCTGTTCCTCGAATCGGGCGTCTACCGCGACTACGCCGAGCGCTATATGGACAAGCGCCATATCGACGCGGTAGACATCGGCGCCTACGTGGGAGCGCGGGGGTGACGCCCTCTCGCCGCCGCGCGCTCCTCGCCCTGGGCGGAGCCGGGCTGCACTGCGTTCTCCGCGCGGCGCTGGCGCAGTCCGCGGTCCAGGGCGTGCGCACCGCCCGGGGCCAGGTGAGAGTCAACGGCAAGCCGGGCGCTCCCGGAACGCCGGTCCGCGCCGGCGACACGATCGAGATCGGAAAGAACGCGCTCGCCACCTTCGTCGTCGGGCAGGACGCTTTCCTAATGCGAGGCGACAGCCGCGCCGAGCTTTCCGGTAGCGGCGCAGCGGTTGCGGCCGTGCGCCTCTTCACCGGCGCGCTGCTCTCGGTGTTCGGCGGCGGCGAGCACCGCCTTGTCACATCGACCGCGACCATCGGCGTGCGCGGAACCGGCGCCTACGTGGAGGCCGAGCCCTGGCGCACCTATTTCTGCCTGTGCTACGGAACGGCCGAGGTCGCGCCCGAGGGAAGCCCGCTGCGGGAGAGCTACAGCACCACCCACCACGACTTGCCGAAGTACATCTACGGCGACGGGCGCAGGCAGGCGATCGCTCCGGCGAACGTCTCCAACCACACCGACGCCGAGCTGGTGCTGCTAGAGTCGCTGGTCGGGCGGTCGCCGCCCTCGGCCTTCATGGACTCGCCGTTCAAGTACTAAGTTACCCGCCGTCCGTGATCGCACCCTTGCTCGCGGTCGAAACGAGCCTCATGTATTTCGCCATGACTCCGCGCGTATAGCGCGGCTTGGGCTGCTTCCATTTCTTCCTGCGCGCCGCGAGCTCCTTCGCGGACACGTTGAGCTGCAGCAGGTGCTTCTTCGCGTCGATGGTGATCGAATCGCCTTCCCTAACGAGCGCAATCGTCCCGCCGACATAGGCCTCGGGCGCGACGTGGCCGACGACCATGCCCCAGGTGCCGCCCGAGAAGCGCCCGTCGGTGATGAGGCCGACGGACTCGCCCAGCCCCTGGCCGACGAGCGCCGAGGTCGGCGCGAGCATCTCCTGCATGCCGGGGCCGCCTTTCGGCCCCTCGTAGCGGATGACGATGACGTCGCCCGGCTTGATTCTCTTCGCGAGGATCGCGTTCATCGCCGCGGGCTCGGAGTCGAACACGCGCGCGGGCCCGGTGATCGAGGTCTGCTTCAAGCCCGTGATCTTCGCGACGCAGCCCTCGGTGGCGAGGTTCCCTTTCAGGATCGCGAGATGCCCCTGCGCGTACATCGGATCGCTCCAGGGACGGATCACGTCCTGGCCGGAGCGCGGCTCTTCCGGCACGTCCGCGAGCTCCTCCGCGAGCGTGCGCCCGGTGATGGTCATGCACTCGCCGTGGAGCACGCCGTGCGCGAGCAGCATCTTCAGTACCTGCGGGGGCCCGCCCGCGGCGTGGAAATCGGTGGCGACGTACGGCCCCGACGGCTTCAGGCTGCACAGCACCGGAACCCTGCGGCGTACGCGCTCGAAATCGTCGATGGTCCACTTCACGCCCGCCGCGCTCGCGATCGCGAGGTAGTGCAGCACGGCGTTGGTCGAGCCGCCGGTCGCCATCACCAGCGCGGTCGCGTTCTCGATCGACTTCCTCGTGATGATGTCGCGCGGGCGGATGTTCCTGCGGATCGCGTTCACCAGCACCCTGGCCGATTCCGCCGCCGAGTCCGCCTTTTCCGGATCGGGCGCGGCCATCTGCGACGAGTTCAGGAGGCTCATGCCGAGCGCCTCGAACGAGGACGACATGGTGTTCGCGGTGTACTGCCCGCCGCAGGCGCCGAACGACGGGCAGGCGTTCTTCTCGATGCCGTCGAAATCCTCCCGCGAGATCTTGCCCGCGGCGCGCGCGCCGACCGCCTCGAAGGGCGAGACGATGGTGAGCTTCTGGCCCTTCCAGAATCCCGGCTTGATGGTGCCGGTGTAGACGAAGATGCCGGGCACGTTGAGGCGCGCCATCGCCATCACCGAGCCGGGCATGTTCTTGTCGCAGCCGCCGACGCAGATCACGCCGTCCATGAGCTGGCCGTTCACCGCGGTCTCGATCGAGTCCGCGATCACCTCGCGCGAGACGAGCGAGAACTTCATGCCCTCGGTGCCCATGCCGATGCCGTCGGTGACGGTCGGGAAGCCGAAGGTCTGCGGCATGGCACCCGCTTCCTTCACCGCCGCGACCGCGCGGTCGACGAGCGGCTGGATGCCGGCGTTGCAGGGGTTCATGGTCGAGTGGCCGTTCGCCACTCCCACGATCGCCTTGTCGAAATCGCCGTCGCCGAACCCGACCGCGCGCAGCATCGCCCGGTTGGGCGAGCGCGCGTCGCCCTGGGTGATCGTCCTGCTTCTCCAGTTGTCGCTCATTGTCGGAACTCCGTGTTACGCTTCGCTCGATTTTACTTGAACTCCCGCGCGTGCTCGTCCACCCGAACTTCGATCCCGTCGCGATCCACCTCGGTCCCATCGCGGTGCGCTGGTACGGGATCATGTATCTGGTGGGATTCGCCGTGGCGTTCTGGCTCGGGCGGCTCCGTATCAGGCAGGGAAAGGGCCCCATGACCTACGCGGCTCTCGACGACCTGCTGTTCTTCGGCGTGCTGGGCGTGGTGCTGGGAGGCCGGCTGGGCTACGTGCTCTTCTACAAGCCGGGCTACTACGCGTCCCATCTGCTCGAGATCCCGGCCGTGTGGCATGGAGGCATGTCCTTCCACGGAGGCTTCCTCGGCGTGCTGCTCGCGGTGTGGTGGGTGGCGCGAAAGCACAAGCTCCGCTGGCTTGAGGTCACCGATTTCCTCGCGCCGCTCAGCCCGCTCGCGTTCGCCGCGGGACGGCTCGGGAACTTCATCAACGGCGAGCTGCCCGGCCGCGTTACCTCCGTCCCGTGGGGCATGGTGTTCCAGGGCGCCGGGCCTCTGCCGCGCCATGCGTCGCAGATTTATCAGTTCGCCCTGGAAGGGGTGCTGCTGTTCGCGATCCTCTGGATCTATTCCTCGAAGCCCCGTCCCCTGGGGGCCGTGTCGGCCGTCTTCCTGATCGGCTACGGCTGCTTCCGTTTCGCGGCCGAGTTTTTCAGAGAGCCCGATGATTTCCTTGGGCTTCTTGCGCTGAACCTGTCCATGGGGCAGTGGCTGTCGTTGCCCATGATCGTCGCCGGCGCCGCCATGCTCGTCTGGGCTTGGCGTCGGCCGCAGAAGGTCTAGAATGAAGCGTGCCATGGCCGAAGCGAGGAGCGACCAAATGCAGGCTCAAATGAGGGAGCGCTTGCGGGAGTTGCAGCTCGAGCACCGGGACCTGGACACCGCGATCAACCGAATCTCAGACGACCCCGGCCACGACCAGCTCGCCCTCACCCGAATGAAGCGCCGCAAGCTCCTCATCAAGGACCAGATCTCCTGGATCGAGCGCCAGCTCGATCCCGACATTCCCGCCTAGCACCGCTCGCATCAGGCGAGCCCTCGAACGACGAGCGAGGCGCCGCTCGCGAGCAGCAGCACCGCCACTCCCCGCATCACCATCTCGCGCGATATCGCGCGGAAGATCTTCGACGCGAGATAGACAGCGAAGAGGCCCGCAGGGATCGCCGCCGCCGCGGCGATCCACACGCCGTCCTGCGACAGAAGACCCGTCACCGCGAAGGCGGCGATGCGCAGCCCGATGCTGAAGATGGTGGTGAGCGTCATGGTGGCGCGGAACTGCTCCTTCGACAGCGGCCGGTGCGAGAGGTAGATCGCGTACGGCGGCCCGCCCGCGCCGAAGAGCGTCCCCGACAGCCCGCCGCAGAAGCCGGCGAAGAACGCCCAGTTGCGGCTGACGATCGCCGGCCCGCCGCGCCGCGCCAGCGCGTAGATCGAATAGCAGAGAACGAAGATGCCGAGCGCGGTGAGCGAGGCCTTGCGCGGCAGGTTCACGAGCAGGGTCGTGCCCGTGACGATGCCGACGACCATGAACGGCACCATGCGGGCGATGTCGCCGAGGAGCGCGTTCCGCGGGTTCTCCAGGCCCAGGCGCAGGCCGTTCGCGAAGTCCACGATCGCGAACACCGCGAGCGCGAACGGCAGCGGCACGAAGAAGGTCGCGAGCGGAATGGTGACGAGAGCCGAGCCGAATCCGGTGAGCCCCTGGATGAAGCCGCCGAGAAAGGCGATGGGCGCCAGCGCGAGCGCCGCGGCGGCGCCTTCGAGGGTCATCCGCTAGGCGAGCGAGCGCGCCAGCACTTGCGCGACGTGGACGGCCTGCCTCGCCGCGCCGTCGGCGATCTGGTGACGGCAGCTCGTGCCGTCGGCGACCAGAATGGTGTCCTCGCCGGCGGCGCGCACCCTGGGCAGCAGCGAAGCCTCGGCCATCTTCATCGAGACTCCGTAGTGGCTCGCCTCGTAGCCGAACGCCCCCGCCATGCCGCAGCACGACGATTCGATCGTTTCCACCCTCAGCCCGGGCACCAGCGCCAGCGCCCTTTGCACCGCGGGCATCGCGCCGAACGCTTTCTGATGGCAGTGCCCGTGGAGGAGAGCCTTGCCGGGAAGCGGGTTCAGCTTCAGATTCAGGCGGCCGGCGTCGTGCTCGCCAACGAGGAACTCCTCGAAGAGCAGCGCGCTCTCCGCGAGCGCGTCGGTCTCCCCTCCGGGCAGCATCGACCTGAACTCGTCGCGCAGGCCGAGGATGCACGAAGGCTCCAGCCCGACGACCGGTACTCCGCGTCCCACGTAAGGCTCGAGCGCGGCGAGCACGCGCTTCGCCTCTGTCCTCGCTTCCTCGACCATGCCGGCGGCGAGGAAAGTGCGCCCGCAGCACAGCGGCCGCCCGCCGTCCTCGGCGCGCGCGATGTGCACGCCGTAGCCCGCGCGGTCGAGCACCGCGAGCGCCGCACGCGCGTTCTCCGGCTCGAAATAGTTGCTGAAGGTGTCGACGAAGAGAACGACCTCTCCCGCCTTCCCCGTGCTGTGAGAAGCGCGCAGCGAGGACAGGAACGCGCGGCGCCATTTCGGCAGCGAGCGCTCGGCGGCGAACCCCAGCGCCCGCCTCGCCATCCTCTGGTACGCGTTCGTGATTCCGTGGAAGCGCGATGCGAGCGGCGCGTAGCGCGGCAGCCAGGCGACGAGCCTGTCCCTCAGCGAGTAGCCGTGGCGGGCGTGGTAGTGGTGCAGGAACTCGATCTTCATCTTCGCCATGTCGACGCCGGTCGGGCACTCGCGCCTGCAGCCCTTGCAGGAAACGCACAGATCGAGCGTCTCAAACATCTCGTCCGACGTAAACGCGTCCGGCCCCAGCTGGCCCGAGAGCGCGAGCCTCAGCGTATTGGCGCGGCCGCGCGTGAGGTGCTTCTCGTCGCCGGTGGCGCGGAACGAGGGACACATGGTGCCGGCGTCGAACTTGCGGCAGTGGCCGTTGTTGTTGCACATCTCCACCGCCGCGGCGAATCCCGTGCTCGCGGCGCCCGGGACGGTCCACTCGCTCCAGTCGAGCGCCTCGCCGATATTCGGGATCGCGTAGCCGGGCTTGAACCGGAACAGCGTCCGGTCGTCCTGCTTCGACGGCCGCACGATCTTGCCCGGGTTCATCAGGTTCTTCGGGTCGAACAGCGCCTTGATCTCGCCCAAGGCGGCAACGAGCCGCTCGCCGATGATCGGCGCTATCCACTCCGAGCGCACCAGGCCGTCGCCGTGCTCGCCCGAGTATGCCGCGCCCTTGTAGCGCTTGACCAGCGCGCAGGCCTCCTCGGCGATGGCGCGCATCTTCTCCGCGCCGTCGGTCTTCATGTTGAGCACCGGGCGCACGTGCAGCGTGCCCACCGAGGCGTGCGCGTACCACGTGCCCTCGGTGCCGTGCTTGCGGAAAACGCGCGTCAGCGCGTCGGTGTACTCGGCGAGGTTCTCGAGCGGCACCGCGCAGTCCTCGATGAAGGAGACGGGCTTGCCGTCGCCCTTCATCGACATCATGATGTTGAGGCCCGCCTTCCTCACCTCCCAGATCTCGCGCTGCAGCACCGCGTCGTTGATCTTGACCACGGTGTCGGGCTGGCGCAGGTCGCCCATCAGCTCGGCGAGCTCGTCGAGCCTGCGCGCCGGGCCGTCGCGGTCCTCGCCGGCGAACTCGACCAGCAGGATGGCGTCGGGATCGCCCTGGATGAATTTCTCGACGACGCCGCGGTAGGCAGGATTGCTCCGCGCGAGGCCGATCATGGTGCGGTCGACCAGCTCCACCGCGGTCGGCTGCAGCCTCACGATGTGCTGCGGCGCCTCCATTGCGCGGCGGAACGTGGCGAAATGGCACACGCCGAGCGCGCGAAAGCGCGGAAGCGGAGACAGCTTCAGGTGAATGCGCTTCGAGTAGGCGAGCGTGCCCTCCGAGCCGACCAGCAGATGCGCGAAGTTCCACCCGGACGCCGGCCGGACCAGATCGAGGTTGTAGCCCTGGACGTGTCGCAGCACCTTGGGCCAGCGCGCCTCGATCTCGTCCGCCTCGCGCTCGGCGATGGCATGGACCTTTCTCACGAGCTCCACGTATCGCGAGGGCCCGCTGAAGCTCGCGGAATCGACCGGGCCGAAGTGCAGCTCGGAGCCGTCGGCGAGGAGCGCGTCGATGCCGAGCACGTTGTGCACCATGTTGCCGTAGCGGATCGAGCGCGAGCCGCAGGAGTTGTTGCCGGCCATGCCGCCGATCGTCGCCTGGGCGCTCGTCGACACGTCGACCGGGAACCACAGCCCGTCCTTGCGGAGCTGCGCGTTGAGCGCGTCGAGCACGACGCCGGGCTCGACCACCGCCATCGCGCGCTCGCGGTCGACCGAGACGACGCGGCTGAGGTATTTCGTGCTGTCGATGACGAGCGCCGCGCCGACCGCCTGCCCGCACTGCGAGCTGCCCGCGCCGCGCGGCAGGATGGGGATGCCTTCCTCGGCCGCGATCTGCATCGCGATCTTCGCGTCCCGCTCGCTCTTCGGCACGACGACGCCGACGGGATCGACCTGGTAGATCGAGGCGTCGGTCGAATAGCGGCCGCGGGTCGCGGCGTCGAACAGGACCTCGCCTTCGATCTCGCGCGCGAGGCGCTTCGCGAGCTTGCTCATCCGGCTGCTAGGCGGCCGCGGATTCCTTCTCGGCCTCGAGCATCGCCTCGAGCAGCACCTCGGGGCCCTGGGCGCCCTCGACCGCGAGCCGGCGGTTGAAGATGAAGAACGGCACGCCGTTCACGCCCATTGCGCGCGCCTTGTCCTCCTCATCGGCGACCGCGCCGCGCAGCTCCTCGTCGGCGACGGCCGCTTCGGCATCGCCGCGCTCCAATCCCGCTTCGACGGCGAGCCGCACCAGGGTCTTATTGTCGGTCATGTCCGCGCTGTCGACGAAGAAGCCCTTGAGCATCGCCTCCTTCACCGCGCCCTGGACGCCCTTGCGGCGCGCCGCCTCGATCAGCGCGTGCGCGGTAAGCGTGTTCGGCTGGCGCTGGATCCTGTCGAACGCGAACGCGATGCCGAGCTGAGCGCCCGCGTGCACGAGGCGGTCGTGCGCGCTGTAGCCGCGCGCGCCGAACTTCCTCGCGATGTAGTCGGCGCGCGATATGCCCTCGCGCGGCATGTCCGGGTTGAGCTCGAAGGGGTGGAACGCGATCTGCGGCGCCGGGGCCCCGGGACGCCGCTGGCGGTAGAGCTCGAGCGCGGCCTCCAGGCGGCGCTTGCCGATGTAGCACCAGGGGCAGACGACGTCGGAGATGATGTCGATGGCGAGAGCCATGCCGCATCATACCGCAGGCTTGAGCAAGATCATGGCCGGCGAGGGCATTTCCGATAAACTAGCCTTCCGCCCTCGAAAGCGAGCAGCCCATGAGCCACCGAAGCGGACGGCATTTCCTGCAGATCCCCGGCCCCACGAATGTCCCGGACCGGGTGCTGCGCGCGATCGACCGGGCCACCGTGGACCATCGCGGCCCGGAATTCGGCCCGATGACCCTGGAGATCCTCCAAGGCCTGCGCGCCGTCTTCCAGACGAAGCAGCCGGTGATCATCTTCCCGGCCTCGGGCACCGGCGCCTGGGAAGCGGCGCTCGTCAACACGCTCTCGCCCGGCGACCGCGTGCTGATGTGCGAAACCGGGCACTTCGCCT
>DATJYC010000057.1:0-31568 GCA_035499735.1 Burkholderiales bacterium
TTGCAGGTCGGAGCGCGCTTCTTCGAGCTCCTGCGGCGTGGCGACGACGACGATCCTGCCTTCGTAGCGGCGGATGGGCAGGTTGACGAGGTCTTCGCGCGAGATGGTGCGGGGGAGGCTGGCGGAGGTGGGGGCGTCCATGCTGGTGCAGCTTAACGCATAAGGCGTAACGGTCCGCCCTATATACTGGTCTCCGCAGTCCCCGGCCAAAAAGGAATCCGCATGCCCCGCACCGTCCTCCATGAAGTGCAGGTCCATCCCGCCGTGCGCGGGAAGATCGCGAGCTACGGCTCCGATATCGTTCAGGAAGTCCAGGCGGCGGTGGAGGCGAACGATATCGTCGTGGTCGGGATGCGCATGAACCCGTTCCCGAGGAAGGCGAGGAAGCTGCTCGACGCGGCCGGGATCGCCTACAAGTATCTCGAGTACGGCAGCTACCTCAGCCAGTACCGCCGCCGGCTGCCGCTCAAGCTCTGGACCGGCTGGCCGACCTTCCCCATGGTGTTCGTGAAGGGCGTGCTGATCGGCGGCGCGGACGATCTCGCGAAGCTGATCGCGAGCGGGGAGCTGAAGAGCAAGCGATGAGAGCCGGCCTGCGCCTCGTCCTCGACACCAACGTGTGGCTCGACTGGCTCGCGTTCGGCGATCCCTCGGTCGCGGCGATCAAGGCGGCGGTCGCGGAGGGACGCGCGGAGGTCTTCATCGACTCGGAATGCGAGGCGGAGCTCGAGCGCGCGCTGGGCTACGACCTCGGCAGGAAATTCACCCTCCATGCCAGCGCCCAGGCCGGCTGTCTTGCCGAGTGCCGGCGCGTGGCGCGAAGGATAGAAGCGCCGGCGACGCAGGCCGAGTGCGCGGGACTGCCGCGCTGCCGCGACAAGGATGATCAGAAGTTCATGGAAGCTGCGCTCGCCGCGGGCGCGGACTTTCTCGTAACCCGCGACCGGCGGCTGCTCGATCTCGCGCAGCGCACCGCGCGCTTCGGCATCGTGCTGCCGGAGGAACTCCCGGCGAAGTCCTAGCCGACCGCGAGCAGCTCGATGTCGAACACGAGCGTCGAGTTCGGCGGAACGGCGTGGCCCGCGCCCTGCTCGCCGTAGCCCAGGTGCGGCGGGACGACGAGCCGGCGGTGGCCGCCGACTTTCATGCCCTGCACGCCCTCGTCCCAGCCGGCGATGACTTCGCCCGCGTCGAGCTGGAATGCGAAGACTTGGGCGCGCTCGCGGCTGGAGTCGAATTTCCTGCCGCCCGCGAGCCAGCCGGTGTAGTGGACCCTGACGGTCCGGCCCGGGGCGGCGGCGGTGCCGTGGCCGAGGCGGGTGTCCTCGATGGTGAGGCCGGTGGCGCTGACGGTGGCGTTCATGCGGATCTCCGGGCGGGAGTCGGGACCGGGCCGGCCCCCGCTGACCAGGACGAGCCCGGAGCGGACCGGCTCCTTCATGAAACGCGCAGCAGCTCCACCTCGAAGGTGAGCGTCTCGTCCGGCGGGATGGTGTCGCCGGCGCCTTCGCGCCCGTAAGCGAGCGCGGGGGGGATCACCAGCCGGCGCGTGCCGCCCACGCGCATGCCGCGCAGGCCCTCTTCCCAGCCGTCCATGACCTCCTTCCTGCCGAGGGTGAACTCGAAGGGATCGCGCTTCTCGCGGCTCGAGTCGAACTGCGTGCCGTCGGCGAGCCAGCCGGCGTAGTGGACCATGACGTCGCGGCCGTGGGCGGCGCACGCGCCCTCGCCGAGGACGGTGTCCTCGATGGTCAGGCCGCTCGGAGTGGTGATCGCGGGCATGGGGATTCCTCGTAGAGGCGTCGCAAGGACGGGAACTCCGCCGGAGAACGGGGCCTTGCGGGAAGCCGGAAGGGAACAGCGGAAGGCGCAATGTACGCGAAAGCGGCGGCATAAGCCACAACTATCGGCGCCGCGGTTATCATCGCGAGTCCGGAATGCGCTCATGCCCGTCGTCGCCGCCTTCGCCACTTCGCACGCCTACACCTTCCAGGAGCCCGAGACCTGGGACGCGCGCCGCGAGCGCTCCAGGGCGAACGTCGCGAAGAAGGCGGGCCGGCTCGCGCCCGACACCGCCGAGGCGAGGGCCGAGACCCTGGAGGACAACCGCGCTCGCTACGCCGCGATCCGCGACGCGCACGCGAGGATCCGCGCGAACCTCAGGCGCGTCAGCGCCGACGCCGTGCTCCTCATCGGCGACGACCAGGCCGAGAACTTCACCGCCGAGAACATGCCGCAGCTCCTCGTCTACACGGGCGGGGACTACATCGCCGACGACTGGGACCGCAAGCTCGCCATGCCGGTCAGGAACCATCCGGAGATCGCGAAAACGATCGTCCGCGGCTGCGTCGAGGAAGGGTTCGATGTGTGCTGGTCGGACCGCTTCCGCGACGGCAAGCTGCTGTCGCACGCCCACACCGAGCCCATCCTCTACCTGATACGCGAGTCGGGCGCGCCGGTGGTGCCGCTGTTCGTGAACGCCGTGCATCCGCCGGCGCCGTCGGCGGCGCGCTGCTACGCCTTCGGGGAGGCGCTCGCGCGCGTGATCGCGCGCGAGCTTGCCGACAAGCGCATCGTGCTGTGCGCCTCGGGGGGGCTTTCGCACTTCTCGCCCTCGCACCCCTGGGCGCACCACGTGGGCAGCCGCTACGTCGGCGACATCGCGGTCGAGTTCGACCGCAGGATCGTGGAATGGATGCGCGAGGGGCACGGCGCGCAGCTCACGAAGTTCAGCTCGCGCGAGCTGATCGAGAACGGCGAGGGCGAGCTGCGCCAGTGGATCGTGATGCTGGGGGCGCTCGGCGGGGCTAGACCAGAGTTCCTGGTGTACGAGCCGCTGTACCGCTCGATCATGGGCATGGGAGTGGGCTATTGGGATATGGAGGCATGATGAGATTCTTCGCTGCGCTCGGGATGGCGGTCTTGTTCGGGGCGGCGCTGGCGCAGGAGAGCTTTCCCTCCCGGCCCATGCGCCTCGTCGTTTCCTTCCCGCCCGGCGGCGGCGCGGACCTCACCGGGCGTGCGGTCGGCCAGAAGATGGGCGAGCTGCTCGGCCAGCCGGTGGTGGTGGAGAACAAGCCCGGCGCGAACGGGCTCGTCGGCTGCGACGCGGTGGCGAAGTCGGCCCCGGACGGCTATACGCTGCTCGAGACCGATCGCGGCGCGCTCGGGATCAACCCGAGCCTCTACAAGAAGCTGCCCTACGATCCGCTCGCCGACTTCGAGTACGTGGGCGTGGTCACCACCGCGCCCTACGTGCTGGTGATCGACCCGCGCCTTCCCGCGAAAACGCTCGCGGAGCTGCGCGAGC
The DNA here is from genome assembly GCA_035499735.1 of Burkholderiales bacterium. GTDB lineage: Bacteria > Pseudomonadota > Gammaproteobacteria > Burkholderiales > SG8-39 > VBDM01. Next base: position 3,311 of record DATJYC010000057.1, read on the forward strand.
TGTCGAAGGCGAAGCCCGGCTCGCTCAACTACGGCAGCTACGGCGTGGCGAGCATGGCGCAGCTCAACATCGAGGCGCTGAAGGCGAAGATGGGAATCGATCTGACGCATGTGCCCTACAAGGGCGCCGGGCCCGCGATCCAGGCGGTGGTGGCCGGCGAGGCCGCGGCGACCATCGCGTCGCCGGCGGGGGTGCTCGGCTTCATCCGCGACGGGCGCCTGCGCGCGCTCGCGATCGGCGCGCCCGTCCGCTCGGCGCTCCTCCCCGACGTTCCCACGCTCGCCGAGGCGGGCGCCGACGACGACACCCTGGTGCCCACCTACTTCGCCTTCGCGTTGCCGGCGAAGACCCCCGCCGCCATCGTCGCGCGGCTGCACGGGGCCATGCGCCGCGCGGTGCGCGCGAAGGAGGTCTCCGAGCGCCTGGTCACGGCGGGCCTCGAGCCCGCGGGCGGAACGGGCGAGGAGCTGCTCGCCCTGGTCAGGCGCGACATCCCGCGCTTCCGCAGGATCATCCAGAATACCGGCATTCAACCCGAATAAAGGAGAACGCACATGGCGAAGGCTTATTGGGTCGTCGCGTACCACGAGATCAAGAACCAGGAGGCGTGGCAGGCCTACGCCAAGCTCGCCTCGCCGGCGATCGAGGGCGCCGGCGGCAAGTACCTGGTGCGCAGCAATCCGGTGAAGACCTACGAGAGCGGAATGAGCCAGCGCGTGGTGCTGGTCGAGTTTCCGAGCGTCCAGCAGGCGATCGCCTGCCACGACGGCGCGCCCTACCAGGCGGCGCTCAAGCAGCTCGCGGGGGGCGCGGTGAAGCGCGACCTGCGCATCGTCGAGGGCGTGGCGTAAGGTCTTGCCGCTCCCGCCCGAGCTGATCGCGGCCTACGAGAAGACCGACTACGCCGTTTTCGGCATGCCGGAGCTCGTGCTGCACATCGGCGAGTCCAGCGCCGACCTCGACGAACTGCTCGAGGCCGAAGGAGCGGACAGGGCGGCCTTCCTCACCGCGGCCAATCCCGGCGGGCGCGCGGCGGGCGCGTGGAAGAACGAGGCCGCCAATGCCGCGCTGGTCGAGTCGCTGACCGCGGCGGGCTACCGCTGCTTCGAGGGCGAGGGACGCGCCCCCGACCGGAGCTGGATCGAGCGGAGCGCGCTGGTTGTGGGGATCCCGCGCGAGGAAGCCGAAAAGGCCGGGAGAGCGTTCGGGCAGAACGCGATCGTGTTCGTCGAGCGCGGAAAGGCGCCCGAGCTCGTCGTGCTCGACTAGGCTCGGTCTAGGGAACCAGCGCCTCGGGGCGCAGGTACTGCCGGCGCCAGTCCTCGAAAGGCAGCTTGTCGGCGGCCTCGACCTCGCGCTGCTTCGCAAGGGACGTTTCCGCCGCGCGCACGAAGCGCGCGTCCGTCTCCGCGGGGAACGGCTTCTCGAGCAGCGCGCGCTTGTGCGAAAGCGAGCGCTCGAGCACGAAGGCCGTGTACGAGTCGCGGTGGCGCGCGCGCATCTCGGCGAGCATGCGTGCCGAGGGCGGCTTCGAGGGATCTTCGAGCGCCGCGACCGCCGCGGCGAGCGCGTCGAGGTGGGCGTTCTTGCCGTGGCTGCCCGAGCGCGCGTCGTCGAGCGCCTGGGCGATCGGCTCGCATTCGCGCAGCACCTCGCAGCCCCAGTCGCGAAGCGCCACCTTGCGCGTGCCGCGCTCGAGCGCGAGGCCGGGCTCGCGTCCGCGCGCGGCGACCGCCTGCTTGTTGCGCCCGATCGCCGCGATCTCCTCCTTCGTATCCGGCGGGCTCTCCGAGAGCAGGCAGTGCAGCAGGTAGACGTCGAGGAAGAAGCAGGTCGCCGGCGCGATGCCTATCGCCGAGAACGGGTCGAGGTCCATGGCGCGCACCTCGACGTACTCGACGCCGCGCTCGCGCAGCGCGTGCAGCTGGCGCTCGCCAGGGCGGATGCGGCGCTTGGGGCGGATGGTGCTGTAGAACTCGTTCTCGATCTGCAGCATGCTGGTCGAGAGCTGGCGGTAGTCGGTGCCGTTCATGATGCCGATCGACTCGTACGGCGGATACGGCCGGGTGAGCGCGTCCTGCAGGCAGGCGGCGTAGCGCTCCAGGCCGTTGTAGCTCACCTGGAGCGCGTCCTGGGCCTCCGAGAGGTAGCCCAGGCGCCCCATGCGCAGCGAGGTCGCGTGCGGCAGGTAGAGCGTGCCTTCGGCGAGCTTCTGCAGCCTGTGCGGCCGGCCCTGCACGAAGCTCGAGCACACCGCCGGCGACGCCCCGAAGAGATAGAGCAGCAGCCACGCCGTGCGCCTGAAATTGCGGATGAGGGCGAAGTAGGCCTCGTTCGGGTCGCGGTAGCCCGGCAGCGGCCATGCCGCGTCGGGCAGCGAGAAGTTGTAGTGCACGCCCGAGATCGCCTGCATGCGCCGGCCGTAGCGGTGCGCGAGCCCCATGCGGTAGACGCTCTTCGCGCGGCCGATGTTGGAGGAGCCGTAGCGCCCGATGGGGATGTCCTTCTCGGCGGGCAGGCCGCAGGGCATGCTCGCGCACCACATCACCTCGCCACCGATGCGGCTGTAGACGAACTGATGGATGCGCTCGAGCTCGGCGAGGCAGGGCCCGACGCCCGGATGCACGCCCGTGATCAGCTCGAGCTGGGACTCGCTGAAGTCGGTGGTGATGTGCGGGTGCTTGAGCGCCGAGCCGAGATCGGGGCTGTGCGGCGTGAGCGCGAGCGACCCTGTGGAGGTCACCCGCAGGCTCTCCTTCTCGATCCCGCGGCGCAGACCCTTCAGCACCGCGGGGGAGAGCGCGCGCAACCGTTCTTGGAAGAGGCTCGTTGTCATTGGGGACGGGACGAATCCCGCGAAAGGCCGGGACGGCGGGGCAGGTCCGAGGCGGATTATCGCGCTCCGGCGATGATGCTGCCACCACGGAAAACAGCGTGATCCGCGACGCGGATCAGCCGGCTAGACCTTGCGGTCGGAGGATCCCTGAGCGACCGGCGCCTTGAAGGCGATGTACAGGCCGCGGGCGAACTGCCATACGCAGAGGATGAGGACGATCGTCAGCAGCAGGAAGCCGACGGTCTTCAGCACGCTCTTCTTCGGGCGCGGCCGCAGCGCGGCGCGCGAAGGCGGGGGCAGCCCCGGCAGCGCGCATTCCACGCCGAAGGGGATGCGGTCCGACTCCCGGCGAAAATCGTGCTTCATGTCCATACCCGCTATTAAGCAAAAAGCGAGCCCTTCGGTTGACAAGTCACAAAAAATAAATACTTCAGTGGCTTGCCGCATCGCAGCAGCGGGGGGCACGGGCACGAAGGGCGTCAGGCCGCGGTCAATGCGGCGATGGATAGACTCGCGCCACGGCCAGCAGGCCGACCTGCTTCGCGGCCAGGTAGTGAGTCAGGACGAGCTCGTGGGTCGCCGCGGGCAGCGGCTTCGCCGGAGCCGCGCCGTGCACTTCCCCCGCCATCAGCACGACGCAGGCGCCGAGGGCGATCGCCGTCGCGACGCCGATGCAGAAGGTGATGAAGAGCGTTCCCAGAAAATCGACGACGATGAGACGCATCCTGGTTTTTCCCGGAGCTTCCATGCGAGTTTCCTCCATGGCGCCATTGAAGCCGGGGAAGCGGGCACCGGCAGGGGAAAAAAAGGACAAGGTGCAGAAGAATTGTGACAAAAGCGTGGTCTGGCGCCTGCGCTATCGTGCATTTCGGCACAGGTATTGCTACTCATTCAGCTTTCCGGTCGATGCGGCGTCCTGTAGCATGGGTCCGCCTAAGCCGGTGTCATAAAGTCACAGGAGAGAGCTACATGAAGACATTCCGCTTCGTCCCCTGGCTGCTTGTCGCGCTCGGCATCGTCGCGCCGCAGGCGTTCGCCCAGGCCCAGAAAGCGAGCAAGGCGAACAACCATAAGGAGATCGTGATAGGTCACGTGGCCGGGTATACCGGGCCGGTCACCAAGGACGCGACGGAGATGGGCGCGGGGGCGCAGGTCTACTTCGACTCGGTCAACGCGCACGGCGGCGTGTTCGGCAGAAGGATCCGCCTGCTCGTGGTCGACGACCACTTCAAGGGCGACGAGACGGTCAAGGATCTGCTCGAGCTGAAAGGCAAGGTCTCGGCAGTGCTGCCGCCGGTGGGCTCGGCCCAGTTCGACCAGGTGCTGAAGGCGGGCGTCCTCGAGAAGATCGACTACCCGATCCTCGGCGTGATCCCGGGCGTGGAGTCCTTCCGCGAGCCGCTGCGCAGGAACCTGTTCCACTTCCGCGCCGGCGACTTCGACCAGATCGCCAAGATGATCGACCTGACGACCTCGGTCGGCCAGAACAAGATCGCTGTGCTCGCGACCGACAACCCGAACGGCGAGCAGGTGACCGCTTTCATGACGGACATGCTCGCCAAGCGCAAGCTCAAGCTCACGGCGGTGCAGAAGTACGTCATCGGCCCCAAGATCGACTGGGCGCCGATCATCAAGGGCTACCAGCAGGCGCAGCCGGATGTCATCGTGCTGGTCGGGCCGCCGTTCGCCACCGCGGCGTTCATCAAGGAGGCGAAGTCGGCGGGGCTCGGCGCGTCGCTCTACGGCCTCTCGTACACGGACTTCCGGCTGGCCGCCAAGGTCGCGGGCAACGAACGCGCGCGCGGCGTGGCGATCTCGCAGGTCTTCCCCAACCCGGCGAACCGGGTGGTGCCGATCATCAAGGAATTCCGCGACGCCTTCGAGAAGTACGGCAAGGTCCAGGGCGTGCCCTCGCACTTCAACCTCGAGGGCTACCTCGCCGGCAAGATCCTCGTGGAGGCGATCCGCCGGAGCAAGGACTCCTCGCCGGCGGGCGTCATCCGCGGCCTGGAGATGCTGCACGACTGGGACATGGGCGGGTACGTGGTGGACTTCTCGCCGACCAAGCACAACGGCTCGAGGTTCGTCGACATGTCGATCATCAGCGCGAAGGGCGACCTGATCTACTAGCCTCTCTTCGGAAACTTCCAGCGGCCGGGGCCCTCCAAGGTCCCGGCCGCTTTGTTTTTGGCACACTAGTCGCCCATGCCCCGCCGCATCGCCATCGTGGAAGACGACGCAGCGATCCGCGCCAACACGGCGGACGCGCTGAAGAAGCACGGCTACGAGGTCGCCGCCTACGCCGGGCGCGGGGAGGCGCTGGGCGCGTTCCGCGCCCGCCTGCCCGACCTCGCGCTCATCGACATCGGCCTGGGCGACGAGCCCGAGGGGGGCTTCGCGCTGTGCCGCGACCTGCGCGCGATGTCGCCCGCGCTGCCCATCCTCTTCCTCACCGCGCGCGACTCGGACTTCGACGCGGTCTCGGGGCTGCGCCTGGGCGCCGACGACTACCTCACCAAGGACGTGAGCCTGCCGCACCTGCTCGCGCGCATCTCGGCGCTGTTCCGCCGGGTGGACGCGATGCGCGAGCCCAGGGCCGCCGAGGAGGTGCTCGAGCGCGGGGCGCTCAAGCTCGACGCGAAGCGCTTCACCGCGGCGTGGCGCGACCGGGCGGTCGGCCTGACGCTCACCGAGTTCTGGATGGTGCACACCCTGGCGAAATTCCCCGGCCACGTGAAGGACCGCGAGGCGCTGATGCGCGAGGCGAACCTCGTGGTCGACGAGGGCACGGTGACCTCGCACGTGAAGCGCATCCGCAAGAAGTTCGCCGCCGTCGATCCGGCCTTCGACCAGATCGAGACCCTGTACGGCATGGGGTACCGCTGGAAAGCCTGATCTGAAGCTTCCCGCCTTCAGCCTTCGCGTCAAGCTCGCGCTCGTCGCGGTGCTGCTGCTCGCCCTGCCCTGGGCGGGGTACAGCTACGTGCGCGAGATGGAGCGCTTCCTGCTGGACGGCGAGGAGCACGCGCTGCTCGCCACCGCGCGCGCCGTGGCCACCGCGCTGCACGACCGCCCCGGCCTGCTGCGCGCGCCGCCCTCGCGTGACGACGAGCTGCGGCGCGAGGCCGAGGAGGAGCTGCGCCGGCTCGCGGTCGCGCGCGGCGAGACCGTCCCGGACCCGGACGCGAACGTCATCGACCGCGAGGAGGACGTGGCGGCGCGGCGCGAGATCGAGGAGATCTCGGCGATCCTCAGGGGCGTCGAGCGCACGACCTCCCGGATCTGGGTCGTGACCCACGAGCTGCGCGTGCTCGCGCTCGCGGGAAGCCTGAAGCGCGAGGGTGCGCCCGCCGGGGAGACGCTCACCCAGCGGCTGCTCGGCCTGCTCATCCCGAGGCCCAGCGAGGACTTCGACGACGCCATCGCCGACGACGTGCTCGCCACGGGCCGCGAGATCTCGGAGGCGCTCGCGGGCCGGCCGGGCGTGCGCCTGCGCAACACGCCCGACGGCAAGGCCGTGGTCATTTCCGCCGCGCACCCGATCTGGAGCGGCGACGAGGTCGTCGGCGCGGTCGTCGCCGAGGAGAGCACGAACCCCATCCTGTCGGTGCGCAGCGTCGCGCTGCGGCGCCTGGTCGTGCTGACGCTGGCCGTGTTCGCCTTCGCCGCAGCGGTGCTCATCTGGTTCGCGACGCGCATCTCCTCGCGCATCCGGCGGCTGCGCGACGAGGCCGAGAGCGCGATCGACGCGCGCGGGCGCATCGCGCACTTGGTGACTGCGCAGAACGCGGACGACGAGATCGGCGACCTGTCGCGCAGCTTCTCGGCGATGCTCGCGAAACTGTCGCAGCACCACCAGTACCTCGAGAGCATGGCGAGCCGGCTGTCCCACGAGCTGCGCACGCCGATCGCGGTGGTGCGCTCCTCGCTGGAGAACCTGAAGCTCGCGCCCGAGAACGCGCGCGTCTACATCGAGCGCGCCGAGGAGGGCCTGCGGCGCCTCGGCACCATCCTCACGCGAATGAGCGAGGCGACGCGGCTCGAGCAGGGGCTCGCTTCCGTCGAGCGCGAGCGCTTCGACCTCGCCGCGGTCGTCGCCGGCTGCGTCGAGGGCTACCGCCTCGCGTACCCGGGGCAGGCATTCGAGCTCGAAACGCTCAAGGGACCGGTGCCCGTCAGCGGGTCGCCGGACCTCGCCGCGCAGCTCCTCGACAAGCTCGTCGCCAACGCGGTCGACTTCTCGCGCCCGGGCAAGCCGGTCCGCGTCGCGCTGTCGGCCGAAAGCGGGACCGCGCGTCTGCGCGTCGCCAACGAGGGGCCCCCGCTGCCCGAATCGATGCGCGGCAAGCTGTTCGAGTCGATGGTGTCGATACGCGCCGAGCGGGGCGGGGAGCCGCACCTCGGGCTCGGACTCTACGTGGCGCGGCTCATCGCCGAGTTCCACGGCGGCGGGATCGACGCAAGCGACCTCGCCGCAGGCGACGGCGTCGCGGTGAGCGCCACGTTCCGGTCCGCCTGAGAGCCGACGGCTATCCGGCGCGGCGGTGTCCGGAAATCTCCGCGCCTGCGCCGGGCGGAAGCGCGGCGTGGAAGAAGAGCGACCCTGCCGAGATCAGGGCGATTGCGACGAACGCCGGCGGAAAATCCGCCACGACCACGTCGGCGTGCCCCTGGAGGAGCCCCGATATCTGCAGCACGTAGGCGCCGATGGCCACGCCCAGGCTCTGCGAAAGGCGCTGCGCCATGCTGGCGATGCCGGACGCCTGGCTCATGGTCTCGCGCTTCACCTCGGCGAACGAGATCGCCTGCAGCGAGGTGAACTGCAGCGAGCGCAGGCACCCCGAGACGAGCAGCACCAGGAAGATCACGAGGTGCGGCGTCGCCGCGGTGAACAGCCCGAACGTGGCTACGGCGACCGATGAAACCAGGGCGTTGGCGGTGAGCACGGTGCGGAAGCCGAAGCGCCTCAGGATCGCGCTGGTCAGCGTCTTCATGAACATTGCGCCCACCGCGGTCGCGCAGGTGAGCAGTCCCGACTGCAGCGGATTCATGCCGAAGCCCAGCTGCAGGAGCAGCGGCAGCAGAAACGGCGTCGCGCCCAGTCCGATGCGGAACAGGCTGCCGGCGAGCACGCCGGTGTGGAAGGTCGGGATCCTGAGGAGCGACAGATCGATCACCGGATGCGCGGTGCGGCGCGCATGCCACGGGTACGCCGCCAGCGCGCCCGCGCCCAGGACGATGCACGCCGCGGTCACCTTTCCGGGCATGAGGTGGCCGCCCAGGGACGACAGCCCGAGCATCGAGACCGACAGCCCCATCGCGGCGAGAGCGAACCCCGCGAGGTCGAGCGCCGGCACGTCCGGCTCCCTGACGTTGGGGATGTGGCGCAGGACGAGGTAGAGACCCAGCGCGCCGATCGGCAGGTTGATGAGGAAGATCCAGCGCCAGTGAAAGTACAGCGTGATCGCGCCGCCGAGGGCCGGCCCGGTGACCGGCCCGAGCAGCGCCGGAATGGTGAGGGTGTTGAGGGCGGGAAGGAGCTCGTCCTTGGGCACCGTGCGCAGGAGGACGAGGCGCCCCACGGGAACCATCATCGCTCCGCCGATGCCCTGCAGGAAGCGCGCGGCGACGAACGCGGGCAACGTCCCCGACACCGCGCACAAGAGCGAACCTGCAACGAACACGACGATGGCGCTCGCGAACACCGTGCGCGATCCGATCCGGTCCGCGACCCAGCCGCTGATCGGGATGAAGACCGCCAGGCCGACCAGGTACGACGTGAGGGCGAGCTTGAGCGCGAGCGGACTCTCGCCGATGTCAGCGGCGATGGCGGGAAGCGCGGTCGCTATCACCGTCGAATCCATGTTCTCCATGAACAGGGAGCAGGCGACGATGAGAGGGATGAGAACTTTGCGCTGCACGGCGGTATTTTGCGGCCAAACGTCGCCTTCCGACTCGCGTAGAATCGGGAGCGCGTGGAGGGGGGAATCCACCCAAGTGGACATCGAGCATTACGATCTCCTGATCATCGGCGGGGGCATCAACGGCGCGGGCATCGCGCGCGACGCCGCCGGCCGCGGGCTGAAGGTGCTGCTGGTCGAGCAGGGCGACCTTGCCTCGGCGACCTCGTCCGCGTCGACGAAGCTCATCCACGGCGGCCTGCGCTACCTGGAGTATTTCGAGTTCCGCCTGGTCGCCGAGGCGCTCGCCGAGCGCGAGACGCTGCTCTCGATCGCCCCGCACATCGTCTGGCCGCTCGAGTTCGTCCTCCCGCACGAATCGCACCTTCGGCCCGCGTGGATGATACGCGCGGGGCTGTTCCTCTACGACCATCTCGGCCACGGCATCCCGGGGCTCGGGCCGAAGAGCAGCCTGCCCGGCTCGAAGGGGATCCGGCTGCTGCCCGAGGGCTACGGGGCGGGGCTGAAGCCCGAGTTCGAGCGCGGCTTCGTCTACTACGACTGCTGGGTGGACGACGCGCGCCTGGTCGTGCTCAACGCGCGCTCGGCCGCGGCGCTGGGGGCGACCATCCTGCCGCGCACGCGCCTGGTCTCCGCGAAGCGCGAGAACGGCCGCTGGGTGGCGCGGATCAGCCCCGACTCGGGCGAGCTGCGCACCGTGCACGCCGCCGCGGTCGTCAACGCCGCCGGACCCTGGGTGAGGCAGGTGCTCGACGAGGCGCTCAAGGTGAGGCTCTCGGCGAGCGTGCGGCTGGTGAAGGGCAGCCACATCGTTGTGCCGCGCATCCACGGCGAGCGCCACGCCTTCATCCTGCAGAACCCCGACAAGCGCGTGATCTTCATGATCCCGTTCGAGCGGCAGTTCACGCTGATCGGCACCACCGAGGTCCCGGTCACGCGCGACGACTTCCGCGCGCGCATCACGCGCAAGGAGATCGACTATCTGTGCGAGGCGGCGAGCCGCTACGCGCAGACGCCGATCACGCCGGGAACGGTGGTGTGGAGCTACTCGGGCGTGCGCCCGCTGTACGACGACGGCAGCGAGAACCCGTCGGCGGTGACGCGCGACTACCACCTGGTGCTCGACAAGGGAGCCTGGCCCGACGACCCGCCGCTGCTCTCGGTGTTCGGCGGCAAGATCACGACCTACCGCAGGCTCGCCGAGCAGGCCCTCGCCAGGCTCGAGTTCCGCTTCCCCGGCAAGGCGCCCTGGACGCACACCGAGGCGCTGCCCGGAGGCGACCTCGGCGGGCGCACCTTCCGCGGGCTGCTGCTCGATTTCCGCAGGCGCTATCCCCGGCTTCCGAAGATGTGGCTCACGCGCGTGCTGCGGCGACACGGCGCGCTCGCCGAGGAGATCATCGGCGACGCGCGCGTGGAGCGCGAGCTCGGGCGCTACTTCGGAGGCGGCCTGTACGAGCGCGAGGTCGACTACGTCGTCAGGAACGAATGGGCGCGCGACGCCGACGACGTGCTGTGGCGGCGCACGAAGTGCGGCCTGCACATGACCTCGGACGAGAAGACCGCGGTGCACGACTACCTGGCGAAGCACTAGCGCACCGTGGAATGGTGGCTGGGCTACGCCGCCGTCGGCGCGGCGGTCGGGTTCTTCGCGGGCATGCTCGGCATCGGCGGCGGCGCGATCATGGTGCCGCTGCTGGTGATGCTGTTCGAGGCGCAGGGGCTGCCCAAGTCGCACATCCTGCACCTCGCCGTGGGCACCGGCATGGCGACCATCCTGTTCACCTCGGTCGCGAGCGTGCGCGCGCACGCGGCGCGCGGCGCGATCCGCTGGGACATCGCGGGGAACATCACCCCGGGCATCCTGCTCGGGGGCATCGTCGGCTCGTGGATCGCGAGCTATATCCCGCCGCTCTTCTTCGCCACGGTGTTCACGGCGGTGATCTACGTCGCCGCGACCAACATGCTGCTCGACCGCAAGCCGCGGCCCTCGCGCCAGCCCCCGGGATTTCTGGGAATGACCGCGTTCGGCTTCGTGGTGAGCGCGGTCTCCGCCTTCACCGCGATCGGCGGGGCGTTCATGACCGTGCCGTTCATGCTGTGGTGCAACGTTCCGGTCCTGTCCGCGATCGGCACCGCGGCGGCGATCGGATTCCCCATCGCGCTCTCGGGGACCGTCGGCTTCATCGCCACGGGCCTGCGCGAGGCGGCCCTGCCCGCGCACAGCGTCGGCTACGTCTACCTCCCCGCGGTGGCGGGGATCGTGGTGGCCAGCATGCTGATGGCGCCGGTCGGAGCGGCGACCGCGCACCGGCTGCCGACCGTGTGGCTGAAGCGGATCTTCGCGATCCTGTTCTACGCGATGGCGACGCGGATGCTGCTCACTTTCTGGTGAAGACCAGGAAGTAGTTCTGCCGCATCATCTTCTTTTTCTCCTCCAGCAGACCGAACCCGGCCGCCTCGATCTCGGCGATCGTGGCCTGCTTGTCCAGGCGCACGTGCGCGAGGCGCGCGGGCGGCGTGACCCCGGGAATGCGCTCGTAGTCGATGACCACCATGCGGCCGCCGGGCTTGAGCGCCTTGTGGATCGAGGCGAGCGTCTCCGCGGGATGCTCGAAATGGTGGTAGACGTCGCTCAGGTAGGCGAGGTCGACCGAGCCCTCCGGCAGCTGCGTCTCGGTGCCGTCGCTGAGGATCGCGGTAACGTTGCGCACCCGCCGCTTCCTCGCCGTTTCCCCGATGTACTCGACGAAGGCCGGCGAGATGTCGACCGCGTAGACGCTGCCGCCGGGCTTCACGGCGTCGGCGAACAGCATCGTGAACAGGCCCGTTCCCGCGCCGATGTCGGCGACCGTCATGCCCGGCTTGACGCCCGAAGCGGCGACAATCTCCGTGCGCTTGACGTAGACCTCCCTGCGCTCGTTCTCGAACGTCCTGTTCCAGCGGGCGACGTCGGTGTCGACGACGTAGGGCCGGTTGATCTCGGGCTTCGCGCCTTCCTGGGCGGGGACGGCCGCCGCGAGGGCGAGCAGGGCGAGACCGGCGGAAAGCGCGCGCACCGGCATGCTAGGCGATGTACCAGAAATAGTAGGTCAGGAGCCCGAGCAGCGCGGTCAGCCAGTAGCCGGCGAGCGCGGCGCGCATCAGGTTCTTCCAGGCGCGGATGTGCAGGGCGGCGGGCAGCACGTTGTTCATCTGGAGCACGATCCACAGACCCGCGCAGGCCGTGAGGGTTCCCGAAGCCGCGTGCAGCCAGGTGACGCCGGTGCGAAGGTCGGCCAGGTCCGCGGCCCTGGCGATCTTCACGTCCTGCATCGAGCCTGCCATCACCAGCACGATCAGGCCCACATTGAGTACGACCCAGGTCGTCTGGTTGATCTGGTGGGCGTCGATGTTGCCGCGGCGCGCGAGCGCGAACCCGTAGGTGACCCCCGCGACGAGGAAGAACTCCAGGATCAGGTTGGCGTCGGCGATGAGGGGGCCCGGGCCGAAGAAGCCTGGCGCGCCCTCGAGCCCGGACGCCCAGATCCCTCCGATCCAGGCGAGCGAGCCCGCCACCATGGTCGCCGCGGTGGCGATCGCCGGGCGCCTGCTCGAGCGCATGCCTAGACGATCCCTTCCGCGCGCAGCCGGGCGATCTCGCCTTCGCTCCTGCGCAGCACCTCGCGCAGGACCTCGTCGGTGTGCTGTCCCAGCACCGGCGGTGCCAGTCGATGCTCGAGCGGCGTCGCGGAGAATCGCATCGGGCTCGCGACCAACGGCAGCTTGCCCGCGACCGGGTGGTCGAGCTCGATCTTCACCCCGCGCGCCTTGACCTGCGGCTCCTCGAATACCTGCGCGACGTCGTTGATCGGGCCGTTGGCCACGCCCGCGGCTTCCAGCAGCTCGACCCATGCGTGCGTCGTCCTAGTCAGGAAGATCGCCTGCAGCAGGCGCGTCAGCTCGGCGCGGTTCTCGACGCGCTTGCCGTTCGAGGCGAAGCGCGGGTCGTTCGCGAGCTCCAGGCATCCCGCGACCTCGCAGAATTTCCGGTAGAGGTTGTCGTTGCCGCAGGCGAGGATCACGCTGCCGTCCCGGGTGCGGAACGGCTGGTAGGGGACGATGTTCGGGTGCAGGTTGCCGATGCGCTTCGGCGGCTTGCCCGTCGCGAAGTAGTTGGTGTTCTGGTAGGCGAGGAGCGCGATCTGCGAGTCGAGCAGGGCGAGGTCGAGCTGCTGCCCGACGCCGGTGCGCTCGCGGTGCACGAGCGCGGCGCAGATCGCGATCGAGGCGTACATGCCGGTGATGATGTCGGCGACGGGCACGCCGGCGCGCTGCGGGCCGCCTCCGGGCGCGTCGTCGGGCTCGCCGGTCACGCTCATCATCCCGCCCATGCCCTGGATCATGAAGTCGTAGCCCGGGCGCTCGCGGTACGGGCCGGTCTGGCCGAAGCCGGTGACCGAGCAGTAGATCAGCTTCGGGTTGACCTTCCTCAGGTCGTCGTAGGCGAGCCCGTAGCGCGCGAGGTCGCCGAACTTGTAGTTCTCGATGAGCACGTCGGAGATGTTCGCGAGCTCGCGCACGAGCTTCTGGCCCTCGGGCTTCGAGATGTTGACGGTGATCGATTTCTTCCCGCGGTTCGCCGAGGTGTAGTAGGCGGAGTCCCTGGTGTCCCGCCCCTGCCTGTCCTTCACCCACGGCGGGCCGAAGGCGCGCGAATCGTCCCCCGATCCCGGCCGCTCCACCTTGATCACCTCGGCGCCGAGGTCGGCGAGGTTCTGCCCCGCCCAGGGACCCGCCAGCACGCGCGAGAGATCGAGGACGCGAACGTGCGACAGGGGGCCGGGCATCGATCTTCACCTCGCTCGAGAAAGTGTCGCCGCGCGGCGACGGGCTATTCTAGCCGACGCGACGATACAATAGCGGCGATGCGATGGTCGCGACGGAACACGATCTGCGCCGTGGCGCTGTGCGCTCCGCTTCTGTCCCTGGCGCAGCAGCAGCCCTCGGATTATGCGCGCGAGAAGCGCTGGGCCGACGAGATCGTTCCCGCGATCGTCGCGGGCGAGGCCGTGTGGCTGGAGGCGCCGCGCACCCAGAAATTCCTCGGCATCTACACCGAGGCGAAGAACGCGAAGGGCGCGATCGTCCTCGCGCACGGCCTGGGCGTGCATCCCGACTACGGCGTGATCGGCGAGCTGCGCACGCGCCTCGCCGACGCGGGCTACACGACGCTCTCGGTGCAGATGCCCATCCTCGCCGCGGACGCGCCCGCCGCGCGCTACCCGGTGCTCTTCTGGGAGGCCGACGCGCGCTTTGCGGGCGCGCTCACTTTCCTGCGCAGCAAGCACTACGACAAGGTCTGGCTGGTGTCGCACAGCATGGGCTCGCGCATGGCGAACCACTACATCAGCGCCCATCCGCAGGTGCCGCTCGCGGGGTGGATATCGCTGTCGATCTCGAGCGGCGACATCGGCCCGTTCAAGAAGATCAGGTTCCCGGTCTACGACATCTACGCCGAGCACGACCTCGAGGCCGTCCTCCAGGGCGCGCCCAGACGCGCCGAGACGCTGAAGCGCGTGCGCGGCTCCAGCCAGGCCATGGTGTTCGGCGCCGACCACTACTTCGGCAGGAAGGAAAAGGACCTCGTCTCCCTCATCCGGCTGCTCCTCGAGGGGGAACCGAAGTAGGCCCCGAGGGGGGATGCTGCGATGCCGCGCATCCCCGCTTCCGGAACTGACCTAGGTCAATTGCGGCGTCCCGGGGGGAGCGTCTACACTCTGCCTTCCAGGGTGAGCTTCAGGGGGTCGGATGCCGCTGATCGCGATGACGCGCGAAATGGGATCGCTCGGGATGGACGTCGCCCGCATTCTCGAGTCCGAGCTCAGGGTCCCGCTGGTGTACCACGAGATGATCAACCAGCTCGCCGACAAGATGCGCCTGCGCAAGAGCCACGTGATACGCCTGCTGGGCGGCAAGGCGAGCCTGTTCGAGCGGCTCACCGCCGACAAGACGAGCCTGTCGATTTATACCGCGGACGAGATGCTTCAGATCGCGAGCAAAGGAGCGGTGATGCGCGGCTGGGGCGCGGCGCACCTGCTGAGGCCGGTGAAGCACGCGGTATGCGTTCGCATCTGCGCGCCTTTCGGGCTGCGCGTGCAGCGCATGATGTCGCGGCTGGACAGCGACGACCGCGAGACGGTCGCGTCCGAGATCCGCGCGAGCGACGAGGCGCAGGGGGCGATCGCCAAGCGGCACTTCGGCGTCGACTGGGCGGACCCGGAGGGCTACGACCTGTCGCTGAACACCGAGCGCATGAGCGTCGAGCAGTGCGCCGAGGAGATCCTCCAGGTCTGCAAGCAGCCCGAGTTCCGCGAGACCGAGGAGTCGCGCAAGACCCTGGCCGATCTCGCGCTGCAGGCCAACGTCAGGGCGGCGCTGCGCGCCGACCCGGCGACCCGGGGCCTGACCTTCGCGGTCGACTCCGACGGTAACAAGGTGCGCATGCGCGGCATCGTCGCGACGCGGACCGAGTCGAACGACGCGGCGCGCGTGGTGATGTCCGTGCCGGGCGTGCTGGCGATCAAGAACGAGCTCAGGGTGACCGCGGAGATCCGCTCGCCGATGGGTGAATGACCCGAAACAAGATGGAGCCCGGCAGACCGGGACCGCGGCGGGGAGAATCGAAAATTTCTTTCTGGAGGAGGTGGTATGACGAACTTCAAACGTAGTGGCATCGTCGCGGCGCTCCTGAGCGCCGCGTTTGCGGGTTCTGCGCTCGCCGCGGACGTGGTCCTGAGGGCCTCGCATCAGTTTCCGGGCGGGAAGGGCGACGTGCGCGACGACATGGTGCAGATGATCGCGAAAGAGGCCAAGGCCGCGAACGTGGGAGTGACGGTCCAGGTCTATCCCGGGGCGTCCCTGTTCAAGCCCAACCAGCAGTGGAACGCGATGGTGGACGGCCAGCTCGACATCTCGCTCTTTCCGCTCGACTACGCGAGCGGAAAGGTGCCGACGTTCAGCGCAACGCTGATGCCCGGCCTGATCCGCAGCCAGGACCGCGCCAAGCGCATCAACCACTCGAAGTTCATGAAGGACATCCGCGCGGAGATCGAGAAGAACGGAGTCATCGTCCTGTCCGACGCGTGGTTTGCCGGCGGCATGGCGGCGAAGAAGGTCTGCGTCCAGAAACCGGCCGATCTGAGCGGAATGAAGTTTCGAGCCGCCGGGCCGACTTTCGCGGCGATGTGGGAAGCCGCCGGTGCGAGCATCGTCAGCCCGCCGTCGAACGAAATTTACAACGCCTTCCAGACCGGCGTCGTGACCGGGACCGACACCAGCCTTGGCACGTTCGCCTCGACACGGCTGTATGAGGTGACCGACTGCCTCACCGCGCCCGGCAACAACGCGCTGTGGATGATGTACGAGCCGATGCTGATGTCGAAGAAGAGCCTCGCCAAGCTCAGCAAGAAGCAGCAGGAGGTCATTCTCAAGGCGGGCCGCGACGCCCAGGCCTACTACGAAAAGAAGGCCGACGAAGTGAACGCCGAAGCGATCAAGGCCTTCGAGGACCACAAGGTGAAGGTGGTGACGCTGAACGACGCCGAGTTCAAAGAGTGGGTCGACTTGGCGAAGAAGAGCGCGTACGCCAAGTTCGCCAAGGACGTGCCGAACGGGCAGAAGCTGATCGACGAGGCGTTGAAGGTCAAGTAACAAGAGGCGGACTGGAGGCGGCCGGCGGGGCGACCCGCCGGCCGCTGCGCGTTAGGGGTGAGCCTCCATACGGAGATTGCATGCCGGCGGAAGGGAAACATCCGGTGCTGGACGGCTTCATCGGCATGGTAGGCAGGCTGTCCCGGTTTTCCGGTGCGGTGGCCGCGGGGCTGATCGCGCTCGGGGTGCTCGTCATCTGCGACGTCGTGATCGAGCGCTACCTGCTCAACCGCACCACGATCTGGCAGATCGACGTCGTCACCTACTGCATCGTGTCGGCGACGTTCGTCGGCAGCGCCTACGTGCTGATGACGCGCGGCCACGTGAACGTGGACGTGCTGCCCCTGCACGTGGGGCCGCGCGCGCGCTATTGGCTGGCGGTCTCCACGATGTCGGTCGCCATCGCGTTTTGCCTGGTGCTGCTCGCGCTGTGCAGCGCCTATTGGTACCAGGCCTGGAGCGGCAACTGGCGCTCCGACACGGTGTGGCGCGCCCGCCTGTGGATTCCGCTCGCCTCGATGCCGATCGGGCTGACGCTGCTCGTGCTGCAGTACGCCGCGGACCTGATCCGCGTGCTGACGCGGCGTGCGCCACCCTTCGGTATCGACGAGGAGAGAACGCACGCATGAGTCCGGCCACGCAAGGCACGATCGTCCTCGTCGCCACGCTTCTAGTGCTGCTCTCGGGAATCCCCGTGGCCTTCGGGCTGGGCGCGATCTCGATCGTTTTCATGCTGATCTTCCAGGGGCTGGACGGAATGCGCGTCGTCGCGGAGACCTTCTGGGGCGGCCTGGACGAATTCACGCTGGTCGCGATTCCGATGTTCGTGATGATGGGCGCGGCGATCGGCTCCTCCCCCGCGGGCAAGGATCTCTACGAGGCGCTCGACCGCTGGTTGTACCGGCTGCCCGGCGGCCTCGTGATCTCGAATCTCGGCGCGTGCGCGCTTTTCGCGGCGCTCACCGGCTCGTCGCCGGCTTGCTGCGCGGCGATCGGGAAGATGGGCATCCCGGAGATGCGCCGGCGCGGCTACCCCGACGACGTCGCGACCGGATCGATCTGCGCGGGCGGCACCCTCGGCATCCTCATCCCGCCCTCGATCACCTTCATCCTCTACGGCATCGCGACCGAAACCTCGATCGGCCGGCTGTTCCTCGCCGGAGTCATGCCGGGCATTCTGCTGACCGGCCTGTTCATGCTGTGGACGCTGTTCATCATCTGGAAGCGCGGCTTCCGCTCGCACGCGGTCGACTTCCGCTACAGCTGGCCGGAGAAATTCCAGTCGATCCCGAAGGTCGCGCCCTTCCTCGCGATCATCGCCGGCGTGATGTACGTCCTCTACGGCGGCGTCGCGACGCCGTCGGAAGCCGCGGGTGTGGGCGCCGCGCTGTGCGTCGTGATGGCCGTGATCATCTACCGGATGTGGAAGGCGGGCGATTGGTGGACGATCCTGCGCGAGACGACACGCGAGTCGGTGATGATCCTCACCATCATCGCCGCGGCGACGCTGTTCGGCTACATGCTCACGTCGCTCTACCTCACCCAGACGCTTGCGCAGGCAATCGCGGACGCGCACTTCAATCGCTGGGTGCTGATGGGCATGATCAACCTGTTCCTGCTGGTGTGCGGCTTCTTCATCCCGCCGGCGGCGATCATCCTGATGACCGCGCCCATCCTCTACCCCATCATCACCGCCGCGGGCTTCGACCCGGTGTGGTTCGGCGTGATTCTCACGATCAACATGGAGATCGGCCTGATCCATCCGCCGGTGGGGCTGAACATCTACATCGTCAGCTCGATCGCGCCCGACGTGCCGGTGACACGCATCATGTGGGGCACGATTCCGTATGTGCTGTGCATGTTCCTCGCGATCATCATCCTGTGTGCCTTTCCCGAGATCGCCACCTGGCTCCCGGATACGCTGATGGGTGCGGTCAAGCGCTGAGCTGCACTTCGGATCATCCGCGCGCAATGAGCGATTCGCCCGCGGCGCTGTCCAAGGAGCGATGAGCGCTGACGAGGCAAGGCCCGGCTCCGTTCCGGGACCCGCTGAGACGCTTGCGGCCATCGGCACCGACCCGGAATCCGGCCTCGCGGCCGCGGAGGCGCGCTCGCGGCTCGCCCGGTACGGCTACAACGAGATCCCGGAAAAGAAGGACCATCCGCTGCTCCGCTTCCTCGCGAAGTTCTGGGGACTGTCGGCGTGGATGCTCGAGCTCATCATGGCGCTCTCACTCGCGCTCGGGAAATACTCCGATCTCTCCGTGGTGGGCGCGCTCCTCGTCGTGAACGCAGTGATCAGCTTCGCCCAGGAAACGCGCACCGCGGCCGCCGTCGCCCTGCTGCGGCGCCGGCTGCAGATCGGGGCGCGGGCGCGCCGCGACGGACGCTGGGCGACGATCCCCGCGCGCGAGCTCGTTCCCGGCGACATCGTCCGCCTGCGCGCGGGCGACGTCGTCCCGGCCGATGTCCGCCTGCTCGACGGCGAGCTCGCGGTCGACCAGTCTGCGCTCACCGGGGAATCGGCCGAAGCGACGCGCGCCGCCGGCGGCGTCGCGGCCTCGGGCTCGCTCGTGCGCCGTGGCGAAGCGGGCGGCGTGGTGCTCGCGACTGGCGCGAAGACGCTCTTCGGCCGCACGACGGAATTAGTGCAGCTCGCGCGCCCTAAGCTGCACATCGAGGAGGTGGTGCGCAGAGTGGTGCGGTGGCTCTTCCTTGTCGTGGGCGCCCTGCTCGCCGTGGTGCTCGCGCTCGCGCTTGCGCGCGGCTCGCCCCTCGCGGAGCTCGTCCCGCTGCTGCTCGTGCTGCTCATGAGCGCAGTCCCCGTCGCGCTCCCCGTGATGTTCACGGTGAGCATGGCGGTGGGCGCTTCCGAGCTCGCGCGGCGCGGCGTCCTGGTCACGCGGCTCTCCGCGGCCGAGGACGCGGCGTCGATGGACGTGCTGTGCGTCGACAAGACCGGCACCATCACGCAGAACCGGCTCGCGGTCACCGCCGTCAGCCCGCTCGACGGCGCCACCGAGGCCGACGTGCTCGCGGCGGGCGCGGCGGCGTCGCAGGCGGCGAATCAGGATCCGATCGACCTTGCGTTCCTCGCGGCAGCCCGCGAGCGCGGCATCGCCCTGCCCGCGCCGGTGTCGTTCACCCCCTTCGATCCGGCCTCGCGGCGCACCGAGGCGGTGATCGAGCTGGGCGGCAGGCGCCTGCGCGTGATGAAGGGAGCGGTGCGCTCGCTCGCCCGGGCCTGCGGCCTCGACGCGCAGGCGACCGATACGCTCGAGGTGCGCGCGAACGACGCCGCCTCCAAGGGACACCGCACGCTCGCCGTGGCGCGCGGCGAGGCGGGCGGAGCGCTCTCGCTCATCGGCCTGGTGTCGCTCTATGATCCCCCGCGCCCCGACGCTCGCGGGCTGATCGCCGCGCTGAAGGAGCTGGGCGTCGCGGTGAAGATGCTCACCGGCGACGCGCTGCCGGTTGCGCGCGAGATCGCGCGCGAAGTAGGGCTGGGCGGCGTCCGGCGCGCGTCCGAGCTGAAGGCGGCCGCCGGCGCAGAGCAGGCTCGGCTTCTCGGCGGCTCGGACGGCTTCGCCGAGGTCTACCCCGAGGACAAGTATCTCGTCGTGTCC
Organism: Burkholderiales bacterium; assembly: GCA_035499735.1. Taxonomy (GTDB): domain Bacteria; phylum Pseudomonadota; class Gammaproteobacteria; order Burkholderiales; family SG8-39; genus VBDM01. The sequence continues at coordinate 23,386 of DATJYC010000057.1, forward strand.
AGCCTGCAGGCCTCCGGAAGGATCGCGGGGATGACCGGCGACGGCATCAACGACGCGCCGGCGCTGCGCCAGGCCGAGGTCGGGATCGCGGTGGCGAGCGCGACCGACGTCGCGAAGGGGGCAGCGAGCGTGGTGCTCACCGGCCCGGGGCTCGCCAACATCGTGTCGCTGGTCGAGCAGGGCCGCATCATCTACCAGCGCATTCTCACGTGGATCATCAACAAGATCAGCCGCACCATCCTCAAGGCCGGGTTCGTCGCCGCCGCGTTCGTGCTGACCGGGAAGTTCGTCATTTCCGCCTTCGCCATGCTGCTGCTCGTCTTCATGACCGATTTCGCGAAGATCGCGCTCGCGACCGACCGGGTGCGCTGGTCGCGAGCGCCGGAGACCTGGGCGATCGGCGGATTCGTCGCCGTGTCCGCCGTGCTCGGCGTCGCGATGATCGCGGAAGTCCTGCTGCTGCTGTGGCTGTGCTGGAGGCCCTTTGGCCTGGCGGCGGGCGACGGCGCTCTGCACAGCTTCAGCTTTCTCGCGCTCCTCTATTTCGCGGTGTTCTCCATCGTGTCGGCGCGCGAGCGGCGCGGCTTCTGGGCGTCGCTCCCCGGCAAGGGGCTTGCCGCGGCGCTCGCGCTCGACGCCGCGATCGGCACCGCGCTCGTCGTCGCCGGAATTCCCGGGCTTTCGCCGCTGCCCGCCTGGCAGGTCGGCGCGATCTTCTTCTACGCCATGCTCGCCTGCCTCGGCGTCAACGACGCGCTGAAGGCGGCGATGATGCGCCGTCTCGCCGGGGAACGCGGCCCCTAGTAGGAACGCGGCAGGCCGAGCACGTGCTCGGCGAGGTAGCAGAGCACCAGGTTCGTCGAGATCGGCGCGATCTGGTAGAGGCGCGTCTCGCGGAATTTGCGCTCGATGTCGTATTCCTCGGCGAAGCCGAAGCCGCCGTGCGTCTGCAGGCACATGTCGCCCGCCTGCCACGAGGCCTCGGCGGCGAGCTGCTTCGCCATGTTCGCCTCCGGGCCGCAGGCCTTGCGCTCGTCGTACAGCGTCGCGGCGCGTTCGACCATGAGCGCCGCGGCCTCGGCCGCCATGTGGGCGCGCGCGATCGGGAACTGCACGCCCTGATTCTGTCCGATGGGCCTGCCGAAGACCTTGCGTTCGCTCGCGTACGCCGTCGCTTTTGCGAGAAACCATCTCGCGTCGCCGATGCACTCGGCGCCGATCAGGATGCGCTCGGCGTTCATGCCGTCGATGATGTAGCGGAAGCCCTTTCCCTCCTCGCCGACGAGGTTCTCCGCGGGAATCTCCAGGTTCTCGAGGAACACCTCGGTGGTGGCGTGGTTGATCATGGTGCGGATCGGCCGGATCGTGAGCCCGCGCCCGAGCGCCGCCTTCATGTCGACGATGAAGACGGACATGCCCTCGGTCCTCCTCGCCTCGTCGCGCGGCGCGGTGCGCGCGAGCAGCAACATCAGGTCGGAGTGCTCGGCGCGCGAGGTCCACACCTTCTGCCCGTTTACTTGCCAGCGGTCTCCCTTCTTCACGGCCGTCGTGCGTATCGAAGACGTATCGGTTCCGGCGGAGGGCTCGGTGACGCCGAAGGCCTGCAGGCGCAGCTCGCCCGCGGCGATCTTCGGCAGGTACTTCTTCTTCTGGGACTCGTTGCAGTGCCGCAGCACCGTGCCCATGGTATACATCTGCGCATGGCAGGCGGCGCCGTTCGCGCCGCTTCTCTGGATCTCCTCGAGCACCGCCGCAGCCGCCCGCAGCGACAGGCCCGCGCCGCCGTATTCCTCCGGGATGAGGCAGGAAAGCCAGCCCGCTCGCGTGAGCGCGGTCACGAACTCGGTGGGGTACCGCCGCTCGCGATCGGTCGCGCGCCAGTATTCCATGGGGAAGGTCGCGCACAGCTTCGCCACGGCCTCGCGGATTTCCTGCAGATCGTGCTCGCGTACGGACATTTCGTCTCCCCCTCGAAAGGTTATCATAGCGGTCCTTTTTCGAGCTCCGCCACGACATGCCCCACGTTCCGGCCTCCACCGCGCTTGCGCGCTTCCGCGTTCTCGATCTCTCGCGCGTGCGCGCTGGGCCGACCTGCGTGCGGCAGCTCGCCGACTTCGGCGCCGACGTCATCAAGATCGAAACACCGCCGAGCCTGGAGCAGGACACCATGGGGGGCCCGCGCCACGGACCCGATTTCCAGAATCTCCACCGCAACAAGCGCTCGCTTACGCTCAACCTCAAGGACAAGGAAGGCGTGGCGATCTTCATGAAGCTCGTGAAGACGGCGGACGTCGTGGTCGAGAACTACCGCCCCGACGTGAAGTTCCGCCTCGGCATCGACTACGAGTCGCTGAAGAAGGCGAATCCGCGCATCATCCTCGCGAGCATTTCCGGGTTCGGGCAGGACGGGCCGTACCGCGACCGGCCGGGGTTCGATCAGATCGCGCAAGGGATGGGCGGGTTCATGTCGGTCACGGGAATGCCGGGCCAGGGCCCCGTGCGCGCCGGCGCCGCGATCGCGGACGTGTCGGCCGGGCTGTTCGCCGCGCTCGGGATCCTCACGGCGCTGCTCGAGCGCGAGCGCTCGGGCGAGGGCCAGTGGGTGCAGTCGAACCTGCTGATGTCGCAGATCGCGATCCTCGACTTCCAGGCGGCGCGCTACCTGATGACCGGGCAGCCCCCGGGACAGGCGGGCAACGACCACCCGACGAGCATGCCGACCTCGGCGTACAAGACGAAGGACGGCTACATGAACATCGCGGCGACGGGCGAGGGCATGTGGCGGCGCGTATGCGAGGGGATAGGCAGGAAGGATCTGCTCGAGCGCGAGGACTTCAAGGGCGACCAGAACCGCTCCAAGAACCGCGTCGCGCTCAACGCCGAGATCGGCAAGGCGCTCGCGGCGAAGACCGCCGCCGAGTGGATCGAGATCCTGACCCGGGCCGAGGTGCCCTGCGGGCCGATCTACGCGATAGACCAGATGTTCGACGATCCCCAGGTGAAGCACATCGGCGCTGCGACGACGGTGAAGAGCCCGAAGCTCGGGGAGATCCGCATCATCAACCAGGCGGTGAAGCTCTCGCGCACGCCGGCGCGCATGGCCGCGGCGCCGCCCGAGGCCGGCGAGCACACCGAGGAGATACTCGGGGATCTCGGCTACGACAAGGCGGCGATCGACGCGCTGCGACAGCGGAAGATCGTCTAGCGGAGCGCGCTACTTGCGGTCGCCCTTGGGGTTGGGGTCGGCCTTCGCGGAGTTCTTGTCGGACTTCTTCTCGTCCTTCTTCTTCTCGTCGTTGCCGATGCCGGTCTTCTTCACTTCCTGTCCCATGCCCTTCAGCAGATTGCCGAAGCCGTCTCCAGTCTTCTTCGCCGCCTTGTCGAGGCTGTCGTCCGCGGCGTAGGCGATCCCGCCGAGCGCCGCGATCAATGCCGCAATCATCACGATTCGCATGTCGTAGTCTCCAATGAGCTCCCCTCCGGCGTTGGACTCGCCCGGGCGGGGCGCGTTCAATCGCTATTTTCCCCTGAACTCCGGCTTGCGCTTGGCGAGGAACGCGCTCACGCCCTCGCGGAAATCCTCGGTATCGTAGCAGTCGTAGGCCTCGTTGCGCTCCTTCGCGCCGACCGGCCTGGGCGACGCGAGGCGCCGCGCGAATTTCTTGTGCCAGCGGGCGACGAGCGGCGCTCCGCCCGCGATCCGCCGCGCCGCGGCGAGCGCTTCCTCCTCCACCTTGTCGTCGGCGACGACGCGGTTCACGAGGCCCATGTCCTTCGCCTCGGTCGAGGAGAGGATGCGGCCCTCGAGCAGGATCTCCATCGCCGCGGCGCGGCCGACGAGGTCGACCAGGCCTTTCATCTCGATATAGCCGACCACCAGCCCCAGCTTGTTGATGGGAATGCCGAAGCGGCTGGAGGTCCCGCAGATCCGCAGGTCGCACTGCGAGGCGACTTCCAGGCCTCCGCCGACGCAGGCGCCGTGAATCATGGCGACGATCGGATGCCGGCAGGCCGCGAGCGCCCCCATGGTTTTCTCGAGCTGCCCGCCGTACTTGCGCGCGACCCTCGAGTTGTTGCGCGTCTTCTCGAACTCGGCGATGTCGGCGCCGGCGGCGAAAGCATCGTTCCCCGCGCCGCGCACGACGACGCAGCGAAGCGTCTTGTCGCGGTCGAGCTCGCGCAGCGCCTCGCCCAGGCGCTTCCACATCGCGAGATCGAGGGCGTTCAGCTTTCCCGGGTTGCTGAGCGTGACGGTCGCGATATCGCCGTCGCGCCGGACGAGGACCTCGCCGCTCATTTGTAGAAGAGCTGCACCAGTCCCATGCCGGTGATGGGTACGTAGGTGACGAGCATGAGCACGGCGAACAGCACGCCGATGAACCAGATGTTCACCCGCGTTACTTCCCACACGCTCGCCTTGGAGATCGAGCAAGCGACCATGAGCACGCTCGCCACCGGCGGCGTCTGTTGGCCGATGCCGAGGTTGACCGTGACGATGAGACCGAAATGCACCGGGTCGATGCCGACCGCGTGAACCAGAGGCATGACCACCGGCACCACCAGGATGATCGCCGCCGCCGAGTGCAGGAAGCAGCCCAGGAACAGGAACAGCACGTTCAGCAGCGCGAGCACGACCCACTTGTTGCTGGTGAACTCGGAAACCGCCTGCGCGAGCTTCTGCGGGAGCTGCGCTTCGGTAAGATAGGCGCCGAGGAGGGCGGAGGTCGCCACCAGCAGCATCACGACCGCCGTCTGCACGCCGCCCTCGATGAGCGCGGCTTTCAGGTGGGCGAGGTCAAGTTCGCGATAGACGACGATCCCGATAAAAAGCGCCGCCACGACGGCGAGCGCGGCTCCTTCGGTAGCCGTCACCACCCCGCCGAATATCGCTCCGAGGATGATTACCGGCAGAGTGAGGGCCCAGGCGGCCTCGCGAAAGGTCCTCCACACCCGCGGCCAGCGGAATTTCTCGTCGATCGGCAGGTTATAGCGGCGCGCGAACCAGTAAGCCATACCCATGAGGCCGAAGCCGCCGAGGATACCCGGGACGATGCCCGCGACGAACATTTTCACGATCGAGGTCTCGGCCATCACCGCGTAGATGATCATCGGGATCGAGGGGGGGATGATGATCGCGAGCGTGGCCGCCGAGGACATGACCGCCGCGGCGAGCGGCGCCGGGTATCCCTGGGCCTTCATCGCGGGAATGAGGATCGAGCCGAGCGCCGAGACGCCGGCGACGGCCGAGCCCGAGATCTCGGCGAAGAACATGGAGGCGCCGATGCCGACCATCGCCAGGCCGCCGCGCACGAAGCCGAGCAGCGCAGAGACGAAATTGATCAGCCGCCGCGAAATGCCCGAGGCGTTCATGATCGCGCCCGCGAGGATGAAAAGCGGAATCGTGATCAGCGGGAAGTTGGTGGCGCCGTTGTAGAGCACGATCGGCAGGTTCGCCAGCGAGCCCGCGCCCTGGGTGTAGAGCATGGCGGCGACCGCAACGATGCCCAGCGACACCGCGATGGGAACGTCGATGATCACCAGGACGAGAACGCAGGCGAAGATGAGGAGCGTAGCCATCAGTGCGACGCTCCGCCCGAAATCGACGGCGGCTGCGCGCTCTCGGCCGCAGCCTTCATGACTTCAGCGAGCGAAGTGGAGCGCGCCGCCTTCGCCAGGGTCGCCGGCAGGGTGGTCAACTCGGCCGCGACGACCAACGCGGCGCTGATAGGCATCACTGACTGCACCCAGCTCACCGGCACCTCGGGCAGGCTCACCAGCGTGTCGCTCGAGAGCGCCCCCAGCACCATGTACCCCGTCCACCCGAGCAGCACGAAAAAGCCGATCGTTAGCACCTCGGCGGCGACGCGGAAGGCGAGCTTGGCTTTGGGCGGCAGGAACATCATGACTTCGGGGCAGCCGATGTGCGCCCGCTTCACGGAGGCGAGCGCCGAGCCGTAGAAGGTGATCCACGCGAGGAGAATCGAGGCGACCTCGTCGTACCACACCAGCGACGCGCCGAGGGTGCGGTAAACCACTCCCACGGTCACTTCGACCGCAAGCACGCCCATGAGGACGATCACCAGCCATTCCAGCAGGCGCTCGTAGCGCCTGCGGATCGTATCGAGACGCATGCCGCTACTTGCCGAGAGCGATCGCGCGGTCGATGATTGCCTTGGCGCCGGGGACCTCCTTGGCGAACTCGTCGTACACCGGCTTCGACGCGGCGATGAAAGCGTCTTTGTTGGCGTCGTTGACCTGGATGCCCGCCTGCTTCATCTTCACGAGCAGCTCCTCGTCGTCTTTCGCCGCCTTCTGGTAGACCCAGGCCTGCGTCTCCTTTGCGGTTTCATCGAGGGTCTTGCGGACATCCGCCGGATAGCCGGCCCATTTCTTCGTGCCGACGACGAGGTACGACGGCGTGTAGACGTGGCCCGTCAGCGACAGGTATTTCTGCACTTCGTAGAACTTGGCGCTCGCGATCTGCGCGAAAGGGTTCTCCTGGCCGTCCATCACGCCCGTCTGCAAGGCCGTGAACACCTCGGAAAATTTCATCGGGGAGGGGTTGGCACCGTAGGCCTGGAACATCTTCACGCGCCACTTGCCCTCTGGAACGCGCAGCTTGATGCCTTTCAGGTCGGCGGGCGTGACGATCGGATGCTTGCTGTTGGTGATATGACGGAAGCCGTTCTCCCACACGGCGAGCACCTTGACGCCCTTCTTTTCCGCGTCGGGCTCGATCTTGGACCAGAAAAGCTCGCGCTCGATTTTCTTCATGTGCTCGCGGCTCTTCACGAGGTAGGGCATCTCGAACACGCCGAAGATGTCCGCTTCCGAGGACATGATCGTGGAGGGCTCGACCATGTCGATCGTGCCGAGCTTCAGCTTCTGCATCATCTCCTTGTCGCCGCCGAGTTGGCTGGAGCCGTAGACCACGACCTTGTACTTCCCGCCGAGCTTCGGATTGACCCGCTTGGCGAACTCGTCGGCGGCCGCACCGAGTAGCGAGCCCGGCTCGCCGACGTGACCTAGCTTGATCTCGGTCTGCGCGGCCGCAGTACCAGCGAGTCCAAGGGCGAATACGGCAAGACCGGCGTATCTCATCCTGTTCATGCTCCTCCTCCTAGAGGTTTAAGCGACTTTGCGGGACGGGGCGCGCGCGCTCTCGGTCAGGTGCTCGAAGGCCGCGAGCACGCCGCCCTTCTTGTGGGGCACTCCGGCGAGGGCCAGGCCCATCTCCACGCCGGCGAGGGTGCCGGCGAGAGCGAGGTCGTTGAAATCGCCGAGGTGCCCAATACGGAACACTTTACCCGCGAGCTTGCCAAGGCCGGTCCCGAGCGACATGTCGTAGGCGTCGAGGATGGTCTTGCGCAGCCGGTCGGCGTCGTGCCCCGCCGGCATTATCACCGTGGTGAGCGTGTTCGAGTATTCCTCGGGCACGGCGCACAGGATCTCCAGGCCCCAGGCGCGCACCGCGCGGCGCGTCGCCTCGGCGTGGCGCGCGTGGCGTGCGAACACGTTCGGCAGGCCTTCTTCCTGGAGCATCTTCAGCGCCTCGTGCAGGCCGTAGAGCAGGTTCGTCGCCGGCGTGTAGGGGAAGTAGCCCGTCTTGTTGTTGGCGAGCATCTCGTCCCAGTTCCAGTAGGAGCGGGGCAGCTTCGCCGACTGGGAAGCCTTGCGCGCCTTCTCGCTCACGGCGTTGAAGGAGAGGCCCGGCGGCAGCATCAGCCCCTTCTGCGAGCCGGCAACGGTGACGTCCACGCCCCATTCGTCGTGGCGGTAATCGATCGAGGCGAGCGATGAGATCGTGTCGACCATGTAGAGCGCCGGGTGGCCGGCGGCGTCGATCGCCTTGCGCACGGCCGCGACGCGGCTGGTGACGCCCGTCGAGGTCTCGTTGTGCACCACGCACACGGCCTTGATCGAACGCGCGCCGTCCTCCTTCAATTTCGATTCCACCGCGGCGGGATCGGCGCCGCGGCGCCAGTCGGTGGGGATGAGCTCGACCGCCAGGCCGAGCTTGCCGGCCATCTTCTGCCACAGCGAGGCGAAGTGCCCGGTTTCGCACATCAGCACGCGGTCGCCGGGCGAGAGCGTGTTGACGAGCGCCGCTTCCCAGGCGCCGGTGCCCGAGGCCGGGAAGATGATCACCGGCTGCTTCGTCTGGAAGACGGCGCGCAGGCCTT
>DATJYC010000058.1:0-125422 GCA_035499735.1 Burkholderiales bacterium
ACCGTCGCCTCCTGGCCCCTCCGTATCTGTGTCAAGTTATCACCTAGTCTAGCGAAGCGAAAGCTGATTGAGTTACTCGATCTTGCCGCGAAGGAACCGCACACACTTCGTCGCGGAGATGCTTTGATATTCTTGCTCTACGCGGTGGCGGATGCACCGGAGTTGAAGGCTCTAGTCGTACCTCCGATTGTTGATACAGTTACGTCAGGGCATGGGTGGCGAATCGAGCGTCTCATCGGAGACATCGCACGCTCTGTTCAGATCGATCATCCGCAATACTTGCCGAGATTGCTTGCTGCACACGCGGAAAATAAGAAGAAGCGAAAACTGTTAGAGTCCCTAAATGTGTCAACAGCTGCCTAACATTGCGCTCAACCGGACGGGCCGGCACGCGGCCTGGTCGTGCGCACGTCTGCGCGCGGCCCGCCGGTTAGCTCTGCGTTAGCCGGCATTCGGTGTGTCGCAGTCTGCGTTGATTGTTGAAGTCCCTGAAGTCGAGCGGTTTATCGCGCCAATCAGGGAGCGCCACGATCCGTCAGCGCAGCTTGGCGTACCGGCTCACATCACGGTGCTCTTTCCGTTCCTGGCAGCCACCGAGTTCAACGAATCTGCCTTTGTTGCCCTGGCCGATGTGGCTGGTTCCACCATATCGTTTCAGTTCCACCTGGTCAGCGTCGGTCGTTTTCCGGATGTCGTGTACCTAGGTCCGAAGCCAACACAACCTTTCGCCGGTTTGTCACGCGCGGTGCGGGTTGCCTTCCCCGGCCATGAACCGTACGGCGGCCGCTATACCTCTTTCATCCCGCATCTGACGGTTGCTCACGGCGAACCGTCGATGCATGGTTCTGTCGCAGCGCACCTACAGGCGCTTATGGACGACATCGCACAAATCCAGTGCACCTGTCACACACTTGTCCTCATCGAGAACTCCAGCGGTCGCTGGCGCACGCTGCGGTCCTTCACACTTAAGTCTTAGAGGCATGCCCATCGTTGCGCCTCCATTTGAGTACTGCGCCCTCAGCTTCCTGGAGAAGTGGGTGCGCAATGAGCGCCGGCTGCATGACGAAATTTCCGCTGACGCGCCGATCGACTCAATTCGCGACGCGTTGGCAACCTTTAGAGTTAGTCGCAGTTTCCCAGAACTCTCGAAAAAAATTAAGCTCGTCCGCAGCGCGCTTCTTCGCGTAAGCGGGAGACCAACTAGGTTGAACGTGGTGAGTCGCGTCGACGCACTAGCGGACCAGTTTGGCGAGGACTTTGGCTCAAGAAATCTCTCCGCGGCGTCAAAGCTTCTTTGGCTACGCTACAGATCTCCTGTTGTAATTCTTGACGCCCGATCCGTCGCTGCACTATGTCGACTCGGACGTCTGTCCAAGCCCGATTCCTATGCCTCGTACCATACCGCCTGGTGTGAGGAATTTGAACATCGTCAAAGCGATGTAAGTGATGCGTGCCGAAAGCTATTGAAGGTGGAGGCATTCACATCCGCATGGCGCACTTCCACGTCAGCATTTCGATCAGAGGTTACAACCCGATGGTTTGCTGAGCGGTCGTTTGATGCATTTCTTTGGGAGCTGGGGGAATGAGGGCTAACCTCGCGTTCAACCGGACCCGCGGGCATAGGGTTCCTTGCTCGCGAGCGTCGGTAGCCGCGCGCCGGTTAACTTGGACCCTCCAAGGACTTCCGTTCTGCAAGCGATTTGTTGCTGAGCTGACGGGACAGACTGCAGATCTCTAAACGGCCTTTGATGAGCGAGTCACATGTCGCTCGGGCCAGGATAACCAGCCGCGCGAGCGGTTCCAACTCGTTAGTCGGCCTGGATGGCGGCCTGCAAGTTAATCGGGGTGTCCGCGCGCCGGTCTGACCTTTTCAGCAATAGCGTTGACGCTCGCAGTCGAAGGAATCGAAATGGGTTGTTGGGCCGGTCAGTTGACCGGGACGAAAGTGCGCTCTTTGGCAAGCAGCGTCCAGATGATGCGGGTGTTCGTTCTGCCACCGTTGCTGTACCTGCTGCAACGCACCCATCGGAGCAATCGACCCTTGTTCATCTGTTTAGGAATAGTCTGCTGGCTCATAGTTTCTTTCGTCTTGCTCTCACTAACGCGGATGGAGTTGCCGGAATTTCTTGCGACGACCGTAATTTTTCTCATCCCCGGTGTTACGGTAGTCTTAGTGTTTGGCCTCATTGTGCGCCATGATGCAAAGGCCTAGCCCCGCTCAACCGGGCCGGTCGGCTCTGTTCGTTGGGTTGCAATGGACTAAACCTCCTGTGTGGCGGTAACAGATCGTCCCAGCAGCGAGACATCGCGCGCCAAGCGCTTGGCCGATACATTCGATTGAGGCAATTGAGATGCGTATCCACTCAAGGAATTCGATCCGAGCGCTTATCTCGACACGAAGAGGTAATCGCTGCGTATCTCAGCGCAGCTCCAGACCGGAATTACTTGAGCTCACGAAGGGTTCCAATTCGCTAACGTAGACCACGGCAAGCAATCTTCTCCGGACAACTAGACGCATCTACGCATCGTGAGGCTTCTACTCACCTCCGCAGGCATCAAGAACACGAGCATCCGCGACGCGCTCGTTGACCTCCTGGGCAAACCAATCGCAGATTCCAGCGCGCTGTGCATTCCCACCGCGGGATACGGTCACCCGCAAGGCAGTCCCGGTGGGGCATGGCGCTTCATCGCAGAGCAATCGTCCACACCCATGTGCGAGTTGGGGTGGAAGTCCTTGGGGGTGCTCGAGCTCACCGCGCTGCCCAGCATCGACCAAGACCGATGGGTGCAGTGGGTCCGGCAAGCCGACGCTCTGCTGGTGAACGGCGGCGACGCCCTTTATCTGTGTCACTGGATGCGGCAGTCCGGCCTCGCGGATCTCCTGCCGTCGCTGCGCGAGACGGTCTGGGTGGGGCTGAGCGCCGGGAGCATGGTGATGACCCCCCGTATAGGGAAGGACTTCGTCGGGTGGAAGCCGCCCACGGGGAGCGATAGCACGCTGGGTATCGTGGGCTTCTCGATCTTCCCGCATCCGGATCACGAGCTTCTGCCGGAAAACTCCATGGCCGACGCAGAAAGTTGGGCAGCCGGCATCCCAAATCCAGCGTACGCGATCGATGACCAGACCGCCATAAGAGTCGTCGACGGCACCGTCGATGTCATCTCCGAGCGGCACTGGAGGCTTTTTGCCTCCTGACTCCAAGTTAGGCGTCAGACCGATGGAGATCCGCGACATTCGCGCATCTGAAGTTGAGGCCGCTCGGCGTCTTCTCGACGCAGCCGGCTGGTCGGATCGTGTCTCCGATCCAACGGAGTTTCGCGAGCTCCTATCGCGTTCGTCGCGCTCGATCGTGGCGGTCGAAGACGGTGAAGTCATCGCCTTCTTGCGTGCGCTCACGGACGGAATGACGAACGGCTACATTTCGATGCTTGTCGTGGCGGAGAATCACCGACGCAAGGGCATTGGTCGAGCGCTCGTGCGTGCAATCATGGGCGAGAATCGAAACATGACTTGGGTACTCCGCGCCGGGCGCGATGGCGCCTCCGAATTTTGGGAGCGAATTGGATTTGTACGGTCGCAAGTTGCGATGGAGCGTCCTCGCGCAAAGGTGCCTGACGCCTAGCCACGGGCCCAACCGGATCGCTTAGCTTGGTTTGTATCACGTCGATGAAGAGCGCCAGGCCGCAGTGTACGTGACACTTCGCCACGCCACGGCAGCAAATTCCTCGCGAGTGGCGAGTATGCTGATCGACACCCGCAGTGCCTTGGTGCCCTACGCGCCGTCCGCGCATTCGGACAGCGCGGTCCGTGAGTGGGCGGCATCGCATCTGGTGCCCAGCGGCGGCGTCACCGCGCGCAAGTTAACATCCGGTCAGGCGTGGCCACAGGAGATCGCCGCGTGAACATGGAAGAATTCATGCAGGGCTACAAAGAGGCGTGGGAAGCGCGCGACGAGACGATGTTCGCCGGACTCTTCTCGCAGAACGGCGAGTACCACAACACGCCGTTCGCGGTTCAGGTGGGCCACGCGCAGCTGCGCGAGTATTGGAAACGCGTGAAGTTGCAGGAAGACGTCCGCGTGTCCTATGAAGTCTTGGCGGCGTTTCCATCGAGCGGCATTGCGCACTGGCACGTCACCTACCGGGTCGCCTCGGAAGAGCTGTTTCGAATCTGGGCACGATCCGCCGGCACGAACCTCGTGGCTCGCAAGCCCGACGATCCTCTGCCCCGCATGGTGCTCGACGGCATCTTGCAAGCCGAGTTCGAGGCCGGCCTGTGCAGGCGTTGCCGGCTCTGGTGGCACTCGATGCCGGAGCGGGCTTGATCACTCGACGATTGGAGGCCCAGTGAAGCACGTTTTCGTCCTTTGCTCGGCTCTACTGGCGGCTTCCGCGTATGCCGGTCAGGAGTGGGAGCTCGTCTCGGTCACCCGCGGCCCCACGTGGGAAGTCAACCAGGCGAAGGGGGCATTGAAGCAAAGCGGCAAGGTCCTCGAAGGCGTCTTGAAGGACAAGAGCGACGGCAAGGCGGATTACCAGATCCGCGTCGAGCTCGAGGGCGGACAGGCCAAAGCCAAGTTCCGCTTCATCTCCGAGAACGACGAGGGCACGACGCTGGCCGGCACCTACAGGAAAGCGGCGAATCCGACGAAGACGCACTGCCCCGAGCAGATCCAGCTCATGAACCCGTTTCATTACATCGGCCTCGCTCGCGACGCGTGCGAGCCCTGAAGCCATGACTCACGCTGCCCGTGCAATCCGACCCATGCGCGTCGCGCTGTCCCCCCTCGTCCTCGCGATCGCGCTGTGGCCCACGCTGGAGGCCGCCGCGACGGATCCGACGCCGAAGACGCCGATCAAGCACCTGGTGGTCATCTTCCAGGAGAACCATTCGTTCGACGTGTATTTCGGCGCGTATCCGGTCGCGCAGAATCCGGCGGGACAGCCCGCGTTCCACGCGCGGCCACGCACACCGGCCGTGAACGGGCTCGCGCCGGCGATCGTCGAGCGCAACCCCAACTCGACGAAGCCGTTTCGCATCGATCGCCTGCAGTCGTACACGTGCGACCAGGACCACGAGTACACCGCGGAGCAGAAGGCGCGCAACGGCGGGCTCATGGACCAGTATGTGCGCTTCAACCCCGACGGACCGTTCAACGACCGGCAGTGGTGCCACAAGTCGCCGGCGGGCGAGTGGGACACGGTGATGGGCTACTTCGACGGCAACACCGTCACTGCGCTGTGGAATTACGCGCAGTATTTCGCGCTGTCGGACAACCACTACGCCACGATGAGCGGCCAGTCGACGCGGGGCGCGCTCAACCTCACCGCCGGCGACAACTACGGCGCCCAGTGCGGGCCGCAGACGGCGATCTACGGAAGCGTGCCGCTATGCAACGGGCCCGTAACATCGGCCGCCTCCGCGGCGCCCGGCAACGGGACGATCGGGACCTTCGTCGACGACACGGATCCTTATTGGGACGTGTGCTCGCAGGGTCAGCCCGCGGCGATGACCGGTCGCAACATCGGCGACCTGCTGACCGCGGCGGGCGTGACGTGGGGATGGTTCCAGGGCGGGTTCACGCTCGACATCGCGGGCAAGTGCACATCGAGCCATGCGCTTGAGGCTTTCGACCGCGCTACCGGTGTCGATCCGCGCGGCGACACGCTGCGCTTCCCCGACTACGTGCCGCACCACAACCCTTTCCAGTATTTCGCGTCCACGGCGAACCCGCTGCACCTTCCGCCGACGTCGGTGGCGATGGTCGGCAAGTCCGACCAGGCGAAGCACCTGTATGACCTTACCTGGTTCTGGGAAGCCGCACGCGCCGGCAACCTGCCCGCGGTCTCGTTCCTCAAGGCGCCGGCCTACCAGAACGGGCACCCGGGCAACTCGAATCCGCTCGACGAGCAGGATTTCCTGGTCACCACGCTCAACCGGCTCCAGCAGCTGCCGGAGTGGCGCAACACGGCGGTGATCATCGCGGCCGACGATTCCGACGGCTGGTACGACCACGTGATGCCGCCCATCGTGAACCGCTCGAATACGACGCTCGATTTCCTCTGCGGCGACGCAACCGACGGGCCGGGCGCGCGCTGCGGCTACGGGCCGCGGCTGCCGTTGCTCGTCGTCTCGCCATACGCGAAGGAAAACCACGTGAGCCACGCGCTCACCGATCAGACCTCGATCTTGCGCTTCATCGAGGACAACTGGCTGGGCGGGGATCGCGTGAGCGACCTGTCGTTCGACCGCTTCGCCGGCGTGCTCGACGACATGTTCGACTTCGCCAAGCCGGCCATGCGCAAGCTGATACTGGACCCCGCCATCGGCGAGCGCGTCAACGCCCCCCGCAGGAAGTAGCGACCGCCTACTTGGCGGAGGCGTCCTTCACGCACTTCTTGACGAAGCTGTTCTTGGCCGCGCCCGAGAGTTTCTTGTCCGCCGCCTGTCCCTCGCAGGCCTTGGTGGCGTCGGCCGCGGCGTCCTTCTCGCACTTCTTGACGAAGCTCGTCTTCGCAGCCCCCGACAGCTTCTTCTCGGTGGCTTGCGCATCGCAGGTCGCACCGGCAGCGAATGCAGCGGTCGCAAAAAGGAACAGGAAGGTTGCAAGGGGAACAGCGGTTTTCACATTCATGATCGTCCTCGATGAGATGTCGGGGGCCGGGCCATCAGCCCACCGCGTCGCATGATACCTCTACCCGGTTCAGGCGACGCTACCCGGTCTGCCTTTCCCCCAGGTATTGGTGCACGAACGCGATCGCCATGCTCCCCTCGCCCACCGCCGAGGCCACGCGCTTCACCGGGCTCTTGCGCACGTCCCCGCACGCGAAGATTCCCGGCACGCTCGTCTCGAGCAGATAAGGATCGCGCTTGCGCGGCCAGCGCGAGTCCCTCGCGGCGTCGGTCCCGGTAAGCACATACCCGTGATCGTCGCGCGCGATCGCAGGCGGCAGCCACTGCGTTTGGGCGTCCGCGCCGATGAAGACGAACAGCGCGCCGCAATCGCGGCGGCTCACCGCTCCGCCGGGACGCTCCGCCACGTCGACCGCGGTGAGGTGGCCGTCGCCGTGAACCGCCGCCACCTCCGTTTGCAGGAGGACCTGAACGTTCTTCTTGGCGCGCACCTGGTCGATCAGATAGTGCGACATGCTCTTCTCCAGGGCATCCCCGCGCACCAGCAGCGTGACGGTGCGGGCGTAGCTCGCGAAGAACAGCGCTGCCTGGCCGGCGGAGTTTCCCGCGCCGATGAGGCACACGTCGATACCCTGCGTGTTGCTCGCTTCGCTGCGCGCCGCGCCGTAATAGATGCCCTTGCCGATGAAGCGCTCGAAGCCGTCGATCGCGAGGCGGCGCCACGCCACGCCCGTGGCGAGGATGACCGTCCTCGCGCGCACCGCCTCGCCGTCGTCGAGGACCACGGTGTGCGTGGAAGGGTCCACCCGCTCGATGTTGCGGGTGACCAGGATCTCCGCGCCGAGCCTTCTCGCCTGCGATAGCGCGCGGGTCGCGAGCTCGTCGCCGGACACGCCGTTGGGAAAGCCCAGGTAGTTCTCGATGCGCGACGAGGTACCGGCCTGGCCGCCCGGCGCCTCGCGCTCGACTACCAGCGTACGAAGGCCCTCCGAAGCGCCGTACACGGCCGCGGCGAGTCCCGCCGGCCCTGCCCCGACGATGATCGTGTCGTACCCCTCGGCGCTGCATCGCGTCTGCAGGCCGAGGCGCTGCGCGACTTCGCGCGGCTGCGGCCTGAAGAGTGTGGTGCCGTCGGCGAGCATCAGCGCGGGCAGCGTTGCGTCGTCGGGACGCGGCGCGTGCCACTGCGCCGCGAGCCCCGCGTCGTCGGGCGTCACCCAGTCGAACGTGATCTGGTTGCGGGCAAGGAAGCGCCGCAGGTCGTGGCAGTACGGATCCCAGCGGTGCCCCAATATCGTTGCCTTCGCCTTCTGCGGTTCCGCGGCGAGGCCCTGCAGTCCTCCGATGCGCTCGCGCGCGAGCGCGCCGACCGCTTCCGAAATTGCGGGGAACGCCGCGGCCACGGCGTAATACTGGCGGGGATCCAGCCGGACCACACGTGAGGATTCCGCGGCGCGGTAGCTGCCGAGAAACGCGCCGCCGAGCGCGATCGGGACCTCGCCGAAGATCTGGCCCGGAGCACGCCAGCCGATGGTGCGCTCCACGCCGTCGAATCGCTTGGTCACTTCGATCTTGCCCGCGATCACCGCGAACAGCGCGCGCTCCTCGCCCTCGTGCACGGCGTATTCGCCCGTCGCGAGCTGGACGTCCGCGGC
This sequence comes from Burkholderiales bacterium, assembly GCA_035499735.1. Lineage (GTDB taxonomy): Bacteria > Pseudomonadota > Gammaproteobacteria > Burkholderiales > SG8-39 > VBDM01. Next base: position 8,290 of record DATJYC010000058.1, read on the forward strand.
CTTCCCCGCCAACTGCACGAGCTGGTCGTGCGGCAGCTTCGCAAATAGCGGGACGGCGGCGAGTTCTTCGATCGTCAGCATGGCAAGCAATACTACGCGAGCGGCGGCACGCGTAGTATTGAGGTTCGCCGCCCATGGACCCGTGACCATGTCCGCATCCAATCGCGTCGTTCACCCGACGGCCACCGAGGAGCAGCGCGTGGATGCGCTCCAGGCGGCGCTCGAAGCGCGCGGCCTCCCCGCCTCGGCAGCCGTGGACGAGCTCGGCCGCCTCGCGCAGGAGCAGTGGATTGCGCAAAACGGCGCGCGCGTGGTGGCCAAAGCCTGGGTGGATCCTGCCTTTCGCCAGCGGCTGCTCGCCAACGGCCGCGACGCCGTCGCCGAGCTGGGCATCGCGATGCCCAAGCATCACCGACACCTGGTCGTGCTGGAGAACACGCCCACCGTGCAGAACGTCATCTGCTGCACGCAGTGCTCGTGCACCGCGTTCACCGTAATCGGTCTGCCACCGGACTGGTACAAGGACTTCGAATATCGCTCGCGCGTCGTGCGCGAGTCGCGAACCGTGCTGAAGGAGATGGGGCTCGACCTCGCGCCGGAGGTCGAGATCCGCGTGTGGGACACCACCGCGGATACGCGCTACATGGTGCTGCCCATGCAGCCGCCCGAGACCCTCGGCTGGCCGGAGGAGCGTCTCGCGAGCATCGTGACGCGCGACTCGATGATCGGCGTCGAAAGGCTCTGAAGCGGGCGAAGCCATGGACGGAATCCACGACCTCGGCGGCAAGCAAGGCTTCGGCCCGGTCCGCTACGCGCGCAATGCCGCGGCGTTTCACGAGGCCTGGGAGGTGCGCGCCAACTCGCTGTACGCGTTCGCGGTGCGGCGCGGCATCTTCAACATGGACGAATACCGTCACGCGATCGAGCGCATGGAGCCGCGCCACTACCTCGCGGCCAGCTATTACGAGCGCTCGCTGACGGGCCTCGCGACCCTGCTGGTCGAGAAGGGGATCGTCACCCGCGAGGAGCTCGAGCGGCGCGCCGGCGGCCGCTTTCCGCTCGCCGCGCCGAGCGCGCCGGGACGCAGCAACGCACCGTCGCGCACCCGCTTCCGGCCGGGCGAGCGCGTGCGCGTGCGCGACGAGCACGTGCCCGGCCACGTGCGTATGCCGGGCTACATTCGCGGCAAGACCGGCGTCGTGGTGAGCGAGTCGCCGTCGTATCCGTTTCCCGACGCCCACGCGCACGGCGTGGCGGCGCAGGACGAACCCACCTACGACGTGCGCTTCCGCAGCGAGCATCTGTGGCCCAGCTCGAGCGACGCCGCGCTCGTGCACGTGAGCGTGTTCCAGAGCTATCTCGAGCCGGCGGCGTAGTCGGCGTCAGGCGGACGTCGTCATCACGATCGGCGCGTGGTCGCTGGTGCCCACGTCGGCCAGGACCTTGCACCGCGTCGCGCGATCGGCGATGGCCCGCGAGGCGAGGATGTAGTCGATGCGCCATCCGATGTTGCGCTTGCGCATCTCGCGCCACGGCGGCCACCAGCTGAACAGCGCGTCGTTGGCCGGATCGAGTGCGCGCGTGACGTCGACCAGGTAGTCGCCGAGCAACGCCTCGAACAGCGCGCGCTCCTCGTCGCGCTGGCCGATGACGCCGGGCTTGCGCTCCTTGGGATGCACGTCGATGTCGGCGCGGGCGATGTTGATGTCGCCGCACAGGACGAGGTCGCGCCCCAGCGCACGCAGCCCGTGGACCCACTCGACGAGGCTGCGCAGGAAGCGCAGCTTCGCATCGTAGTCCTTGCCGCCGTTGGGAACGTAGACCGAGGCGAGCACGACGTTGTCGAGCGCCGCCTGCACGATGCGCGTCTCCATGTCGAAGTCCGGATGGACGAATTCCGGCGCCTCCAGGAGCTCCCGCCGCACGTGCATCGAAACGCCCGAGTACCCGCCGCCGCCGTGCCAGAACGCGTGGTAGTCGGCGAGCTTGCAGCGGTCCGGGACCTGGTCGGGCCGCGCCTTGATTTCCTGCAGGCACACGACGTCCGGACGGTCGCGTTCCATCCATTCGCACAGCTGCGCCTCGCGGGCGCGGATGCCGTTGACGTTCCAGGTCGCGATCTTCATGCCGACGCATCTTACCTCGCGCCGAATCGCGGGCCTCGAAAGCGCAACGAGGCGGCCGGCGGCGTTGCGCTACCATTGGGCGCATGGCGACGCTCGTGTGCGAGGCCGACGTGCCGCTCGACAGCGACTCCGCATCCCGCGAGGCGCGCCGGCATTCGGCTACCACCCCCATGCAACGCTTGCGGCGAGTCGGCCATGCGCCTTTTGTTCAAAACGGGCGGGCGGCGACTACAATTCCATCATATCCCGGTCGTGCTGTATCTTCACTTGCCGCGAGCCCGAAGCCGCCCATGGACATGTCACCTGCGACCTCTCCCGCACGCCGCCGTTGCCTCCTCGGCCTCGCGGCGCTTGCATGCTTTGCGAGCGCCGGCGTCTCTGCGCAGGGCAAGGGCCCGGTGCGCAGCATCGACGTCGCACAGACCGACGACGGCTACGTCGCCACCGTGGTGATGGCCGCCGCGGTGCCCTTGAGCATCGCATGGGATGTCCTCACCGACTTCGACAACATGGCGAAGTGGGTGCCGAACCTCAAGGAGAGCAAGATCGTCAGCCGCGACGGCAACGTGATGACCGTCGAGCAGAAGGGCACGGCGAGGTTCGGGCTGCTGAGCTTCCCGTACACGAGCGTACGAAAGATGCAGCTCGATCCTCAGAAGACGATTCAGGCGACCCAGGTGTCGGGCAACATGAAGCGCCTCATGTCGCTCATGAAGGTCTCGGCGGACGGCACCGGCACGCGACTCGACTACAGGCTCGAGCTCGTGCCGTCTTCGATCGCCAGCGCCGTCCTGTCGCCGGATTTCCTCAAGAGCGAGATCACCGAGCAGTTCACCGCCATCGTCGCCGAGATGGTCCGGCGCAGCAAGTAACGCCCGCCCCAAACCCCCGAAAGGAACCACGATGAAACGCCGAATGTTTACTGCAATCGCTTCCGTCGCGGCGTTGCTTCCCGCGGTGGCCTGCGGCATTGCACGAGCCGCGGATTGGCCCGAACGCCCGATACGCTGGATCGTGCCGTTCGGCGCCGGCGGCGCCAACGACTTGATCGCCCGCGCCGCCGCCGATGCGGTGGGCAAGCGCCTCGGCCAGCCGGTGATCATCGAGAACAAGCCCGGCGCCGGCGCGATCCTCGGCGCCGATTACGTCGCGCGGGCGAAGCCCGACGGCTACACGTGGCTCGTCGGCGCCGCCGGCGTGGTCACCAACAGCATGATCCAGGCGAAGATGCCGTATCAGGACAGCGATCTCGTGCCCGTCGGAATGATCGCGGTCGCACCGTCCGTGATCGTCGTGAACCCGAACGTGCCCGCGAGCAACTTGAAGGAGTTCATCGCCTGGGCCAAGACGCAAAGCAAGGGCATCGACTGGTCGACGGCCGGAAGCGGCAGCACGCCGCACTTCGTCGCCGAGATGCTGCGCGAGGACGGCGTCAACGTGAACATCATCCCCTTCAAGAGCGGCTCCGAGGGCGTCACCGCGGTGCTCACGGGCACGGTGCCGGTGACGTCGGAGGCGAGCATCGTCGTGCTGCCCAGCGTCAAGGCCGGCAAGCTCAAGGCGCTCGCGACCACCTACAAGAGGCGCATCACCGCGTACGACCAGCTGCCCACCGCAAAGGAGCAGGGCTTCGCGAACGTGGAGATCGGACACTGGGCCGGGCTGTTCGCGCCGAAAGGCGTGCCGCAGCCAATCCTCGACAAGATGGCGAAGGAGCTCGAAGCGGCGGTGCGCTCGCCCGCCTTCCGCGACAAGGTGCTGCCGACGGGGATCGAACCGGAGCCCGGAACTACGGCCGACTTCGTCGCGTTCATCACGGCCGAGCGCGAGCGCCTCGGACGCCTCGCGAAGAAGGCGAACATGCGCGCCGACCAGTAGTGTCGCTCGACGTCGCGGGCGAGGTCGCCGTCGCCCTGCGCGACGGGCGCGCGGTCGTCGCGCTCGAGTCGACGATCGTCGCGCACGGCATGCCGTGGCCGCACAACCTGGAGACGGCGCTCGCCGTCGAAGCCGACGTGCGCGCAGGCGGCGCGATACCCGCGACGATCGCGATCGTCGACGGGCGCCTCAAGGCGGGGCTTTCGCGCGGCGAGATCGAGCGCATCGCGCGCGGCGGGCGCGACGTCGCGAAGGCGAGCCGGCGCGACATGCCGATCGTGGTCGCGCGCGGCGGCACCGGCGCGACGACGGTCGCCGCGACCATGATCGTCGCCGCACTCGCGGGCATCCGCGTGTTCGCCACGGGCGGCATCGGCGGCGTGCACCGCGGTGCGCAGGCGAGCTTCGACATCTCGGCCGATCTCGCGGAGCTTGCGCGCACGCCGGTCGCGGTGGTCTGCGCGGGCGCGAAGGCGATTCTCGACCTGCGCCTGACGCTGGAGTACCTCGAGACGCAGGGCGTGCCGATGATCGGCTATCGGACCGATCGCCTTCCCGCGTTCTGGAGCCGCGACAGCGGCCTCGCGCTCGACACCCGGGTGGACACGCCGGACGAGATCGCGCGCATCATGAGCGCGAAATGGAGCCTGGGCCTGACCGGCGGAGTCGTGATCGCCAACCCGATCCCCGAGCGCTTCGATCTTCCGCGCGAGACGATCGAACGCGCCGTCGAGTCGGCGCTACGCGAGGCGCGCGAGCGGAACATCGGCGGCAAGGCGCTGACCCCGTTCCTGCTCGAGCGCGTCAACGCGCTGACGGGCGGCGACAGCCTCGCGAGCAACGTGGCGCTCGTCCGCAACAACGCGAGCCTCGCGGCGAGCGTGGCGGTCGCGTACGCCGCGCTCGCGGACTCGCGGGCCTAGCTCGCCGCGGGCGTCGCGATCACCTGCCCGTCCTTCACCGGCAGCGTCGCGCCGGGCTTGGAGGACATGCGCACGACACCTTCCTTGCCCTCGAGACGGTACGTGACGTCGTAGCCGACGAGCTTCTCGGACGTGTCGTTGACGGTCTTGCACCGCCGCTCGGTCGAGGTGACGGTGTCCTTCTCCTGCATGTTCCTCTGCACCTTGTTCCCGACGTACGCCCCACCCGCGGCGCCCGCGATCGTGGCCACCGTTCTACCGGTACCGCCGCCGATCGTGCTGCCGAGCAGGCCGCCCGCCACGCCGCCGATCGCAGTCCCCGCGATGCGGTGAGTGTCCTGCACGGGCGCCTGCTTCGTGACCTGCACGTCCTGGCATTCCTCGCGCGGCGTCACGATCGTTTCCGTGACTTCCTTGACCGCGACCACGTCGGCGACCGTCGGCTTGGTGAGCGACTTGTAAACCGGGACGGCGCCTGCGGCGACGACCACGACCGCGATCCCGCCGATCACTACACCCTTGATCATCGAGCTGTTCATTGTCTGCCTCCCTTAAACTGATGCCTCGCGCCGGCCCGGAAGGGCGATGCGGCTGCGCACCGGCAATCTTACCCGAGCGACGAGATCGCTGCCGCGCCTATACTTGCCGCTCGGGCGGTAACGCGAGAAGGAGAATTCCGTGCGCACGGTACCTGTCGGTGCCCAGGGCTCGTACACGATGGTGGTGGCTGCCGAGCACCTCGCCAACCGGTTCAAGGACGCGACGCTGCCGGCCGTGCTCGCGACGCCCGTCATGATCATGGCCATGGAGAACGCCGCGCTCGAGGCGCTCAAGCCCTACTTCGAGCCAGGGGAAAGCGCGGTGGGCACGCGCGTGGTCGTCGAGCACCTCGCGGCCACGCCCGTGGGCCGGCGCATCATCGCGCAGGCGGAAGTGACGTCCACCGACGGGCGCCGCATCGAGTTCAACGTCCGGGCCCTCGACGGGAACGAGGAAATCGGCCGCGGGACGCACGGAAGAATGCTGATCGACCTCGCCAAGTTCACGGCACGGCTCAACGCCAAGTTCCCGGGCAAGCACGACCGATAGGCTTCGTCCAGCGCGCCCGAGCGGTCGTCACTCGATCACGTCGGCGGCGAGCAGGCGCAGCGATGGCGGGATGTTGACGCCGAGCGTCTTCGCGGCCCGAAGGTTCAGCGTGAGCTCGAACCTCGATGGCTGCTCGACGGGCAGGTCAGCCGGTTTCGCGCCGCGCAGGATCTTGTCGACGTAGCCCGCGGCGCGCCGGTACAGGTCGAGCAGGTTGGGACCGTAGCTCATGAGCAGGCCGGCCTGCGCGTACTCGCTCAAGTTCGTGATGGCGGGCAGCCGGTGCTTGAGCGTGGCCTCCCCGATCCTCTGCCGGAGCTGGTACGTCACCGGCCCGACGATGACCACGGCGGCGTCGACGCGCTTCTGTATCATCGCCGCGAAGACGCCGTCGAACTCGTCCGGGCTCTTGATGTCGGCGACGTCGACCGCGACGCCGCGCTTCCCCGCGGCGATCTTCAAGTCCTCGAAGCCGAAGTGCGACGAGACCTGGCCGAGCACGCCCACCTTCGTGAACTTGGGCACGACTTCTCCGAGCAAGGCGAGATACTTGGCCCAGAGCTCAGGGCTCGCGTCGGCGCTCAAGCCGGTGATGTTGCCGCCGGGCCGCGCCAGGCTCTCGACGAATCCCGAACCGACGGGATCCGACGCGAACACCATGACAACCGGTATCGTTTTGGTCGCGCCCTGGACGGCGGCGACGTGGAAGTTGGTACCGGTCACGATCACGTCGACCTTCAGCCGCACGAGCTCCGTCGCGAGCGCAGGCAGCCGCTCCATCTGGCCGCCCGCGTAGCGCTGCTCGATGACGATGTTGCGGCCCTCGGCGTAGCCCAGGTCGCGCAACCCTTCGCTGAGCGCGCCGAACAGCGAGGCCACTGACTCGCGCGTGGCACCCAGCAGAAATCCGACGCGATACACCCTGCCCGCCGGCTGCGCCTGGGCAAGCGAATGCGCGATGGCGATGCTCCCCGCGACAACGCCGACGAACCTCCGCCGCTCCATTGTGGGTCCCCTCCTTCACAGGTGTAGAGCGGGCGGATGTTACGCCGATTCGCCCCGAGCCACACGCGGGCCGCTGGGCGGCGTCAGCTCGGCCTGCGCGCGATAAAGTCGATCTCGACGAGCGCGTTGCGCGCGAGCCCGGTCACGCCCACGCACGTGCGCGCCGGGAGGCGATCGGCCTGAAAGTACGACCGGTAGACTTCGTTCATCGCAGCGTAGTCGCGTTCGAAATGCGTCAGGAACGCGCGGGCGGCCACGACGTCTGCAAGCGTCAGCCCCACGCCGTTCAGCACGAGGACGAGGTTGTCCATCGCTCGGCGGGTCTGGGCTTCGATGCCGGCGGGCAGCGGCGCCGCATCGTCGGCCGGGTCGGTGGGCATCTGGCCCGTCAGAAAGACCCATCCGTCGACCTCGACCGCGTGCGAGAACGGCGCGACCGGCGCAGGCGCGCCAGCGATCATCATGAACCGAGCCGCGCTCATCGGCACGCCTTCACGAAAAGCCCGCCGGCCGCTCGCCCGCGACGTTCAGCGCGCGCTCGAGGGCGAGCCCCGCGCGGGCCATCGTGCCTTCGTCGAAGAGGCGTCCGACGAGCGTGACGCCGTGCGGCACGCGGCGCGGCGGGTCGAACCTCGGCAAGGGCTTCGCGGGGTCGGGGGCCCAGTCGCTGCGCGCCTCCGAAACGTCGACGAAGCCTGCGCGTAACGTGAGCGTCGGGTGCCCCGTGAAGTTGCCGATCGTGAGCATCTCGTCGCGCAGCGATGGCACGAGCATGAGGTCGACCTGCGTGAAAATCCGCTCCATCTCCTGTGCCACGAGGCGGCGCATGCGATCGGCCTGCACCGCGTCGACGGCGGAGATGAAGCGCGATTGACGAAACGTGTTCGGCCACGCATCCGGGACCTGAATCGTCAGCGCGTCGACACCGTGGCTCAGCGTGAGCTCCTCGAACGCCGCAGCGGATTCAGCGAACAGGATGGCGTTGAGGCTGCCGTACGGCCAGTCCGGCAGCGAGACTTCCACCGGCGTCGTGCCGAGGCGCGCCATCGTTTCGAGCGCCTTGCGATCGACGTCGGTCGCGGGCGCCTCGGTCATCCACGGCGCGACGTAGCCGACCCGCAATCCCGACACCGCGCCCTTCGCATCGAAGTCGAGATGGCTCGGCACGCTGCCGAGATCACCCGGATCAGGGCCGGAGATCGCCCGCAGAACGAGCATCGCGTCCTCGACGCCGCGCGTCATCGGGCCCAGCTTGTCGAGCGACCAGCACAGCGTCATCGCGCCGGTGCGCGGGACGCGTCCGAACGTCGGGCGCAATCCGGTCACGCCGCAGCGCATCGAGGGGCCGATGATGCTGCCCCCTGTCTCGCTGCCAACCGAGAAGCCGACGAGCGCGGCGGCGGTCGCCGCGCCGGGTCCGGCGCTCGAGCCGGAGGAGCCTTCCTCGAGCAACCACGGGTTCATCGTCTGCCCGCCGAACCAGATGTCGTTGAGCGCGAGCGCACCGAGGCTCAGCTTGGCGACCAGCACCGCACCCGCATCGTGGAGACGGCGGACGACCGCGGCGTCCTCCTTCGGCACGCGATTGCGGAACGGCTCGGCGCCGTACGTAGTCGCGATACCTGCGGTGTCGATCAGATCCTTGGCGCCCCAGGGAATGCCATGCAGCGGGCCGCGGTACTTGCCGGAGGCGATCTCGCGATCGGCCGTTCGCGCCTGTGCGAGCGCGAGATCGCGCGTCGGCGTGATGACGGCACGCAGCTTCGCGTCGTGGGCATCGATGCGGCGCAGGTAGATGTCGGTCAGACGCTGCGACGTGAGCTTGCGCGTGCGGATCCATCCGGACAGCGTCGCAACCGTCGCAAACGCGATGTCGTCCTCGCTCGACGGAACGAGTCCCGGTTGGGCGTCGCTGCGCACGAAGCGATCGCGCGACGGAATCCCCTTGTGCCCGGGAAGCACGGGATTCCACTGCGAATACGGCGCGAGCGTCGGCGGCAGCACGATCTTGCGCGGCCCTGTCCGCCGCTCGTAAAGCGCCGCCAAGCTGTTGCGCCAGTTCCCGGCAGCCTGCGCGCGATCCTTTTCGGTCATCGTGACCTGGACGAGCTTCTCGGCTTCAGCGAACGTGGCCGGCGAGACCTCGGGCCCGACGGGCGGAGCCGTGCCGAAGGCGGGCGGCGCGCCGGGCGTCGTTTCGGGTGCCTGCCCCTCGGCCGGCGCCACCGCGCTCAGCATCGCGGCCGAGGAAGCGATCAGGAACTCGCGGCGCGTGTTCGACACGGTTGACGCCTCCTACTTCAAGTCCGCGGGCCGGTCGACGTCGCGCAGCGCGCCCGGATCGTCGACGTCCACGATCCGTAGCGCCCATTGACGCGCGGCGACGACGGTGCGCGCGCCCTCGTCGCCCGCGAGGGTGGTCAGCACGCGCCCGTAAGGCTTCGAGAAGCCGACGGGGTGCCCGCGCTCGCCGCGATGCGAAGGCGCCGCGATCTCGGCGCCCGCGCGCAACGCGTCCGCCACGGCGTGAATGGTGGGCGGCGCGATCCACGGCATGTCGCCGAGCGCCACGATCCAGCCATCGGCGTCGCTCGATTCGCCGACCGCGTACGCGAGGCTCGTGCCCATGCCTTCGCTCGCCCGGTCGCACACGACCACACGGGCGCCCGTGGCTTCGAGCCTATGGTGCAGCATGGAGTCGCCCGGGCGCACGACCGCGACGACGTCGTTGAGCGCGGCCATGAGGTGCAGCGCCGCCGCCGCGCCGATCGGCGTGCCCGCGCCGACGCCGTGCGATGCGGCGGGCAACGGCGCCAGGAGCTTGCCGCCGCCGAAGCGGGCGCCGCTGCCGGCGGCGAGCAGGATGCCGACGATGCGCTTCGAAATAGGGTCAGACCCCATTACAAGGCCTGGCACCATTTCCCGGCCGCGAAAAAGGGGACAGGCCTTGTAATGGGGTCTGACCCTATTTTCACTCGGGCAGCAGGCGGAACTTGCCGTCGCGCACGAGGACGAGCACGCGTGCGCGCTCGTCCATGCCGTTGTGGTTCGTCGGGGACATGTTGAACACGCCCTGCGTGCCGACGACGTCGCGCTCCTGCTCGAGGGCGTCGCGCAGCGCGACGCGGAAGGCCTCGGTGCCCGGCTTGCCGGCCTTGAGGGCCGTAGGGATCGCACGCTGCAGGAGCAGTCCGCCGTCCCACGTGTTGGCGCCGAACGTCGCGGGTTTGCTGCCGAATCGCTTCTCGTAGGCGGCGATGTATTCCTGCGCGACCTTCTTGGTCGGATTCGAGTCCGGGATCTCGTCGATCACCAGCATCGGGCCTGCGGCGAGGATCGTGCCTTCGACCTTCTCCTTGCCGAGCTTGATGAAGTCGTCGGTGGCCACGGCGTGCGTTTGGTAGATGCGGCCCTTGTAGCCTTGATCGTAGAGCGTGGCCTGCGGCAGCACGGCGGGGCCGCCGACCGCGGCGATCAGCACCGCGTCGGGCTTCGCGGCAATGAGCTTCAGCGTCTGCCCGGTGACGCTCTGGTCCGTGCGCGCGTAGCGCTCGTTGGCGACCACCTTGATGCCCGCCTTCTCGGCAAGCGCGCCGAAGACCTTGTACCAGTTCTCGCCGTACGGGTCGTTGAAGCCGATGAAGCCCACCGTCTTCACGTTGTTCGCGACCATGTGCTTGATGAGCGCCGCGGCGATCAGGTCGTCGTTCTGTGTGGTCTTGAACACCCAGCGCTTCTTGGCGTCGAGCGGCTCGACCACCGACGACGTGCCTACGGTAGCCATCACGGGCACCTTGGCGTCGGCGATGACGTCGAGGATGGCGAGCGCGTTGGGTGTCGTCGACGGCCCGATCATCGCGTCGATGTTGCTCTCCTGGACGAGCTTCTTGATGTTCTGCACGGCGCGGGTGGTGTCGCCGCCGTCGTCGAGCTGGATGTACTCCACGCTGGCGCCGCCGATCGACCTCGGCAGGAGGTCGCCCGTGTTCTTCTGGGGAATGCCGATCGCCGTCGTCGGCCCGGTGGCCGAAACCATAAGGCCGACCTTGACCTGGGCGAGCGCCGCGCCTGCGAACGCGAACGAGGTTGCCGCCAGGGATCCGAAGAGCAGTCGAGTTGCGGCGCGAACGTGCAAGGGATGACTCCTTCGACGAGATAGCAACGGCCTGCAGCCGGCGCCGTGGGGCGCGCATGGGCAGGGGCCTCGCTTCGAAAAATTGTACCCGCCGGGGCAAGGCTCGCCTCCGTCGCACGGAGCGCTCGCGCACTTCGCGTGGATGGCTTGACGTCCGAGGTCCACGGCCGGGTTGTTGCACTAGCACTTGCCCCAGGTTTAGGTTATTGATAATCTAAACGATTCTCATTTGCATATGGGGAGTCGTCATGCTCGTGAATAGGAAGCCGACCAAGCCATGGATCCATGCACTCTGGACGGCGGCGCTCGCGACCACCGGAGCGGCCGGGCAAGGCACGGCACCAACGGACGGCGTGCAAACGCTCGCGCCGGTCAACGTCAGCGCGAAGGCTCCGGACGACTACGCGGCGAAGTCCGCAGACACCGGTGTGCTCGGCGACCTGCCGCTGCTTTCGACGCCATTCTCGGTCAATGTCATCACCCATGACCTCATCGTGAACCAGCAGGCGACCTATCTCGGCGAGTTCCTCAAGAACGATCCGTCGGCGCAAATCGGCAATGTTGTGGTGAGCTTCGCGACGCTGCGCGGCTTCACGCTCGGCAGCAGCGGATTCCTTCTCGATGGCCTTCAATTGGGCTCGCTGCTCAACGACGGCCGCATCGGCTTGCAAGCCTTCGACCGCGTCGACATCCTCAAGGGGGCAAGCGCATTCCTCTACGGACCGGGCAGCAGTTCGAGCCTGGGCGGCGTGCTCAACTACATCCCCAAGCAGCCGGGCAACACGCCGGAGCGCGACGTCTTCCTCACTTACAGCTCGCGCTCGCAGTTCGGCGTCCAGGCCGATGTGGGCGACCGCTTCGGACCCGATCGCGAGTTCGGCCTGCGCTTCAACGGCGCGTATCGCGACGGCGACACCGCGGTCGACTACACGTCGTGGAGGCAAGGCGTGGCTTCGCTGTCGGCGGACTGGGGGATCACGCGCGACCTCGTCGTGCAAGGCGGCTTGTATTACGTCGACAACGACTGGACGGGCATCCAGCCGTTCTTCATCTCCGCAAGCGACGCGTCGGGACCCGTGCCCATTCCCGCGGCACCCGGCACCCGCCACAACATCGGTCCGAGCTGGAACGTCTTCGACCAGAATTCGACCCTCGGCTGGCTGCGCGGCGATTGGGCGTTCGCGCCCAGCTGGACGTTGACCGTGCAATACGGCGCGGGCGAGAACAATCGCCCGTACGGCCAGACGATGGACACGCGCTTCGGCTCCATCACGAGCGCAAGCGGCGACGTGCTCCTGTTCGCGAGCGAAGAGACCTACCGCGTCAAGGCGCAGGCCGGACAGGCGCTGGTTCACGGCAGGTTCGTGACTGGTCCCGTGCAGCACGACCTCACGCTCGGCGTGTCGGGATCGGAGGAAAAGGACTACAGCAGCTTCGTGATCGCGGGCTTCGTGCCGGGATCGCTGTATGCGAGGAACGATCCGCCGCAGCCGCCGCTCGTCCCGATCGACGACCTGCCCCCGACCGGCCGCACGAAGACCGCCGGGGCATTCATCAACGACATCGTGAGCTTCGACGAGCATTGGTCGGTCCTGCTCGGCGGACGCCAGGCGAAGATCGACACCTACGGCCCCGACGGCACCGCGCTTCCCGGCCAGTCGGTGTCGCGCTTCTCGCCGGCGGCCGCGCTGATGTGGAAACCCACGGCGTCGTCGCTCGTCTACGCCAACTTCGCGCAGGGCCTGGAGCCCGGCGGCACCGCGCCCGACGGAAGCGCCAACGCGGGTGAGATCATGCCGCCGCTCGTCACCGAGCAATTCGAGATCGGCGGCAAGCTCGAGACCGGCGGCCTCACGCTCACGGCCGCGGTATTCGACATGCGCCGTCCGCTGCAATACCGCGACGCGACCAACACCTGGGTCCAGTCAGGCGACCAGGTCCACACCGGCGTCGAGGTCCTCGCGAGCGGCGAGATCACGCCTTCGCTGCGCGTGGTCGCGGGCGTGATGTACCTCGACGCCGAACAGCGCAACACCGGCAATCCGGCCCTCGACGGCAAGAAAGTCGCGGGCGTTCCCGCGTGGACGGCCAACGCCTGGTTCGACTGGCGCACGGGCGTGGTGCCTGGACTGTTCCTCAACGCGGGCATCTACTACGCCGACAAGCAATACTTCGACGCCGCCAACCTGCAGTCGATCCCGTCGTGGACTCGCCTGGACCTCGGCGCGCGCTACGAGACGGCCATCGGCGGCAAGGCCACGACGTTCTATCTGGTCGTCGAGAACGTCGCCGACCGCAGCTATTGGGCAAGCGCCCTCGGCAACGCGCTGACGCTCGGCGACCCGCTGACCGTCAAGGCCACCGCGCGCGTGAGCTTTTGAGGAAGCGCCATGACGCCGCGCGCGATTCGCCGCTGGAAGTGGACTCACAAGTGGACGAGCCTCGTCTGCACCGTGTTCCTGCTCTATCTTTGCCTGACCGGCCTGCCGCTCATCTTCCATCACGAGATCGAGGAGGCAACGCGACAGTGGCACCTGCCGGATATGGCACGTGGCACACCGCACAAGAGCTTCGACGACATCGTCGCCGCGGCGCAGGCACGCCATCCCGAGCGCACGCTGCAGTTCGCGATCGCCGACGACGACGTTCCCGACGGCGTGCTCGTGAGCCTTGGCAAGACCGCCGCCGCCCAGGCGGACATCGCCTATGTCGTCGTCGACGCGCGCACGGCCGAGGTGGTGGGCGAGCCCGACCTCGAACGCGGCGTGATGTACGTGCTGCTCAAGCTGCACACGGACATGTTCGCCGGCTTGCCGGGCAAGCTCTTCCTCGGAGTCATGGGGATGATCTTCGCGGCCGCGGTCGTGTCGGGCGTGGTCGTGTACAAGCCCTACATGCGCAGGCTCGCGTTCGCGACCGTACGCGCGCGCACCCGTCGCTTGCGATGGCTCGACCTGCACAACGTGCTCGGCATCGTTACCGTGGCCTGGGTGCTGGTGGTCGGCATCACCGGAGTCATCAACACCTGGGCCGATCTCGCGATCAAGTTCTGGCAGTTCGATCAGATGGCTGCGATGACGGCGCCGTATCGCGGGCAGCCTCCACTCGCACCCGCCGAGCGCGGCTCCGTGCAGAGGGCGCTCGACACCGCACAGGCGGCGTTGCCCGATCGCGAACTGTCTTTCGTCGCATTCCCCGGAACGCTGTTCTCGAGCCCGCACCACTATGACGTCTTCATGCGCGGCAAGGAGCCCCTGACGAGGCGCCTCGTGCAGCCCGCGCTCGTCGACGCTCGCACCGGAGCGCTCACCGATACGCGTGCGCTGCCGTGGTACATCACCTCGATCCTGGTCTCGCAGCCGCTGCACTTCGGTGACTACGGGGGCATGCCGCTCAAGGTCGTATGGGCGCTGCTCGACGTCATCACCATCGTCGTGCTCGGCAGCGGCGTCTACCTGTGGCTCGTCAAGCGGCGGCGCGCAGCCGTCGACGACGAGGACAAGGGCGGCGCCGAATCCGCGTCCCTCGAGCCGCGCGCCGCGCTCACGATCGCGCGAAGCACGAAGCCGTGACGACGACGTTCCGAAGGGTCTGGCGGTGGCCGCTCATCATCGCGATCGCGAGCGTCGTGGGACTCGTCTCTGCACTGCTGGGCGACGGACCCTGGGACGCGCTGTCGTGGGTATTGCTTGCGATTCCGATCGCGGTCGCGGGCGTTGCCTGGCGGCGGGCGAGCGCGGGCTGATCGCTACCGGGGCGGGCGCATTACACAAACTGCGCTGCCGCGTATCCCGACGACCATGCCCACTGGAAGTTGTACCCGCCCAGCCAGCCTGTGACGTCGACGGCCTCACCGATGAAGTACAGGCCGGAGGTCGCGCGCGCGGCCATCGAGTGCGGCGACAGGCCGCCCGTATCGACCCCGCCGGTCGTCACCTCGGCCTTGTTGTAGCCGAGCGTGCCCGACGGCAGCACGCGCCAGGACTTCAACGCGCTGGCCGCGGCGGCAGCGTCGACCTCGCGCAACGGCCGTGCGAGATCGTGCGCCGCGCACCAGGCCTGCGCGACGCGCCTGGGCAATCGCTCCGCGAGGAGATTGTCGAGACGCCCATTGCCCGACGCACGCACCGAGAGCCAACGGGCAACGTCGAACCCCGGCAGCAAATCGATCGCGATCGGAACCTTGCCGTCCCAGTACAACGAGACCTGCAGGATCGCCGGCCCCGACAGTCCGCGATGCGTGAAGAGCAGGTTCTCGCGGAATCGTGCTTGGCCGCAGGCGACCTCGACCTCCACGGATACACCCGAGAGCCCGCCATAGTGCGCGAGATCCTCGGGTTTCCATGCGAGCGGAACCAATCCGGGTCGCGGCGGCGTCACCGCGAGACCGAACTGCTCGGCGAGGCGATAACCGAACGGCGTCGCCCCGATCTTGGGCGCGGTGAGGCCGCCGGTGGCGAGCACGAGCGACATCGCGCGAATCGCGCCTTGCGAGGTCGCGACTTCGAACCCGCTTCCGTCGTGGCGCACGCCCTCGACCGCGCACGGCACGCGCCATGTCACGCGCCCCCGCTCGCACTCGTCCTTCAGCATGCCGATGATGTCGGCGGCCGAGCGATCGCAGAAGAGCTGCCCGAGCTTCTTCTCGTGATAAGGAATGCGATGCCGCTCGACCATCGAAACGAAGTCCGCCGGCGTGAATCGCGCGAGCGCATCGCGACAGAAATCCGGATCGCGCGAAAGATACTGCGCAGGCGAGGCGTTGACGTTGGTGAAATTGCAGCGGCCGCCGCCCGAGATGCGGATCTTCTCGCCGATGGTCGCGACGTGGTCGACCAGCGCCACGCGGCGGCCGCGCTGGCCGGCCTGCGCGGCGCACATCATGCCGGCCGCGCCGGCGCCAATCACGATGACGTCGTACGGGGTGGCCAGCTGCTAGGCCCTAGTCACCGAAGAACTCTCGTACTTTGTCGAACCACCCCTTGGCCCGCGGATTGTGCTTCCCGGGGTCCTCCTGGTTGATCGTCTCGAACTCGCGAAGGAGCT
This sequence comes from Burkholderiales bacterium, assembly GCA_035499735.1. GTDB lineage: Bacteria > Pseudomonadota > Gammaproteobacteria > Burkholderiales > SG8-39 > VBDM01. The sequence goes on from DATJYC010000058.1 coordinate 24,492, forward strand.
CCTTCTGGCGCGAGGTGAGCTTCACCGGAGTCTCGACCGCGACGTGGCAGTACAGGTCGCCCGACGCCGAGCCGCGCACGGGACGGATGCCCTTGTTGCGCAGGCGGAACGTCTGCCCGGTCTGCGTCTCGGGCGGGATCTGGATCGTCGCGTGGCCGTCGAGCGTGGGAATCTCGAGCTCGCCGCCGAGCGCCGCCGTGGCGAAGCTGATCGGCATCTCGCAATGCAGGTCCGCGCCGTCGCGCTGGAACACGGGATGCTGCTTGAGGTTCACCACGACGTACAGGTCGCCGTGCGGGCCGCCGTTGAGCCCGGCTTCGCCCTCGCCGGTGAGCCGGATGCGGTCGTCCTGGTCCACACCGGCGGGAATCTTCACCGACAGCGTCTTCGATTTCTTCACGCGCCCCGCGCCGTGGCACGCCGTGCACGGGTCGGTGACGACCTTGCCGGTGCCGTGGCACGTCGGACAGGTCTGCTGGATGGAGAAGAAGCCTTGCGAGACGCGGACCTCGCCGCGCCCGTGGCAGGTGCCGCATTGCTTGGGCGACGTGCCCGGCTTGGCGCCCGTGCCGTGGCACGCCTCGCAGTCGTCCATCGTGGGAATGCGGATCTTCACCTCGGCGCCGCGCGCCGCGTCCTCGAGCGTGAGCTCCAGGTTGTAGCGCAGGTCCGCGCCGCGATACACGCCGTTGCTGCGGCCGCCGCGTCCCTGCTGGCCGAATATCTCGCCGAAGATGTCGCCGAACGCATCCGCGAATCCGCCGAAGCCCTGCTGGCCCGCACCCGCGCCCGCGAATCCCGCGGACGCATCCACGCCGGCATGCCCGAACTGGTCGTAAGCCGCGCGCTTGCGTGCGTCGGTGAGGACCTCGTAGGCCTCCTTCGCTTCCTTGAATTTCGCCTCAGCGCCCTTGTCGTCCGGGTTGCGGTCCGGATGGTGCTTCATCGCGAGCTTGCGATACGCCTTCTTGAGGTCGTCCTCGGAGGCGCCGCGCTCGACGCCGAGCACCGTGTAGTAGTCGCGTTTTGCCATGAATTGCTCTGTCCCCTGCATCCCGCAAGACGCGGAAAGGCCGAGTTAGGCGTCGCGGCGTTTTGCGACGCTTGAACTCGGCCAGATATTCCGTCGCGCGGTTGTGCGGCGACTACTCCACCGCATCACCGCGACGGAATATCACTTCTTGTCGGACTTCACTTCCGTGAATTCCGCGTCCACCACCTTCTCGTCCTGCTTGCCGCCCTCGCCGCCCTGCGCCGCGCCGGCGCCCTGCGGCCCGGCCTGCGCGCCGCCCTGCGCCGCCTGGGCCTGGGCGTACATCATCTCACCCAGCTTCTGCGCGGTCTTGCCCAAGTCCTCGGCCTTCGACTCCAGCGCTTCCTTGGTCGCGTCCTTCTGCTTCAGAAGCTCCTCGGCGCTCTTGAGCGCGGCTTCGATCTTGCCCTTCTCGTCCGCGCCGACCTTGTCGCCGTACTCGCCGAGCGATTTCTGCACGCTGTGCACCAGCGCGTCGAGCTGGTTGCGCGCCTGCACCGTCTCCATGAGCTTGCGGTCGTCCGCGGCGTGCGCCTCGGCGTCCTTCACCATGCGCTGGATCTCGTCTTCCGACAGGCCCGAGTTCGCCTTGATGGTGATCTTGTTCTCCTTGCCGGTGGCCTTGTCGCGCGCGCTCACGTGCAGGATGCCGTTGGCGTCGATGTCGAACGTGACCTCGATCTGCGGCATGCCGCGCGGAGCAGGCGGAATGCCCTCGAGGTTGAACTGCCCTAGGCTCTTGTTGCCCGAGGCCATGTCGCGCTCGCCCTGGAGCACGTGGATGGTCACGGCCGACTGGTTGTCGTCGGCGGTCGAGAAAATCTGCTGCGCCTTGGTCGGGATGGTGGTGTTCTTCTGGATGAGCTTGGTGAACACCCCACCCAGCGTTTCGATGCCGAGGGAAAGAGGCGTCACGTCCAGCAGCAGTACGTCCTTGACATCGCCCTTCAGCACTCCGCCCTGGACGGCGGCCCCCACCGCGACGGCTTCGTCGGGGTTGACGTCCTTCCGGGGCTCCTTGCCGAAAAAGTCCTTCACCGTGTCCTGGACCTTGGGCATGCGCGTCATGCCTCCGACCAGGATCACGTCCTCGATGTCGGAGATCTTCAGCCCGGCGTCCTTTAGCGCGATACGGCACGGCTCGACCGTCTTCTCGATCAGGGCCTCCACGAGACTTTCGAACTTCGCCCGCGTGATCTTGATCGCCAGGTGCTTCGGCCCGCTCTTGTCAGCGGTGATGTAGGGCAGATTGATCTCGGTCTGCTGGCTCGAGGAGAGCTCGATCTTCGCCTTTTCCGCCGACTCCTTCAGGCGCTGCAGCGCCAGGACGTCGTTCCTCAGATCGATCCCTTGCTCCTTCTTGAATTCGTCGCAGAGATAGTCGATCAGCCGCTGGTCGAAGTCCTCCCCGCCGAGGAAGGTGTCGCCGTTTGTCGACAGCACTTCGAACTGATGTTCGCCTTCGACCTCGGCGATCTCGATGATCGAGATATCGAACGTGCCCCCGCCCAGGTCGTAGACCGCGATCTTTCGGTCGCCTTCCTTCTTGTCCAGGCCAAACGCGAGAGCTGCCGCTGTCGGCTCGTTGATGATGCGCTTGACCTCGAGACCTGCGATGCGGCCGGCGTCCTTGGTCGCCTGGCGCTGCGAATCGTTGAAATAGGCGTGCACGGTGATGACCGCCTCGGTGCACTCCTCGCCGAGATAGTCCTCGGCCGTCTTCTTCATCTTGCGCAGGACCTGCGCCGAGACTTCGGGGGGCGCGATCTTCTTGCCGCGGATCTCGACCCAAGCGTCGCCGTTGTCTGCCTTGACGATCCCGTAGGGCATGAGGTCGATGTCCTTCTGGACTTCCTTCTCCTCGAAGCGGCGTCCGATCAGGCGCTTGACGGCGAATAGGGTGTTCTTCGGATTTGTCACGGCCTGCCGCTTTGCCGGAGCCCCCACGAGGATCTCTCCGTCTTCCATGTAGGCGACGATCGACGGCGTGGTGCGCGCGCCCTCCGAGTTCTCGATCACCTTGGGCTTGCCGCCCTCCATGATCGCGACGCAGGAGTTGGTGGTTCCAAGGTCGATGCCGATAATCTTTCCCATGGCCTTTCCTTTTGAATTCGCTCGTGAATTACCTGGAAGTCGATATGGGGATCAATCCCCGGAGTTCAAGCTTGCACGTCCTTGGGCTTCGCGACCGTCACCAGCGCAGGACGGACCACGCGATCGTGCAGGCTATAGCCCTTCTGCAGGACGTTGATCACCGTGTTCGGCTCCTTTTCCGACGGGAGCATGCTGATCGCCTGGTGTCGGTGCGGATCGAACTTTTCCCCGGCCGGATTGATCTCCTTGAGGCCGGCCTTGCCGAATACCGTGTTGAGCTGCTTGAGAGTCAGCTCGACCCCGCTCTTCAGGGATTCCAGCGACGCCGAGTCGGCCGCGAGGGTGGCTTCCAGCCCGTCCTTTACGGGCAGGAGCTCCACTGCGACGGACTCGATCGCGTACTTGTACGCGTTAGCGAGCTCGACCGCCGTGCGCTTGCGAATGTTGTCCGCCTCGGCCTTGGCGCGAAGCCAGGCGTCATGAAGTTGCTGCGCCTTGGCTTCCGCCTGCCGCAGCAAGTCGGCCGGATCGGGCGCCGGCGCGTCGGGGGCTTGGGGCTCCTGGACGGGTGGTTCTCCGATCTCGCCCGCAGCAGTGGGCGAGCCGGTTTGTTCCGGGTCAGGCATACGGTCTCCGCGAGATGGGTTGCGCGCTCGTTCCGGGGCGTTCGTCGCAGTCGATTGTAACTGGGGCTCCCGACTACGATTTCAAGAGGCTTCGGATCCCGGGCCGAGCCAGCCGAGGAGATGCTGCTTTGCAATGGCTGCCAGCGCCTCGATCCATTCGGCGCGTTCGTTGAGACAGGGCAGGAGCCTGAACTCCCCGCCCCCTGCGTCGAGAAAGAGCTTCCTGCCCTCGATTCCGATCTCCTCGAGCGTCTCGAGGCAATCGGCGACGAACCCCGGGCAGAGGACATCCACCCGTCGCAGCCTCCGCCGACCCCAGTCGACCAGGGTCGTGGCAGTGTAAGGCTCTATCCACGCCGCGCGGCCGAATCGCGACTGGAAAGCGGCCAGCCACTCCCCCTCCCCGAGGCCTAATCGCCCCGCGAGGAGACGCGCCGTCTGCTGACATTGGCGCGAATAGGGGTCGCCCAGGGCGGCGGTGTACTGCGGCAACCCGTGAAAGCTCATGATCAGCCGGTCGGGACGTCCGGACTGCCGCCAGTGCTCCCTCACGAGCGCGGCCAGCGCGTCGACGTACGCCGGGTGCTCGTGGAACTCCTTGACCCACCTGATCTCCGGAACATTGCGCGTCTTGCGCAGGAATTCCGTGGCGTGGTCGAGCGCGCTTGCGGTAGTGCTCGCGGCGTACTGGGGGTAGAGAGGGAAGAGCAACACGCGCTCGTGTCCCTCGGACTTGAGTTGGCGGAGCGCTCCCGGAATCGAGGGCTCGCCGTAGCGCATCGCGAACCCGACCCGGACGTCGTCGCCAAGACGCTCCCCGAGCAAGCGGGCCTGTCTTTCGGTGTGCACCCTGAGCGGAGAGCCTTCGGGGTACCAGATACTGGCGTATTTTCGAGCCGATCGCGTCGGACGCGTGTTGAGCACGAGGCCGTGCAGGAGCGGCAGCCAGAGCGCCCGCGGGATCTCGATTACGCGGGGATCGGACAGGAACTGCCGCAGATAGCGCCGCACTGCCTGCGGGGTGGGCGCGTCGGGGGTCCCGAGATTGATGAGCAGGACCGCTGGCTTCGCGACCCTGCCGCCCGGCGCCTGCGGTTCAGGAAGGTAGTTCGTCCTCAAACCTGGTCATTGCTGCGAGAGGGCGCTCGACAGCAGCTTGGCCGTGACGTCGACGATCGGGATCACGCGCTCGTACGCCATGCGCGTCGGCCCGATCACGCCGACGGTACCGAGAACCTGTCCGTCGACTTCGTAGGGTGCCGTCACCACGCTGCACTCGTCGAGGGGCGCGATACCGGATTCGCCGCCGATGAAGATCTGGACACCCTGCGCGCGCGTGCTGAGCTCGAGGATCTGTATGAGCACCGTTTTCTTTTCGAACAGCTCGAAGAGCTCCCGCAGGCGCGACATGTTGGAGGCGAGATCGTGCGAGTCGAGCAGGTTTCTCTCCCCGGACACGACGTAGTTGGTGGTCGACTGCGACACGGCCTCGTTGCCCGCCTCGAGAGCCGCCGTCATGAGCTGCGTCATGTCCTCCCTGAGCTGCTTCATCTCTGCGTGGATTCGGCCGCGGATTTCCTCGAAGGTCAGACCGGAGTAGCTCTGATTCAGAAAATTGGCCGCGGCCGTCAGCTCCGACGGCGTGTAGGCCTTCTCGGTGAACAGTATCCTGTTCTGCACGTCGCCTTCGGGCGTGACGATGATGAGCAGCACGCGCTTGTCGGACAGCGCCAGGAACTCCATGTGACGGAACGCCGGCGTCTTGCGCTTGTTCGTCACCACGACGCCGGCGAAGTGGGTGAGATCCGAGAGAAGCTGCGAGGCGGCGCTGATCACCCGCTGCGGGTGATCCGGATGAAGGTTGACCTCGAGCTGGTTGATCTCGACGCGATCGAGCTCCTTTATGGTGAGCAACGTGTCCACGAAGAAGCGGTAGCCGCGGTTCGTGGGCACCCGGCCCGCGGAGGTGTGAGGACTCGCGACGAAGCCCAGCTGCTCGAGATCGGCCATCACGTTGCGGATGGTGGCCGGGCTAAGGTCCAGGCCCGAATAGCGCGACAGGGCGCGCGAGCCGACCGGTTCGCCCTCGGCGATGTATCGCTCCACCAGCGTCTTGAGGAGCATCTGTGCACGGCGGTCCAGCATGGCTTCCGATTCTACCGAATCGGCCTCGTTTGGGGTTTGTTCACGCTTGCACGCTCCGTCTTTTGTCACCTCTGCAGGGTCATGATCTAATGGCGGAATGCCCGCTTTCAAGACCGTTGCCCTGATCGGCCGCCATCCGTCCGCAGGCGTGGCGACCGCGCTCGCCGCCTTGGGCGAGTACCTGCGCAAGAAGGGGTGCGCCGTGCTCGTGGAAAGCGAAACCGCCGCGACTCACGGAGTTTCCGCCTTCCCGGCCGCCGACTACGCGGAGATCGGCGCGCGAGCCGACCTCGTGGTAGTCCAGGGAGGAGACGGGAGCATGTTGAGCGCCGCGCGAAACCTGGCCGGCCGGGACGTGCCCCTGGTCGGCGTAAACCAGGGGCGACTCGGGTTCATGACCGATATCGCCTCTTCCAAGATGATCGACGTGATGGCCGAGATCCTCGCGGGCAGGCACGCGATCGAGGAACGAACGATGCTTTCTGCCGAGGTGCGCCGCGAGGGGCGAGTAGCGCTCGACGTGCTCGCGCTCAACGACGTGGTGGTGAACAAGGGTTCCGTCGGGCGCCTGATCGAGTTCGTGGTAAACATCGATTCCGAGTTCGTCTACGATTTACGCGCGGACGGCCTGATCGTCGCGACGCCAACCGGCTCGACGGCGTACGCTCTCTCGTCGGACGGACCCATAGTCCAGCCGAGCGTGCCGGGATTCGCGCTGGTTCCGATCTCGCCCCACACCTTGTCCAACAGGCCCATCATGGTCAGCGACCGGTCGATGATCGAGATCTCGCTGAAGCGTGCCGACGACGCGCGGCTTCACTTCGACGGCCAATTGCAGTGCGATCTTCGGGAAGGAGACCGGGTCGCCATCCGGCGCGCCCCTCACACCATCAAGTTCGTGCACCCTCCGGGGTACAGCTACTTCGCGATGCTGCGCGAGAAGCTGCACTGGAGCGAAGGCCTCTGACGCGAAATGCTCGTCAACCTTTCGATCCGGGATTTCGCAATAGTCGACAGACTGGAGCTGGAGTTTCGCCCCGGCTTCACTGCGCTGACCGGCGAGACCGGCGCCGGCAAGTCCATTCTAATCGACGCGCTCTCCCTGGCGCTCGGCGAGCGCGCGGGGAGCGAACAGGTGCGCTCGGGCGCGGAGCGTGCCGATGTCGCCGCGGATTTCTCGATCGAAGCCGCGCCGGAACTCGGCCGCTGGCTCACCGAGCAGGCGCTGGAAGGGGACTCCAACCGGCTGCTCCTGCGGCGCGTAGTGGACCGAAGCGGGCGCTCGCGCGGATTCGTAAACGGCCACGCCGCCACCGTCAACCAGTTGCGCGAGGCCGGAGAGCGGCTTGTCGACATTCACGGTCAGCATGCGCATCAATCGCTTCTCAGGGCCGAGTCCCAACGGCTGGTTCTCGATGCTCATGCGGGGCTCGCTCCGCTCGCGCGGGAAGCGGGCGACGCCTACCGCGAGTGGCAGAGGATTTGCCGCGCGCGGCTGGATCACGAGCGCAACGCGGCGGCCCGTCTCGCCGAGAGGGAACAGCTCGGCTGGCAGGTGGAGGAGCTGTCCCGCCTCGCGCTGGCACCCGGCGAGTGGGACGCCATCCAGGCGGAGCACGGGCGGCTGGCGCACGCGGCCAGCCTGATCGAAGGCGCGCGCGACGCGCTCGACCTGCTTTCCGAGTCGGAAGGTGCTGCACTCGGGACGCTGTCGGGCGCGCTTTCGCGGCTTCGCCCGCTCACGGAGTACGACGCGTCGCTTCGGGAGACCGTCGCGCTCCTCGAGTCCGGCGAGGCGCAGCTGCGGGAGGCCGCGTATGCGCTGCGCCACTACGCAGATCGGGTAGAGCTCGACCCGGCGCGCCTGCGCGAAGTCGAGCAGCGCCTGGAGGTGGTGCACGGCGCTGCGCGCAAGCTGCGGGTGAAGCCCGATGCGCTGCCGGAGCTCCTGGTTTCGCTCAAGCTGCGCCTGAAGGACCTGGAGCTTACGTCCGACCTCGAGGCGCTGGCCAGGCAAGAGCAGTCTGCGCGCTCCCGATACGATGCGCTGGCGTCCAGGCTCTCTTCCGAACGCGGCAAAGCAGCGGCCAAGCTCAGCCGCGAGGTCAATGCCGCGATGAAGGAGCTCGCGATGTCCGGGGGGCGCTTCGAGATAGAGCTGCGCTCGCTTCTTCCCGATGGAAGCGCAGGGGGCAACGAGCAGGTCGAGTTTCTCGTATCGACCAACCCCGGCACCGAGCCGCGTTCGCTCGCCAAGGTGGCATCCGGGGGCGAGCTCTCGCGCATCAGCCTTGCGATCCAGGTGATCACCAGCAAGGCCGCTGCGGTTCCGACGCTGATTTTCGACGAGGTCGACGCTGGAATCGGTGGGGCGGTGGCTGAGGTCGTCGGCCGAAAGCTGAGGACGCTGGGCGAGGAGCGCCAGGTCCTGTGCGTGACGCATTTGCCGCAGGTGGCTGCCCAGGCCCGCGAGCAGTGGTCGGTCGCCAAGAACGTGGAAGGCGGCGGTTCGCGAAGCCGCGTATCGGTGCTCGACCAGAAGTCGCGGATAGAAGAGATCGCACGCATGCTGGGTGGCGTGGCAATCACGCCCACGACTCGCAAGCATGCGGCGGAGATGCTAGGGTTGCGGTAATATTCTCAGGTCAGGGAATCGGGTATCCGGAAGGCCAAAGATGCGTCGGGCATGTTCTCAACGAGGAGTGAGCCAGATCGTCCTGCTCCTGCTGCTCGCGGTTGCTCTTGGCGTAGCGTACATCGCGATAGATCTGTACTCCGGGGGCGAGAAGGACATGGCGTATGTGGAGACTCGCGGGACGCAGATGGCTTCCGCTTTGTCGGCCTTCAAGAGGGATCTGGGTTCCTACCCCGACGCTCTGGACAAGCTCGTGCCCAAGTATGTTCTCTCGGTGGCGAAGTGCCCGGGGGGTGCTCCGATGGAGTATGTCTCCTCGTCGGGCGAATACACGCTCTCGTGCACACACGTGGTCTTCAAGTACCTTCCGTACAGCTACGACTCTCGCTCCAAGCGCTGGGGCGGGTGATTCCGTCTCCGTTGGCGTTTGTGCCTCGCCGGGCTTTCCGATAGAATTCAGCGCTCTCCAGGCGCGTAGCTCAGCTGGCTAGAGCATCACCTTGACATGGTGGGGGTCGTTGGTTCGAGTCCAATCGCGCCTACCAATTGCCGGAGCGCGCGGTGGAGGCGGCGCCCGTGATTCCGCGCGTTTCGAACGTACGCGAAGCGACGTTCACCGCGCGGTTTTTGTTTCTTGACCCATGCCCAATATCCGTCTTCCCGACGGCTCAATCAAGGTCTTCTTCGACCCGGTCACGGTTGGCGAGATCGCGAAGGCGATCGGCCCGGGGCTTGCGCGTGCGGCGCTCGCGGGAAAGGTGGAAGGCAAGCTAGTCGACCTGTCCTATCGCGTCGAGAGCGACTCGAACGTAGCGATCGTCACGGATCGCGACAAGGAAGGCGTCGAACTCCTTAGGCATTCGACCGCGCACCTGCTTGCGTACGCAGTGAAGGAACTCTTCCCCGACGCCCAGGTGACGATCGGGCCGGTGATTGAAGACGGGTTCTACTACGACTTCTCGTACAAGCGCCCCTTCACTCCGCAAGATCTCGCCGCAATCGAAAAGCGCATGTCCGAGCTTGCCGCGAAGGACCTCCCGGTAACGCGCGAGGTCTGGGCACGCGACAAGGCGGTCGAATTTTTCAAGTCGATCGGCGAGCATTACAAGGCCGAGATCATCGCCGCCATCCCCTCGGGCGAAGAAGTGTCGCTGTACCGCGAGGGTGCCTTCATCGACCTGTGCCGGGGACCTCATGTCCCGTCGACGGGCAAGCTGAAGGTATTCAAGCTCATGAAGGTCGCGGGCGCCTATTGGCGCGGCGACTCGAGGAACGAGATGCTGCAGCGTATCTACGGCACGGCCTGGGCCAAGAAGGAGGAGCAGGACGCCTACCTGCGGATGCTCGAGGAGGCCGAGAAGCGCGACCACCGTAAGCTCGGCACCCAGCTCGATCTGTTCCACCTGCAAGAGGAATCCCCGGGCATGGTGTTCTGGCACCCCAACGGCTGGGCGCTGTGGCAGCAGGTCGAGCAGTACATGCGCCGCGTCTACCGCGACAACGGCTACCTCGAGGTGCGCGGCCCGCAGATCCTCGATCGAAGCCTGTGGGAAAAGACCGGGCATTGGCAGAACTACCGCGAGAACATGTTCACGACCGAGTCCGAAAAGCGCGACTACGCGATCAAGCCGATGAACTGCCCGGGCCACATCCAGATCTTCAACAAGGGGCTGCGCAGCTACCGCGAACTGCCCCTCCGCTACGGGGAGTTCGGCGTATGCACGCGCAACGAGCCCTCGGGGGCTCTCCACGGGATCATGCGCGTGCGTGCGTTCACCCAGGACGACGGGCACATCTTCTGCACCGAGGAGCAGATCAAGCCCGAGGTCACCGCGTTCACCGCGCAGCTCAAGCGCGTCTACGCGGATTTTGGTTTCACCGATATCGTCTACAAGCTTGCCACGCGCCCGGCCAAGCGTGTGGGCTCGGACGAGGTTTGGGACAAGGCCGAGAAAGCCTTGCGGTCGGCGCTGGAGGACGGCGGGATTCCCTTCGAGCTGCTGCCAGGGGAGGGAGCGTTCTACGGTCCCAAGCTCGAATACCACCTCAAGGACTCGATCGGGCGTTCTTGGCAATGCGGCACCATGCAGGTTGACTTTTCCATGCCCGGGCGGCTGGGAGCGGAGTACGTTGCAGAGGACAACACCCGCAGGGTCCCGGTCATGCTTCACCGAGCGGTTCTCGGGTCCATGGAGCGCTTCGTCGGCATTCTCCTGGAGCACTACGCGGGGGCGATGCCGTTGTGGCTCGCGCCTGTTCAGGTGGCCGTGCTGACCATTTCAGAGGGCCAGAGCGACTACGCTCGGGCCGTTGCGGCGCGATTGAAAGGCGCCGGGTACCGGGTACATTCTGACTTGAGGAACGAGAAAATTAGCTATAAAATTCGAGAACATAGCTTGCAGAAACTGCCTTACCAGCTCGTTATCGGAGAGAAGGAAAAGGCAGCCGAAAAAGTGGCCGTGCGCACCCGTGCCGGCGAGGATCTCGGACAGATGGGACTGGCCGAGTTCGTTGCGCGCCTCGAATCCGAGGCCAGGCAGGGCGGTACGGCCTAATTTTTCACGAACACGGAGAATCGAACATCGCCACGGAGAGAACGCAGCGTATTAACAACGAGATCAACGCGCCCGAGGTGCGTCTGGTCGGAGCCAACGGCGAGCAGGTCGGCATTGTGCCGATCACTCAAGCACTGAAGATGGCGGAGGACGCCGAGGTAGATCTGGTGGAAATCGCACCGCTTGCCAAGCCGCCGGTCTGCAAGCTGATGGATTACGGGAAGTTCAAATACCGCGAGGCGAAGAAGGCGCACGAGGCGAAGCTCAAGCAGAAGCAGATTCACGTCAAGGAAGTCAAGTTCCGTCCCGGGACGGACGAGGGCGACTACCAGATCAAGCTGCGCAACCTGATCAAATTCCTGGACGAGGGAGACAAGACCAAGGTCACGTTGCGATATCGGGGCCGCGAGATGGCGCATCAGGAATTCGGGGTGCGCCTGATCGAGCGGGTGAAGCAGGACCTCGAGCCGCACGCCGTGGTGGAGCAGTACCCGAAGATGGAGGGCCGGCAACTCATCATGGTGCTGGCTCCGAAGAAAGGCAAGAAAGAGGTGAAGAAGCCGGCCGCAAAACCGGTCAAGAAGGATTCGAAGCCGGCCGTCGCGTCCTGACGCACGCCGATTCAGAAGAAGTGGCGTTCGGGCCCTTGAAGAGCCTCAATCGGAGGCCGCCCGTCGTCATCACAAACAGGAGTTAGCAATGCCCAAGCTGAAAACCAAGCGAAGCGCCGCAAAGCGCTTCAAGATCCGCTCCGGCGGCAGCATCAAGCGCTCTCAGGCGTTCAAGCGTCACATCCTCACCAAGAAAACCACGAAGAGCAAGCGGCATCTGCGCGGCACGGCGGAAGTACATTCCACCGACCAGCAGCATGTTCGCGCGATGCTGCCATACGCCTAGGAGAGCCCCATGCCAAGAGTCAAGCGCGGCGTAACCGCGCACGCCAAGCACAAGAAGGTCATCCGCCAGGCCAAGGGCTTCCGCGGCCGCCGCGGCAACGTCTTCAACATCGCCAAAGAGGCGGTAATCAAGGCAGGCCAGTACGCCTATCGCGATCGCAAGCAGCGCAAGCGCCAGTTTCGCGGTCTGTGGATCACCCGGATCAACGCGGCGGTGCGCGAGCACGGCATGACCTACTCCGCCTTCATGTACGGGCTGAAGAAGGCTTCGATCGAGATCGATCGCAAAGTGCTCGCTGACCTCGCGGTGGCCGACAAGCCCGCGTTTGCGCAGCTCGCGGGCCAGGTCAAGGCGAAGCTCGCCGCATAGTCCCGGCCGATCTCCTCCCGTCAGGAAGGCGGGCCAGGCTCAATGACGGACGTCGATAAGCTCGTCGCCGAAGCGATCGCCAGGTTCGCGGCCGTCGACGATGCCGACGAGCTGGAGCGCGTCAAGGCGCGCTACCTCGGGAAATCGGGATCGATTCCGGAAGCAATGAAGCGGCTGGCCAGGCTCGCGCCGGCCGAGCGGCGCGAGGCCGGGGCAAGCATCAACTCCGCCAAGGACCGCATCGAAGCCGCTCTGGCCGCCAGGCGGGAAGCGATCGCTGCCCTAAAGCTCGACGCCCGTCTCGCCGAGGAAGCGCTCGACGTGACCCTTCCCGCGCGCGGACGCGGCACGGGAAGCATTCACCCCGTGATTCGGACCTGGCAGCGCATCGAGGCGATCTTCGGCTCGATCGGGTTCGACGTTGCCGACGGGCCGGAGATCGAGACCGACTGGTACAACTTCACCGCGCTCAACCAGCCGGAGAACCATCCAGCACGGTCGATGCACGACACCTTCTACGTCGAGGGCGGTCTGCTGCTGCGCACCCACACCAGCCCGATCCAGGTGCGCTACGCACGCACACACGAGCCGCCGATCAAGGTGATCGCACCCGGCCGCGTGTATCGCGTCGACTCGGACGCCACCCACTCGCCGATGTTCCACCAGGTCGAGGGACTATGGATGGACGAGGACGTGAGCTTTGCCGACCTGAAGAGCGTCTACATCGATTTCCTGCGCAGGTTCTTCGAGACCGACGACCTTGAGGTCCGCTTCCGGCCGTCCTTCTTTCCTTTTACCGAGCCGTCGGCAGAGATCGACATGATGTTCGGCTCGGGCCCGAGCCGGGGCACGTGGCTGGAAATCTCCGGCGCAGGGCAGGTGCACCCGAACGTGGTGCGCAACTATGGCCTCGACCCGGAGCGCTGCATCGGCTTCGCCTTCGGGTCGGGCCTCGAGCGCCTCGCCATGTTGCGGTATGGCGTCGACGACCTGCGGTTGTTCTTCGAGAACGACCTTCGCTTCCTGCGGCAGTTTGCCTAGGGCGATGCAATTCTCCGAGCGCTGGCTGCGCAGCTTCGTTGATCCGCCCCAGAAGTCGGATGAACTCGCCCGCCTGCTCACGATGTCGGGTGTCGAGGTCGAGACCTGCGTGCCGGTGGCGCCGCCTTTCTCGGGTGTCGTCGTGGGCCAGGTGCTGTCGGTGGACAAGCACCCCAGCGCCGACCGGCTGACGATCTGCAGCGTTAACGCGGGCACGAACGAGCCAATCAGCGTCGTGTGCGGTGCGCCGAACGTGGCGGCGGGCATGAAGGTTCCCCTGGCAACGGCGGGCGCGAAACTGCCCGGGGGACTGGAGATCAGGGCGACAACGATGCGCGGTGTCGAAAGTCGCGGCATGCTGTGCTCGGCGCGCGAGATCGGCCTGTCGGATGACCACAGCGGACTGCTCGCCCTGCCCGCGGACGCTCCGCCTGGGCACGACGTGCGCGAAGTGCTCGCGCTCGACGACCGGATCTTCACTCTCAAGCTGACGCCCAACCGCGCCGACTGCCTGTCGGTGCTCGGGGTCGCCAGAGAAGTCTCCGCCCTGACCCGCTCGAAGCTCGACGCACCCGAGATCCGCCCGGTGCCGGCACGCAGCGAGGCGAGCTTCCCCGTGAGGATCAGCGACCCGCGCGGCTGCGGGCGCTTCACGGGCCGGGTGATCCGCGGCGTGAACGCCGCAGCGCACACGCCAGCGTGGATGAAGGAGCGCCTGGAACGCGCCGGCCAGCGCTCGATCTCCGCGCTGGTGGACGTCACCAACTATGTGATGCTCGAGCTGGGGCGCCCGCTGCACGTCTACGACCTCGACAAGCTCGCGGGAGGGATCGATGTGCGCTTCGGGCGAAGGGGCGAACGCGTCAAGCTGCTGAATGATATGACGGTGGACCTGGACGAGTCGGTGCTGTGCATCACCGATGGCTCCGGCCCGATCGGCCTGGCAGGCATCATGGGCGGAGACTCGACCAAAGCCGAGGTTGCGACGCGGAACATCTTCCTCGAGTCGGCGTTCTTCTACCCGGACGCGATCGCGGGGCGCGCGCGCCGGTACAACTTCGCGAGCGACGCGTCGCACCGCTTCGAGCGCGGCGTCGACTTCGACAACAACGTCGCCGGGATCGAGCGCGCGACCCGGCTTATCCTGGACGTCTGCGGCGGCGAGCCGGGTCCCACGGTCGACACGGTGGCCAGGCTTCCCGAGCGCAGGCCGGTTCGCATGCGCGTGGGCCGCGCGCACAAGATCATAGGGGTGCGAGTGCCCGAGGCGGAGATGGCGGACATCTTTGCCCGTCTGGGACTTAAATATCTACGCGACGGCGACGCCTTCGTCGTCACTCCGCCCTCGTTCCGCTTCGACATCGAGATCGAGGAAGATCTGGTCGAGGAAGTGGCGCGGGTACACGGTTTCGAGCACATTCCGGCGCGCCAGCCGCGCGCCCCGATGATCATGCGCGCTCAGCCCGAGGCACGGCGCTCGCGTCATGCGCTGCGGCAGCGGCTTGCCGACGCCGACTACGTGGAAGCGGTCAACTTCAGCTTCGTCGACCCGCAATGGGAGGCCGATTTTGCGGGCGAGGGAAATCCGATCCGAGTCCTCAACCCGATCGCCAGCCACCTCGCCGTGATGCGCAGCACGCTGTTCGGCAGCCTCGTGTCGAACGTGGTCTACAACGTGGCGCGAAAGGCGCCGCGGATCAGGGTGTTCGAACTGGGACGCGTGTACTTGCGGGATCCGCGGGTGAAGGACAGCGAGCAGGACGTGGCGGGGATCCGGCAGCCTACCCGCATTGGCGCTATCGCCTACGGCCCGGCCCTCGAGGAGCAGTGGGGTGTCTCCGACAGGCGCCAGGTCGACTTCTACGACGTCAAGGCGGACCTGGAAGCGCTGCTTGCTCCCCGCGTTGCCCGCTACGAAGTGGCAGTGCATCCCGCGCTGCACCCGGGCCGGTCGGCGCGGGTGACCTTGGACGGGGCGCCCATCGGCTGGGTGGGCGAACTGCACCCCCGTTGGCAGCAGAAATACGGCTTACCCCTGCCGGCCGCTCTGTTCGAGCTAGATGTCGGAGCCCTGGGAGAGGTCGGCACGCCCCGGTACCAAGAGATATCCAAGTACCCGCCGGTCATCCGCGATAGGGCCATGGAGTTCGACGAGAGCCTGCCGGCCGCCCGGATCCTGGAGGAAATTGATCGAAACCGGCCTCGCGTAGTGCAGGAAATACGCTTGTTTGACTTCTATCGGGGTAGAGGTGTAGAAAGGGGTAAAAAAAGCCTTGCATTTCGGGTAGTTATGCAAGATACTGCAAGGACGTTGACCGATGCGGAAGCGGACGCCGCAATGGCGCAACTGACAGAGCTTCTCGCCGCGAAATTCGGTGCTAAATTACGTACTTAAGTAATGAAGTGGAGGGAGATTTACCCCTCCAAGGGAGCAGAAATGACGCTGACGAAAGCCGAGCTGGCGGACATGCTTTTCGAGAAGGTCGGCCTCAACAAGCGCGAGGCGAAGGACATGGTCGAGACGTTCTTCGAAGAGATCCGCTTGGCGCTGGAGAGCGGCGAGAGCGTCAAGCTTTCAGGCTTCGGCAATTTTCAGCTCCGCGACAAGCCGCAGCGGCCTGGGCGCAACCCTAAGACCGGGGAGGAAATTCCCATCACGGCGAGGCGCGTGGTCACTTTCCACGCCAGCCAGAAACTCAAGGCCCTCGTCGAGCAAACTCATGGAAAGCAAGGTAACCAAGGATAGCCTGCCCGCGATCCCGGCCAAGCGCTACTTCACCATCGGTGAAGTCAGCGAGCTGTGCGGGGTCAAGCCGCACGTGCTCCGCTACTGGGAGCAGGAGTTCACGCAGCTGCGCCCGGTCAAGCGCCGCGGCAATCGCCGCTACTACCAGCATCACGAGGTGCTCCTGATCCGCCGCATCCGGGAACTGCTGTACGAGCAGGGGTTCACCATCAGCGGAGCACGCAATCGCCTCGACGAGAGTCTGAGCGCCGCGCCCGCGCGCGCGCTGTCGTCTACTTCCTCTCCTTCGCGTGGCGCGGACGCACGCGGTGTGAACCTCTCGAACCTCAAGCAAGAACTCAAGAGCGTCATAGATCTGCTCGCTGCGGAGAAGGCGTCGGGCTCGGCCCGCTGATATACTTCCGCCTCTCGGGGCGTAGCGCAGCCTGGTAGCGTACCTGCATGGGGTGCAGGTGGTCGCGAGTTCGAATCTCGCCGCCCCGACCAATTCATAAAATCAATAAGTTGTAGCAGCAATTTCAAGTTCTCACCGGCAGCCTGCCGGCCTTCTCCGCGCCACCTTTCAACGTAGCTTTTCTGAACGCTATCGCTCGCAAACCCGCGTGGATATTGGCTTTGCGGGCGATGCATGCTTCTTTTCATAGAGCTGCCGAAGCGTACCTGCTATCTATGCAGGTGGTCGAAAAAGGTTGCTTCGGATGATCGCTGGAGTCAAAACGTATTCAAGGAGTTGCGAGGTTTTCTCAAACCTTCAAATTCTTCGAGAATATTCGACTGCGGGAGTTTTGCGGGACTTTCGCGGGAGTTTTGTTACCGGCCCGCGTCCGGGTCCCTGCAGGATGCAACGCCGCCCACCGCTCGCGGCTCATCTGCGATTTCGGGTGCGATCGCAGCCGTATCAGGCTCTCCCGGACCTTGCGTAGGCGCTATTGCCGGATCGACTTATGCTGGGCTCCCCAACCGGGGCAAAACTGGGCACTACCGGGAATTGGCCGCGCCGCTCGCGTGATAGCAGCTCCCAGCACGTACTCTCATACACACCTGGGTTTCAGAAATGGCAGCAAACGGCCAAGAGCGCTGCAGTAGCCAACAAATTGCCTCCTCGACTTTTTCGCACCCTATTTCGGCCCGGGCTCGAACTTCTGGTTACTGAACGCTGAGCCACTCGGGCGTCTGATTTGGATGAAGCCGTGGTTCGCCGCCTTGTGGCAGGTATTGCACGCCGCAGTCAGGCTGTCGAAGGACCTTGTGAAATCCGCTGCGCTCTTTCCTTTGATCGCTTTGCCGATCGCGTCAAGCGGTGCCGGCGTTAGGCTAGCGATCAGAGCCGCGACCGGCACGCCCTCGTACGTCGGCTGCAGCCTGCTCGCATCCTCGAAACCTTCGCGAAGTTCGTCCATCTCGTAGTTCGCAAGGGCCCAGTTGCTGCGGCTGGCGGCGAGCCAGAGCTTGGCGTGCCGCATTTGCTGCAAGGACATGATCTCACCGAGCCCGGGGACGTAGGCCTCTGTCTTGGCTGGTGTCGGCGAATTTGCATCGGCATGGGCGGGACCTGTTGCGATCGCGAGGCTAAGTCCAGCCAGGATAGCGAGGTTCTTCATTGCGGCTCTCCTTTTCGGGTGTTCTCTCCAGGAAATCGTAGATCAGTTCAAGCTCGGGTGCTGGCTCCCCGACCAGGGCTCGAAAGCCCGGATTAACAGTCCGCGCGAATAACCGCTTGGGTCGCGAGCCGACATTGGCCAACGCCTGGTTTCGGCTGCGGATTCAATGGATCGACGCAACACAACGATGATAGCGCTCGGCTGGAGTTTCAAAGCCGAGGGTCTTTCTAGGTCGCTCGTTGAGCCGTCGCGCGACGGCGTCTAGCTTCGCCTGCGAGTAGACCGACAGGTCAGTTCCTTTCGGGAAGTACTGTCGCAGTAGCCCATTCCTAAGGAGCTCAAGGAGCGCGAGCTTGCCAACATGCGCGACCACCTGCGGACGCTCTCTGAAATTCAGAACTATCTTGCCAAATACGATTTCGACCACGCGGCCGACATCGCTGAAAAGCGCCTCGGCATGTCCTCCTTCGATCTTCATGGCTCTCATGAAGTCGCGCCGTACATGCCGAAGGGCATGCAGGAGGCGGGCACCGCCCTGCATCACGCTGCGAGCCGGTTTGCCGTCGCGGCGCAGGAGGCCGCCGTGGATCGCGATCTGGGCCGCGCGCTGGGAGCGCTGAACGAAGTCACGCAGACTTGCATCGCCTGCCACGCGGCGTATCGGCTGAAGTAGAGTAAACGAAAACAGCCCGCAAAATTGCCGCGGGTGCCCACGATGCGGCGGGTCAGCTTGACTCTCCTGGTCTGCGCCTGATCGGGACCGGGGCTTCAGGTGCGGCCGCGAACCTTGTCCCGAGCGGCTGCGGCGATGAAGCCGCCAAAAGGCACCCAATGCGGCGTCACGGCTTCGACGCTGGGCGCGAGCGTCCCACCCGAGGGCATATAGATCGCGGTACGCACGCGACGGGTGGTCATCGGTAGCGTCTCCAGGAGCGCCCGCGCCTGTGCAGGCGTATGCCACTTGGCGCCATGATAGGCACCACGCCCGCCATGCCGGCCCTTCTGCAGATACAATAGGCTGCACCGGTTGAGGAGCCCGAGGGCAAGGCCGCGTCCGCTCACGCGCGCCATTTCCCCGAGGGCCAGGCGCTCTTCGGGAATGAAGCAGAGCGCCGTGATTGAAATACAGTAGTCGAACTCGCCGTCGGGAAACGGAAGTCTGCGCCCGTCTCCCAGGATGTATGCTTCATTGCCTGCGCGATGGGCGCGCGCATAGGCGAGCATTGCTGGATCGGGGTCCATTCCGGTGACCTCGTAGCCCTCATCGGCGAAACTCCGGGTGAAGTAGCCGGTGCCGCAGCCGACGTCGAGAATGCGCGCGCCGGGCTCCGGCTCGAGTAGCGCCGAGATCAGCCGGAACTCGGTCTCCCCGATCCACCGGCCGCGGGCCGTGCAATACCAGGCATCATATTGTTCCGGCGTCATTGCGCGCCTCAACGTTAGATTCTGTGCTGCGCGCTTGTGTATAAAGCGCCACTGAACGAATCCAGCGCCTTACCCGATCTTGAACGCCGAACGGACCGGCAGCTTGACCTGATCGAGGATCAGAGCGAAGCCGGCGGCGGCGGCGAAGACTGTGGCGAGGACGCGCCAGGGCAGCGGTTCCATCAATATGCCAGACCCTGCGAGCGCGAATACCACGACGATGTCGGCCGTGGATGCCGCCAGCACCCAGCGGCTCGGCCTGGAGGACCAGATACGGTGCCGCTCGCGCACGACGTACAAAAGGGCTTGTGCGCCGAAGACGAGGGTGACGAACGCGAGTGTCTGAATCTCCCCCGGGTTCAATCCGAGGCGGTATTTGGCGAAAAGCAGCACGCCAGTCGAGAAACCGAGCTTGCAAAGGCCGAGAACGATGCCGGCGGCGGTAATGTCGCGCATGTGCCATGCGCTCGGTGATGGCGAGGGACTCGCGCGGTCCGTGGTGAGCGACATCGCGAGGAAGTCGTTCGTCACCAGCATCAGGACCATCAGCACCGGAGTCATCACTGCATGGCCGGTGAGCGCGAGCCCGATTGCCAGAAACAGGACGATCTCGATTTTCTTGGTCAGCATGTTGAACGTGTAGGTCAGCAGCCGCTGAAATGCCACCCGGCCCTCGCGAACGGCGAACACGATTCCGGCGAGCCCCGGTTCGGTGAGAACCATGCCCGCCGCGGCTTTGGCGACGTCGGTCGCCGTGGATACGGCGATCCCGATCTGCGCCTGCCGCAGCGCAGGCGCGTCGTTCGTGCCGTCGCCGCACATGCCGACGACATGCCGGGCGCGCTGCAGCGCCTGCACGAGGCGGAACTTCTCCTCGGGGACCACGCGGGCGAAGACGCCGAATTCCTCCGCGTGCAGGTCTTTCGAAAGCCGTTCGCGTGAGCAGACTTTCCCGTCGATGCCGACCTTGCTCGCGATTGCCGCTGCGGTCACGGGAGAGTCCCCGGTTACCATGACGGTGCGAACGCCTAGCTCTCGGAGGGCGCCGACGAATGTCGCCGAGTCCTCGCGTGGCGGGTCGCTGATGGCGATGAAGCCGGCGAGCCGCAATGACTGCGACGTTCCCGCGGCGACGGCGATGACGCGATGTCCGCGCTCCGCGAGCTCGTTCATCAAGCGAGATGCATCTGCCGACGCTCGAGTCGTGCCGACGAGTGCCTCGAATGCGCCCTTGGCGATTCGCAGCTCTCTTCCATCGCGATCGACGGCAAAGGCCTCGGACACCTGCGTGGCCGGATCGAACGGAACGAAGCGGAGCAGACGTTCGGCCGCATCGCCGCGTGTTGTGTGGCTCGCCGCCGCTCGAATGGCGGCGTCGATGGGATCCTGGTCTGCCTCGGAGCTTGCCAGCACCGCGAGGGCGAGCACGCGCTTGCTGTCGAAACCCGGCATAGGAACAACCTCATCCACTTCGAGCGCGTTGCGCGTCAGCGTCCCGGTCTTGTCGGCGCAAAGGACGTCCATGGCCGCCGCTTCGTGCGCGGCGGAGAGCCGGGTTAGCAGAACTCCGCGCTTCGCAAGGATCTGGGCGCCGAACGCGGCAGAAAGCGTGAACGTTGCCGGAAGTGCCGCCGGAATCGTCGCCAGCAGCGCCGTGAGACCGAGGCGGATCAAGTCTTCTGCCGGCAATGCCGTCGCGTATGCATAAACGACGATGGCGACTGCCACGGTCCCATTTACGACGGCGAGGTTGCGCGTCGCTGCAAAGATTGCCGCCTGCTCGGTGCTTGCCGAGCGGGCGGTGCGCACCAGCTCGGCGGCGCGCCCGTAGGACGTCTTGGATCCAGTCGCCGTGACTACGGCAATCGCCTGACCGCGCCGCACCAGCGAACCCGCGTAGACCTGGCTGCCGGGATTTGCATCGACCGGAATGGATTCGCCGGTGAGCGTGGACTGATCCACCATCACCGATCCGGACACGAGGCGCGCATCGGCTGGCACCAATGCTCCGAGCGGCAGCCGGATCGCGTCGCCCGGCACGACTTGGGATGCCGGAATCCTGATCCATCCGCCGTCGCGCCGAACCAGGGCGCTCGGCGCAAGCCGTTTCCTGAGCGCGGCCAGCGCCCCACCGGCTCGGCCTTCCTGAATGAAGCTGAGCGTCGCGTTGAAGAGAAGCAGGGCGGCGATCACCGCCGCTTCGATAGTTTTGCCCAGCCCGATCTCGACCAGCATCGCGACCTCAAGCAGCCACGGGATGGGGGACCAGAACTTGGCGAGATAGGTGCGCCACGCAGGCGGCGCTTCCTCGGCGACGGTATTGGGACCGAATTGTGCGAGCCGGCGGCGCGCTTCGGCACCGCTCAGGCCGACCAGCTTCGCAGCTGATAGCTCCGGAGTGGCGATCACAACTCCGAGTGAGATGTCATGCGTGACTACACCGGTGCCGGGGAGAGGAGTTTCCATGGGCCGTCACTGTGAAATCTGCGCCGTTAGATAATTGACACTTTGATCTACCTCAAAGTCTGAAACGACTTCAAAGGTATGACATCGCCGAGCAAGAGAACACCGTGTGAGCACTGTGGGATCCTCCCAGTTGTCGCAGGGTAAAATGTCTTGCTCGCAGCGGGCGGGAAGAAGCTCGCGCGGTGGGAACGAGGAGAAATTCATGGAAGGCACTGAGCGCTCGCGCGCATTAGCCGAAGCGCCTTCATCGCCTGCACGCAACCGCTTCGACCGCATGGAGTGGGCGGGAGCGTTCGGCGATCTGGGAACGCTCGTTCCCTTCATCGTTGCCTACATCGGCGTGAGCGGGCTCGATCCGCTCGGGGTCCTGTTCGCGTTCGGTGCGGCCCTCATCGCGTGCGGCGCGTACTATCGCACGCCGTTCCCTGTGCAGCCGATGAAGGCAATCGGTGCGGTCGCCGCAACGCAAGCGGCTCAGACCGCTGTGATCGCGCCCGCCGCGATCTACGGCGCGGGCCTTGTGACCGGAATCGTCTGGCTCGCGCTCGGCCTCACCGGCGCCGCGAGCAGGGTCGCGAGGCTCGTTGCGCGGCCTGTTGTGATCGGCATCATCCTCGGGCTGGGCATGGGCTTTATGCTGCAGGGCGTGAAGATGATGGCGGGTGACTGGCTCATCGCTTCGATCGGCTTCGCCGGAACGGTGCTGCTCCTCGCGAACCGGACCGTTCCAGCGATGCTGTTGCTGCTCGCATTCGGCGCATCATGCGGCGCCGTCCAACATCCGGAGCTCGTGAAGGCGCTCGCCGGAGCCTCGATCGAATTCCACGCTCCGGACTTTGCGCTCGGGCAGATCGGCTGGCGGGATCTCCTGATCGGCACGGCGTTTCTCGCACTGCCTCAGGTGCCGCTCACGCTCGGCAATGCCGTGATCGCGATCCGCGAAGAGAACAACGCTCTTTTTCCCGATCGTCCGGTGACCGAGAGGGGCGTTGCGATTTCCACCGGTCTGCTGAATATTTTCGGCGCGTCGGTCGGCGGCGTGCCAATGTGCCACGGCGCCGGCGGCATGGCGGGTCACGTTGCGTTCGGCGCAAGAACCGGTGGCGCGCCGATCATTCTCGGCAGCATCCTGCTTCTGCTCGCACTCTTCTTCAGCGGATCAGTACAGATGCTCTTTCAGCTGCTACCTCAAGCGGTGCTCGGTGTCGTCCTGTTTCTGACTGGGGCGCAACTTGCGCTCGGCTCCTGCGATTTCAGCAAGGACAAGGGCGAGCGCTTCGTGACGCTGATCACTGCCGCCTTCGCCATCTGGAACGTCGGGATTGCCTTCGTCGTCGGAGTTGCAGGGTGGTACGTTCAAAAGCGCGGCTGGCTTCGGCTATGACAAGTTGGCTCTGTGCTCCGCAAATATTTGCAGGGCTAATCTAGGCACTTGAGGCGACTTTCGGGGCTAAAGCCGCAACACTCCTTGCGGGAGTTTTGCGGGAATCCGTTAGGCATTGTCCTGCACGGTTATGCACGGTTTGCAGCGAGCGTCGTGCGGTTAATGTAGAATAAACAATCTGTTATCATTCACAAATGCTGCATGGGGTGCAGGTGGTCGCGAGTTCGAATCTCGCCGCCCCGACCAATTCATAAAATCAATAAGTTGTAGCAGCAATTTCAAGTTCTCACCGGCAGCGTCCCGGCCTTCTCTGCGTCACCTTCCAAAGTAGATTTTCTGAACGCCATCGCTCGGAAACCCGCGTGGATATTGGGTTTGCGGGCGATGCACCCTTCTTCTCATAGAGCTTCGGAAGCGTACCTGCTATCTATGCAGGTGGTCGAAAACGCTTGCTTCGAGTACTTGCTGGAAATAAAACATATTCAATGGGTTGCGAGGTTGTTTCAAACCTTCAAATCCTCCGAAAATACGGACTGCGGGAGTTTTGCGGGACTCGGGCTACTTCCACCGACAATTTCGCGGGGTTTTTTGCAGGCGGGCTGCGCGTCCGCTGCACGTAGCAGTTCGGCATCGGCGCATTCACAATGCATGATCGTCGAGCACGGCAAGACTGTGAGCCACTCTCTGTACCGCGCGATGACCTTCCTCAATTGCTTCCTTCGCGCGGTGAAAATCAAGCAGGCGAAGGCGCGCCAGCCGGGGGGCGACCATCACCTCCGGTGGCTCGCCAGCCATGCGGCTGCGCGCAATCCTCACCTGAACGATGTCCATACATGTGGTCAGGACGTCCAGCATCGAGGGCATTGGGGGTTCGTAAGGCGACTTCTCGGGCGCGAGCGCGCTGAGGTTCTCCTGCAGCTGGCGCATCCAGTTGTGAGTGGCGCCGGCCGGCGCTTCACGTGCCGAGTGGGCGCGAAAGCGGCGGCCGAGGATGTCGGATCCGAGGTCGACCGCGATCACGATATCCGCGCCCATCGCGCGCGCCAGCGACACCGGTATAGGGTTGACCAGTCCGCCATCAACCAATAACGATCCTTCCCATCTCACCGGGGCGAATAACCCTGGCAGGGAGATCGAGGCGCGCACGGCATCGAGAGTCGGGCCGTGGCGCAGCCAGACTTCCGACCCTGTGCGTAGCGAAGTCGCGACCGTGCCGAACGGCACACGGAGCTTGTCGATCGAACGGTCCGCCCAATTGCGGCGGAAGAATTCCATCAGGCGATCGCCCTTGAGCACTCCACCGCTCAGGCTTATGTCCATGAACCCGACCACGTCCCCGATTCCCAATTGAAGTACCCAGCTCTCGAGGCGATCGAGCTCACCTGCCGCGTAGGCGGCACCGACCAATGCGCCGATTGATGTTCCGCACACAATATCTGGACGAACGCCCGCTTTCTCCAGCGCGTGAATGACACCTATGTGCGCCCAGCCGCGGGCGGACCCGCTGCCGAGTGCAAGTCCCACGCTTGGTCTGTGCGGCGCGGTCATGCACAGATCCTTCGAGCGGCGAGGTCCTCTTCGATATCTTGAGCGGTCACGTTAATGGCACACCGCGGTCGTCATTCGATTCTAAGGCCAATGAGTTCGAACGTAATATCTACGGACCTTGCAAGGGTTACCCTTCGAATGCTCGTGCCGCCACTCGCACGCGCCAGGTCAGGCGAACCCTACACGTGTCGGGGTATCCCGAGTAGAACGCGACCGCTTTCCGCAGGTATCGTCCCCCTCAGCGTCGCGTTGTGCGAACCACCCAAGGGAGGCACTATGTAGCTCGTCGGATTCTCTACACTGGCGCTGGTCCGCTTCCGACCCGATTCTAACGCGCCGTTGCACGCCGCACGCCGCAAGCAGATACTAGCCGCTCTAAGAAGGGGACGTGGCCACAGAGTCGTCTCAAGGAGGCGGGCATGACCAAGAAAGCCGCAATCGCACTTGCATTGATCATGCTGGTCATCGTCGCGTGGGGGCTGTTTGTCGAGGGCGGGGCCACCAAAATCGTGATCAACGGAGAGGAGCTGACGGGACCGCTCAAGGGCGCCGTTGGAGCTGCCGGCCTGATCGTCGCCTCGATCGCTCTTTTCTGCGCGGCGATCTTCCTGGCCTTTGTCTTCGCGGGGGTCGGCATTTTCGTGCTGGGGGGCGTTATCGTCGCCGGACTGGTCTTGACCGGTATTACGTTCCCGTACTTGCTGTACGTGCTTATTCCCCTCACCATCGTCTGGATATTCGTCGCCATCGCGGGGCATGGGTCCTGACTGCAAGGGAGCCTGAGTTACAGCGCAAGACTGTCGCAACTTAACCAAGGGGAGAACACCTATGAACCTGATCGAGAAACAACTGGCCGGCATTCTCTTTCGCAACTGGTGGGTACTGCTGCTGCGCGGTCTCGCCGCCATCGCCTTCGGCGCCCTGGTCTGGTTCCAGCCCGGGATCTCGCTCGCCGCGCTGGTGTTGCTCTTCGGCGCCTACTCAATGGCGGACGGCATCCTTGGCGTCTGGACCGCCATCGCGGGACGCAAGGAGCATGAGCACTGGTGGCTGCTGCTTCTCGAGGGACTGCTCGGCATCGGTGTCGGGGTCCTGACTTTCCTGGTCCCGGGTATCACCGCGCTCGCACTCCTGTTCTACATCGCAATCTGGGCGATCGCCACAGGTGTTCTGGAGATCGTGGCCGCGATCCGCCTGCGGAAGGAGATCAAGGGCGAGTGGCTGCTCATCCTCAGCGGGCTCGCTTCGGTGGTGTTCGGTGTTCTCCTCATGGCGCAGCCGGGCGTGGGCGCCCTCGCCGTGCTTTGGCTGATCGCCACCTACGCTATCGTCTTCGGCGTTCTCCTCGTAATCCTGGCGTTCAAGGCGCGTTCGTTCCTTAGCGAGGCCGCACGCTCGTGAAACAGCGCCGGTAAGGCCGAACCGGATGTGCCGGCGCTGAGCGACGCGCGGAGATAGTTGGTGCTAATATCGCGCCGTTTCGCTCCTAATTCGATCAGGTCTCTTGGAGCCGATTTGAGGTTATAGGGTGTGCTCCGCAAATATTCGCGCCGAGGGTGTCTAGGCACTTGAGGCGAGTTGAATAGCCGCAAAACTCCGTGCGGGAGTTTTGCGGAAATCCGTTATGCATCGTCCTGCACGGTCATGCACGGTTTGCAGCGAGCGTCGTGCGGTCAATGTCCAATAAACAATCTGTTATCATCACAGATGCTGCATGGGGTGCAGGTGGTCGCGAGTTCGAATCTCGCCGCCCCGACCAATTGAAGAAAGTTGAGGATGGGGGAAACCGGAGACTCTGCACGCTCTCCTCGTCTTGGAAATCGCCAAGTGGAAGGGCGTCGTCGAGCGCGCGAAGATCGAGAAGCAGTAGCGGCATGACGAAGCCGATCCCCGGCCCTGATCCCGGGCCGGTCAAACCGAAGTACGTACCGCCGCCGGGAGCATGCGACGCGCACTGCCACATCTTCGGACCTGCTGCGAAGTTCCCGTATGCGCCCTCGCGCCGCTACACTCCTCCAGACGCTCCCAAGGAAAAACTTCGAGCGCTTCATCAGCATCTCGGCCTGTCGCGGGCGGTGCTGGTGCAGGCAAGCTGCCACGGCGATGACAACCGTGCGATGCTCGATGCGATCGCCTGGTCGGGCAGCGCGTGGAGGGGTGTCGCGATGGTTGGCGACGACGTCACCGATCGCGAGCTGAAGGCGCTCCACGACGGGGGAGTGCGCGGCGTGCGCTTCAACTTCGTGCGACACCTGGGAGGGGCACCCGATCCACGTGTTTTCGAGCGCACGCTGGCGATGATCGAGCCCCTGCGCTGGCACGTAGTCCTTCATTTCGACGCGGAGGATATCGAAACCCATGCTGAGGTCTTCCGCAAGTTGCGCGTGCCGTTCGTAATCGACCACATGGGGCGGGTCGATGCAGCGCACGGCCTCGATCAGAAGCCGTTCGCCCAGCTCCTCGAGCTCATGAAGAATCCCCTCGCCTGGGTGAAAGTGAGCGGTCCCGAGCGGATTTCCGCCACGGGAAAGCCATTCCGCGACGCAGTACCGTTCGCCGCAGCGCTCGGCAAGGCCGCGCCCGACCGCGTGTTGTGGGGAACCGACTTTCCGCACCCCAACGTCAAGGCGATGCCGAATGATGGTGAACTGGTCGACCTGTTCGCGCAGATTTTTGTCGACGAGGCGCTGAGGAAGCGCATCCTCGTCGACAACCCCACGCGCCTCTACTGGGCGTAGCCATTTCCGGAGAAAGCGCCGGGGAAGGCAGGGGTTCCCCCGGCGGGTCGTCGTTGCTTGGACCGGCGATAAATCGGCAGCGAACCAAGAGCGGTACCTAATTCGGGGAGGTACACTCTGCCGTTCTGTGTCAGTGACTCCTAACATTCCCTCAGTAAAGCGCCTGAGCGAGCAGGCTTTTTCGCCGCCAGGATAAGGGGTGATTTGGTCCCTTGACTTTGCAGATTGTGCGGCGCAATATCCACCGCGTTTCAAGGGTTTTCAGGGCCTAGAGCGGAAGCCAATGACGCCAGAAACCGCCTCTCCCGTTGATCAGCTTTCCCAAGCGACCCAAGGCTTCCTTAAGCATTTCATTGATTTCATGGGAGTCGCAGGCGGGTCGGACTTCGCCAAGCCGCTCCTTTCGGCGGGGGCGAGCGACACGCCGAAGCTGGCGGCGCTTCAGACCCGCTACCTGCAGCAACACGCTGCCCTGGTGCGCAGCACCATGGGCGACGCGGAGGTTCCGCCCGCGCCTGCACCCGACCATGCCGACCGACGCTTCTCTTCACCCGAATGGCGAAGCGACCCCTGGTTCGACTATCTGCGGCGCAGCTATCTCATCAATACGCAGTTCCTCGCCGACTGGGTGGAAGCGCTGAGCGCCGATGTGCACATGAAGGAGCGGCTGCGCTTCATGGCACGCCAGCTCGCCGACGCCATGAGTCCCGCGAATTTCGCGGCCACCAACCCCGAGGCTCTCAAGCTGGCCCTCGACACGAAGGGCGAGAGCCTCGCGCGGGGCGTGCGCCAGCTCATTGAAGACGTGCACAAGGGACGCATCTCGACCACGGACGAATCCCGCTTCGAGATCGGCCGGAACGTCGCAGTGACCGAAGGCGCGGTGGTGTTCCAGAACGAACTGATGCAGCTCATTCAGTACAAGCCGCTCACGGAGACGGTATTCAAGCGTCCCTTGGTGATGATTCCTCCATGCATCAACAAGTACTACATCATGGACCTTCAGCCGGAGAATTCGCTGGTGCGCTTCGCCCTGGAGCAGGGCTACAGCGTGTTCATGGTGTCGTGGCGCAACGTCGAGCAGGACCTCGGTCATCTCACCTGGGACGAGTACATCGAGAAGGGAGTTCTCAAGGCCCTGGAAGCGGCACGCTCGATCTCGGACGCGAAAAAGGTCAATGCCCTCGGGTTCTGCGTCGGCGGCACGCTGTTGGGGGTTGCGCTGGCGGTCGCGGCCTCGAGGGGGGAGAACCGCGTGGAGAGCGCAACCTTTCTTGCCTCCATGCTCGACTTTTCGGACACCGGCGAGATCGGCCTGTTCGTCGACGCACCTAGCGTGGCGTTTCGCGATGCGACAATAGGGAAAGGCGGCCTCATGCCGGGGCGTGATCTCGCCCTCGTGTTCTCCGCGCTCCGCGCCAACGACCTCGTCTGGCCCTACGTCGTCAACAACTACCTGAAGGGAAGAGCGCCCGACGCTTTCGACCTGCTGTATTGGAACGCCGACTCAACCAACCTTCCAGGGCCGATGTACTGCTGGTATGTACGCAATACCTATCTGGAGAACAATCTTCGCGAACCGGCCAAGACCAAGGTGCTCGAGGAGCCGGTGGATTTCGGCAAGATCGCCGTCCCGGCCTATGTCCTGGCGACCCGCGAGGATCACATCGTGCCTTGGCGCACCGCATTCCGAACCACGGAATTGCTCGGCGGCGACACGCGCTTCGTGCTCGGCGCGAGCGGCCATATCGCCGGCGTCATCAATCCAGCATCCCGCAACAGGCGCAGCTATTGGATCGGTAGCAAAAACGGCCGAGACGCCGACACCTGGCTGGAGGCCGCCGTGGAGAAACCCGGAAGTTGGTGGAAGGACTGGAGCGCCTGGCTCGAAACCCACGGTGGCGGCCGGGTGAAGGCGCGGGCGCGCCTCGGTAACGCAGAGTTCAAGGCCGGGGAACGCGCCCCGGGCAGCTACGTAAGACACCGGAGCGCGTGAGCTTCCCTCCGGACCGAAAGGAAACTTCGAGAGGGGTTGAACTGATGACAACAGCAACAGCGACGAAGCGCGGCGTGCAGGTCACCGCGGCACCGATGGAGCATTCCCTGAAAGCGCTCAAGCCGCGCATCGCGTTCGTCAGCGGTGGCATGGGCGGAATTGGCACTGCTGTTTGCCGGCGTTTGGCGCGAAACGGCGTCAAAGTCGTGGCGGGCTGCCTTCCCGGTTACGAGAGTAAGAACGCCTGGCTCGCCCAGATGCACGCCGAGGGTCTGCCCGTCCACTCGGCAGAGGGCAACGTCGATGACTACGCGTCTTGCGCCGAGATGTTCTACCAGATCAGCTCGGTGATCGGACCCGTGGACATCCTGGTCAACAACGCGGGCATTACCCGCGACGGAGTGTTCAAGCGCATGTCTCCTGGAGACTGGTATGCCGTGATAAACACCAACCTGAACAGCGTATTCAACGTAACCCGACAGGTGATCGAGGGCATGGTGGAGCGCGGCTGGGGCCGCGTCGTGAATATTTCCTCCGTGAACGCGCTCAAGGGCCAGTTCGGACAGACCAACTATTCGGCAGCCAAGGCGGGCATGCACGGGTTCTCGAAAGCGCTCGCTCAGGAAGTGGTCAAGAAGGGCGTGACCGTGAATACCATTTCGCCCGGCTATGTCCAGACGGACATGGTCAAGGCAATCAAGCCCGACATTCTCGAGTCGATCATCCAGCAGATCCCGATGGGACGCCTCGCGCAACCGGAGGAGATCGCCGGCCTGGTCGCCTACCTGGCCTCCGATGATGCAGGGTATATCACCGGGGCGAACATCTCGATCAACGGCGGGCTCCACATGACCTAGAGCGGCCGGAGCGGTTCGCCTCGGAATTGATGCCATAATCAAACCATCGAGGCGAGCGAGGAGGGATCATGACCAAGCGGCTGGCATTGATCACCGGCGGGATGGGGGGGCTAGGCGAGACCATCAGCACCAAGATGGCGGATGCGGGATACCAAGTTGCAGTCACGTATTCCCCCTCGAACAAGAGCGCGAATGAATGGCGGGCCGCGATGAAATCCCGGGGCCACGATTTTCATACGTTCGCTTGCGACGTTGCCGATTTCGAATCGTCGAGGATGTGCGTCGAGAAGGTCGTCGCCGATCTGGGGCCGGTGGACATCCTGATCAACAACGCCGGCATCACGCGCGACATGACCTTCAAGAAGATGACCAAGGCGGACTGGGACGTGGTGCTTCGCACCAATCTCGACTCGGTATTCAACATGAGCAAGCAGGTCTGCGATGCCATGGTCGAGCGCGGCTGGGGCCGTATCATCAACGTGTCCTCGGTGAACGGATCCAAGGGCGCCTTCGGCCAGACCAACTACGCCGCCGCGAAGGCGGGGATGCACGGCTTCACCAAGTCGCTCGCTCTCGAGGTCGCGAGGAAAGGCGTGACCGTCAACACGATCTCGCCGGGCTATATCGGAACGAAGATGGTGACGGCGATTCCCAAGGAAATTCTGGACTCGAAAATCATCCCTCAGATCCCGATCGGTCGCCTCGGTAAGCCTGAAGAAGTCGCGGGATTGATCATTTACCTGTGCTCCGAGGAAGCCGCGTTCGTGAACGGCGCGAACATCGCGATCAATGGCGGTCAGCACATGGCCTAAGGTGTATCATGTCGCGCTGCAGCAGCCGCTTACCGCAAACCAGGCAAGGGTCTCCATGTCTGAGTCTACACGACTGATAAAGAAGTACCCCAACCGCCGGCTCTACGACACGAAGACGAGCGCCTACATCACGCTCGTCGACGTAAAGAAGCTTGTCGTCGAGGGCGAGGAATTTCAGGTCGTGGACGCCAAGACCGGAGAGGACCTGACTCGGTCCATCCTGCTGCAGATCATCCTCGAAGAGGAGGCCGCCGGAGCGCCGATGTTTTCCTCGGACGTGCTGACCCAGTTCATACGTTCCTACGGCAACGCGATGCAGGGCATGCTCGGCTCCTACCTGGAGCGCAACATGCAGCTGTTTGCCGAGATGCAGAAAAGCCTGCGCGAACAGTCGCAAAGGCTCTACGGCGACCCCGCCAAGTTCAACGAAGACCTGTGGAAGCAGTTCATGAGCTTTCAGGGACCGGCAATGCAGAACCTCGTCTCGGCTTACATCGACCAGAGCCGCAATGTGTTCATGCAGATGCAGGAACAGCTCCAGAACCAGACCCGCACGATGTTCTCTGGATTGACGTTTCCCGGATTCTCCGGGATGCCTGGATTCGCCGCGCAGCCGGGCGCGGCGCAGCCTGCGGGCGACAAGAATCCGTCGGGCGAGGAAGACAAAAGCTGATCTCGCGCAGGCGCACTGCAGCGGAGCCGAAGGTCGGCTTCGTATCGTTGGGCTGCCCAAAGGCCCTGGTCGACTCCGAGGGCATCCTGACCCGCTTGCGGGCGGAGGGTTACGGGATCTCGCCCTCGTACGACGGTGCAGACCTCGTCGTGGTGAATACCTGCGGCTTCATCGAGTCCGCGGTGAAGGAGTCGCTCGACGCGATAGGCGAGGCGCTCACCGCGAATGGCCGCGTGATCGTCACCGGCTGCCTGGGGGCGAAGGGCGACGTCGTGCGCAGGGCGCACCCCAAGGTCCTCGCGGTGACCGGCCCCCACGCCGCTGAAGAGGTCATGGCCGCGGTTCACGAGTACCTGCCCAAGCCCCACGACCCCTTCGTGGACCTCGTCCCACCGCAGGGGATAAGGCTCACGCCGAGGCACTACGCCTACCTGAAGATTTCCGAGGGCTGCAATCACCGCTGTACTTTCTGCATCATTCCGTCGCTCCGCGGCGATCTCGTCAGCCGGCCGATAGGGGATGTGATGCAGGAGGCCGAGAATCTGGTCAGGGCCGGCGTCAAGGAGCTCCTCGTGATCTCGCAGGACACGAGCGCGTATGGCGTCGACCTCAAGTATCGCACGGGGTTCTGGGGCGGCAGGCCGCTCAGGACCCGCATGAGCGATCTCGCCGCAGCGCTTGGGCGGCTGGGCGTATGGGTGCGGCTGCATTACGTGTATCCCTACCCCCATGTGGACGAGGTGATCCCGCTCATGGCCGATCGCCGCATCCTTCCCTATATCGACGTGCCTTTTCAGCACGCCAGCCGGCGCATCCTCAGGCTCATGAGGCGTCCCGCGAGCGGAGAGGACAACCTGGCGCGCATCCGGGCCTGGCGCAAGGTCTGCCCGGACATCACCATCCGCAGCACTTTCATCGCGGGCTTCCCGGGAGAGACCGAGAGCGAGTTCCAGGAGCTGCTCGACTTCCTCGAGGAAGCCGAGCTCGACCGCGTCGGCTGCTTCGGCTATTCGCCCGTGGAGGGGGCCAGGGCGAACGAGCTCGATGGCGCGCTCGATGCAGGAACGCGCGAGGAGCGGCGCGCCCGGTTGATGCAGCTGCAGGAGAAGATCAGCGCGCGGCGGCTGAGGCGCAAGGTCGGCCGGGTTCTGGAGGTGCTCGTCGACCGCCGTGCGCCGGGAGGAGCCGTGACGCGCTCGGCGGCCGACGCGCCCGAAATCGACGGCGTGGTGCACGTCCAGGGACCGGGCGAGTTCGCCCCAGGCGATCGCCTGCGCGTGAAGGTGGTGAAATCGGACGCCCACGACCTCTGGGCGAAGGTCCAGTAGTGTCGCGCCGCCCGAGGATCGGATTCGCCCTCGGCGCGGGTTCCGCGCGCGGCTGGGCTCACATCGGCGTGCTGCGCGCCCTGGCCGAAGCGGGGATCAAGCCCGACATCATCGCTGGATGCTCGGTGGGCGCATTCGTCGGCGCCGCGTTCGCGGCGGGCCGGCTTGATCAGCTCGAGGCGTGGGCGCTTGCGCTCGACTGGAAGCGAATACTCAAGCTGATGGACTTCGGCCTGCGAGGCGGACTGATCAAGGGCGAGCGCATCAACGAAATCTTTCACGAGCAGTTCGTCGAGTGCGACTTCTCGGACATGCCGATACAGTTTGCCGCGGTTGCGACCGACCTGCATTCCGGACAGGAAGTCTGGCTGCGGGCCGGAAAGGTGTCGTCTGCGATCGGCGCATCGATCGCGGTGCCCGGCCTGTTCCGGCCCGTGCAGCACGAGGAACGCTTCCTGGTCGATGGCAGTGTCGTCAATCCGATCCCGGTCTCACTGTGCCGGGCGATGGGGGCGGATATCGTGCTGGCCGTCGATCTGGGATCGGACCTGGTGGGGCGCTTCGCCAGAGACGACGAGGCGGAACCGGCGAAATCGGGACGGCCGAGCTTCCTCGGCCGGGTGCTTCCCCGCTACAACCCGACGAGCGAGCGGCAAACCGAACCCGAGATTGCGCCGCCGACGCTGCTCGAAACGCTGAT
This sequence comes from Burkholderiales bacterium, assembly GCA_035499735.1. Lineage (GTDB taxonomy): Bacteria > Pseudomonadota > Gammaproteobacteria > Burkholderiales > SG8-39 > VBDM01. The sequence continues at coordinate 58,161 of DATJYC010000058.1, forward strand.
GGGCTCGATCAACATCATGCAATTACGGATCGCGCGCAGCCGCCTTGCGGGCGAGCCGCCCGACATGCTCCTCACGCCGAGACTCGGCCACCTCGGCCTGCTCGACTATCACCGCGCCGAAGTAGCGATTGCGGAAGGGCGTGACGAGGTCGTCCGCATGTTGCCTGCGATCCGCAACGCGATTCCCGCCTAGCTCCGCCAGCCCGCGCTCAGCCCCGCAGGTGGCGCACGAATCCCTCGACGCCGCGCAGCAGCATCTCCACCGCGATAGCGGTCAGCAGGAGACCCATCAGGCGCTCGAAGGCGGCGATCGCCCTATCGCCGACCCAGCGGCTGATCCGCTCGGAGAGGAGCAGCGTAGCGAGCGATACCGCCATGGCGACCGCGATCGCGGCGAGCCATTCGGCCATCCGCTGCGGCGCCCGCGACACGAGCAGGATGACGGTCGCGATGGCCGCGGGGCCGGCGATCGAGGGGATCGCGAGAGGCACGATCATCGGTTCGCCCGAAGGCGAATCCCCGAAGATGCCCTCCGGCCCGCGGAAGATCATGCGCACGGCGACCAGGAACAGGATCACCCCGCCTGCGAGCGCGAGCGACTGGTCCGACAATCCGAACAGCTCAAGCAGCCAGCTTCCGGACAGCGCGAAGGCCACCAGCACGGTGAATGCGATAGCGCACTCGCGCAATATCACGCGCACTCGGCGCTCCGGGGCGACCGGGCGGAGCAACGTGACGAAAAGCGGGATGTTGCCGATCGGATCGGTGACCAGCAGCAGGATGACGACCGCGGAGGCGAAGGAGGTTTCCATTGCGGCTTCAGCCGAGCGCGAGGGCGACTACCCCCAGCGCCATCGCCGCGGCCGCGGCGACGCGCCGCGGCGCGTCGCCTTCCTGCAGCCAGCGGACGCCCATGAGCGCGGCGATCAGGATGCTGATCTCGCGGGCGGGGGCAACGTAGCTGACCGGAGTAAACACCATTGCGCTGAGCACGAGAATATATGAAAGAGGGCACAGCAGGGCGACGAGGATCACCGCCTCTCTCTTGTTCCTCCACGCGGCGCCGACCTCGGCGCGGCGGCGCAGGGCGAGCGGGGCCATCACGAGGACGCGCCCAAGATTGGCGCCCCAGTCCTGGAGTATCGGTGGAATCAGGGCCGCGCTCACCGCCTGTTTGTCGACCACGGTATACGAGGCGATCATGCATCCGGTGAGCAGCGCGAAGGCGATCCCGCGCGCGGCACCGGCTTCGCGAAGCTTCGCCGGGCTCGCGGCCAGGAAGAACGCTCCTCCAACGACCAGTGCAGCGCCGCACAAGGCGACCGGCCCCGGGCGCTCGCCGAGGAAGGCGATGGCGACGAGCACGGTGAGGAAGGGGCCCGTCGCGCGGGCCAAGGGGTAGACGACCGAAAGGTCGCCGTAGCGGTACCCGCGATCGAGCAGCAGATAGTAGCCCGTGTGCAAAATGGCGCTCGCGAGGAGATAGGCGAGCGCCTCGGCGCTGAACTGGAAATGCTGAAGGACGACCACGCCCGCTGCGAGTGGCGCGTAGAGAAGCGAGGAGAGGAGGGCGAACGCCCACACGAAGCCGACCCCGCCGCCGCTTTTCTTCAGGACGTAGTTCCAGCTCGCGTGGATCAGCGCCGCGGCGAGCACCAGGGAGATCGCGAGACCGGTCATGACGCCTCCAGAGCGGATGGATGGGACGAAACAGCCCGTCCCAACCTATCCCCTCTAGAGTTTTGTTCTTCGGGTGCATGCCAGCGGGATTCCCGCGGCTTTGCGTAGCGCTCGGACCGGACCCGCAGCACCGCCGCGGCGGAACCCTAGCTACCCGTCGGTTGAGTATCGCGAATGTATGACGGCGCGTCGCAGCGCGTCAACTGGCCCGGCGAAAAAAAGAGCGGGCCGGAGCCCGCTCGAGACACTTCACGGTCGATTCTATCCGTTCGCCCGTATGGCGCCGTCTATGACCTTGACCTTGTCGCCCTTGTGCCAGGCCGGGGGCGTCGCCTGCGTAAACGTTCCAGTGCGGCCGTCGTCGTAGCGTACGACGACCTGGTACTGCTTTTCCGTCTTCACGCTCTTCTCGATCTGGTTTCCTCCCAAGCCGCCGCCCAGGGCGCCGAGGACCGTCGCGAGATCCTTGCCGCGTCCGGCGCCGACCTGATGGCCGAGGATGCCGCCGATGACCGCGCCGCCGACGGCTCCGACGCCGGACGCCTCTCCCTTCTTCTCGACCGTGCGCACGTCTTCGATCACGGCACACTCATGGCAAATGGCGGCGACGGCGGCGGGGGACGGAGGAGGCGGAGGGGGCAGGACGGCGGCGACCGGCGTCTCGCGGCGGGGCGCCTGGGACTTCGCGATCGGCTTGGCTGGCGTGCGGTGCTCGAGCTTCGGCGGCTCCGGCTGTGCGGGCTGCTCGGGGATCGGCGCGATCGCGGCGCTGGGATTGCTCTGCCCGGTCGTGGTCGGGATCCATCCTAGGACGGCTCCGATTCCGACGAGACTGAACAAGCTGACGGTGGCTGCTGCGACGATGACAAGCGGGTGAGTGCGGCGCGGTGCTTGCATGGCAATCTCCTTCTGGCTGGCGTCAAGACTACCGAGAGTGACGCCAGGAACGCCAGCGAGTTCGTGTAACAGTGTGTTAGGCGGTTACACGGGAGTAGCCATCGAGCGGCTGTCCCCGGTGGGCGACGCCCGCAGTCAGGATTCCTTCAGCTCGCCTCTAGGTTTCGCGCCGGAGATGCGGAAAGAGCAGCACGTCGCGGATGCTGGGGGTGTCGGTAAACAACATCACCAGGCGGTCGATGCCGATTCCCTCACCCGCCGCGGGCGGCATGCCGTACTCGAGCGCGCGGATGTAGTCCGCGTCGTAGTACATCGATTCCTCGTCACCCGCGGCCTTCGCTTTCGCCTGCTCCTCGAAGCGCGCCGCCTGATCCTCCGGGTCGTTCAGCTCGGAGAATCCGTTGGCTATCTCCCGGCCCGCGACGTACAGCTCGAAGCGGTCAGTCACTTCCGGGTTCTTCTCGCTGCGTCGCGCAAGCGGCGACACTTCCGCGGGGTAGTCGATGATATAGGTCGGCTGGACGAGACGGGCTTCCGTCGTTTCCTCGAAAAGATGGAGCTGCAGGGCGCCCAGACCCGCCTTGGCGTGCTGGCTGAAGTCGATGCCGCGCTTCTTCAGCACGGCGACCACGCCCTCCCGCGTACTCAGGTCGGACGCGGAGATCTCGGGATGGGACCTGCGGATCGCCTCGAGCACGGTGAGGCGCTCGAACGGGCGCGACAGGTCGATCGAATTCTCGCCGTAGCGCAAGGTCGTTGCGCCCAGCACAGTGTTCGCAAGCTCGCGCAGCATCTCCTCGGTGAAGTCCATGAGGTAGCGGTAGTCGCGGTACGCCTCGTAGAACTCGAGCATGGTGAACTCAGGGTTGTGGCGCGTCGAGATGCCCTCGTTCCTGAAGTTGCGGTTTATCTCGAACACCTTCTCAAACCCGCCCACCACCAGGCGCTTGAGGTAGAGCTCCGGCGCGACCCGCAGGAAGAGATCCATGTCGAGCGCGTTGTGGTGCGTCCTGAACGGCCGCGCGTTGGCGCCGCCGGGGATCGGCTGCATCATCGGCGTCTCGACCTCGAGGAAGCCCCTGGCGATCATGAACTCGCGCACCGCCTGCACGATGCGGCTGCGCGTCCGGAACACGTCGCGCGTGTCCTCGCTCATGATGAGATCGACGTAGCGCTGGCGGTATTTCTGCTCCTGGTCGGCGAGGCCGTGGAATTTCTCGGGCAGCGGGCGCAGCGATTTCACGAGGAGACGCAGCTCCGCGACCTTTAGCGAGAGCTCGCCGGTCTTGGTCTTGAAGAGGGTTCCTCGCGCGCCCACGATGTCGCCGAGGTCGTAGTGCTTGAAGGCCTCGTAGGCCGTCTCACCGACTCCGTCGCGGACGACGTATAGCTGGATTCGCCCGCTCGCGTCCTGCACGGTGGCGAAGCTCGCCTTGCCCATAACCCGCTTGAGCATGACCCGGCCGGCGATGGATACCGCGATCTGCTTCGGCTCGAGCTCGTCGTTGCTCTTGGCGCCCCAGGCTTTGTGCAATTCGCCTGCGAAATGCTCGCGCCGGAAGTCGTTGGGAAACGCGGCGCCGAGCCTGCGCAGACCGGCGAGCCTCGCGCGCCGCTCGGCGATGATCTGGTTCTCGTCCTGTCCTTCTGGCGGATTGGACATTACACGCCCTGCTTCAGGCTCGCGCTGATGAATTCGTCGAGGTCGCCGTCGAGCACGCGCTGCGTGTCGCCCTTTTCGACTCCGGTGCGCAGGTCCTTGATGCGCGACTGATCGAGCACGTAGGAACGGATCTGGTGTCCCCACTCGATGTCGGTCTTGGTGGAAGCGAGCTTGTCGTGCTCGGCCTGGCGCTTGCGCAGCTCCAGCTCGTACAGTCGCGACTTCAGCAGCGCCATGGCCTCGGCGCGGTTGCGGTGCTGCGAGCGGTCATTCTGGCACTGTACCACGATGCCCGTGGGCAAATGCGTGATGCGCACCGCCGAGTCCGTCTTGTTGACGTGCTGGCCGCCCGCGCCCGAAGCGCGGTATGTGTCGATACGCAGGTCCGCAGGGTTCACCTCGACCTCGATGTTCTCGTCCACCTCGGGGTAGACGAAAACGCTCGCGAACGAAGTGTGGCGGCGCGCGTTCGAGTCGAACGGAGACTTGCGCACGAGGCGGTGGACGCCGCTCTCGGTGCGCAGATGGCCGTAAGCGTAGGACCCGCTGATCTTGAACGTCGCGCTCTTGATTCCCGCGACCTCGCCGGGCGATTCCTCGAGCACGTCGATGCGGAATCCCTTGCGGTCGCAGTACTTGGAGTACATGCGCTCGAGCATCTGCGCCCAGTCCTGCGCCTCGGTTCCTCCCGATCCGGACTGGATATCCATGAAGCAGTTGTTCGGGTCGAGCGGGTTGGAGAACATGCGGCGGAACTCGAGGTCCGCGACGATCTTTTCGACTCCCGCTGCGTCGGCCTCGATCGCCGCAAGGGTTGCGGCGTCGTTTTCCTCACGGGCGAGCGCGAACAGCTCCGAGGCGTCCTTGAGCTTGCCGTTCAAGTCGCTGAGGGTGCCGACGAGGTTGTCGAGCTGCTTCTTCTCGCGGCCCAGGTCCTGGGCGCGCTTCGAGTCGGACCAGATGTCCGGGTTTTCGAGTTCCCTGCTTACCTCGGCGAGGCGAGCCTGCTTCCCGTCGAAGTCAAAGATACCTCCGCAGCTCCGCCGACCGCTTGTCGAGGCCGGAGAGCAGGGAGGAAATCTGGTTGATGCGTTCGGCTTCCATTGCAGCGCGAGATTATAGGGGCTTAGCGGATTCGAGTCGAGGGAAAGCTCTCGTCGATCTTGTCCTCGAAGAAACTGGTTGGCGACGGCGCCGCCATGAACTGGCGATGAACTTCCTGGGACACGCCGCGGTACTGTACGACCTTGCCGTCGCTGAACTCGATCTCGAGCAATTGCGTCTTGGAATCGTAGCCCGCGCTCCGGATCTTGCTCGAATTGACGCGCTTGCGATCCATGGTCACTCCATGCTCAGGCTGATCGTATCCCCGCTGCGCACCGACGCGAACTCGCGGGCGTCGCCGTCAATGCGGCCGAGGATGTTGCACGGGCTGACGAGCTTCGGCTCCTTCCCGTCCGATATCGGCGTGCGGCCGAAGGGCAGGGCGAGCGAGCCGCCCTCGGCCCAGAAGCACACCGTACCCGCCGGAACGACCTGCTTCGCCCCGCGCTCCAGCGCGGACTTCACGGGGATCTCGAAGTAGACTTCCTCCCCCCAGGTCTGCGCGCGCGAGTCGAGCGGCAGCGCGGCGACCAGGGCTCGCGCGGTCGGCGTGTCGTCGAGCGCCGCGACGAGCGAGCCTTTGGGCCAGGCGATCCGGATCCTCGCGTAGCTCATGCGGTCTCCCAGTGCTCTATGACGAGCTGCAGATTCTGCGCGCCTCTGAACTCCTCCACCGAAAGCCGGTAGGCGGCACGCACCTGCGCGGGCAGGGGGTCGAGCGCATTGAAGCGTATCGCCTCGAGCGTGCGGCCGGCGCGCGCAAGCTTGAGCTTCAGATGCTTGTCCCCGACCACCCGCTGTCCCTGCACATCGAAGTCGTCGCAGAACAGCGGCTGCGGAAAGCCCTGTCCCCAGACCTGGTGATCGAGGAGCCGCGCCAGCCCGAGGTCGAGATACGCAGGTTCGAGGGACCCGTCGGTCTCGATCGAGCGCGAGAGCTGAGCCGGGGAAAGCAGCTCGCGCGCGACGTCCTCGAATCCGCGCGCGAAGCGCTCGAAGTCCGACGCGCGCAGCGTCAATCCTGCGGCAGCCGCGTGTCCGCCGAAGCGCAGCAGCAGTCCCGGCTCGCGCTTCGCCAGCAGGTCGAGCGCGTCGCGCAGATGCAGGCCGCCGATCGAACGTCCCGACCCCCGGATCTCGCCGGGCCCCGAGAGGGCAAACGCGAAGGCGGGGCGGTGTGCTCTGTCCTTGATCCTTCCGGCGAGGATGCCGATCACGCCCTGGTGCCAGGAAGGGTCGTACAGGCTGATGCTGCAGGACTCTCCCACGGAGATCTTCGCCACCAGTTCCTCCGCCTGGGCCTGCATCTCGGATTCGATCGAGCGCCGCTCCTGATTGAGGTCGTCGAGCCGACGCGCGATCTCGAGCGCGCGCCCGCGATCGTCAGTCGTGAGGCATTCGATGCCCAGGCTCATGTCGGAAAGGCGCCCGGCGGCATTCAGTCGCGGTCCGAGCAGAAAACCGAGGTCGAAGCTCCCCGCCCGCATCGGCAGCCTCCCCGCCACGGCGAAGAGTGCGCGTACGCCTTCCTGCATGCGGCCGGCGCGGATCCGCCTCAGGCCCTGGGTCACCAGGACCCGGTTGTTGAAGTCGAGCGGAACGACGTCGGCGACGGTGCCGAGGGCGACGAGATCGAGCAGATCACCGAGGACCGGCTCTTCCTTGCCAGCAAAGGCGCCGCGCCGACGCAGCTCGGCTCGCAGCGCGAGCATCACGTAGAACATCACGCCCACTCCGGCGAGGCTCTTGCTCGGAAAGGCGCAGCCCGGCTGGTTGGGATTGACGATGACCGCGGCGGCCGGCAACTGCGCGCCGGGGAGGTGGTGGTCGGTGATCAGCACGTCGATTCCTGCCTGGCGCGCGGCATCGACGCCTTCGACGCTGGCAATGCCGTTGTCGACCGTGATGAGCAGGTCGGGCTTTGAGCGCGCCGCGATCGCGACGATTTCGGGGGTGAGGCCATAGCCGTGCTCGAAGCGGTTCGGGACGAGATAGCCGACCTTTGCGCCGAAGGCGGAGAGCGCGCGCACGCCCACCGCACAGGCGGTCGCGCCGTCGCAGTCGTAGTCCGCGACGATCAGCATGCGCTTGCCAGCGCCGATCGCTTCGGCGAGCAGGGTGCCGGCGCGCTCGGCATTCATTAGCTCCGCAGGCGGGACGAGTCCTGCGAGCTTGTCCTCGAGCTCGCCGCGGTGGCGGATGCCGCGGGCCGCGCACACGCGCGCGAGCACCGGGTGCAGGCCCTCGCGGACCAGCTGGTCATGGGTGCGCGGGGAAACCGGCCGGGTCACGATGCGCGTTCCGTTCATGCGAGATAGCTTTCGAGCGGTTTCTTCGTCCGCCAGAAGTGGCGCAGGTCGGAGCGCACCGTTTCGACCTCGAGCAGCGATTCCCTCCCGGAAAGCACGAGGGTCAGCATGCCGATGCGGCCCTCCTCTAGGGCGGCGAGCAGCGGGGAGAACCAGTCACGCTCGAGCGCTGCGCCGCGAGGCGCATCGAGCACGATCAGCGCCTTGCCCTCTTCGGGCAGGGTGGAAAGAGCCGCGCCGGCGTTCGCGGCGAGGCGCCGCTCCGGCACGCCGGCGGCAAGCGCGAGACCGCGCGCGAGAGGATCTTCCGCGAGGACGATCGAAAAAGGCCGCCCGTGCCGGGCCTCGAGGTTGCCTCCTCCCCAGAGCCAGATGCTGTTCGCGGCCGGCGCCCCCCGTGCCTCGCGCTCGGTATTCACCGGGTGCTCGTGCAGCAGCATCTGCACCTCGTTCATCAGGGCGCGATATCGCGTCGCATCGAGGCCCCTGGGGAGCAGGTTGCTGATCGCCGCTCCACTGGCGAGGGCGGGAGGAGTGGTCTCGAGCTGGGGCGCTTCCTCGAGCGCGACATACCAGCGCTCTGGACGCGGAGCGTGGAGCGCGAGACCTTGCCCGAAGTGGCTGCTGAGCGTCGCCGCGAGCGCTTCCGCCTCCGCGCGCGACAAATCGAGCCTGGCGCTGTCGAGCGCGACGGAATCGCGGCCGACGTTCAGGTGGACCGGGTCGGCGCGCATCCAGAAATGTCCTCCGGGCGCTCCGCCGTCGGCGAGCAGCGTATACGGGGCGACCGGCCAGTCGCGCTGCCGCCCGATTCCGAAGCGCTCGAAAAGCCATGCGTCGTGCGCGATCTGCGACGTGCGCTTGCGGCGTCCTCTCGCGATCAGCTTCTCCGCCGCGGCGAGGCGGTCTGCGGAAGCGCCACTCATCGAGGAGAAAAAATCGGGAATGAACAGAAAGCAGTGCATCCGATTTCGAGTTTATCACTGCTTGTGGCACACTGGCGCGCGTGCGATACGAACTGCTCGTCGGGTTGCGCTACACGAGAGCGAAGCGCCGCAACCATTTCATCTCGTTCATCTCCATTGCGTCGATGTTGGGCATCGCAGTCGGAGTATGGGCGCTGATCGTGGTGCTGTCCGTCATGAACGGATTCCAGAAGGAAGTCCGCGCACGCATCCTGGGCGTGGTCGCGCACGTGCAGATCAGCGGCGAGGACAACCGGCTCGCAAACTGGAAGGAAGTGGCACGCGAGGCGTCCGCAAATCCCGAGGTGACGGCTGCCGCGCCGTACGTGAACGGCCAGGGCTTGCTCATGTTCGGCTCGAGCGTCAGGGGCGTAGTCGTGCGGGGTGTCGTGCCGGAGCTCGAGCAGAGGGTGGTGGAGATCGGCACGCATATGGTCGCGGGCAGGCTCGACTCGCTCGTGCCCGGCGAATTCGGGATAGTGCTCGGCACCGGGCTGGCGCGTGCACTGGGGGCGAACGTGGGGAACAAGATCGCCCTGATCGCTCCGCAGGGGCTGGTAACCCCGGCGGGGATCGTTCCGCGCATCAAGCAATTCACCGTTACCGGGATTTTCAGGATCGATTACAGCGAATACGATTCGGGCCTGGCGCTGATCCATCTCGCGGACGCGCAGAAGCTCTACGGCATGGGCGACGCTGTCTCGGGGGTGCGGCTCAAGCTCAAGGACTTGTTCCAATCGCGCGAGGTCACGCGCGACTTGTTCACGCGCCTGCGCGGCGACCTGTATATCTCAGACTGGACCCGCAGTAACGCGAACTACTTTCGCGCGGTGCAGATCGAGAAGACGATGATGTTCATCATCCTTCTCCTGATCGTACTTGTGGCGGCGTTCAATTCCGTCTCGACCCTGGTGATGGCGGTGACCGACAAGCAGGCCGACATCGCGATCCTGCGCACACTGGGAGCAAGCCCGGGCGGAATCATGAAAATCTTCATAATTCAGGGCGCAGTCATCGGATTGCTCGGGACTTTTCTCGGTGTCGCAAGCGGGATTCCGACCGCGCTTAACATCGACGTGATCGTGCCTTTTCTCGAGCGGCTGTCCGGCATCCACTTTCTTTCGAGCGAGGTGTACTACATCACGGAGCTGCCCTCGGATCTCCAGAGGGGGGACGTGATCGCCATCACTCTCGTTTCGCTGGTTCTGTCGCTGGTAGCCACTCTCTATCCGAGCTGGCGCGCGGCACGCGTCAATCCCGCCGAAGCCTTGCGCTATGAGTGAAGTCCTCGCTTGCCGGGACCTGCACAAGACGTTCCGCGAGGGCGCCGACGCGGTCCACGTGCTGCGCGGCGTGCGTCTCGAGGTCGGCGCAGGGGAGATCGTCGCGGTCGTCGGCGCCTCGGGATCGGGAAAGAGTACTCTGCTGCATCTGCTCGGGGGGCTCGACGAGCCGACCTCGGGCGAGGTGAGCATTCTCGGCCGTCCGATGCACGGGCTATCCGACAGCGAGCGCGGCGAGGTGCGCAACCGTTCTCTCGGCTTCGTCTATCAGTTCCACCACCTCCTCATGGAGTTCAACGCTCTCGAGAATGTCGCGATGCCGCTCCTCATCCGCCGCACCGCTCCCGGGGAGGCGCGTGAGGCGGCAGCCGTCATGCTCAGGGAGGTGGGGCTGGGCGAGCGGCTTACCCACACCCCGGGAGAGCTCTCTGGCGGCGAGCGCCAGCGCGCCGCGCTGGCCCGCGCCCTCGTTACCCGGCCTGCCTGCGTGCTCGCTGACGAGCCGACCGGCAACCTCGACCGGCGCACCGCCGAGACCGTGTTCGAGCTGATGCTCGAGCTCAATCGCGCCCACGGCACGAGCCTCGTGATCGTGACGCACGAGCCTTCCCTCGCGGCGCGGGCACACCGTATCCTGCGGCTGCAGGACGGCCTGCTGCAGCCGGCGGCCTGAGCGGCGTCTCGCAGCACTCCTATCAACGCACGACGCCGTCGCCCGTTACAGGGCGAATGAAACTCCGAGTTGGTCCTTCGTGAGACTCGCCGCGCTCGGCTTCGCCCTCGGCGTTTGCGTGCTCCAGCAGCTGCCCGAGCTTCCGGCTTGGGGGGCCCTCGCCTCGCTTTGCGCATTCGCCGGGGCAGGCGCAGCCTTCGGGACGCGCCTTCCCGCGATCGCCGCCGCGCCGGCGAGGTTTGCCGCGTTCGCCGCGATCGGCCTTGCCTGGTCCGCGGCGCTCGCGCACTGCAGGCTGGCCGACAGGCTCGATCCGGACCTCGAGGGACGCGACGTGATGGTCTCCGGCGTGATCGCCAGCCTGCCGCAGCCCGTCGAGCGCGGCGTCCGCTTCGACTTCGACGTCGAGACTCCGGAAAGCGGCGTGCCGCGCCATATTTCGCTTGCCTGGTACGGCGGCTTCACGTCCGAGGGCGGCGGCGTCGCGCTCCCCGTGCGGCCGGGGGAGCGCTGGCGCTATCGCGTGCGCCTGCGCCGGCCTCATGGCAACGTCAATCCGCACGGCTTCGACTACGAGGCGTGGCTGCTCGAGCGCGGAATCCGCGCTACCGGCTACGTGAGAACGCCCGGCCGCGGCGAAGACGCGGCGGCAGAGCGCCTCGAAGCGATGGTGATGCGGCCCCCGTATCTCATCGAACGCGTGCGCGAGTTCGTACGCGAAAGAATCCTCGGAACGCTCCCCGAGCGTCCCTACGCGGGCGTGCTGATCGCACTGGCCATAGGCGACCAGCGCGCCATCGATCCCGGGCAGTGGCAGCTGTTCGCCAGGACGGGCGTGTCGCACCTCATGTCGATATCCGGCCTTCACGTCACCATGATCGCGGGACTGTTCGCCGCGCTCGTGTCCTTCTGCTGGCGCCGCTGCGAGCGACTCGCTCTCGCGCTGCCCGCGCAGAAGGCCGCCGCGCTCGCCGGATTTCTCGCGGCGTTCGCGTATTGTCTGATTTCCGGATTTGCCGTTCCCGCACAGCGCACGCTATACATGGTGGGCGTGGCCGCGGCGGCGCTGTGGCTCGGGTGGGCGACCAGCGCCTCGCGCGTGCTTGCCGCTGCGCTCCTCGTAGTGCTCGTTCTCGACCCTTGGGCGGTGCTCTCGCCTGGCTTCTGGCTCTCCTTCGCGGCAGTCGCCGTGATCTTCCACGTAAGCACGGGGCACACCGCCAAGCCGCACTGGCTCGCGCAGTGGGGCAGGGTGCAGTGGGCAGTGACCGTAGGCCTCGCTCCGCTGATGCTGGTGCTCTTCCAGCAGGTCTCGCTGGTGTCTCCGCTCGCCAACGCAGCCGCCATACCGCTTGTGAGCCTCGTAGTGACGCCCCTCGCTCTCGTCGGGGCAGGGCTTCCTTTCAGCTGGCCGCTCGGGCTGGCGCACTGGATCCTCGAGGCGCTCATGGCGCTCCTCGGCTGGCTCGCGGGCCTGCCCGGTGCCCTGTGGCAGCAGCATGCTCCGGTTCCCTGGACCGTGCCCCTCGCCCTGCTCGCCATCGCGTGGCTGCTCTTGCCGCGGGGCTTCCCGGCACGCTGGGTGGGGGCCGTGCTAGCGCTGCCACTCTTCGCGGTGCAACCGGCTATACCCGCCGTCGGCGAGCTCTGGATCACCGTGCTCGACGTGGGGCAGGGGCTGGCGGTGGTCGTGCGCACGAGCAATCACGCCCTGCTCTACGACGCCGGCCCCGCCTTCAATGCGTTTTCCGACAGCGGCGGCCGCATTGTGCTTCCTTACCTCCGGGGCGAGGGCATTGCCCGCCTCGACGCGATCGTCCTGTCTCACGACGATCGCGACCATTCCGGCGGCGCTGCGACGGTGCTCGATGGGATACCGGTCGCCGCGTTGTGGTCGTCGCTTCCCTCTGCTCACGCTATCCTCTCGGCGGGGCCTAGCAGCGAGCCCTGCGTCGCAGGACGCGCATGGCAATGGGACGGCGTCGCCTTCGAATTTCTCCACCCGACCGGCGCGCCTGCCGCAGGGCGCGGCCCGCGCGCCAACAACCGCAGCTGTGTGCTGAGAATCGCCGGCCCGGGGGGCCGCGTGCTCCTTGCGGGGGATATCGAGCGCGCAGCGGAGCAGGAACTCTTGCGTCGCTCTCCGGATCTCTTGCCGGCAGATGCGCTGCTCGTGCCGCACCACGGCAGCGCGACCTCGTCCAGCGCGGAGTTCGTGAAGAGGGTCGCGCCCCGCTACGCGGTATTCGCAGTGGGCTACCGCAACCGCTTCGGCCACCCCCGCGAGGAAGTCCTGGAGCGCTACCGGGAGGCCGGAAGCACCGTGGTTCGCACCGATAGCGGCGGCGCGATCGAGATCCGTTGTGGCCTGGGAGGCCTGCAGGTAGAACTACACCGGGAGCGGGCGCGTCGCTATTGGCACGAGGGGTGAGCGGCTATACTCCGGGACGGAGAAGCCGCCTTGAGTCTAGTCGCGAACATCGTGGTGAGCGGCGACCCGCATGCTCTGCGGGAATACCGCGGCGAGGTGAACCGGCTCCTGGACGAAGAGAGGGGGGCCTCCTTTCGCGAGCTGCATACCGCCGAGCGCCTCGAGTATGAATTCAGCGGCCAGGACGGCATTCCCTTTCCGCCCTTTGTATCCGCCTCCCAGGCTCATCCCGATGTCACCGTGGAAGTGCGATGGAGAGACGCGTCTATGGGGAGAGCGGGGCGGGCGGTCATCCGCAACGGGGTGCTCGCCGAACAGGCGGTAGAGTCCGAGACGCCCCGGTGCGATGTCTCTTGCGAGGTGCGCGCGGCCCGGGACGGCACGCTCGAGCTGGCGGTGACCTGCGCCCGCTGGCGGGAGTCCTGGCACGGGTACGTCCTCGGCCAGAACCAGCACGCGTTCTTCCGCGTCGCGGGTTCGGCCGTGTCCTGGGAGCTGCTGGCGTCGGACGGTGTCGAGGCCCAGTGGGCCGAGCAGTGGAATCTCGGCGCTGAAGAGCCTGTTTATTCCGAGCTCGCTCCGCGCGAGCCGATCCGGGAGGACGAGCTGCGCGAGCTCGACCGCATTGCGCAAGGATTCGCGCACGAATGGATCTGGTTCGGGGAGAGTCCCATCGAGGAGACGGCGGTCGAGCGCCATCGCTTCGCCGCGTATGGCTATCCGGTGCGGGCAGCCAATCTGCGCTCCGAGAAGCTGCGCAGCGTGCTGCGTCCGAAGGGTGGATCGCTCGCGTTTGCCTCGTTCGGCGAGCACGAGCGCTGGATTCCCGCGCTGCTGGAGCGGTGGTGGCTGCGTGCGAGGACGCACGAGGCGGGATGAGCGAGCTCTCTCGGCGGGGAACGTTCCGGCTCCCGGCAGGCCGGCGCATCGCCTACGTCGAATGGGGCGAGCCGGGCGCGGAAGTGCTCATGTGCGTCCATGGGCTCACGCGCTGCGCCCGCGACTTCGATTTTCTTGCGCCGGAGATGGCGCGCCGCGGCTATCGCGTGATCTGCCCCGACGTCGCGGGACGCGGTGATTCCGATTGGCTGAAGGAGCCGATGGACTACGCCATCCCGACGTATGCGAAGGACATGCTGATGCTGATGGCGGACCAGAAGCTCGAGTCGGTGCGGTGGGTGGGAACGTCGCTCGGGGGCCTCATCGGCATGGCGATCGCCGCGATGCCCGAGTCGCCGATCCAGAGGCTGGCGCTGAACGACGTCGGACCTGTGCTGACGCTGGCCGCGATCAGGCGCATCGCAGAGTACGTGGGCAAATGGCCGCCGCTTCCGACGATCGAGGCCGCCGAGCAGTTCGTGCGGGCCACGAGCGCGACTTTCGGCCCGCACACCGACGCCGAATGGCGCTTCCTGACCGAGCACGTTGTTCGCAGGAACGCGGACGGCTCCTTCAGGATGCACTACGACCCGGCGATCGCGGTGCCCTTCAACGCCGAGCTGCCCGATCGGGACCTCGAGTTGTGGAAACTCTACGACACCATCCATTGCCCGACGCTGGTGCTGCGAGGCGAGCACTCGGATCTGCTCTCGCGCGAAACCGTCGGGCAGATGGCAGTCCGCGGTCCGCGCGCGCACGCGATCGAGATCCCCGGGGTGGGTCATGCTCCCACGCTCATCCATGCGGACCAGATCGCCGTCGTCCGGGATTTCCTGCTCGCGGGCCGATGAACGCGCGACTCGGTGCATGGAGCGCCGCGTTCCTCGCGTTGCTTCTGCCCGGAGCGTCGCGCGCGGCGCAGGACGCCGACTACGCGAAGTGCCGCGATATTCAGGACGACAGGGGGCGCCTCGAGTGCTTCGACGCGGTCGGGCAGGCGAGCATGGGACCGCCGCCCAGCTACCTCGAGCGCCACTGGAAGCTCGGGCCGGGCGACAAGCGCATCAGGATCGACGACGTCCAGACGCACCAGCCCACGTATGTCCTCGTCGGCAAGTGGACCAACCATGCTAATACCCAGCCTTCCAGCCCTTCGCCGGATCACGCGGTTCCCGTGGCGATCCCCTACAACGACGACGAACTGGCGTTTCAGCTGTCCTTCAAGTCCGAGCTGCTGTCCCGGCACGATTTCGATCGGCAGTACCTCGGGCTGAGCAATGTGCGGCTGTGGTTCGCGTACACGCAACGGTCCTTCTGGCAGCTGTACAACCCGCGCCTGTCGCGCCCGTTTCGCGAGACCAACTACGAGCCGGAGGTGATCGCGACCTTCAGCACCGGCAATCAATTCGACGGCTGGAAGCTCTTGAATCTCGGCCTGGTGCACCAGTCCAACGGCCGCTCGCTGCCCCAGTCTCGCAGCTGGAACCGGGTCTACGCCCAGGGCGGGTGGGAATGGGGCCGGCTCGCGGTGCTGGCTCGCGCGTGGTACCGGATTCCGGAGAGCGCGGAGAAAGACGACAACCCGGACATCCAGGACTACCTCGGCAGAGGCGACGTGCAGCTGCGCTGGCAATTTGACAACGATAAATCTGTGTCCCTGCTGCTGAGACGCTCGTTCCAGACCGGCCGCGGGTTCGCGCAGCTCGACTGGACGAGCCGCAAGCTCGTAGGCGCGGCGCGCGTCTACGTTCAGGCGACCTCGGGATTCGGGGAGAGCCTGATCGACTACAACTTCAGGCAGAACACGATAGGCATCGGCTTCGCTTACGGCAGCTAGCGTAGCGCGGCCACAGCCAACCGAAAGTCCCGGCGGCCAACATCACGCTGTTAGCGATGAACACGAAAAACCGCAGAGAAGAGAATGGGAAGCCAAAGCGAGCCCAGTGCCGTCATGAATACCCCCCTTTGGATGCTCGCTGCAACGCGGGATCCTGCCGGTAGAACTGCGCGAGCTGAGTGTATAACTCCGGCCAGTCCCGCGCGAGCACGGCCGACTCGGTGAAGAAGGCCTCGCTCATGACGGCGAAGAATTCGGCCGGGTGCTCGGAGGCGTAGGGATCGATGAAGGTCGGCTCGCCGGAGTCGACCTGGGCGCAGAAGCGGCTGTAAGCGTCCTCGAGCGCTTTGCGCCATCTGACCGGGTCCATCCCGCGCCGCGCCGCGGGATAGTCCGCATCGCCGCCGCCGTCCATGTGGATCTTGTGCGCGAATTCGTGGATAACCACGTTGTAGCCGCGCTCGCTCATGCCCACGTCCTCCCACGAGAGGATCACCGGACCGCCCGGCCAAGCCTCACCGGCCAGCTCCTCCGCGAAGCTGTGGACCACGCCGTCCTCGTCGACTTCCTCCTTATGGACCCGGAATTCGCCCGGGTACACGATGATCCCCACCCAGCCCTGGTAAACGTCGAGCCCGAGGTTGAGGATCGGCAGGCAGGCCTGCGCGGCGATCGACAGCCGGATGTCGTCGGTGAGCGAAAGGCCGTGCGCACCGTGCATCTCCTTCTCGGCGAGGAAGAGGACGACGAGGTGCTTAAGCCGTGCGGCGTCCTCCTCCGAAATCCCTCGCAGGAACGACAGCTTCGCTGCGACTCGCTTCCACAACGCCTCGTCGAGGCGGGCGCTCTTCAGCGTTCTTCGACGACGCCATTCGCGAAGGAGTCCCATGTCAGCGGCGCGAGGTGAGCACCACGCCGGCAAGCACTAGCGCGAACCCGGCCAGGTGGTAGGCCCGGAGCGGCTCGCCGAGAAGAATCACCGCGAACAGGATACCGAATACCGGGATTACGGGGTTGAAGAACCCGACGACATTGGGACCAAGCGCCGCGACGGCGTGGTTCCAACAGACATAGGCGACTATCGACGGGAAGATCGCGAGGTAGGCGATCGTTGCGATCGCCGTTGGAGTCAAGGTCATTGTCCGACTCGCGCTCATTTCCCAGAGGAAGAACGGAAAGGACACGAGCGCCGCTGAGGCGATCGTGGTGAAAAGGAAGGACAGCGCACGCAACGGCGGGCGCCATTTCAGCGTGACCGTGTAGACGGCCCACAGAAACGCCCCGCCGAGGATCAGGAAATCCCCAGGATTGAGCCTCAGCCCGGCGAGCGTCCGCAGGTTCCCGCCGCTCACGATCGAGACCACGCCAGCGAGCGACAACGCCAGACCCAGCAGCTGTCTAGCGCTGACCGTCAGGCCAAGCAGGAGCCAGGACAGAGGAACGACGAACAGCGGCAGGGAGGAGTTGAGCAGCGTAGCGTTGATCGCCGTGGTCCGGCTCACCCCCCAGTAGCCGAGCAGCGTGAACCCGCCGGCGCCGACCGCACCGAAAACGAAGAGCTTCGGAAGGTGCGCGCGGATGAGCGGGGCGTCCTCGTGCAGCTGGCGCAGCGCGAACGGCAAAAGGAGCGCGGCTGCGATCGTCCAGCGCCAGAACGACAGTGCGAAGGGCGCGATCTCGAAATTCACCAGCCGGGCCGCGACCCAATTGCCGCCGAAGGAGGCGGCGGCGACGAGGAGCAGAACGTAGGGGAGGGCGCGGGCTCGCGCCGGGCCTTCTCGCATCCGAAGTCCAAAAAGAGCGGATTATCCGGGATAAACTGCACGCATGGTATCGACAACGCGCACGGGCTCCGCTGGGCTCGGCGACGACATCCTTCCGGCGGGATCGCCGGAAGAGGACCGGCGCGTGCTCGCGCGGGCGCTCGAGTTCGCCAAGGGCGTGTACGGCGACAGGGTTCTGGGTACCGGGGAGCCGGCGTACGAGCACGCCATCGGCTTGATACGCAACCTCGTGCAACTGCGCCTCGACGCCGATTCGCTCGCCGCAGGCGTGCTGTTTGCCGTGCCCGCTTGGCTTGCGGATGCCGAGGAGAAGCTGGCGACGTCCTTTGGGCCGGCCGTGGCCGCGCTCGTGTCGGGCATCGACAAGCTCAACCAGCTCCGGGTGGTCACTCGCGCCGCGGCGCTGCGGAAGGACGCAGCGCCCCAGGCCGAAGTGCTGCGCAAGATGCTCCTTGCCATGGTCGCCGACATCCGCGTGGTGCTGCTGCGGCTCGCGAGCCGCACCCAGACCCTGCGCTGGCTCGCTCGCGCTCCAGACGCGGAACGCGCGAGCATCGCGCGCGAAACGCTGGACATCTACGCGCCGCTCGCCAACCGCCTCGGCGTGTGGCAGCTCAAGTGGGAACTCGAGGACCTCTCCTTCCGCTACCTCGAGCCCGAGCTCTACAAGCGCATCGCCGGCATGCTCGAAAGCCGTCGAAGCGAGCGCGAGCGCTTCATCGAGCTGGCGATCGCCGAGCTTGCGGACGAGCTGGCACGTGCCGGGGTCCGCGCCGACGTGACCGGCCGCCCGAAGCACCTCTACAGCATCTACAGCAAGATGCGCGCGAAGGGGCTCGACATCTCCGAGATCCACGACGCGAGCGGGTTGCGGGTGCTGGTCGACGAGGTGAAGGACTGCTACGCCGCGCTCGGCGTGGTCCACAACCTGTGGGCGCCGATCCCGCGCGAATTCGACGACTATATCTCGCGGCCTAAGGCGAATCTCTACCGCTCCCTCCACACCGCGGTGATCGGGCCTGAAGGGAGGACGCTCGAGGTGCAGATCCGCACGCACGAGATGCACCGCGACGCCGAGATCGGCGTCGCGGCGCACTGGCGGTACAAGGAGGGATCGCGGCGCGCGCGCGGCAAGGGGGACCCCGCGGACGAGAGGATCGCCTGGCTGAGGCAGATGCTCGCCTGGCGTGACGACATTGTCGATTCCTCGGACTGGAAAGAGCAGTACAGTCAGGCCGTCGTCGACGACACGGTCTACGTGCTCACGCCCCAGGGCAAGGTCATCGATCTCCCGAAGGGCGCGACACCGGTCGATTTCGCCTATGCCTTGCACACCGACATCGGCCACCGCTGCCGTGGCGCCAAGGTGAACGGCGCGATCGTGACTCTCGACTATCGCCTCAAGAACGCCGAGATGGTCGAGATCATCGCGGCAAAGAACGGTGGTCCCAGCCGGGACTGGCTCAATCCCGCCTTGGGCTACATCAGGAGCTCTCGCGCGCGC
Organism: Burkholderiales bacterium; assembly: GCA_035499735.1. Classification (GTDB taxonomy): domain Bacteria; phylum Pseudomonadota; class Gammaproteobacteria; order Burkholderiales; family SG8-39; genus VBDM01. Next base: position 77,170 of record DATJYC010000058.1, read on the forward strand.
AACAAGGTGCGCCAGTGGTTCAACAGCCGGGAGGTGGAGGAGGTCATCGCCGCCGGGCGCGCGCTGGTCGAGCGAGAGCTCAGGCGCGAGGGCGTGCGCGCCGCGAGCCTCGATGAGCTGGCGAAGCGTCTGGGCTTTGCGTCGCCCGACGAGCTCTTCGCCGCGGTCGGGCGCGAGGAAGTCGGCCCCCGGCAGCTGCAGACAGCCTTGCGGGGTGAGGCCGGGCGCGAGGTGCGGGAGCCGCGGCCGCGCGCGGGGCGCGTGCCCCGCGCGGGCGGCGGCGTTCTCGTCGTCGGCGTCGATCGGCTGATGACCGTGCTCGGGCGCTGCTGCAAGCCTGCGCCGCCCGACCGGATCCTGGGCTTTGTTACGAAAGGCCGCGGCGTTTCGGTTCACCGCCGCGAGTGCCCGAGTCTGGCGCGCATGAGCGAACGCTTTCCCGAGCGCGTCATCGCGGCGGAATGGGGTGACCGCGGCGCCCGCGCCTACCCCGTGGACATCGTGGTTCGCGGCAGCGACCGGCAGGGCTTATTGCGTGACGTCAGCGAAGCGCTGGCAAGACTGAAGACCAACGTCATCGCCGCGAGGACGCAGACCCGCAACGACATCGCGCTAATGCACTTCACGATCGAAGTCCTGGATATAGACCAGCTGCAGCGTGCCCTGTCCGCGATCGAGGACGTGCGCGGCGTGCTCTCCTCGGCGCGGCGCTAGGCGTCGCCATCACCGCCCGGGTGTCTTAGCTGGGCCCGGAACTTGCTCCCCCTCCGGTGGGGGTCAACCGGGAGGGATCATGAAGGACGACACCAGGAACCTGGCCGAGAAGAACGGCTGGTCGGAAGCCTTCGCAGAAGGTTATATCGACGGCAGGGCGGCCAGAACCAGCGGCAGCCAGACCACCTCCTATCCCGTGGGCGACCTCGACGAGTACCGCATGGGGTTCCTCGCCGGGTACTCCCTAACGAGGGAGAAACGCTGCCGAGGCATGCTCTAGGCAAGGCGGGACGACGACCCTGGCACGGGCTTTGCTCTGGTAGCGAGTGAACGTCGCTACGGGAGGGTTACATGGGTACCGTTGCAGAGCTGAAAATCGTCGCGAACGAGGGCGTGAGTCCCGCGTACGTCAATGGCGTGGCCGACGGCCAATCCGCACGCGCCGAGGGCGGTTCGCTCTCCCTCTACCTGCAAGTCGGCATAGACGACTACGCCAAGGGCTTCCGCGCGGGGTTTTTTGGCCAGACGGGCCTCGGAAAAGGTCTGGAAACCCGCTAGACCCATCGCACGTCGTCTGCAAAGCTCGGGGCGAGCCCCCCGGGCGTGTGTAGTTTCCAACAGCCGCTGACGCACGGACAACACTGCCAGCCCCGTTTCGCCTGCCGTACCCCCATCGCTTCGAGTAGAATCCCGCCGGAAACAGTCGGAAACAGCCTGGCGCCAGCCGGGCTGGGCGGTTTGAATATTTACTCTGTTAAATCAATAAGCTGACTTATATGCGAATCCTGCTCAGCAACGATGACGGGTACTTCGCACCGGGTCTCGCAGTCCTCGCAAACACCTTGGCCGAACTGGGCACCATCACGGTGGTGGCGCCCGAGCGCGACCACAGCGGCGCCTCGAACTCCCTTACGCTCGACCGGCCTCTGACCGTGCGCGAGTCGGCGAACGGTTTCCGCTTCGTCAACGGCACGCCCACGGATTGCGTGCATCTGGCCGTCACCGGTCTGCTCGAGGATATGCCGGACATCATCGTGTCCGGAATCAACCTCGGCGCCAACATGGGCGACGACACGATCTATTCGGGCACCGTGGCCGCGGCGACTGAAGGCTATCTGCTCGGAATTCCGTCTCTCGCCATCTCGCTCACGAGCAAGGCAGGGCGACACTACGAAACGGCCGCGCGGGTCGCGCGCGGACTGGTCGAGCGCTTTCAGAGGCTGCCGCTCGGGGAACCGGTGCTGCTAAACGTGAACGTTCCGGATATCCCGTATGAAGCGTTGAAAGGGATCGAAGTCACGCGGCTGGGCAAGCGGCACAAGGCCGAGCCGGTCATCAAGACGACCACGCCCCGCAACCAGACCGTGTACTGGGTAGGTGCCGCGGGCAGCGCCCAGGACGCGGGCCCCGGAACCGATTTCCACGCCGTCGCCGCCGACCGCGTCTCGCTCACCCCTCTTCAGATGGACCTGAGTCGCCCGCAGCAGATCCCGGTCGTTCGAACGTGGCTCGAGAAGTAAAGCTGTCGGGAACGCGCGGCATCGGAATGACATCGCAGCGCACGCGCGATCGCATGGTGGCTCGCCTGCGGGCAAGCGGCATACGCGACGGAGCGGTGCTGGCCGCCATGGCCGCCGTGCCACGCCACATTTTCGTCGACGAAGGCCTCGCGAGCCGAGCGTACGAGGACACCGCGCTGCCGATCGGCTTCGAGCAGACCATATCCCAGCCTTTAGTGGTCGCGCGCATGATCGAAGCGGTGCGGGCGCAGAAACCCCTCGGCAACGTGCTGGAGGTCGGAACGGGCTGCGGCTATCAGGCAGCGGTGCTCGCGCGCCTCGCGCGCAGCGTCTATTCGATGGAGCGTATCGCCGGGCTGCTCGAGAAGGCGCGCGGCAACCTCCGCCCGCTACGCCTGTCCAATCTCAGGCTGGTTCACGGCGACGGCGCGTACGGATTGCCCGAGGCCGCTCCGTTCGACGGCATTGTCGTCGCCGCGGCGGCGTCGGAGGTGCCCGGCGCCCTTTTGCAGCAGCTTGCGCCGGGTGGCAGAATGATCGTGCCACTAGGAAGCGGCGATCAGGCGCTGTGCCTCATCGAAAGGACTGCGGCCGGGTTCACACAAGAATGGCTCGACGCCGTGCGCTTTGTGCCCCTGAGAGGAGGCAAGCAGTGACGCTGCTCCGTGTCTTCATTCCTGCACTCGCGGGCGCGCTCCTCACCTCCTGCGCCAGCCCGTATCGCGCGCCGGTCGTAGAGCGTAATGTGACGCGCTCCGCCGCCGCGAAGCCCGCCGCCGTCGAGCATAAGGCCGAGAGCTACACGGTCGGGCGCGGAGACACCCTGTACAGCATCGCCAGGGACAACGGTGTCGACTACAAGGATCTCGCCGCCTGGAACAATCTCTCCGACCCCTCCGTGCTTGCTCCCGGCACCGTTCTGCGCTTGCGACCACCGGCCGCGACGACGGCCGCCGCCCAGCCGGCGGTGCAGCCCGCCGCGGGAATACAGGTCCAGCCGATCGTCGCTCCGGGCGCAGTCGAGGCGCGGTCCCTGGGCGGCCAGGCGCGGGCGCCGGCGGTAGCGTCGCATGAGCCGGTCGAGCCCAAGGGGGCCGCGACCGAGGCGGCCCGCCCCGACCTGCTCAAGACGGGGCCCAAGGCGATGAAGCTCCCATATTCCGAGGAGAACCTGGCGTTGGTCCTGCGACTGTCCCCGCCGGAAGCTCAAGCGGAAGCTGCGGCGGCCCCAGCCGCCGCGGCCCAATCGGACAGCATCGACTGGACGTGGCCGGCATCCGGGCGGGTGCTTGCCGAACTGCCAAAGGGAACGAACAAGGGCCTCGACATCCTCGGCAAGATCGGCGATCCGGTATTCGCGTCCGCTTCGGGACGCGTCGTGTACAGCGGCACGGGCCTGCGCGGTTACGGCAAGCTCATCATCATCAAGCACAACGAGACCTACCTGTCCACCTATGCCCATAACAGCAACCTGCTGGTGAAGCAGGGAGACAGCGTCGTCAAGGGACAGAAGATCGCCGAGATCGGCAACACCGATTCCCCGCAGGTCAAGCTGCATTTCGAAATAAGGCGCCAGGGCAAGCCTGTCGATCCCCTGCAGTTGCTGCCCGAGCGGCGCTCATGAGTTCGCATCTCACCGAGCAGGAAACCGGGTGGCAGGCCGTCGGGACCGCCGAAGCGCCGCACGCCGCCGAGGAGGCCGCGCACGAAACGAGCGCAGAGGCGCCGGCCGCCGATGAGGCGCACGAAGCCCTCAGCGACGCGACCCAGTTGTATCTTCACGAGATCGGGCTCAACCGACTGTTCAGCCAGGAGGAGGAGCTGCACTTTGCGCGGCGCGCTGCGGCCGGAGACTTCGGCGCCAGGCAGAAGATGATCGAGCACAACCTGAGGCTCGTGGTGAATGTCGCGAAGGCCTATCTCAACCGCGGCATGCCCTTGCTCGATCTCGTGGAGGAGGGAAACCTCGGGTTGATGCACGCGCTCCAGAAGTTCGAGCCGGAGCGCGGCTTTCGGTTCTCGACCTACGCCATCTGGTGGATTCGCCAGAACATTGAGCGCGCGATCATGAGCCAGCTTCGCACCATCCGCCTGCCGGTGCACGTGATCAAGGATCTGACCACGGTGCTCCGCGCCAAGCGCCACCTCGAGTCGCATGCCGAGCGCGAGCCGTCTGCAGAGGATATCGCCCACTTGCTGGGTAGGGACCGCGAGGAAGTGCGTGGCCTGCTGCTCAGGAGCGAGCACGTGGCTTCGCTCGACGCGCCGCTGGACGTCGATCCCATGCTTTCGATCGGCGACGCCATCCCCGATGAAAGCATCGAGGGACCCGAGTCGCAGCTCCAGGCTGTCAAAACGGAGTCCCTGATCCGGGAATGGCTGGCGCAGCTCTCGGAAAGGCAGCGCACGGTGATCGAACGCAGGTTCGGGTTGAACGGCAGCGAAGTGCTGACCCTGCAGGAGCTCGCGGCTCGGCTTGATCTCACGCGCGAGCGCGTGCGACAGATACAGCTCGAAGCGCTCGCGCAGCTTCGGGAGATCCTGCGCCAGCGCTGCCTGACCAAGGAAGCGCTCCTGTAGAGAGGCGTCAGTTCGGTCTCTGCGTGGTCGGCGGATTGCGCTTGAGCGCGCCGCCGTTGTCCGTCTTGTCGATGACCTGCGCGAACTCGATGTTCTTGGTGAGCTCTTCCATGTACAGGTGTTGCCCGCCGAAGTGGCTTTGCGCGTATTTGTGCGTACCGCCGAGGTCGGTGTCGAGGCGGCGGCTCGCGCCGCGGTAGAAATTCGGCGTCTTGCGCACCAGGTCGTCACCGGAGCGGTACACGACTTCCTCGTTGCCGCCGGGGAGGCGCCTGCGGGCGATTCCGCCGGCGACGAATTCCGGATAGAGGCGGTCTCGGCATTTTTCTAGATAGCAGCGGTCCGACATCTGAGCGATGATATCGGCCGAGCCGAGCAAGCTGCCGAGCAGCCTGTGCGCGAGAGACGGCACTCGGATCGCCGCGACCGGAATTTCGTAGCCCGTGAAGTGTATCAGGGCCGCCGCCACGTCGGCGTCTTCTCCCATGCCGATCTTCGGCAGGTAGTCCCTCAGGAAGCGCGCCCCGCGCGAAACGTGCGTGAGCGTGAGCTCGCCGCCGTTCTTGTGCTTCCTGTCGTCGAGAGTCCGGATGTAGCCGCAGTCGTGGAACAGCGCAGTGATCACGCCCAGGCGGAACATCGATGCGTCGAGGGGATCCAGTCCGATCCTCGTGCGCTCGTAGCCGTCGATGAGACGTGCCGTCGCGAGCGTGACCTCGAGGACGTGCTGGATATCGTGATACGCGGTGTCGCACGCATGGTAGCCCGGGCGCCCGCCGCGGTACATCGTGGTGAGATCGTGGAAAGCGCGATCGATCTTCTCGGTCGATGCCTTGGGGTAGAGCTCGACAAAGATCCGGTCCACCTCCGAATTGACGATCACCGAATCGGTGGTGTTGACCTGGCAGGAGACGTCGTACTCGTTGCCTCGACGATGCACTGCGGGAAGTCCCGGATGCAGACGGATTCCATTCTACGCCCGGGAAACCGGCCGGAGAAGCGTGAGTACTTGGTACTCCCGCCCACGAGCGGCAGGCCGCGCCTCAGGTCCTGATCGTGAATGGATTGAAGTCGGTGTCCCTGTCGTAATAGTCTTCGTGCTCCGCCCGCTTGAGCCAGCCTACGAGCGCGTAGGTAATGGGCGTGAAAACGACCTCCACTCCGACCTTGGTGATGAACTGGACCAGCATGATCTGCGGCAGCCTGTCGTTGGGGATGAGCCCGCTCCCCCAGAACGCCAGCGGATAGAACAGCAGCGAGTCGACGCCCTCGCCGAAGATCGTCGAGCCGATGGTTCGCGTCCACAGCCAGCGCCCTTCCGTGAGAATCTTCATCTTGGCGAGCACGAACGAGTTCACGAATTCGCCGCATACGAAGGCGGTCAACGATGCGGCGGCGATTCGCCAGGTCGAGCCGAAGGCAATCTCGTAGGCCGCCTGGTTCTGCCAGAACGGAGCCGGGGGCAGCCATACCACCACCGCGGACATGATCGCGGCGAAGGCGAGCCCGCCGAAGCCTGCCCAGATCACCCGTCGCGAGCGCGCGTAGCCGTACACCTCCGTGAGAATATCTCCGAAGACGTAGGATATCGGGAAGAACAGGACCCCTGCGCCGAAGGATACCGCCCCGAGCAACGGAAGGTCGACCTGCGCGATCTTCGCGGGTCCGATGAGGTTCGAGCAGATCAGCACGGTGACGAAAGCCGCCATCACGAACTCGTAGTAGCGGTACTGGCGGGGAGTTCCGGTCACGGGTTCTCCTTGGTCGTCGTCGCTGCCTTCCGCGCGCGCACGATCTCCGCGCCCAGGTCGAGCACCGCCGCCGCGTAGAGATTCGAGCGGTTGTAGCGCGTGAGCACGAAGAAATTCTGGAGCGTCACGCGAACGTCGGAAGGCTGGCCGGGGGTCTCGAGCTCGACCAGCGCGCACAGCGTGTCGGCGGGGAGCTCGGCGGCCGTCTTCAATCCGTACGAGGGCAGGTCGGCGAAGCGGGTCGCCGGCACGATGCCCCCGGCGGCAAGCTTGCGCCAGCTCTCTCCCGTCGCCTCGGCGGTGAAGGCAACCGGCTGCCCCCGCACCCAGCCATGCGACTTCAGGAAGTTGCCTATGCTGCCGATCGCGTCCGCGGAGCTGGTGGCGATGTCGATCTGCCCATCCCCGTCGAAGTCGACACCGAAGCGCCGGTACGAGCCGGGCATGAACTGCGGTATGCCGATCGCCCCTGCGTAGGAACCCTTGACGCGCAGCGGGTCGAGGCCCCGGTCGCGCGAGAACACTAGGTAGTGCTCGAGCTCGCTCCGGAAATAGGTGCCGCGCTTCGGATAGTCGAAGGCGAGGGTCGCCAGCGCATCGATGACCCGGTAGGTGCCGACGTTCTTGCCGAAGGTCGTCTCGACACCGATGATGCCCATGATGACATCCTCGGGCACCCCGAACTCCGTCTCGGCACGCTTGAGCGACTCGGCGTTGCGGTCCCAGAACCGGATTCCTGCTTCGATTCTCTCCGGCCTCACGAAGATCGCCCGGTAGGCCTGCCATGAGCCGAGCGCCGACTCGGGCGGCTGGTCCATCGCCCTCACGATCGCCGGCTGGTACTGCGCCTGCCCGAGCACCCGGCTCAGCTCCCGGCCGTTGAAGCCGTGCTTCTTCACCATCTCGGAGACGAATTCCTTCACGTCCTTGCGATTCTGATACGGGGCCGGCTGGGAGCAGGCCAGGCCCGAGTGGATCGCAAGAAGCGCGGCGAGGAGGCCGGCCCTCACGGGGCGAATTCCCGCACGAGATGCTTGAGGCGGGCGAGCGATTGCGCATCGGCGGCCGCGCCATAGCGCTGATCGACATAGAGTCCGGTGATCGCGTGAATCGCCGCCTCGCTTTCCGGAAAGCGTCGCGAGACACGCCCAGCATAGTCTAGCGGGCCCTCGCTATCCTGGCGCGCAAGGCCCGCGCGGGCCAGCTTGTCGCAGAAGCGCAGCCAGGCGCGCTGCGCCGCGTCGTCGCGCCGCACTCCGCGCAACAGCCACAGCGCCACCGACAGGAGGACTCCGCCCACGCTCCAAAACAGCGTCAGCGTCATCGTCTCCCAGCTCGGCTGCCTGACTCCGAGGCGCGAGAGCATCTCGAGCTGGCGCTCCGGATTGTAGCCGAGCACCCATTGGTTCCACTGGTTGGTGAGGGCGTCCCAGTTGTTGCGCAGGCTCCTCAGCCATCCGAGCCCCTTGCGCATCAGCAGGGGCGCGCCCGCCGGGGCCGCGGCGGTGATTCCCAGTTCGACGCGCACGGGAATCGCTGCGGCGGTAGGGTCGACGCGCGTCCAGCCGCTCGTCTCCAGCCATACCTCCGCCCAGGCATGAGCGTCGGCCTGCCGCACGATCATGTACCCGTCCACGGGGTTGGTATCCCCGCCCTGGTACCCCGTGACGACGCGCGCCGGAACCCCGGCGGCGCGCATGAGAAATACGAAGCTAGACGCGAAGTGCTCGCAGAAGCCCTGCCTGGTATCAAACAGGAACTCGTCTACAGAGTCCCTGCCGAGCGCGGGGGGCTGGAGCGTGTACTCGAAGCGGTTGCTGCGGAAGAACTCGATGGCGCGACGCACGATCGCTGCGGCATCGGGGAATGCGTCGCGCCACTCGCGTGCCAGCGCTCGCGCGCGCGGATCGACACCGCCCGGGAGCTCGAGCGCTGCGGCAAGGTCCGCGGGGGCGGCGCCGCTGCGCGCCTGGAACTGCGGAGATGAGCGCATTTCGTATCGGAAGCGGCTGCGGATGGGCACGAGTGAGATCGCGACGTAGTCGCTCGTGAGGCGCGCGGTCGGTGGCAGGCGCGTTGGCATCTCCAGCGCGAACATCCAGGAGCGGTTGTGGGGCTCGAGGGTCACCTCGTAGTCGATCGGCGTGCCGGAGGCGTCGAGACGCATGTCCCGGCGCAGCTGGGGCAGGGCGGAGCGCCAGGTCGTACCGTCGAAGTCCGTCATGACCGGGCCCCTCCAGTAGAGCTGGCCTCGCGGGGGCGTCGCCGATTCGAACCGTACCCGGAAGGCGATTGCGTCTGAGAGCGACAGGGCGCTGATGGTGCCCGGGGACATCGTGTCGGACAGCCCGGTCACTCCGGTATAGGCGTCCTGGGGCAGGCCCCACAGCGGTCCCTGAACGCGGGGGAAAAGAAAGAACAGCAGCAGCATCACGGGCCCCGCCTGGGCGAGCATGCGGCCGGCCGTTTTCAGGTCGTCCACCAGAGGGCGCTGCGGGGCGGCGAAGCCGACGAGCGCGGTGGTGGCGACGGTCACCGTCGCCAGCATCAGGCCGGCGATCGGGATGGACTGCGAATAGAAGAAGTTCGCCAGGGCGACGAAGTACACCAGGAAGGCGACGACGAAGACATCGCGCCACGCGCGCGTTTCCATGAGCTTGAGGAACAGTAGCAGGGCCAGAAGCGTCACGCCCGGGTCGCGTCCCATGATCGTGCGATACGAGAGGAACACGCCTGCGGCGGTTCCCAGGGTCAGCAGGACGAGCAGCCATCGCGGGGGCAGCGAACCGTGGCGAAGAACGATGACGGCGCGCCACGCGAGCAAGGCCCCCGCGGCCGCGCTGACCCAGGTGGGGAGCCATTGCGCGTTGGGCGCTACCGCGAGAAGCGACGCCGCGATCAGAGTCGCGAGCGGCGGCAGGGGCAAGGGTTCAAGGGCCTTGGGCTCAGCCACGATAGAGGGCGAGCTCGCGCAGGCAGCGCTCGCGGTGCGGGAACCCTTCGCCCAGCGGGACCGTCGTCTCCGGCAGCCTGAGCCCGTAGCGCAGCCCGCGCTCTTCGGCGAGCGTCACCCAGCGCGCGAGGCGCGACAGCCGGGCCTCGACGCCCATCGTCCGGGGCAGGCAGTTCCAGTCGAACCACAGCTCCGAGGAGGCGCGCCCAGCGAAGAACTTGGTGAGCAACCCTTCGCTGCGCGCCGACGCCTTCCAGGCGACGTGTCGCGGAGAATCGCTGGGCTGGTAAGGCCGCAGTCCGGCGAAATCGTCGGTGCCGACGTTCATCGATAGAGAATCCCCGGTGTCGGAGTCGGAGTCCGGCCCCGGCAGGGGGGCGTCGTCGGGGCGCGGATAAACCAGGGCCTGCATGTCCGGCTGCACGTAGCTCCACGCGCGCATCAGCCCCAGGGGAAAGCGCGTGTCGACGGTGACCCGAGCGAGCGGAAGAGGGCCGCGCTTCTCCGTCCTGACCCCCAGCTCGGCCGTGCAATGGCGCTGCGCCGGCACGTCGAAGCGTGCCCTCGCGGGCCCGCACGCGGCTTCGAGCGAGTAGCGATCGTGGCCGCTGCGGTTCTCGAAGACGATCTGGAAATGCGCGATCTCGCCGGCGAAGACGGGGGAGACGCGGCCCGCGCCAACGTACAGGTGCACCAGGTTGCGGAAAGTGTGCAGGATCGACACCACGCCCAATCCCGCAAGCAGGAAGGTGAGCACGTAGCCGAGCGAAAGGTTGTAGTTGATCGAGCCGATCAGCATGAGCACGAGCGCGAGCCCGAACGAGATGCCGTGGCGCGTCGGCAGGATGTAGACGCGGCGCTGCGTCAGGAAGACGACCCCGGGCTCCGGACCGTGCCGCCCGAACACCCATTGGTAGAAGTTGTAGGCCTGCGAGTACTGCAGCACCCGATCGAGATTCACGGCGCCGCTCAGGGAATAGGCACGGCGGAGATCAGGCCGGCTGCCTTGTCCAGGCTCGAGGCGCGGACGCCGTCGTGGACCGGCCGCAGACGGTGTCCGGCAACTCCCGGCAGCACCGCCTGGACGTCCTCGGGAAGGACCTTGTCGCGTCCCTCGATGAGCGCCCAGGCGCGCGCCGCATGCAGCAGGGCGAGAGCCGCCCGCGGCGACAGCCCGTTTGTGTACTCGGGGGCGCGCCGCGAGTGATCGACCAGCTCCTGTATGTAGTCGAGCAGCGGGCCCGCGGCATGAACTGTCTTCACCGCCGCCTGCAGATCCATCAGCTCGCCGGGCCCGAGGCAGGCGTCGAGTCCGGCGATCATGTCGCGGCGGTCCGCGCCCTGGAGCAGCGTGCGCTCCGCGTCGCGGTCGGGGTAGCCGAGGTCGATGCGCATCAGGAACCGGTCGAGCTGGGATTCGGGCAACGGGAAGGTCCCGACGAGGTGCGAGGGATTCTGGGTGGCGACCACGAAGAACGGCTCGGGCAGCTTGCGCGTCTCGCCTTCCGCGGTGACCTGATGCTCCTCCATCGCCTCGAGCAGTGCGGACTGGGTCTTGGGCGTGGCACGGTTCACTTCGTCGGCGAGAATCAGCTGGGAAAAAATCGGACCGGGATGAAACCTGAACGAGGAGCTCTCGCGTTCGTAGACCGAGACGCCGATGATGTCCGCGGGCAGCATGTCGCTCGTGAACTGGATGCGGTGGAACGCGAGCCCGAGCAGCTTAGCTAGCACCTGCGCGAGCGTGGTCTTGCCGACCCCCGGGAGGTCTTCGATGAGGAGATGGCCGCGCGCGAGCAGGCAAGCGAGGGCGAGCCGGATCTGGCGCTCCTTGCCGAGGATGATCTTTCCGGCCTGCTGTACCACGCCCTGGATCTGCGAAAAAGACATTCCGCTGGTGAAAGCGTTCTGCGATGTCGTAAGTTTACTGGAAAGCCGCTATGATGGGATCGAGGAATAAAGCTCGTGGCTACGGCGTTTATCACCCATGACGATTGCGCGAAGCACGACATGGGCCGCCATCACCCGGAAAGCCCCGAGCGGCTCGCGGCGATCGAGGATCACCTCATCTCGTCGGGAATCGCGGGGCTCGTCGAGCGCCACGAGGCGCCTGCCGTCAAGGTCAGCGAGCTCGCGCGCGTGCACCCGCTCGAGTACATCGAGGCCATCCGCGAGGCTTCGCCTCAATCGGGGATCGTGCACCTGGACCCCGACACCGCAATGTGCCCGCGCACCTGGGACGCCGCCGTGCGGGCTGCGGGAGCCGCGGTCCACGCGGCCGACCTCGTTCTCGGCGGGCGGGCCGAGAACGCGTTCTGCGCGGTGCGCCCTCCGGGGCATCACGCGACGCGTACGCGCGCGATGGGGTTCTGCCTGTTCAACAACGTGGCCGTGGGCGCGATGCACGCTCTGGAGCACTACGGTCTGGAGCGCGTCGCCATCATCGATTTCGATGTGCACCACGGCAACGGAACCGAGGACATCTTCAGCGACGACGGGCGCGTGGTGATGGCGAGCATCTTCCAGCATCCGTTCTACCCTTACAGCGGTACCGAGGACCCTGCGCCGAACATGGCGAACGTCCCGCTGCCGGCGGGCTCGGACGGGCGTGCGCTGCGCGCCGCGGTCGAGAAAGTCTGGCTCCCGGCGCTCGAAGAGCTCGAACCGCAGATGATCTTCGTGTCGGCGGGCTTCGACGCGCACGTCGAGGACGACATGGCCATGCTGCGCTTCACCGAGGCCGACTACGCCTGGGTCACCCAGCGCATCAAGGAAGTCGCCGACAAATACGCGGGGGGCAAGATCGTTTCGGTTCTCGAGGGAGGCTATGCGCTCTCGGCGCTCGGGAGGAGCGTCGTCACCCACCTGAAGGTGCTGGGCGCGCTCTAGAGGGGGCTTCATGCGGACCTCGCGTGTACTAGGCGTTGGCGCAGCCGTACTCCTCATAGTGTCGTGCCACGGCAGCAGCAACAATCCGATGGAGGCGCCCCCCGTATCACAATCATTCGACCTCAGGCTTGAGCAGGTGTTCAGCGCTGCCGACGGACTCTCCAATCTGACGGATCTGCAGGCGCCGCCGGGAGACGCGCGCATGTTCATCGCCGAACGGACCGGGCAGATCCTCGTCATCGACAGCAACGGCGCTCTGGTGTCGACCCCCTTTCTCGACATATCGAGCCGTGTGCTGCCTCTCCAAGGGGAAGGAGGCCTGCTCTCGTTCACCTTTGATCCGAACTTCCTCTCGAACGGTTTTGTGTACGTACATTGGACCGATAACAGCATTACGCCCACCGGGGATATCGTGGTCGAGCGCTATCAGGTCTCCGGAACCAACCACGACGTGCTACAGACGCCCGGGGTCGAGATCATACGGATTCCCCATCCGGATGCGACCAACCACTACGGCGGCCGCGTGATGTTCGGCCCCGATGGGATGCTCTACCTGTCGACCGGCGACGGGGGCGGGGGCAACAATCAATTCGGTCACGCGCAGGATCCGGGCTCGCTTCTCGGGAAGATCCTCCGGCTCGATGTCGCCTCGCTTCCGTATTCGATCCCCGCCGACAATCCCGTGTGGCCGGTGGTCGGCCGGAACGAGGTCTGGGCGATCGGCTTGCGCAACCCGTTTCGGCCCGCGTTCGATGTGCTCTCGAACAGGCTCTACATCGCCGATGTCGGACAGGGCCTGTTCGAGGAGGTGGACGTCGTCGGTACGACCGATCCGGCCACGGCAGCGGGCCGCAACTATGGCTGGAGCATCATGGAAGGGTCGCACTGCTTCGGGGCTTCGACCTGCAACATGACCGGCCTCACCCTGCCGGTCTATGACTACGATCACAACAGCGGCGAGTGTGCCGTCATCGGAGGCTTCGTCTACCGGGGCTCGGCCATTCCCGGGCTGCAGGGAACGTACCTGTTTTCCGACCTCTGCCTGGGATTCCTGCGAGGGCTGACGCTCGACGCGAGCGGCAGCGCCACCGTCGTGCAAGCGCCGATGGCAAACGCGGGTTCCGGCGTCACCCAGTCTTTCGGCCGGGACGGAGCCGGAGAGCTCTACATCCTCACAGGAGACGGCCGGGTGCTGAAAATCGTCGGCCCCTGACGGCTTAGCCCGTCCGCTTGAAAGTACCCACCACGCCGCGCCAGATGTCCATCGTGGTCGCCTTGATTTCCCCGGCGGAGGCGCCGGCGTGCGTCGCCTTCGACTCGAGTATTCCGATCTCGGCGCAGGCGTTCAGGAAGTCCGCGACGTCGCCGGTCGGCACCTCGCACGCTTCGGCGAGCTTCTCGGGAAGGAGCCCCTCCTTGGTGAGCATGGCCGCCATCTTGAGGTGGCACTGCCTGTAGGGAAGCTTGGCGAAGTCGGGCCAGCGGTTCAGTCGGACGAGGTCGCGCATGTTCCAGCCCCCGAGGGACTCTCCCGCACCGGTGACCAGCCCGGTCAGCCACAGCAGTTCCTCCAGCGCGCGCGGCTTGATGCCCCATCGCGCAAGGCGTGCGGGAAGCTTCTCGGCGCTAGCCACGGATGTCACCTTCCCCTCCAGGCGACGCCGGCTGCGCAGGAGCGCGATGAGCTCGTCGATGGTGCGCGACGAGTAGAAGACTTTCTGCCCCGGGTCCACCACGAGGACCGAGCCGTTCGAGAGCACGAGATCCGCGGGTTGCGTCTGGCCGCAAGCCCGGCGCGCCAGCGCAGCGAAAGTCGCCTTGCCGCTCCCGCCGCCGGGCGACGGGTCGGCTATCTGCAGCTTTCCGGCGACGGCCTGCAGAACTTCCGTGACGCTGTGTGGCCCTCCGGGGCGCGCGGGCTTCAGCAGAGTCCACTCTGCGCCGAGAACCTGGTCCCTGCTGAACGCGATGCGTGGAATGCCCGCGAAGTGCACGTTCTCCCACACCTGGCGTCCCTCCGGGCCGTCCATGTCTATGAGAACGGCGTCCGGCAGGTCGCCGAGGCGCGCAGCGAGGCACCACTGCGGCTCCAGATAGGTCTTGAGCAGCGCGAGCAGCGAGCGAAGATAGCGCTCCTCGTCGGCGCCCACGCTGGCGAGGGACAACACCAGAGGCCGCGGCTGGTCCTCTGCGTTCATCCCGTTCCCGCGGTCACGTGGTCAGCGTAGGTCAGCGTGGACGAAGCTGGATCGAAAAGCTGCCTGAAGAACATCCCTCCTCCGACTCCCGATCTCCTTCAGCTCAGACCGGGGAACGGGAGAGATCCGCGGCGGCGCTTTCGATCCCGGCCTCGTCGAGGCATTCGAGGAAAAGCTGCCGGCCGCTATGATAATGCAAGTAGTTTCTGGCAGTCGCGTGCAAATATGACGGATCGTAGTGCATGCGCAGCAGGTCGGCGACCAGTGCCGGCCATGCTCCCGCGCCGACCTGGGACAGCCAGCGCCCGATGACGGCGTGGCCATGGTGGGCGGTCAGGCCCCTCAGCTTCTCCTTGAGCGCGTCCGGATCGGCAAGGAAGTGCCCGTACTCCCCGATGAGAAAGCGCACGCGCTCGGCGGCTGGTACTTCGAGGCGCACGCATTCCCCTTCGCGCATGCGCTCAAGCAGCGCTGCGGGCACCTGCAACTGGCCGATCTTCTTGCTCTCGGCCTCGACATGGACGGGCTTCGAACGGTCGAGCGTCCTGAGCGCGTTCCATACCCGGCTGTCGAACATCTTCTGCGGGGGCTGCGGCTCCCCCGGGAGGCTCCCGAGGAGCGACCCGCGGTGGCGCGCGAGGCGCTCGAGGTCGAGCACCTGCGCCCCCTGCGCCGCGAGTGCCTCCAGCAGCCGGCTCTTGCCGCTTCCCGTGGCCCCGCACAGCACCCGGAAGCGGAACCTGCCGGGGAGGGCTTCGAGCTGCGCCAGGACTTCGCGCCGGTAGGCGCGGTAGCCGCCCTCCAGGGTTGCCGCATCCCATCCCACCTCGCGGAGCACGTGCGCCATCGAGGCCGAGCGCTGCCCGCCGCGCCAGCAGTAGACGAGCGGACGCCATTCGCGCGGTCGTCCGCGGAAGCGCTCCTCGATGTGCCGCGCAATGTTCCGCGACACCAGCGCCGCGCCCGCCTTCTTCGCGTCGAAAGGCGAGACCTGCTTGTACATCGTGCCGACCCGCGCCCGTTCTTCGTCGTCGAGCACAGGGCAGTTCAGAGCGCCGGCCACGTGGTCGAGCGCGTATTCGGCAGGCGAGCGCACGTCGATGATCTCGTCAAAGGCATCGAGCTGTGCTACGGTACCCGTGCTCGCGCGTTTCACGTCCATGCTGCATTTTATTCCATGAACGCTCCGGCCGATCTCATCCGTCTCACTCAGTTCTCGCACGGTGGCGGCTGCGGATGCAAGATCGCGCCCGCGGTCCTGTCCGAGATCCTCGCCAAGACGCCCGTCCGCGGCCTGCCGAGGGAATTGCTCGTCGGCATCGAGTCGAGCGACGACGCCGCGGTGTACCGCCTGAACGACGACCAGGCCATCGTCGCGACGACGGATTTCTTCACACCCATCGTCGACGACCCCACCGACTTCGGGCGCATCTCCGCGACCAACGCGCTCTCGGACGTCTACGCCATGGGCGGGAAGCCGATCTTCGCGCTGGCGATAGTCGGTATGCCACTCGAGAAGATTCCGGTCGAGGTGATCCGGCGGATCGTCGCGGGGGGCGAGTCGGTGTGCGCCCTGGCCGGCATCCCTATCGCCGGAGGCCATTCGATCGACACGCTCGAGCCGATCTACGGCCTGGCGGCCCTGGGTCTGGTGCACCCGGACAAAGTGAAGCGCAACGACAGGGCGAAGGATGGCGATGTACTGATCCTCGGCAAGCCGCTCGGGGTCGGGATCCTCTCCGCGGCGCTGAGAAAGAGCAGGCTGTCCGCCGAGGGCTACAGGCGCATGGTCGAAGTCACGACCCAGCTCAATACGCCGGGCACGGCGCTCGCCGAGATGGAAGAGGTCCACGCGCTGACCGACGTTACCGGCTTCGGTCTCGCCGGGCACCTGCTGGAGATCTGCCGTGGCTCGAAGCTGGGCGCCGAGGTTCGCCTCGACGACCTGCCGGTGATTCCCGAGGCGCTCGAGCACGTGAAGGAAGGCATCGCGACCGGCGCGTCAGACCGTAACTGGAAGGGCTACGGCCGCGAAGTGCGCGTGCCGTCTGGCGCGCCGGAGTGGCAGCGGAAGCTCGTCTGCGACCCTCAGACCAGCGGGGGACTGCTCGTGACGTGCGCTTCTTCCGCCGAAGCGCGGGTTTTGGAGGTTTTCCGCAGTCAGGGCTTCCCGGAGGCGCGCCGCATCGGCGCGATGCGCGCGGGCGCCGCAGCGCTCACTATGTCCTAGGCGGCGGCCCCATCAACATCGCGGCGAGCTTGCGCCACACGTTCTCAAGAAGGATGGTCTGGGCCTGTGCCGTTGGGTGGAGGTTGTCCGCCTGGAACTGCTCACGCTTGTCGAGGCCCTCGAGAAGAAAGGGCACGAACGCCACGCGCTCTTCCTTCGCGACCTCGCCAAACGCAATCTTGAACTGGTTGACGTAGGGCACGCCGTAGTTGGGCGGCAGCTGCATGCCGACGAGCACGACGCGGGCGCCGTCGCGCTTCGAAGCCTGCACGATCGCGGCGAGATTCCTTTTCATGTCGGTCACCGGCAGCCCGCGCAGGCCGTCGTTGGCGCCAAGTTCGACGATCACAACTGCGGGCTTCACGGAGGCGAGCGTCTTGCCGATGCGCGCGGCGCCGCCCGCCGAGGTTTCGCCGCTGATACTCGCGTTCGCCACGGTATAATTCGACTTGCGTTGCTTCAAGCGATCGCCGAGCAGAGCAACCCAGCCGGCGCTCTGCGGTATCCCGTAGGCCGCGGAAAGGCTGTCTCCGAAGACCAGGATCGTCGGCGCAGCGATTCCGCTGCTGCTGAAGGCGAGCAGGGCCGCAAACAGTATCGATTTCATGCCTGATTCCTCTCAATCCATCGTCGAGGCGACGGGGGTGTCGAAGGTCGTTCCGCTGTCAAACGGCGCTTCCGACCTCGTTATTCTGAAGGACATTTCCCTCAAGGTCATGCCCGGGGAGGCGGTCGCCATCGTGGGCGCCTCGGGCTCCGGCAAATCGACCCTGCTCGGCCTGCTCGCGGGCCTCGATACGCCGAGCGCGGGCGCGGTTCGCCTCGACGGGACGGATCTGTTTTCGCTGGACGAGGACGGCCGTGCCGCCCTGCGCTCGAAGCTGCTGGGGTTCGTGTTCCAGTCGTTCCATCTGCTGCCGGCTCTGAACGCCCTGGAGAATGTCATGCTGCCGCTCGAGCTTGCTGGGGAGACCGGGGCGCAGGCACACGCGCGCGAAATGCTCGGCCGCGTCGGTCTCTCGGAACGCCTGCATCATTACCCGAAGACCCTCTCTGGCGGAGAGCAGCAGCGCGTCGCGCTTGCGCGGGCGTTCGTCACCCGCCCCAAGCTCCTCCTTGCCGACGAGCCCACGGGAAACCTCGACGCCGCCACCGGCGCCGGCGTGATCGACCTCATGTTCAGGCTGAACGCGGAAGGCGGAACCACGCTGCTGCTGGTCACGCACGACGAGGCCATCGCGGGGCGCTGCGCGCGCAAGATCCGCCTGGTCGCGGGCCGGGTCGACGGGGGAGGCTGAGCGGATGGCGCGCCTTGCGCTCAGGATGCTCTTTCGCGATTGGCGAGCTGGCGAGCTGCGCGTGCTCACGCTCGCGCTGGTGCTCGCGGCGGGCAGCGTCACGAGCGTCGCCTTTTTCGCCGACCGGGTGCGGCAGGCGCTCACGCGCGAAGCCCATCAGGTTCTCGGCGCGGACGTTCTGCTCTCCGCGGACCATCCGTGGAGCTCCGAGTTTCCGGAAACGATCGCGAGACTGGGCCTGCGACACGCGGAGAGCGTGACTTTCGTCAGCATGGCCAGAGCGGGCGAGGAGGCGCAGCTCGCCTCGGTAAAGGCGGTCACGCCCGGCTATCCGTTGCGCGGCGCCCTGCGCGCGGCTCCTGGCCTCAACGCGCCCGATGCCGCAGTCGAGGACATCCCTGCCGCGGGGACAGTATGGCTGGACGAGCGAATGATGTCTGCGCTCAAGGCGAAGCCTGGCGATCCTCTCGAGCTCGGCCGGGCCAGTTTTCGCATCGCAGCCGTGCTTACGCTCGAGCCCGACCGCGGCGTGTCGTTCGTGAACTTCGCCCCGAGAATCCTGATGCGCCGCGACGATCTGCCCGCCACCGGCCTGCTGCAGCCGCAGAGCCGCATCGGCTATCAGCTTCTCGCGGCCGGAGAGCGCGACGCGATTCTCCGCTTCGAGCGGTGGGCAAGCTCACGGCTCGCCAGGGGCGAGCGCGTCGACAGCCTCGAGAACGCCCGACCCGAGGTGCGCGCGGGCCTGGACCGGGCGCAGAGCTTTCTCGGTCTCGCCGCAATGCTCTCGGTGATCCTGTCGGGGGTGGCCCTCGCCCTCGGTGCCCGGCGCTACACCGAGCGGCACCTCGACGGCTACGCGGTGATGCGCTGCCTCGGCGCGTCGCAGTCGCGGCTATTCTCGCTGTTTGCCATCGAGTTCCTGATGCTCGCTCTGGTCGCATCGCTCGCAGGATGCGCGCTGGGATTCCTCGTCCAAAGCGTGGTCGCGTGGTGGCTGGCCTCTCTCATCCCCGGGACGTTGCCGCAGCCCGGGCCCGTCCCCGCGGTCCAGGGAGCGGCCACCGCCATAGTGCTCCTGTCGTGCTTCGCGTTTCCACCCCTGCTCCAGCTGAAGAACGTCCCGGCGCTCAGGGTGATCCGGCGGGACGTCGGGGCGGCCGGACGGGGCACGGTCGCCGTCTACGTTATCGGGCTTGCGGCCGCGTTCGCACTGCTGCGATGGCAGGCGGGCGAGCTCCGGCTGGCGGCCTACGTCTTCGGCGGCTTCGCCGCCTCCTTCGCCGTCTTCGCCGCGGTCGCCTACGCCGCCCTGCGGGTCGTCGCCAAGTTCGGGCGCGCCGGGGGCGGCGTCTCCTGGCGTTATGGTCTCGCGAGTTTGATGCGGCGCCCGCGCAGCAACGCGGTGCAGGTCGTGGCCGTGGCTGTGGGATTGACCGCGGTGCTGCTGCTGACCCTGATCCGGGCCGATCTGCTGGACGCCTGGAAGCGGCGCCTGCCGCCGGACGCTCCAGACCGCTTCCTAGTCAACATCCAGCCGGATCAGCGGGAAGCGCTCGCGGATTTCTTCGAGCGCAACGGGCTCGCGCGACCTCAGGCCTTTCCCATGGTGCGCGCGCGCCTGATCTCGATCAACGACAAGCCGGTCGGCGCGGAGGATTACTCGGACGAGCGCGCGAGGCGCCAGATCGAGCGAGAGTTCAACCTCAGCTATTTCTCCGCGCTGCCGTCCGACAATCGCGTGATCGAAGGCGCGTGGTTCTCGCCTGGGGACTTCGCGGGCGGCGCGATCTCGGTCGAGCGCCGGGTCGCGGAGCGGCTGCGCATCCGGCTGGGGGACAGGCTCGAGTTCCTGGTGGCCGGCCGCAGCTTCTCGGCCCCGGTCACGAGCGTGCGGAAGCTCGACTGGGACTCGATGCGACCGAACTTCTTCTTCATTGCCACGCCGCACCTGCTCGAGGATTTCCCGGCGAGCTACGTGACGAGCTTCCACGCGCCGGCCGGCGACGCGCGCCTCACGTTGCGCCTGTCGCAGGCCTTCCCGAATCTCACGGTGATCGACGTGGGCACCGTCCTTGGGCAGGTGCAGGCGGTCATGAACCAGCTGATCGCGGCGGTGCAGCTGGTGTTCCTGTTTGCCCTCGCCGCCGGAGTCCTGGTGCTGTATGCGGCGCTGCTCGCGACGCAGGACGAGCGTACGCACGAGGCGGGGGTAATGCGCGCCCTCGGCGCGAGCCGCGCGCAAGTACTTGCCGCGCAGCGCGCCGAATTCGCCGTTCTCGGGATGATTGCCGGCGCGCTTGCGGCCTGCGGCGCGACCGCGATAGGCTGGGCGCTCGCGACGCGAATCTTCGAGCTCGATTTCGCGTGGAACGGCTGGATATGGGTCGCCGGTCCGTCCCTGGGACTCGCCTCGGTCGTGCTGAACGCGTGGGTCGGAGCACGCGCCGCGCTCGGCCGCCCACCGCTCGCGGCCCTGCGCGAAGCGTTATGAGCGGCGGTGCCGGGGCGAAGCCGACGCCGTACGAGCTGCTGGGGGGCGACGCGGCCGTCCGCGGGCTCGTCGGCCGCTTCTACGACCTCATGGACAGCGAGGCCGGATTCGCCGACATTCGCCGGCTGCACAAGGCCGACCTCTCGCAGGCGCGCGAGAAGCTTTATCTGTTCCTTTCGGGCTGGCTGGGCGGCCCGCAGCTCTACGCACAGCGCTTCGGCCACCCCGCGCTGCGCGCGCGGCACCTCCCGTTTGCGATCGGCGAGGCAGAGCGCGACCTGTGGCTCGCGTGCATGTCGCGGGCGATGGAGGACACGGGAATCGACGAGGGCCTGCGGCGCAGCCTCGGCGACGCGTTGTTCAAGACCGCGGACTGGATGCGCAATCAGGAGGGCTGACGGGCGTTACAATGACGCATGGCTGAAGCCACGCTTGTCGTCCTGGTCATCGTCCTGATCGTTCTGCTCCGGGTGCTGCGCCGCCTGGTGCTGCTCGAGCGCAATTTCGCGGATCCCGAGGCCGTTCTCGGACCGACGCTCGAGAAGAAGCACCGCGACATGCTGAAGGACCTGCACGAGGGGCTGACCCAGCAGGGCGACCGGCTCGGCAGGAACCTCGCCGATTCGAGCGAGCGGCTCTCGGCGAAGATAGACCAGCGGCTCGACCAGATCGCCGGCCGGGTGGACGAGCGGCTGGAGGAAGGTTTCAAGAAGACCAACGAGACGTTCGTGAGCGTGATGCAGCGCCTGGCGACGATCGACGAGGCCCAGAAAAAGATCGAAAGCCTCACCGGGAGCGTGGTGAGCCTGCAGGAGCTCCTGGGGGACAAGCGCTCGCGCGGCGCGTTCGGCGAGGTGCAGCTCGAGGCGCTGGTGAGGAACGTGCTCCCGGCCGCCGCTTTCGAGCTCCAGTACACGCTCTCGAACGGCATGCGCGTGGACTGCATTCTGCGGCTGCCGCCGCCGACGGGGCTGGTTCCGGTCGACTCGAAATTCCCGCTGGAGAACTACCATCGCATGTTCGATCGCGGAGCGGACGAGGCCGAGCGCGCTGCCGCGCAGCGGCAGTTCAAGTCCGATGTTCGCAAGCACGTCGACGATATCGCGAGGAAGTACATCATCGCGGGGGAGACTTCGGACGGCGCAGTGATGTTCGTGCCGGCGGAGGCGGTGTTCGCCGAGATCCACGCCTATCACCAGGAGGTCGTCGAGTACGCCATCGGCAAGCGCGTCTGGATCGTGTCGCCCACGACCCTCATGGCGGTGCTCAACACGGCGCGCGCGGTCCTCAAGGACGTCGAAACCCGCAGGCACATCCACGTCATCAAGGAAGAGCTCGGGAAGCTCGGCGTGGACTTCGCGCGCTTCGACGAGCGCATGAAGAAGCTCGCCGACCACATTCGTCAGGCGCATGAGGACGCTCAGGACGTGCAGATCTCCAGCCGCAAGATATCGCAGCGCTTCGAGCAGATCGAGGCGGCCGAGATCGAGGAGAAGCCCGCGGCGAACGTCGTGCGCCTTGACCGGGAGAGGGATTAAGCGGAACCTGACCCGACCGGGAAAGGAACAGCCGATAGGAAACGTTCAGTCTTGAGCCGGGGTGGCGCGAGCCACCCCGGTCCAGATTCTTGCTATGGGCAAGGGCTCGCTGCCAGCGCGGCGCCGTCGGCGACGATGGTCGAGGCCAGCGCCGTGCCGGCGTTGCCGTCGCAGATGTCGTCCCCGGTGAAGTTGCACGATTGCGTCGGCGCGACGTGATCCCAGAAGTTGTTCTTGGCCGACAGCGTGATCGGCGCACCGGGGAGCAAGACGATATCGACGCCACCGTTGACGGTGGTGCCATTGCACGAGATCGTGTTCCCGCCCGTGCTGCCCGCGGCGCCGCCGCCGAGGTCTCCCCCGTCGACGTCGTACTCGATCCCCGTGCCGTTGCCCGTGATGACATTGTTCTCCACCTTGCTTCCGGCCCCGCCGCTGATGAAGCCCAGGCCCGTGCCCGTACCCGGTCCGTTGTTCACGATCCTGTTTCCGGCGATCAGGTCGTTGGCCGAAGTGCCGTCGACATAGATCCCGTATTGGTGGGACGCGCCCGTCACCGTGTTGTTCTTCAGGCTGACGTTGTCGTGCTGGAGGATGATTCCGCGACGGACAGGGAGTGTCGCAAACGTGTTCGTGACCGTGAAGCCCGCGACCGTCGACCCCGTTCCCGCGAGCACCGTCACGCTGGTGTTCGCGAATCCCGGTGCGGCGGCGCCGCCGGCGATGGTGGTGGGGCTGCTCCCGGCGCCTTTGTTGGCCTCGTCCCCGATCAGCAGCACGCCGTCCGGCACCGTGATCGGAAAGGTTTCAAGGTTGAGGAGGTCGTAGGTGCCCGGCGCGACCACCACGGTCGAGCCGCTGGCGGCGACGCTGAGGCCCTTGGTGATGGTCTTGAACGGCGAGGCCTGTGTCCCCGGATTCGCGTCGTCTCCCAGGAAGTTCACGTAGTAGGTCACCCCGGCCGGGCAATGGGTCGCCGCCTGCGTGGCGGGCGTCGCGACGATGGTCGCGGCGTTCGCCGTGCCAGACTTCGTGTCACAGACGTCGTCGCCGGCGTTGCAGCCGACGGTTGGCGAGGAATGGTCCCACGCGTTGTTCGCCGCGGAAATCGTTATCGCCGTTGAGGCGGAGGACATGAGGTCATCCTGGGTGTTGCAGGCGATGATGTTTCCGCCGGTGCTGCCCGTCGCGCCGCCGCCGAGATCGCCGCCCGCGCCCGCGTACTTCACGCCGGTCTGGTTGCCGCTGATGTCGTTGTTCTCGACTTTCGAGCCCGCGCCGCCTTCGATGAACCCGAGGCCTGACCCCTGGTTGTTTGCGATCCGATTGCCCGTGATTACGTGGTTGGAGGACGCGCCGACGTATACGCCGACGGTCTGGGTCGCGCCCGTGACGGTGTTGTTCCGCAGAGTCACAGTGCCGTTGGACAGCATGAGGCCCCGGCGCTCGGCGAACGCGCCGTTCTCGTTCGTGACCGTGAACCCCGCGACGGTCGACCCTTGCCCGGGGATCAGCGCGACGGCCACGGTCCCGCTCGCCGCTCCCGGCGCGAGTCCGCCGCCGACGACGCTGGTGGGGTTGCTTCCGGCTCCCTTGTTCGGTTCGTCGCCGAGCAGCGCAACGCCGCCGGGCACGGAGATCGGAAAAGTCTCGCCGTTGGCGGCGTTGTAGGTCCCCGGAGCGACGTTGATGGTCGAGCCGCTGGTGGCGAGCTGCGTCGCTTTGGTGATCGTCTTGAGCGGCGTGTTCTGCGCCCCGGAATTCGCATCCGAGCCGGTGGCCGCGTTGACGTAGAGCGTTGTGAGTACCGGCGGCGGGGGAGGCGGAGGAGTAACCGGAGGCTTGGCCGTTTCCTTCTTGAAAGGGCACGCGGCAAGCGCCAGCGCCGCCGCGACGACGACGACGATTCGCGTGAACGTTTTCATGATATCCGCTCCCCCATTTATTCGTCATGCGACTTTCGCTTTTCCACCGTCTCGCCGTCAAGGAACGCTGGCGCGGAAATCTCGAATCTTGCTGTGGCGTCGGTAGTTTTCCGCAGTTTCTCGGTATCATGGAGGACGCGGCGTGCACTTGTTCCGCGCGACTTGGCGGCAGCCAACAAGCACCAAAAAAATGCAACGCGAGCACATTTCGGCGCTTCGAGAGGGCGCGCTGGCCTCGGCCCCGCTTCTGATCGGCATCGTTCCCTGGGGCATAGTTGCGGGCGTCGCCATGGTGAGCGCCGGCCTCACTCAAGCACAGGCGGTTGCCATGAGCGTGCTCGTCTTCGCCGGTTCGGCGCAGCTCGCGGTGCTGCCGCTCCTGATCGCCAAGGCGCCGCTCTGGGTGATGTTCGCCACCGCGCTGATCGTCAATCTGCGATACGTGATCTACAGCGCCGTGCTCGCGCCGCATTTCGAGCACTTGTCGCGGCCGTGGCGTGCTCTGCTCTCGTACATCACGGTCGACGGAGTGTTCGCGCTGTTCGTCGGCAGATATCGGCCGGACGAGGCGAAGGGCCACAAGCACTGGTTCTTCCTGGGCGGATCGCTGGTCATGTGGGCCGGCTGGCAGGCGGCGTCGATGATCGGCATCTTCGGGGGGGCTTTGATTCCACCGGCCTGGTCGCTCGAATTCGCGGCCACCCTCGCCCTGATCGCAGTGCTGGTGCCGCTGCTCTACGACCGCGCGATCGTGTGCGCGGCCCTTGCAGCGGGCGGAGTGGCGCTCGCCGCTTCGAGGTGGCCGCTTAACGTCGGATTGCTCGCGGCGATAGCAGTCGGCGTTGTGGTCGGCCTCGCTGTCGCGCGTGCAAGCCCGCGGCAGGAAGGCCGAGGATAGCGTGGGCGTGGGCTCTTGGATCGGTTGGGCGCTGATCGTCGGTGCAGCGCTCGTTGCTTTCTTGTCTCGTGCGATTTTCGTCCTGCCCGGAAGCCACCTGCGCCTGCCGGCGACTGCGGAGCGCGTGCTGCGCTACGCGCCCGCTGCAGCGCTCATGGCCATCATCGTCCCCGATCTCGCCTCGTCCCACGGCGCGCTGTCGATCTCGATCGGCAATCCCCGGCTGGTCGCGGGCCTTGTCGCGTTTGCCCTCGCCGCCGCGACGCGCAGCATCTTGGCGACGATCGCCGGCGGAATGATGGTGCTGCTGTTGCTCCGTTAGAAAAAAACAGAAAGCCCCGCAGGAGCGGGGCTTTGTTGTCGCGAACCGGATCGTCGAGCTAGTGCGGCAGCTCCATCCTCGAAACCGTCCACAGCGTGACGTCTTCCTCGGGCTCGTCGCCGACGGCGGGTGTCAGCGCGATCGCCAGGTTGGTGACGTAGATGTCGTCGCCGACGATCACGGGACTGGCGGGAAACAACAACCCGTTTGGCGTGCCGTTCTTGTGGATCCCGCGGAATTCGCCGAGCTTCGCGACAACCCTGCCGTTCTCGTTCAGTGCCACGACTTCATCGGCCTGATTGGTGCAGACCCAGAGGAGACCGCTGCGCTTGTCGAAGACCAGGCCGTCGGCGCCGTTGAGACTTTCCGAGAAGGTGCTGACCGCGCCCGTCTCCGGATTCATGCTGAGGACGCGATCGTCGCCGGTGTTCGCGACGTAGAGCACCGACTCGTCCGTATTGAAAGCGAGGCCGTTCGCGCCGAACGGCGGAAAGCCGACCGTCGCGAGCAACCCGTTATGGCTCAGCGTGTTGACCGTGCAGGTCGCGACATTGCAGCTTGCGACGTTGGCGATCTTGAAGACCGCGCCCTGGAACGAGTCGGAGACGTACAGCGTCCCCTTGCTGTCGAAGACGAGCGCGTTCGGCACGCTGGCGACGTCCCCGAATGTGATGAGGTCGGTGCTGCCGTCCGGATTGCCGACCGCAAAGTTGGGTGCCGGCGCGCCGATGGACGGCATGACCGCCACATCCTCGAGACCGGTCAGGTTGGCATTGACCCGCTGGATCTTGGAAGGCGCTCCGACGAAGTTACCGACGTTGCAGATGTAGACCTTGCCATTCCTGAATTCCAGGCCGAGCAGCGGCTGAGCGAAGTCGAGTTGAGCGAGCAACTTGCCGTGCCGGTTATAGCGCAGCAGCTTGAACGGCGCCGAGAACGTGGATACGTAGATGTCGCCATTGGCAGGATTCGCCGTGATGCCCTCCGGATTCATGACTCCGTTGGGAAGCACCGCGAAGGTATCGACATCGCGGTCTATGAACACGCGGTCAGTGGACGGCCTACCGCCCCGACCATCCGCGAGGACCGGACCCGCGGCTATGCCGAGCGAGATAAGCAGAGGAACTACGAGAGCTACCAGTTTCTTCTTCATGTCCCCTCCTAGGGTTGATGACCAGCAAACAATAATTGCGACCATTCCTTCCTTTGCAAACACTTTACTCCAGCCCGGAATTCCGGGCCGTCAGGCTGCGACGGTCACTCCGCGGACCTTGTGGCGAGCGATCGCCTGGGCCACGAATCCCGACGTCTTCATTTCCTTGGCGAATTCCGCGAGATAGCCGGCGGCGGCAGGGCGTCCCTGCGGCGTGCCGACCGACTGCTGTATGACGGTAAAGCGGCCCTCGAGGACGCGCGACCCCGGGAGTGTTTTGGCGTCGTCGAGGAGCCGCGGCTTCAGGCCCGACAGCACCTCGAGCTTATCCTTCACGAAGACGTCGTAAGAGCCCTGGATGGCGTTCGCACGCACCAGCGTCGCGTGCTTGATGTTACGGGTGAGATAGAGGTCGTAGGCGCTGTTCACCGCGGTCGCGATACGTACGCCAGGGCGATCCACCTCGTCGATCGAGCGGATCTTCGAACCGGCGGGGACGAGGTACGTCGCCTCGATCTCGAGGTAGGCTGGGCTGAAGGCGATTTCCGCCGCGCGCTGCGGCTCGTTGCCGAGGAAGGCCACGTCCCACGCGCCGCCCTTGACCGCGTCGGCGAGCTTGCCCGCGGTTGCGAAGGGAACGAACTCCACCTCTGCGCCGAGCCGCTTTCCGATCTCCCGTCCCAGGTCCACCGCGATGCCTGTGTACTCGCTCTCGGAATGCTTGGTGACGAGGAGGAAATTGCCGTAGTTGATTCCGACGCGGAGCTTTCCGGTCGGGGCCAGCTCGGATCTCTCCGCGGCGGAAGGGGTCATGACGGGGGAAGATAGCACAAGGGCGGCTACTCGATCTTCAGATCCGCCGCCTTCACCACCTTCTTCATGTTCTCGATCTCCGCGCGCACCATCTCGCGGAACTCCTCCGGTGTGTCGGTCGAGATCTCGGCGCCCTGCTTGCCGAATCCCTCCTTCACATCGGGCAAGGCCAAGGTCTTGAGCAGCGCGGCCCGCAGCTTCTGCGCGACGGGCAGCGGCGTTGCCTTGGGCGCGAGCAGGCCCACCCACGCGCTGTAGCTGAATCCCGGGAGCGTTTCGGCGACCGCGGGGACACCCTCGAGCAGCTGCGTGCGCTGGGGCAGGCTCTGGGCAAGCGCGCGCAACCTGCCGGAGCGCACCGGCCCGGCGACCGCCGAGGCGGGTGTCAAGGTCCATTGCGACTCTCCCGACATGACCGAGGCCACCGACGGGCCACCGCCCTTGTAGGGCACGTGCACCGAGCCGAACTCGCCGGCGATCTGGAGCATGGTGCCGGCGAGATGGCTCTGCGACCCGGGTCCCGCGGAAGCCATGTTGACCTGGCCGGGCCGCGCCCTGCAGTAATCGATCAGCTCCCGCACCGTCTTGACGGGGAGCGAAGGCGTGACCACCAGCATGTTCGGCTGCATCGCCACGAGCGACACGAACTGGAAATCGTTGACCGGGTCGTAGGTCACGCGCTTCTGCAGCAGGGGCGCGATCGACATTCCGGCAGGCGAGGCGAGGAGGATCGTGTAGCCGTCGCCTTGCGCGTTCTTGAAGCTTTCCATCGCGATCAAGCCGCTCGCGCCCGCCTGATTCTCGATGATTACCTGCTGGCCGAGCACCTCGCCCAGCTTCGCGCCGAGGATGCGTCCCAGCGTGTCGTTCGAGCTGCCCGGTGCGTTGGGCGAGATCATGCGCACCGCACGCTTGGGGAAATCGTCGCCCTGGGCGAGCGCAGGCTGCGCCAGCATGAGAATCAGCAACGCTGCAACGGTCTTCATCTCTCCTCCGTTTCAATAGACGCGGTTGTGCGGGGGCTCGCCGCGGAGGGCGCGCTCCACGTTGTCCCAGCTGCTCCTGAAGAGCAGCGCGTACGACTGGCGCGTGACCCCGGCGACGTGAGGGGTCAGGAGGAGCTTTCGCGCGCCGTCGCCCTCGAGCGTAAGCAGGGGATTGCCGGCGGCGATTGGCTCCGTCTCGTACACGTCCACGGCGGCTCCGCCGAGGCGGCCCGAGGCGAGCTGCGCGGCGAGCGCCGCCTCGTCGACGACGCCTCCGCGCGAGGCCTGCACGAGCACCGCACCGGGCTTCATCGCGGCGAGGTGCGCCGCGCCGATCAGGCCTCGCGTGGCGGGGAGGAGCGGAACATGCACGCACACCACGTCAGCGGTCGCGAGCAGCGCCTCGAGCGGCACCGCCTCGGCGCCGAGCGCAGCGGCCGCTGCCCGGTCGCGCGGCTGGGGATCGCAGTAAACGAGCTTGCAACCAAACCTCCCGAAGGCCTCGGCGACCGCCAGCCCGATCACGCCGAGTCCGATCACCCCGACGGTCAGGCCTTCGAGCGCGGGGAGATTATCGGCGAGAAGGCGCGCGCGGAATGCCGCGTAGTTGCCCTTGCGGATCTCGGCGTCCGCCCACGCGAAGCGCCGCAGCAGCATCGACGCCGCCGTCACCGCGTATTCGGCGACCGCGCCGTTGCTGCCGCCGGGAACGTTGGCGACCGGGATGCCGAGCCGCTTCATCGACTGCGCGTCGAGGCGGTCGACGCCGGCGCCGGTGACCTGCACCAGCGCGAGCCGGCTTCCCTCGAAGAGCGCCGGGGCGAGCTTCGGCCCCACCGCCGGCATCACTATGGCGCGGGCTTCCCTGAGCAGCGCGGCGAGATTCGCGTCGTCGGGCCGGCGGTAGGCGACCTTCAGGGACCGGGGCGGCAGCGCTCCGACGCGCGCAAAATCGGCCTCGGGCCGCAGACAGACGACGTCGTGCGTCACTTAGAGGCGTCGCGATTGACGACCTGGCAAACCGGGAAGAAGCAGAGCAGCACGAGGGGCTCGCCTCCGGTGTTGCGGGTGACGTGCGCTTCGCCCGCGGGAATCAGCAGCGTGTCGCCGGCCCTGAGGGCGTGCTCGCCGCTGTCCGACTCGGTGCGGCCCTCGCCTGCGAGCACGTAGATGCACTCCTCGGTGTCGCTGTGGAAGTGCCTGCCGCGCGGCTTGTCGCCCGGCTGCGGAACCGCGATCTCGACCAGCCGCAGAGTTACCGCACGCGAACCCTTCTCCCCCGAGACGATCTCGAGCGACTTCCGCCCGGGGAGCCCGAGGTTTTTCGCCTGTCCTTGGGTGAGCACGCGCGCCATCAGGGGGCGACCTTGAGGTGCACGATCTCGGCGGTGCCGCCTTGAGCCTCGTCGAGCAGGCGGAAGAGCTCGCCTGCTTCCTTCGCGATCGCCTCCGCGATGTCGGCGAGCATGCGCTTCCCCTTTTCGACCGTCGCGTGCTCGGGCGCGCCGTACCAACCGGTGGGCGCGATGGTGCGGATGTCGGTGAGCACCGGCTGGAAGCTGCGGGTGCGGCGCAGCTTGTCCCACTTGCGCCCGTGCGAATGGTCGGAGGAGTAGTCGATGCGGTCGAGGTGGACGAGGTCGGGCCGGTGCGCGAGCACCGCGAGCGCCTCGATCTCGCCTCCGTGCGTGAGGCCGCCCGAATCCTTGCCGTAGAGATCGGCTGCAACGTAGCAGGCCTGCACGGTGAGCACGCTCATCCCATGGTCGCGGTGCAGCGACTCGGCGGCGATCGCGAGCGAGGGGATGTTGCCCTCGTGCCAGTTGAGGATCAGGAAGCGCTTCGCGCCGTGCCTGGCGGTGGAGACCCCGGTCTCGACCACGACCTTCATGTAGGTGTCCGGCGTGAGCGTGATGGTGGCTTCGAAGGGCATGTGCATGGGCGTGACCCCGAGCGGCCCGCCGGGCAGCACCAGCGCGTCCATGCGCTCGGCGACGGCGTGCGAGATCACGTTCGCCGCGTAGCTGTCGGTCCCCGCCGGCAGGTGCGGCCCGTGCTGCTCGACGCTCCCCGCGGGCAGGATGACCAGCGGGTTCCTTCTCAGCTGCGCGGCAATCTCGGGCTGGGTCAGCTCCTGGAAATAGCGGCTCGACAATTGGAACATGGTTTCTCCGGTTCAGGCGGCTTCGCGGGCGACGGTCCGGAGCTTCGCGCGCGTCTCCTCGACCACCTCGGAGATCGGCACTGATTGGCCCCGGCACTCCAGCGAGCGCAGCGCCGCGTACACCGCCGCGAGCGCGACATTGGCATTATCGGCGGACAGCTCACCGGTCTTCCCCGATCGGCAGCTCGCGGCGAACTGCTCGAGCTCGGCTCTGAACATGTCGCTCTCTGGGACTCGCAGCTCCTCGCGCCTGGCGTATCCGTCCTTGCCGCGCTGGATGTAGAGCGTCGAGGAGCCGTGCAGGAGATGCGGAGTATCCCAGGTGCCGAAATCGATCTCGTAGTGCATCAGGCCCTTCGAGCCGAACACGCGCACCGCGAAGATCCCGGGCGAGGTCCAGCACGAGCCCACGTAGCCCAGCTTTCCGTCGGCGAAGCGCAGCAGCGTCATCGACTGGTCGTCGACCTCGGCGCCGACGGGCGAGAGCTTGGAGGACATCTGGCTGACCTCGGCGATCTCGCCGCCGAGGTAGTGCAGAACGTCGAACTGGTGGATCGCGAGCTGCGAGAGCGGGCCGCCCGGTGCGCTGTCCTTGTACCAGCGCCACGCTTTCGGGGTGAGCTCGAGCGCCCGCTCGTTGGAGAAGTTCGCCTCGATGAACGCCACGCGGCCGAGCTCACCGGAGTCGATCCGCGCACGGATCTCGCGGATGCCCGCCATCAGGCGCGCGCTGTGGCCGACGGTGACGGTGACCCCGCAGCCCGCCTCGAGCGCGGCGATGCGCAGGCCGTCCTCGAGTGTGTTGGCGATCGGTTTCTCGGTGTAGACGTGCTTGCCCGCGCCGGCGACGCGCTCGGCGAGCGGCCAGTGCTGCTCGTTGGGCACGGTTAGGACCACGCCGCGGATCCCGGGGTCGGCGAGCAGGGTCTCGAGGTCGGGCGTGCTTCGCACGCCGAACTCGGCCTCGAAAGCCGCGCGCTTCTCCGGGGTTCGGCTATACGCAGCTGCGATCTCCAGCTCGCGCGACGCGCGCGCAGCGCGGGCTAGCACCTTCGCCCAGCGGCCGAGGCCGATGATTCCGATCTTGACGGGAGCATTCATGCCGGCAAACCCTGGCGACATTGTACTCGCGCCGGATGTTACGTTCTTCCGCTGGAAATTTTCCTCGGCAATGGCCATTCAAGCACCAGCACCTGGAAATTGCTCCTGCTGCCCAGGAACGCGACGTCGGTCGGGAAGTTCAGTCCCTTCGCGAATACCTCCACGCGGTAGCCTTTCGCAACGACGATGTCTTCGCCGTTGCCGGGGTTGAACTGGACTTGCTCCGCGGGACAGACCGGGTTGGATACCACATCGGCGAGAGCCGCCCTGCCGGCGAAAGCGGTTCCCCCGAGCAGGAGCGCGGCAGCAACCGCGCTTCGTGACGAAACGATGCCCTTCATAAGCCCTCCTTGGTTGTTGGAAATGCCGCTTATTGCGGGACGACTCGGATTTGCGCGTTGGGCCGCTCAAGGCGCGCGGGGCGCGGGGAGCGGCGAACGCACCACAGGATTGTATTTCGCGGAACGATTCGAACGCGAGCAAAACGCTGTCAGTCTTTGTGAACTATAGAGCCTGCGAACCGTCCGGTTATCGCGCTAACAAAATCGCACGCAAAATAAGAGTAGACTGTGAGCGTCAGCAGAGAGAGGAGGCGCCGCAATGCCGATCAAGAAGATTCTGATCGTCGACGATTCCGCGACGGACCGTCAGTATCTGATCGAGACTCTGACCAAGAAGGGCTACCAGTGCGTGACGGCGCAGACTGGCGACGAGGGGATCGCCAAGTCGAAATCCGAGCAGCCCGACTTGGTCCTCATGGACATCATCATGCCCGGGACCGACGGCTTCAAGGCGACGCGGGCCATCACCCATGACGAGGCGACCAAGCACATCCCCGTGATCGTCTGCACCAGCAAGAAGCTGGAAACCGACAAGGTCTGGGGGATGCGGCAAGGGGCGAAGGACTATATCGTCAAGCCTATCGACGAAAAGGAACTGCTCGCCAAGATCGCCGCGCTGGGCTAGAC
The DNA here is from genome assembly GCA_035499735.1 of Burkholderiales bacterium. Classification (GTDB taxonomy): domain Bacteria; phylum Pseudomonadota; class Gammaproteobacteria; order Burkholderiales; family SG8-39; genus VBDM01. Next base: position 109,665 of record DATJYC010000058.1, read on the forward strand.
CAAGCCGTCCATCACTATCACGTCGACATCGTCCCCCGCGCTGACCGGGCCCTGCTCGTGCCCGAGCACGACGAAGCAGTTCGCCTCGGACATCGAGCGAAGGATACCCGACCCCTGGGCCCCGGTCGGGCGCACGGTCCACTGGCCGTTCTTCAGCTCGAGGACGCCGCGCTGATACTCGGTTCGCCCCGGCTTCTTGCGCATCGCGCTCCCTGATTTCACCCGCAGCAGCGGCAGCTCGGTGTCGCTGCGCCCCATCATCTGGAGCAGCGCGCCGCGCACGAAGTGATAGAACGTGACCATCACCGCGACCGGGTTTCCCGGCAGCCCGAAGAGGTACGCCGACTTTCCGCGGCCCCGGACACGGCCGAAGGCCATGGGCCGGCCGGGGCGCATCGCAATCTTCCAGAAAACGACCTCGCCGAGCTTGGCCATCATCTGCTTGGTGAAGTCGGCCTCGCCCACCGACACGCCGCCCGAGGTCACGACGGCGTCGGCTCCCGCGGCCGCCTTGCGAAACGCGGCCTCCAGCTTCCCAGGATCGTCCCGCACGACGCCCAGGTCGACTACCTCGCACCCCAGACGCTCGAGCATGCCCCACAGCGTATAGCGGTTGGAGTCGTAGACCTCGCCTGCCTTGAGTTTTTTCCCCACCGGCACGAGCTCGTCGCCGGTCGAGAAGAAAGCGACCTTCAGCTTCCGCCGCACGCTTACCTTGGCGATGCCGAGGGACGCGAGCAAACCCAGATCGGCCGGCCGCAGCAGTCGGCCGGCGCGCAGCGCGGGCCTGCCCTTCGCGAGATCCTCGCCTGCGAGCCGACGGTTCTGCCCGCGCTCCTGCCCCGCTGGAACGGTGACGCGGCGTCCTTCGGTCCTCACGGCTTCCTGGATGACCACCGTATCGGTGTTCCGCGGCATCACCGCGCCGGTCATCACGCGCACGCACTCGCCGGGCTTCACTTCGCCCGGGAATTCCTTCCCCGCGTAGGCGGTGCCGATCTCGACGAGCGTCACCGGCTCTGCGGGGCGCAGGTCGTCGCCGCGCACCGCGTAGCCGTCCATCGCGGAGTTGTCGTGCGAGGGGACGTCGATCGGCGAGATGATGTCTTTCGCCAGCACGCGGCCGAGCGCGGCGCGCACGGGCAGTCTCTCGGTCCCCGAGACGGGTCTCACGAATGAGCGGATGACCTCGTTCGCCTTCGCCACCGGCAGCGCGTCGGGGTCGTAGCCGCTGACGCAGCTGATCACCTCGTCCAGCGAGTTCATCTGTCGTACGACGCCAGCTCGTCGAGGGTATTGATGTTCGAGAAGGCGTCGGCCTCGTCGTCGAACGCGACTTCGACGACATTGAGCGTCGCGTACCAGGCGTCGATCTTGCGCCCGCCTTCCCTCAGGAACCGTGAGAGATGCTCGAGCACCCCGCGCCGCATCATCGAGAACACGGGGTGCGGCTGATCGCCCGTCTTCGCCACGGCGAGCTCGGCGCCGGTCTCGTCGATGCGCGCGTAAAGCCGCCCGATCAGGTCCGCGGGAAGAAACGGCGAGTCGCAGGGGACCGAGGCGAGGAAGGGGCGCTTGGAAATCGAAAGCCCGGCGTGCATGCCGGCGAGCGGGCCGGCGAAGCCGCCGACCGCGTCGCTCACCACGCGCACGCCGAAGCTCCGGTACGCCTCGTGGTTCTGGTTAGCGTTGATGATCACCCCCGCGACCTGCGGAGCGAGGCGCTCGTACACGTGGTCGACGAGGCGCTTGCCGCGGAAAGCCTGCAGGCCCTTGTCGACGCCGCCCATGCGGCTGCCCTTGCCGCCCGCGAGGATGAGTCCGGTGACCGGCGGAACCACGGCGCGCGCTACGCCACCATCGTCGGTGCGACGCGCTTCCGGAAGCGGTGTTTCCCGGTGAAGAGAAGATAGTGCTTGCCGCCGGCGGCGCGCCCGATCATCGTAATGCCGAGCTTGTTCGCGATCTCGTAGCCCATCTGCGTGAGCCCCGAGCGCGACACGAGGAAGGGTATCTGCATCTGCGCGGCCTTGATCACCATCTCCGACGTGAGGCGCCCCGTGGTGTAGAAGATCTTGTCCGAGCCGTCCACGCCGTCGAGCCACATCTGTCCGGCGATGGCGTCGACGGCGTTGTGCCGGCCGACGTCCTCTATGAAGTAAAGGATCTTCACGGCCGGGGCGGTGTTCGCCGCCTCATTCTCGACCAAGGCGCATCCGTGCACGGCGCCGGCCGATTTGTATACGGTCTCCTCGTGCCGCACCGCCTCGAGCACGGCGTGCAGCGCGTCCTCGGTGAGCGACACGTCGTTGCGCAGCTGGACCGAGTCGACCTCCGCCATCAGGTCCCCGAAGACCGTGCCCTGCCCGCAGCCGGTCGTGACCGTGCGCTTCTTCATCTTCTCCCGCAGCGACCTGATCGGCTTGCGCGTGGTCACTGCGACCGACGCCGTCTCCCAGTCGACCTGGACGGCGGCGATCTCTTCGATCGATTTCACGAGGCGCTGGTTGCGCAAGTAGCCGATGGCGAGCGCTTCCGGCGCCTGCCCGAGCGTCATCAGCGTGACGATCTCCCGCTTGTCGACGTACAGGGTCAGCGGATGCTCGCCCGCGATGGGCGTGGGCACCGCTTCCCCGCGCTCGTTGATCGCCTCGACCTCGAAGGTGAGCGGCTTGGACGCCCGGCTGATCTCGGGACGGAGCGGCGTCTTCATCCGCCGATGTAGGACATCTCGATCTTGCGCAGCTTCGCCGTCTCGGCGGTGCGCAGCTCGGAGTAGCGGTCCGCGCGGATGTGCCAGATCCCGGCGACCGCGTCGGAGATATCCTCGTCGGGAGCGCCGCCGCGCAGCATGCCGCGCAGGTCGTAGCCGGCGGTGGCGAAGAGACACGTATACAGCATGCCCTCGGTGGACAGGCGCGCACGCGTGCAGGTGCCGCAGAATGCCTGGGTGACCGACGAGATCACGCCGATCTCGCCCGAGCCGTCCCGGTAGCGCCAGCGCTCGGCGACCTCTCCCCGATAGTTCGGCTCGACCGGCTCGAGCGACATCTTCTCGTCGATCAGTCGCACGATGTCGGCCGACGGAATCACGTCGTCCATCCTCCAGCCGTTCGTGTGCCCGACGTCCATGAACTCGATGAAGCGCACGATGTGGCCGCTGCCCCTGAAATAGCGCGCCATGGGAAGGACCGAGTCCTCGTTCACTCCGCGCTTCACCACCATGTTGATCTTGATCGGCGCGAGGCCCGCCGCGGCGGCGGCGTCGATGCCGTTCAGCACCTCGGAAACCGGAAAATCCGCGTCGTTCATCGCGCGGAACACCGCGTCGTCGAGCGAGTCGAGGCTCACGGTGACGCGGTTGAGCCCCGCGGCCTTCAGCGCGCGCGCCTTCTTGGCGAGCAGCGATCCGTTGGTGGTGAGCGTCAGGTCGAGCCCCGGGACGTCCGCGAGCATCTCGATCAGCTGGTCGACGTTCCTGCGCAGCAGGGGCTCGCCGCCCGTCAGGCGGATCTTCTCGACGCCGTGCCCCTTGAAAATGCGGACCAGGCGGGTGATCTCCTCGAAGGAGAGGAGCTGCTCGCGCGGCAGGAACTTGTAGTCGGGGCCGAACACCTCGCGCGGCATGCAGTACACGCAGCGGAAATTGCAGCGGTCCGTGACCGAGATGCGCAGGTCGTGCAGGCGACGCCCGCGCGTATCGACGCCCGCGTGTAGCGCCTTGCCGGATGTCCCTTTGGAGGGAAGGGGCTTTGACCTACGGCCGTCGCTGATGGGAACGATGCGTTCGGTCATGCGATGCGTAGCCGTATCATGAAAGCCAGTTCATAATCCAACGTCTGCTCATCGTCCAGTATAGCCGGAAACATGCCTTACCCGAGCCTTGCCGTCGCCGTGGTGATGGAACGAACGCCGTTGCAAGACAGCCGCTGGGAAACGGAGAAGTGGGAGCCCATCGGCGTGGTTCCCGACCAGAGCGAGCCTGGCTCGACCCCGCGCGCGCTCATGGAGGACGCCGTGCGCGCGCAATGGCTCTACCCGGGTTTCAGGCTCGAGCTTTTCCACGACGAGGCCGAGGGCTACTACCTCAATCTGAGCTCGCAAAAGCCCTTCGTGTTCGTCAACTGGCTCGAGGAGGGCGGCGCCGGTGTCCCGAAGCGGGTCACCGCGAGCTACAACGAGGCGGCACGGCTTCTCGACGCCGGCGCGCGCGTTGACGGGGTTCCCATGCCCGTCCAGTGGATCCCCTGGCTCGCCGAGTACGTCGAGCGAAACTACAAGCCCGAGCCGAAGAAACGCGCGCGGCCGCCGTCGTTCAAGGGTGCAAGGCGCGATGACCGCTGACGATAGGTTTCTTTCGCGCTGGTCCCGGCTGAAGACCGAGGCCCGCCGGACCGAGGCGCAACTCCCGGAGCCGAAGGCCGACGCCGGCCCCGCGAGCGTCGCGACTCCTCCGGCGGTCCCAGCGGGGGATTCGCCGGGGCCGTCGCCCGCCGCGCCGGAGTTCCCGCCGGTGGAATCGTTGAAAGGGCTCGCCTCCGAATACGCGGCATTCCTCAAGCCTGGCGTCGACGAGGGCCTGCGGCGCACCGCGCTGAAGAAATTATTCAGCGACCCCTACTTCGGAACCTTCGAGAAGTTCGCGGAATACTGCGAGGACTACACCCGAAGCGAGCCGATCCCGCCTGCGATGCTCAAGACGATCGAGCACGCGAAGCGACTCCTTTTCGACGCGAAGGAGGACGAGAAGAAGGAGGAGGAGCGCGATGCCGCGGCGAGCGCCAAGCCCCAGCTCGAAGCTTCTGCGGGGACCGAAACCAAGACCGAAGCCGCGCAGCCGGTGCCGCGGGACAAGGCCTGAATGGCCCTCCAAGACCGCGCGCTGAAGATCTGCAGCTGCAACAGGACGATGGCGCTCGACGCCGCGGCACTCGAGCGCGCGCTCAAGCTCGGCCACCCCATACAGATACACACCGAGCTTTGCCGCAAGGAAGTCGGCAGCTTCCAGGACGCGCTGAAGGACGAGGCTTGCGTGGTCGCGTGCACTCAGGAGGCGCCGCTCTTCACCGAGCTCGCCGACGCTGCGAAGTCGGCGACCAAGCTGCAATTCGTCAACATCCGCGAGCACGCGGGTTGGTCGAAGGAAGGCGCGCAGGCGACGCCCAAGATCGCGGCGCTCCTTGCGCTTGCGGACCTTCCGGAGCCCGAGGCCGTGCCTGGCGTGAGCTATCAGTCGGGCGGGCGGCTCCTGATCGTCGGGCCGGCCGCCGCCGCGATCGCCTGGGCCGACAAGCTCGCGGATCAGCTCGAGGTGAGCGTGCTGATCTCGGGAGGTCAGGGCGAGCTGCCGGCAGAGCGCCGCTACCCGGTGCTCTCGGGGGCGGTCAAGTCGCTGAACGGTCACCTCGGCGACTTCGAGCTCGTTTGGGAGCAGGCGAACCCCATCGACCTCGAGGTGTGCACGCGCTGCAATGCCTGCATCCGCGCCTGCCCGGAGCAGGCGATCGATTTTTCCTATCAGATCGATCTCGACAAGTGCAAGGCGCACCGGGAGTGCGTGAAGGCCTGCGGCGCGATCGGTGCGATCGAATTCGAGCGGGTGGACCGCGCGAGGAGCGAGCGCTTCGACATGGTGCTCGACCTGTCCGCGCGGGCGCTGATCCGCACCCCTCAGCCGCCGCAGGGATATCTTGCCCCGGGCAGCGATCCGCTCGAGCAGGCGCTCGCGGCCGCCCGGCTCGGTCAACTGGTGGGCGAGTTCGAGAAGCCAAGGTTTTTCGCCTACGACGCGAGGATCTGCGCCCACGGCCGCTCGTCGAAGGTCGGCTGCACTCAATGCCTGGATGTGTGCTCGACCGGGGCGATTTTGCCCGACGGCGACCACGTCAGGGTCGACCCGCACCTGTGCATGGGCTGCGGGGGTTGCGCGACGGTGTGCCCGTCGGGCGCGATGAGCCACGCCTACCCGCGGGTGCCGGACCTAGGCGCGCGGCTGAAGCGCGTGCTATCCGTCTATGCGCAGGCGGGTGGCAGGGATGCCTGCCTGCTCTTTCACAACGCGGGGGGGAGCCGCGCGCTGATTGCCGGGCTCGCCCGGCACGGCCGCGGGCTTCCCGCGCGCGTGATTCCGTTCGAAGTCCATCATCCCGCATCGATCGGCATGGACGTGCTGCTCGCCGCCGTGGCTTACGGAGCGACCCAGGCCGTCGCGCTGGCCGAGCCCAGGGAAGCCGCGGAATACGGCGACGCGGTGAAGAGGCAGATGGCTATTGCGCAGAGCATCGTGAGCGGGCTGGGGTTCGCCGGCACGCACTTCCGGCTGCTCGCGACCGACGACCACGCAGCGCTCGGGAACGAGCTGTGGAACCTCGCGCCGGCCGCGACGGTTTCCCGGGCGGCGGCCTACAACCTCTCGGCCGAGAAGCGCACCACACTCGAGTTCGCGATCGACCACCTCGCGAAACTGGCGCCGGAGCCGCAGGAAGCCATCGGCCTTGCTCCAGGCGCGCCCTTCGGGCAGGTCGTCGTCGACACCAAGACCTGCACCCTGTGCATGGCGTGCGTGGGCGCGTGCCCGGAGTCGGCGCTCGTCGACGGGCGCGATCGCCCCATGCTGAAGCTCATCGAGCGCAACTGCGTGCAGTGCGGCCTGTGCGACGCCACGTGTCCCGAGGACGCGATCACCTTGGTGCCGCGTCTCCTGCTCACGGCGCAGGCGAAGCAGGAGGTCACGCTCAACGAAGCCGAGCCGTTCAGCTGCGTGCGCTGTGGCAAGCCCTTCGGCACCCGGAAAATGGTCGAGAACATGCTGGGCAGGCTCACGGGGCATTCGATGTTTCCGGGAGCCGACGCCCTCAAGCGACTGCAGATGTGCGCCGACTGCCGCGTCGTCGACATGATGGAGAACAAGGACGAGGTGAACATCCTCGACGCGAAGCGGTGAGCGCGAGCGTCACGCCGCTCAAGTTTGCTCCGCCGGATGTCCCGGAGGACCAAGCGCGCGCCGGCTACTATGCCTTGCTCGCGCGACTGTACTACGCGGGGCCGGACGCAGGATTGCTCGCCGCCATCGCCGAAGCCGGGCAAATCGTCACCGAAGGCTCGCAATCCGCCTTGGCGAGTGCCTGGACCGCTCTTGCGGCCGCCGCGAGGGCGATGGACGCTGAGGCCGCTCGCCTCGAGTACGAGGCGCTCTTTGTTGGAACGGGCAAGGCGGAAGTGACCCCGTACGCGAGCTTCTACCTGGCCGAGACCGGCCGCGAGAGGATCCTCGTGAAGCTGCGCGGCGAGCTCGCGGCGCTGGGTCTCGAGCGGGCCCGGAGTTCCCACGAGCCGGAGGATCACGTTGCGGGTCTGTTTGATGCCATGAGGCACTTGATTTCAAGGGGCTCGGACGATGCTGCACCGCAACAGCAGCGGTCGTTTTTCGAGCGGTATCTGGCGGGAGCTTTCGGCCCATTGTGTATCGCAATAGGACGGAACGAAAAGGCCAATTTCTACAAGCACGTTGCCCATTTTACCGAGGCCTTTCTCAGGGTTGAAAGCGAAGCCCTTAAAGTGTTCTAATGGCCCCATGCAATACGCTGCATATTTCAGGTGTTGACCTGGGAAGGGGACCTCACATGAATAATCAAACCAAATCGAGATTGAGTCGGAGGAGCTTTCTGATCGCAGCGGGCGCCGGCGGTGTCGCGGCCGTGGCGGCGGTGGGGGGCCGGTCCACAGAAGAGCCAAAGGTCCTCACCAGCAGCGACAAGCGGCGCGGCAAGGGATACGAGGAAAGCGCGCACGTCCGCCGCTACTACAACACCACCAAAGTTTGACCCGAGGAGCCTGACCATGTTGCTCACCAGGAAATCCGCTGGAGTCCCCGCTCACTCCACGTCCAGCCGTCTGTCGCGCAGCCTCTCGGGCATGCTCGCCAAGACGCTCGACCGCCGGGCGTTCCTCAAGCGCTCCGGAGTCGCGGCCGGCGCCGGTGCCTTTGCCGCCCAGCTGCCTTTCAGCATGATCGGGAAGGCGGAGGCCGCTTCCGAAAATAGCGGAAGCGTCGAGGTCAAGCGCACGGTGTGCACGCACTGCTCCGTCGGCTGCGCGGTCGACGCGGTGGTCCAGAACGGGGTCTGGGTGCGCCAGGAGCCGGTGTTCGATTCGCCCCTGAACCTCGGTTCGCACTGCGCCAAGGGCGCGTCGGTCCGGGAACACGGCATGACCGAGGACTCGCACCGCCTGAAGTACCCGATGAAGCTGGTGAACGGAAAGTACACGAGGATCTCCTGGGACAAGGCGATCGACGAGATCGGCGACCGCATGCTCGCGATCCGCAAGGAGTCCGGGCCCGACGCGGTCTACCTGGTCGGCTCGTCCAAGCACAACAACGAGCAGTCCGAGCTGCTGTGCAAGTGGGCGCGTCTCTGGGGCACCAACAACACCGACCATCAGGCGCGCATCTGCCACTCGACCACCGTCGCGGGCACCGCCCAGACCTGGGGCTACGGCGCGATGACGAATTCGTATAACGACGAGCAGAACTCGAAGAGCCTGCTGTTCCTCGGCTCGAACGCGGCCGAGGCGCACCCGGTCTCGATGCTGCACACCCTGCACGCCAAGGAGAACGGCTGCAAGGTCATCGTCGCCGATCCGCGCTTCACGCGCACCGCCGCGAAGGCCGATACCTACGTGCGTATCCGCTCGGGCAGCGACATCGCCTTCATCTTCGGGATCCTGCACCACATCTTCAAGAACGGCTGGGAAGACAAGAAGTACATCCACGACCGCGTCTACGGCATGGACAAGGTCAGGGAAGAGGTGATGAAGAAGTGGACCCCCGAGAACGTCACCGAGGTCACGGGGGTTCCGGAAGCGGAGGTCTACAACGTCGCCAAGACGCTCGCCGAGAACCGGCCGGGCTTCATCATCTGGGCGATGGGCCAGACCCAGCACACCACCGGCAATGCGGTCGTGCGCGCGAGCAACATCCTGATGCTTGCGCTCGGCAACGTCGGCCGCTCAGGCGGCGGCTGCAACATCTACCGTGGACATGACAACGTGCAGGGGGCGACCGACGTCGGTCCCAACCCGGACACGCTGCCGGGCTACTACCCCGTTGGCGTGCCCGGCTCGTGGGCGCACTGGGCGAGAGTGTGGAACGTGGACCTCAAGTGGCTGCAGGAGCGTTACGCCCCGGGCGGCATAGGCAAACCCGGCATTACCGTCTCGCGCTGGATCGACGGGGTCATGGAGAAGAACGAGAACATCGACCAGGATCCGAACATCCGCGCGATGTTCTTCTGGGGCCATGCGCCGAACTCGCAGACCCGCGGCCTGGACATGGTCAAGGCGATGAAGATGCTTGACATGCTGGTCGTCATCGACCCGTACCCCTCGGCGACGGCCGCCATGGCGGCGATGCCGGTTGAGGGCGTGCAGGAAAAGGCGGGGCGCGCCGTGTACCTGCTACCCGCCGCGACGCAATTCGAGACCGAGGGTTCGGTGACCGCGTCGAACCGCTCGCTGCAGTGGCGCGAGAAAGTGATCGATCCCCTGTTCGAGTCGCGCTCGGACCACGCGATCATGCTCGCGTTCGCGAGGAAGCTCGGCTTCGAGGACCAGTTCCTCGGCAAGAAGGACGGCAAGCAGCAGCTGCGCCTGGTCAAGGCGAAAGGCGGCTACGACGAGCCCTCGATTGAGGACGTCCTCAGGATGGAGATCAACCGGGGCACGTGGACCATCGGCTACACCGGGCAGTCGCCCGAGCGCCTGCAGGCACACATGCGCAACATGCACGTCTTCGACGTGAAGACGCTGCGCGCCAAGGGCGGCAAGGACGCGAAGACCGGCTACGACCTCACCGGGGACTACTTCGGCCTGCCCTGGCCCTGCTACGGCAACGTAGCCGTGAAGCACCCGGGCACGCCGAATCTCTACGACACCTCCAAGCCAATGATGGAAGGCGGCGGCTGCTTCCGCGCGCTGTTCGGCATGGAGAAGGACGGGGTGAACCTGCTTGCGGAGGACGGCTCATACCCCAAGGGCGCGGACATCACCACGGGCCACCCCCAGTTCGACCACGTGCTGCTGAAGAAGCTCGGCTGGTGGGACGAGCTCACCGACGAGGAGAAGAAGGAAGCCGAGGGCAAGACCTGGGCCACGGACCTCTCGAGCGGCATCATCCGCGTGGCGATGAAGAACCACGGCTGCCATCCCTGGGGCAATGCCAAGGCGCGCGCGGTGGTCTGGAACTTCCCCGACGGCATCCCGCAGCACCGCGAGCCGCTGTACAGCACACGTCCGGACCTGGTCGAGAAGTATCCGACCCACGACGACGTGAAGGTATTCTGGCGGCTGCCGACGCTCTTCAAGTCGGTTCAGGACAAGTACAAGAACGTCGGCAAGGAGTTCCCGCTCATCCTCACCAGCGGGCGCCTGGTGGAATACGAGGGCGGGGGCGAGGAGACGCGGTCCAACCCTTGGCTCGCCGAGCTGATGCAGGAGAACTTCGTCGAGATCAACCCGAAGGCGGCGGCCGACCGCGGCGTGCGCAACGGCGAGCAGGTCTGGGTCAGGACGCCCACCGGAGCGCGCATCCGGGTGACGGCGAAGGTCACCGAAGGCATCGGACCCGATCACGTGTTCATCCCGTTCCACTTCTCGGGCTGGTGGCAGGGCAAGGACATGCTGCCCTACTACCCGGACGGCGCCGCGCCGATCGTGCGCGGCGAGGCGGTTAACACGGCGACGACCTACGGCTACGACCGCGTGACCATGATGCAGGAATCAAAAACCACGGTCTGTCAGATCGAGCGGGCCTAGAGGGGAGAGGAGACAACCATGGCCAGAATGAAATTCCTGTGTGACGCCGAGCGCTGCATCGAGTGCAACGGCTGCGTGACCGCATGCAAGAACGAGAACGAGGTGCCCTGGGGGGTAAACCGACGCCGCGTCGTGACCATCAACGACGGCGTGGTCGGCGCCGAGAAGTCGATCTCGGTCGCCTGCATGCACTGCTCGGACGCGCCCTGCATGGCGGTCTGCCCGGTCGACTGCTTCTACCGCACCGACGAGGGCGTGGTGCTTCACGACAAGGATCTGTGCATCGGCTGCGGCTACTGCTTCTACGCCTGCCCGTTCGGCGCGCCGCAGTTTCCCCAGGCCGGCGCGTTCGGCCTGCGCGGCAAAATGGACAAGTGCACCTTCTGCGCGGGCGGCCCGGAGAAGGACCTGTCGAAGGAGGAGTTCGCGAAGTACGGCTCGAACCGCCTTGCTCAGGGCAAGCTGCCCGCGTGTGCCGAGATGTGCTCGACGAAGGCTCTGCTCGGCGGTGACGGCGACGTGATCGCCGACATCTACCGCCAGCGGGTGCTGAAGCGCGGCAAGGGCTCCGAGGTCTGGGGCTGGGGCACGGCCTACGGCAAGCCGGATCAGAAGCCTGCGGCGCAGGCGGGAGCGAAGTCATGAAGACCCGCCTCATCGTCGCGGGCGCGGTGCTCGCTATCACCGCGGGGTTCGCCGGGTGCGGCGAGCGCGAGCAGGTGATCGTCTACAAGCAGGGCAAGTACCAGGGCAAGCCCGACACCAAGCCCTGGGAGAACGACCCCGGCGCGAGTCTGTACACGAGTTCCAAGTGGAACAAGGGCGATCAGGCGAGCTGGGAGGCCGCTCTGCGGGCTCGCAACCAGAATCAGACCGAGTACAGCCGGGTTCAATAGGACATACCGATGAGACTGATCGAGGTTCTCGGGCGTCCTTGCGCATTGGCGCTCGCTCTGGCGGCCCTCTCATGCATCCCGGCGCTGGCGCAACAGCGGGACGCACAGCAAGAGCAGGCGCAGACGCCGCCCCACAACAACGCCGAGACATGGCGGGAAGTGCGCGGCGGCCCCTCCAAGGAGCAGGAGTACACGACGTCAATCAAGGGACGCGAGACTAGAGTGCTGGTGCAGACCTACGGTCAGACCTGGAGAGAGCTGAAGAACGGATGGGTCACGCCCATCGCGGGCTGGCTGATCGCGGCGGTCGTCGTCGTGATCGGCGCGTTCTACCGCTGGCGCGGGTCGATCAAGGTTCACGGCGCACCGACCGGCCGCCTGATCCAGCGCTTCACGCCATTCGAGCGCTATGTCCACTGGGTGGTCGCGATCAGCTTCAGCATCCTCGGCGTGACCGGCCTGATCATCATGCTCGGGAAATACGTGCTGCTGCCGGTGATCGGCTACACGCTTTTCGGCTGGCTGACGCAGCTCTCCAAGCACCTGCACAACTTCGCCGGCCCGGTGTTCGTGGTAAGCCTGCTCATGTTCATCGTCATGTTCATCAAGGACAACCTTCCGCGCTTCTACGACGTCGGCTGGCTGCTGAAGGCCGGCGGGATGATCTCGGGCCAGCACGTGCCCTCGGGCAAGTTCAATGCGGGCGAGAAGCTCTGGTTCTGGGTCGGCGTGGTCGTGCTCTCCCTGATCGTCAGCGCATCCGGGCTCGTTCTCGATTTCCCGAACTTCGACCAGGTCCGCGCGGTGATGATCGAGGCCAACCTCGTGCACGCCGTCTCGGCCGGCCTGGTGATGGCGATCTCGCTCGGACACATCTACCTCGGCTCGATCGGCCTCGAGGGAGCCTACGACGCCATGCGCTACGGTTACGTCGACGAGGCCTGGGCGAAGGAGCACCACGAGTACTGGTACAACGACATCAAGTCCGGCAAGATCAAGGCCGGCGCGGCGTCCGGGGTGCCGGTCGCGCCGCAGGTCCAGCACTGAACAAGAGGAGAGGGCGATGAACGTTCGTATCCTGATCATGACCGCCGCAATGACCGTGACGGCAGGCGCAGTCTGGGCGAAACTGCCCCCCGCGCCGCCGGCGGACCCTGCCAAGGCCGCCGAGGCCAAGAAAGCGGCGGACGCGGCCGCCAAAAAGGACGCGGACGCGCTCGCAAAGGCACAGGACAGAGCCGTGGCGAACTACCGCAAGAACAAGGGGATCAAGTCGCCGGCATCGGCGTCAGGCAAGAAGTAGTGGAGTAGGCAAATCCAGGGAAAGGGCGCTTCGGCGCCCTTTTTGTTCTTGGGTCAAGCGACGGCCATCCGGTAGACCCGTCCTGCGGCTCCGCAGGCGAAGATCACCGGAAATGATCCCGACCTTGTAGCGCCATAGGGCCGCCAGCGGCGCGACGCCGACGACCCGGCAAACGCGTCGAAGCGTCCTTCGAAGCGGGGCCTGATTCGGATTCGGAGCGTCCACGGATGTTTTCGAGTCGTTATACTCCCCGGTCGCACCCTGACGAGAGCGTTTTCGTCCGATGACCAAGGCGCGAGCCGAATTCCACCTCCGCGTCGTGAAGGGCAGGATCCGGGCGATCGGTCCGGGAAAGATCGCGCTGCTGGAGGCCATCCGCGACACCGGCTCGATATCCGCTGCCGCGCGGAAGCTCCGCATGTCATACCGGCGCGCCTGGATGCTTGTGGACGATCTCAATCGGCGCCTCTCGAAACCAGTCGTGCTGGCCGCGCCCGGCGGCAAGGACGGCGGCGGCACGCTGCTTTCGCCGACGGGGCACAAGCTGGTAGCTCTATACCGGGACATCGAGCGGCGCGCACTGAAGCATACGGCGAGCGCAGCGCGGTCGCTTGTCGGTCTTCTTGCCGAATAGGCGGTCGGCGGAACGGGATTGTTGAGCTTTTCGATATGCGCTATATTCAACAGAATATAGCGATCTTTGGTTCGAAATGAAGCTGTCTCATGCTCTGCTTCTGGCATTTGTCGCCGCGATTCCGGCGAGGGCGGAAACCGTCACGGTATTCGCCGCAGCCAGCCTGAAGGACGCGCTCGACGAGAACGCCAGGGCTTACCAGGCGCAGAGCACCGAGCGAATTGTGGTGTCCTATGGGGCGAGCTCGGCGCTCGCCAGGCAGATCGAGGCGGGTGCGCCGGCCGACTTGTTTATTTCCGCAGATCTCGAATGGATGGACTACCTCGAGCAGCGGCGCCTGATCAGGGCCGATACGCGGCGGAACCTCCTGAGGAACCGCCTCGTGCTGGTCGCGCCTGAGGACAGCAAGGTCTCGGTTGACGTTGCCCCGGGCTTCCCGCTCGCCGCGCTACTCGGGAACGGCCGCCTCGCCATGGCCGACCCCGACTCGGTCCCCGCCGGCAAGTATGGCAAGGCGGCGCTGGAGTCGCTCGGCGTGTGGAAGGACGTTCGATCCAGGGTTGCGTCCGCGGAAAACGTGCGCGCAGCTCTGGTTCTCGTCTCGCGCGGGGAAGCGCCGCTGGGGATCGTGTACCGCACGGACGCCGCCGCGGATCCGAGCGTCCGCGTCGCGGGCGTTTTCCCGGAGAGCACCCATCCGCCGATCATCTATCCGGCCGCGCTGACGGCCACGGCCAAGCCGGCCGCGGCGCCCTTCCTGAACTGGCTGTACCGGGTCGAGGCGCGGGCGATCTTCAGGAAGCACGGTTTTTGATGCTGGGTCCGGAAGAGCGGGAAGTCATCTGGCTCAGCCTGCGCATCGCGTTCTGGAGCGTCTTCGTCAGCCTGCCGCTCGCCCTGGCGGTAGCCTATGCGCTCGCGCGCGCGACCTTTCCCGGCAAGACGCTGTTCGACGCGGTGGTGCACCTGCCGCTCGTCCTTCCCCCCGTGGTCGTCGGGTTCTTCCTCCTCCTGCTGTTCGGGCGGCGCGGGCCGCTGGGCGAGATCCTCGAGCAGTGGTTCGGCATCGTCGTGGCGTTCCGCTGGACCGGCGCCGCGCTCGCGGCGGGTATCATGGGTTTTCCGCTGATGGTGCGCGCCATCCGGCTCTCGTTCGAGACGATGGACCGCAAGCTCGAAGCCGCGGCGAGCACGCTGGGCGCCGGTCGCGCGGGCGTGTTTCTCACCGTGACGCTGCCGCTCGCGCTTCCGGGGCTCATCACCGGAGTTCTGCTCTCTTTTGCGCGTAGCCTGGGCGAGTTCGGCGCGACCATCACCTTCGTGTCGAACATTCCCGGCGAGACGCGCACGTTGCCGCTCGCAATCTACACCTATACCCAGACGCCAGCCGGCGACGCGGCGGCGCTGCGCCTGAGCGCGATCGCCGTGGTGCTGTCGCTCGCCGCACTCTACCTCTCCGAAGTGCTCGTGCGTCGGGCAACGCGACGCATCGCGGGCGAAGATGCTGTCGCTCGAGGTTGAGCGCAGTCTCGGCGATTTCCGCCTCGCCGCTTCGTTCGAGGCGGGCGAGGGCGTCACCGCGCTCTTCGGCCGCTCGGGCGCGGGAAAGACATCGGTCGTCAATGCCATCGCCGGAATCCTGCGCCCGGATCGCGGTCGCATAGCCATCAACGGCGAGACGATGTTCGATTCCGCGCGGGGCATCGACGTGCCGACGCCGAAGCGCCGAGTCGGCTACGTCTTCCAGGAAGGACGCCTCTTCCCGCACTTGAACGTGCGGCAGAACCTGAGCTACGCGGGGCTCTTCTCGCGCGGCATGCCGGCTTCCGAGTTCGACCGCGTGGTCGAGTTGCTCGGCTTGCGGGAGCTTCTCGAGCGACGGCCGGGCAACCTCTCGGGCGGCGAGAAGCAGCGCGTTGCGATCGGCCGGGCCCTGCTTTCGAGCCCCCGGCTGCTGCTGCTCGACGAGCCGCTCGCCTCGCTCGACGCCCACCGCAGGAGCGAGGTGCTTCAGTACATCGAGCTGATCCGGGACGACGTTAAAGTGCCCATCGTCTACGTGAGCCATGCCGTGGAGGAGGTGCTCCGGGTCGCGGATACGGTCGTGCTGATG
>DATJYC010000059.1:0-26157 GCA_035499735.1 Burkholderiales bacterium
ACTGTGATGCGGGAGATGTCGAAGAGAATGTCAGACGCGGACATCAAGGCGCTCGCCGATTACTACGGCGGGAGGTGATGCGCGTCGCCTCGCGAGACATCGCAGGCGTCGACGGATCACTGCCGAAATCGATCGAAGGCACCAGCACCGCCTGGGTCGCCATCGGCGAGAGCTCGCCCGGCGGGAAGATGAAGGTGTAGCCAATTTCTGGGTCTGGCGGCGACGGCGGCGGGCAACGGATACCTTGATAAAGCAAATTAACAACTATGGCACTGTGTCAGTTATACTACTGACAATTGTCCGAGGCAACCTGTGAGCCTATGAGCGCCATGTCGTTGGATCTGCTGGTCACGTACTTGGGTGGTGAGAAGGCTATGGGCCTGAAGCATCATATCGACCCTCTCGCTCTGCACAAGGTTATCCGTGAAGGTATCCCTGCCCGATGCGCTTTCTATTTCCGCGAGCACGCCGGTCTAACCAATGTCGTTGTTTGCGAGATGCTCGGTGTCTCCGAGAAGACATTTATTCGTTGGCAGACGGCGCCTAAGAAGCACTTGGATCCTGTCTTTTCCGACAGGCTAGTACGAAGCGCAAAAGTGATGGCGCTCGCAGAGACAGTTCTCGAGAGCCCTGAAAGCGCCCGTGGGTGGATTAATGAGCCCCAAGCCGCTCTGGGTGGCGAGGTGCCGAGTCGGCTACTCACAACGGACGTCGGCTCCCAGCAAGTTGAGAATCTCCTACTCCAGATGGAGTACGGCTATCTCGCTTGACGATCGTTCACCGAATTGCAAAACGCAAGTACTCCAGCGATCCACTTGGCGGGAACGGGGGGCTGTACTCGCCCGGCCGCTGGCACCATGTGGGTCACCGCGTCGTCTACTGCGCGGCCTCTCTTTCCTTGGCCAGCCTGGAGTTCTTCGTTCATTTCGGCAAGATCGAGAAGGCCATCGAGCTTGCGGCATTTGAAATCACAGTTCCGGACCTTCTAATTGAGGAGCTCGATCCGACCATGCTTCCGGAGGAATGGCAGGCGCTGCCGCCCGCCTCTTCAACAGCCGATATTGGAACCGAGTGGCTTCGGGAGCGAAGATCCGCAGTACTGATGGTACCGTCGGTGCTCTCCTTGGGAGAGTTCAATTATCTGATCAATCCGGCGCATCCACAGGCGCCGGAGATCATCGTTACGCAGGTGAGGGAATTTCGCTACGACGGGCGTATGTGGAAGGAGTAGATGTAGCTAGGTCGCGTCAGTTTTTCCACCGCCCGAATCCGTTGAGGAGCATTCGGGCGAAGTGGGGAAGGATAGGCGGCGTGCGGGCCTGTCGCGTGATCCAGCGGTATCCGGTTGATCCCTGCCGGGCGTAAAGCGAGCGAAAGTATTGGACAATCGACGCGTAACCCGTTGAAAATCACGTAAAGTGCACCTGCATGGTGCGGGGGGGTCGGAAGTTCGAATCTTCTCGCCCCGACCACTACTCTCATCTCGGCAGCGCAGTCCCTGCGGCTGCAACGAAGCATGGACGGGATCGCGAGACTGCAACTGCTGAGCCGCGACGAGTGCCGCGAGGTGCGCGCCGTCATCGTCGGGCTTCGCTCCCACTGGCAATCGCGCAGTCCCGAATTTCCTTTCTTCACGCTCGGCGCGGCGAGCTATCTGGACGCTCCCGAAGAGCGTCTGCGCTACCTGGTGAAGGCGCGCGAACTGAATCCGCTGCTGTCGCAGCACTTCGGCTGGCTTTATCGGAGGCTCGCCGAAGCGCTTTCGGATCATTTTCGCGCACGCGTGGCGTTTCCCGACGAGCTGGCCCTGCCCGGCTATCACATCTACCTTTCCCATCCCGTGTTCGAGCGTCCCATCGCGTCGATCCATTGCGATACGCAATACCGGCTGCACGAATGGGCGGGCGCCACGCCCGACGATTTCAGGGCCGCGATGTCGTTCACCTTGTCGATCGCGCTTCCGAAGTGCGGCGCGGGCCTTCGCGTGTGGCCGATCCATTACTACGAGATCGCCGGCGAGACGCTCGACACTCTGCTGCGTCGCGCGGGCAACAGCCCGCCGGACTATTTTCCCTACGAGCCCGGACAGCTCTTCCTGCATTCGGGGCACAGGGTCCACCAGGCGGCGCCCGCAAGAGGGCTCATCGACGGCGACGAGCGAATCACACTGCAGGGCCACGCGCTATCGTGCCAAGGTAACTGGATGTTGTATTGGTAACCTGCTTGTCACTTGCGGTGCTGTTGTGTGGCGCTTGCGACACGGCTAGAGTAGCGGCGCGAAGTCCCACCTTGGGGAGCATCCCGTGCGCAAAGTGCTTTATCTGCTCGGCCAGCTCGACGACAACGACTGCGAATGGCTGGCCAAGACGGGATCGCTGATCAGGATCACCGACGGCACCCGGCTCATCGAGCAGGGCAAGCGGGTCGAGGCCATGTACATCGTGATCGAAGGCACGCTGCGCGTGTCGACGAAGAAGATGGGCGTGATAGCCAAGATCGGTGCCGGCGAGCTGGTGGGCGAGATGTCACTGGTGGATTCCCGGCCGGCGTCGGCATCGATCGATGCCGAAGGCGACGTCGCGTTGCTCAAGGTGCCTCGCGACGTGCTGATGGAAAAGGTCGCCGACGACGTGGGATTCTCGTCGCGCATTCACCGGGCGATCGCCATCTTCCTCGCCGATCGCATGCGCTCCACGATGGAATTCGCGCGCGACGGCGAGAACCGGCCGCTCGATCTCGACGAGTCGGAGGAGACCCCGGGCGAGATCGACGTCGAGGTCCTCGATCGCGTCCACCTGGCAGGCGCGCGCTTCGACCGCGTGTTCCGGAACTTGTTGAATCGAAGCGCCAGGCCATGAAGCAATCCGGCCCCGGCATCGCCGCGCCACGGTGCGATCACACTCCGGGTTCTGCGCGGCCCAGCGCGGCTTCGACCACGGCCGGCATGGCGACCGCGGGCCGTTCGGCCGCGCCGGAACGCGCGAAGTCCACCAGCAAGACGACCCGGGGCTGATCTCCGCGGTGCCACACCTCATGCTCATTCGTGTCGTCGAACACCAGGCAACGACCCTCGACCCACTGCCGGGTCTCGGTCCCGACCCTCATGCTGCAACCGGAAGGGACTAGCAGGCCGAGGTGGCAGCGCAGCACGTCCGTTGTATAGCCGCGATGGGGCAGGATATGCGTACCTGGATGGAGAAAAGAGAAACCCGCGGTCGTCATTCCGGGAATCGCCTCGACGAGGCGCGTCGTCCCGGGGCAGCGGGCGCACAGGGCCTCGAGCTTGCGTCCGAACGCATAGAGTCCGGCCACTTCCCAGCCGCGGCCATAGAGCTCGCGCTCGGGCCACGGCACGCGGCAACCGGCGTCGAGCGCCTCGAATTCACTTCGCACGACGCGCCAGTTGCGTTCGAGGTCGCTTACAAATGGATACGTTTCCGCACTGAGGAACATGGTTCGAGTATAACGGCGGTCATCATCCCGGAGTCGCCCCTGTGAACGCTCCCAACCAGATCTTCCGCCAGGCGGCGCTCGACCGCCTGTCCTCTCCCGATGAGCTGGACCTGCTCACCCAGGTCACGACGCCCAAGGGCTGGATCGCGCTCTACACGCTTTTCGGCTCGGTCGTTGTCGCGCTCGGGTGGGGAATCTTCGGCAGCTTGCCCACCGCCGTGGAGGGCCCGGGAATCATCACGCGCTCGGGCGGCCTGGTCGACATCACCACCAGCACGCAAGGACGCGTTCGCGAGCTGCGCGTCGACATCGGCGATGAAGTGAAGGCCGGTGACGTGATCGCGGTGATCGCGCAGCCCGAGCTCGACCGGGAGATCCAGTCCCTCGAGGAAAGGCTTGCCGACATGAGCTCGCGCGAAGCGAGCCTCATGAGGTTCGGAGGCCGCGACAAGGACCTGCAGGCGAGCCTCAAGAAGACCCAGAAGGAGAGCCTGCAGAACCAGATCCAGATGGCCGAGTCGCGCCTGAAGTCCATCCAGGACCGCATCACCACCCAGCAGCAGCTGCTCGACCAGGGGCTCATCACGCGCCAGCAGCTGCTGAACAGCCGGGTCGAGCGCGACAACGTGATCCAGGAGATCAACTCCGCGAACAGCCAGCTGCGGCAGATCGACGTGCGCCAGCTCGAGGAGGAGAAGGCGTCTGACGCGGAGCTCGCCAACGTGAGGCTCCAGAAATCGGACCTTCAGCGGCAGATCGAAAGTCGCAAGCAGACCCTCGATCGCGCTTCCGTCGTGGTGAGCCCGTATTCGGGTCGAGTGATCGAGCTCAAGTCCGGCGGCGTGGGCTCGCTCGTGAGCGTGGGCTCCGCGATCCTGAGCCTGGAGCCCCTGGGCGCGAAAGGCCAGCCCGGCGCGCTGTCGGTCACGATGTTCGCGCCCAGCGGCACCGGGAAGAGCATCAAGCCCGGCATGGAAGTGCAGGTCTCGCCGGGCAACGTGAAGCGCGAGGAATCGGGTTTCATGATCGGGCACGTGAAATGGGTGGCGGACTATCCGTCGTCGGGCCAGGGCATCATGCGCACCCTGCAGAACGAGAGGCTGGTCGAGGAGCTGTCCAAGGGCGGCGCGCCCATCAAGGTGCTGGTGGACCTGGATCCCGACAAGGATTCCCCGACCGGCTTCAAGTGGTCGTCCCGCAAGGGCCCGAGCGACTACATCGTCGCGAGCGGCACCCTGTGCAGGCTTTCCGTGATCACCGAGCGCCAGCCGCCGATCGCGCTGGTGATGCCGGCGATCCGCAAGTTCCTCGGCCTGGCATAGGGGCGCGATGAGCGCGACACCGGCTCCGAAGAAGGCGCCACGCCTGCAGCGAAAGCGCACGCCGACAATCCTGCAGATGGAAGCGGTGGAGTGCGGCGCGACCGCCCTCGCCATCGTGATGGCGTACTACAAGCGCTACGTGCCGGCCGAGGAGCTGCGCCTCGCGTGCGGCGTGTCGCGGGACGGAAGCAAGGCGAGCAACGTCGTCAGGACCGCGCGCAACTACGGATTCAACGCGAAGGGCATCAAGCGGGAGCCGGGCACCCTGCACGACGTGCCGCTGCCCTTCATCGTGTTCTGGAACTTCAATCACTTCCTCGTCGTGGAAGGATTCGGCCCGGGCCGCGTGTACCTCAACGATCCGGCGAGCGGGCGCCGCTCGGTCACCGTCGAGGAATTCGATCATTCCTTCACCGGCGTGGTGCTGGCCCTCGAGCCGGGCCCCGATTTCAAGCGCGGGGGCGAGCCGCCCGACATCCTCGTTGCGTTGCGCAGCCGCCTGGTCGGCGCGCACTCCGCGTTGACCTACCTGTTCCTCGCGGGGCTCGCGATGGTGCTGCCGGGACTGGTGGTGCCCGTCTTCACCAAGGTGTTCATCGACGAGGTGCTGGTGCAGCACTTCGAGAACTGGGTGCGGCCCCTGCTGCTGGGCATGGTGTTGACCATGTTGCTGATGGGCGCCCTCAGCTGGGTGAAGAGCTACTACCTCGCGCGCTTTCGCACGGTGCTCGGAGTGACGACCGCGAGCAGGTTCTTCTGGCACGTGTTGCGCCTGCCCATCGTCTTCTACGCGCAGCGTTCGGCGGGCGAAGTCGCCGGCCGCGTCGCGATCAACGAGCGCGTCGCGGGGCTGCTCGCGGGGCAAGTCGCCGAGGCCGTCCTCAACGTGCTCATGGTGGTGTTCTACGCCCTCCTCATGTTCTTCTACGACTGGGTCCTCACCCTCGTCGGCGTGCTGACCGCGGTGGGCAACATCGCCTTCATGCGCTACATCTCGCGGCGGCAGGTCGAGGCCAACCAGAAGCTCGCCATCGATTCGGGCAAGCTCATCGGCGCATCGATGAACGGATTGCGCCTGATCGAGACCCTCAAGGCCTCGGGGCTCGAGGGCGACTTCTTCGCCAAGTGGTCCGGCTACCAGTCGAAGGTCATGAACGGGATGCAGTCGATCGGCGCCACGTCGCTCTGGCTGGGGACCGTTCCTCCGTTCCTCACGACGCTGAACGGCGTGCTGGTGATCGGCATCGGCGGCCTTCGCGTCATGGACGGGCATCTCTCGATGGGCATGCTGGTCGCATTCCAGGCGTTGATGGCCGGGTTCACCGGTCCCATCAACCAGCTCGTGGGCCTGGGCTCGCAGATCCAGGAGCTGCAGGGCGACATGAACCGGCTCGACGACGTCCTCAAGTACAAGCTGGATCCGCGCGCGGGCGGCGAGCTCGCGGCGCCGCCGCCCGAGGACATGCCGCCCAAGCTGAACGGATCGCTCGAGCTGCGCAACGTCACCTTCGGCTACAGCCCGCTCGACCCGCCGCTGCTCAAGGATTTCTCGCTCACGCTCAAGCCGGGTGACCGCGTCGCCCTCGTCGGACCCTCGGGTTGCGGCAAGTCGACGATCTCCAAGCTCGTCCTCGGCCTCTACGAGATCTGGGAAGGGGAGATCCTCTTCGATGGCCGCACGCGCGACGAGATTCCGCGTGACGTGCTGGTCAACTCGCTTGCGCTGGTCGACCAGGACATCACGTTGTTCTCAGGCACGGTACGCGACAACCTCACGCTCTGGGACGATTCCATCGCCGAGGCGGACGTGATCCAGGCGGCCAAGGACGCCGAGATCCACAGCATCATCGCGGCGCGGCCGGGCAGCTACGATTCGCGCGTCGGCGAGCAGGGCGGAAACTTCAGCGGCGGCCAGCGCCAGCGCCTCGAGATCGCGCGCGCCCTCGCGACCAACCCCAGCATCCTCGTGCTCGACGAAGCCACCAGCGCGCTCGACCCCGTGACCGAGCAACACATCGACGCGAACATCCGCGCACGCGGCGCCACGTGCCTGATCGTGGCCCACCGCCTTTCCGCCATCCGCGATTGCGACGAGATCATCGTGCTCAATCGCGGCCAGGTGGTGCAACGCGGCACCCACGACGAGCTGAAGCAGGACAAGTCCAACCTGTACGTACGCCTGATCCAGACCGAATAGCGCGCCCATGAGCGATTCCGACGACCCAGAACTGCGAACCAAGTTCTTCGACCCGAAGACCGTGGCGAAGATGTTCGCGGACAAGTCCGCGCAGTCGACCGCGCGCGACGCGCCGCTGTCGCTCGACGACACGGCCAAGGGCTGGCTGGTGAACCGTGGCGCCGTGGACCTCTTCCTCGTGCAGGACATTCCGGGCGGCCGCCACTATCCGGCGCTGCGAGTGGAGTCCGGCGGGGTCGTGCTCGGAACGGGGCGTTTGCCGGACTACCACATGATCGCGGTGCCGACGCTCAATACGGAGGTCGTGCCGGTCGAGACGGCGCGCTTGCAGGAACAGGGCGCCGGACGCAAGGTGATCTCGCGCTGGATGCGCGCGTGGAATCGCAGGCTTACGGACAGGCCTGCGCCCAAGCAGGTGGCGCGGATCTCGGCGGGACAAACCCAGACGCTCGCGACGGGCCAGGTCACCGTGCCGGCCTCCGACATGATCTGCGTGAAGCTGGAGGAGGGCTCCGGGCTCTTCATGGGAAGCGAGGCGGTCGAGGCGGGCGCGATCCTGTTCATGACGACCGCGAGCTGGCTCGAGGCGACCTCCGAATGCAAGGTGACCGCGTTCGATACTGCGCTCTTGCAGAGCGAGGGTCGCCTGGGCGCGGCTCTCGACCAGACCCACGCCATGCTCCTCGTGAGCCTGCGCGACGCCCTCGCGCGAGCCGACGGCAAGGAGCGCTCGAGGCTCGGCGTTCGTGCCCGCAACGACGCGAAGCGCATGGCGACCGCCACGGCGAGATTGCGCTCCGTCGTGCTGGCCGGCGCGATGGGGCGCGCCGCGATATCGACCGATCCCCTGCTTGCCGCGTGCGAGCTGATCGGGGAGGTATCGGGAATCGAGTTCCGCGAGCATCCGGCGAGCCGGCGCGGCCAGGTCCAGCTCGATCCCCTTGGGAACATCGCGCGCGCTTCACGGGTTCGCAAGCGCACCGTCGCGTTGAAAGGCGAATGGTGGCACAGCGATAGCGGTCCGCTGCTGGGATTCTTCGCGCAAGGCCACGTGCCGGTGGCGCTGCTTCCGGTGCGCAGAGGCGGATATGCGGTCCACAATCCTGCCGATGGCAGCTCGCAGCCCATGGACGCGGCCGTCTCGGAGCGACTGGAACCGTTTGCCCACACGTTCTACCGGACCTTCGGCGCCAAGGCGCTGAACATCGAAGGCCTGATGCGCTTCGGAATGTTCGGGATGGGCCGCGAGTTGGCGCTCGTCCTGTCGATGAGCCTGATCGCAGGCCTGCTGGGGCTCGCGACCCCGTATCTCACCGGGCAACTTTTCGACGACATCATCCCGGCAGCGGACCGCGCGCGGCTGCTCGACATCGCGATCGCCCTGGGCGCGGCGGGCGTGGCGACCGCGCTGTTCGGCGTGACCCGCAGCTTCACCATCCTGCGCACCGAAGGACGCGTCGATTCCGCGATCCAGGGCGCGGTCTGGGACCGCCTGCTGCGGCTGCCGGTGCCGTTCTTCCGCAGCTACACCGCCGGCGACCTCGCCATGCGGGCCAACGCGATCAACACGATCCGCCAGGCGCTTTCGGGCTCGGCGATGAGCGCGCTGCTGGGTTCGCTGTTTTCCTTGCTGAACCTGTTCCTGCTCTTCTACTACAGCGCGAAGCTCGCGTGGGTCGCGCTGGTCCTGGTCGTGGTGCTCCTGCTGTTCACCAGCATCGGCAGCTATTTCAGGCTGAAGTACGACCGCCAGCTTGCGGAAAACGCCGGCGTGCTCGCAGGGAAGGTGCTGCAGTTCCTCCTCGGCATTTCCAAGCTGCGCGCGGCGGGAGCGGAGGGGCGCGCCTTTGGTCTCTGGGCGTCCGACTACGCCCGCCAGCAGCGGTTCGTGTTCGGCGGGCAGTTCGTGGGAACCATCATGGGCACGCTGAACGCCGTGTATCCCACCCTGTCGAGCTTCGTGCTGTTCGTCACGATCACCATGTTCATGCCCGAGAAGAAGGACTTCACGACCGGCCAGTTCATCGCCTTCAATGCGGCGTTCGGCAGCTTCCTGGGCGCCACGTTGAGCATGGGCCAGACGCTCCTGGGCATCCTCAACGTGGTGCCCGTGATGACCCGGGCGAGGCCGATCCTGGCGAGCGAGCCCGAGGTCTCCGAGGGCAAGGGCGATCCGGGCCTGCTCACGGGCGACATCGAGCTCAGTCACGTGTCATTCGGCTACAACAAGGACCTGCCGCCTGTCCTGAACGATGTGTCCCTGCGAATACGGGCCGGAGAGTTCGTCGCGTTCGTCGGCCCGTCGGGCTCGGGCAAGTCGACCCTGCTGCGCCTGCTGCTGGGCTTCGAGACGCCCAGCGCGGGCAGCGTGTTCTACGACGGCCAGGACCTGAGCAGCCTCGACATCGGAGCCGTGCGCCGGCAAACGGGCGTGGTCCTCCAGAACGGCCAGCTGCTGGGCGGCGACATCTATACCAACATCGTGGGCTCGGCCCCGCTGTCGCTCGCCGACGCGACGGAAGCGGCCCGCGCATGCGGGCTCGAGGATGACATCAAGGCGATGCCCATGGGAATGCACACGCTGATCCCCGATGGCGGCGGGAGCCTGTCGGGCGGCCAGCGCCAGCGGTTGCTCATCGCGCGGGCGATCGTCAACAAGCCGCGCGTGCTCTTCCTGGACGAGGCCACCAGCGCCCTCGACAATCGCAGCCAGGCTGTCGTGACCAGCAGCCTGGAGGCGTTGCGCACTACGCGGGTGATGATCGCCCACCGGCTATCAACCATCATCAATGCGGACCGCATCTTCGTGATCGAGGCCGGCCACCTCGTGCAGGAGGGGACCTACGACGGCCTCATGGCGCAACCCGGGTTGTTCAGGGACCTGGCGACCCGGCAGATCGCATAAGGCGGCGCTTATTTGTATCGCTTTACGATATAAATCAATGGGTCACCGCCATGCCGCGCGGTACTCACTAATTGTTGCAAGACGTCGTCTTGTGTTGGGTGATTTCCTGATGTAGGTTTCGAAGATGAACGACGCCGCGTTCGCACACCTCGAACAACTCCTCGATACGGCCTTCGAACGCTACCCCGAGTTCCTGCGCCCGCTGATCGATCCGCGCAAGGCCCAGGACGTGCCGTGGAAGGGCGACGTCGCGCGGACCAAACGCTTCCTCGAATGGTGGTCGGCCGATCGCGAATTCCGGCAGGCCGTGAACCTCGACGCTCGCGCCGCGGACCGGCTCGCGCTCGGGGTGGACGCGGAGGAACTTCGTTTCGTGTGGGACGAGGAGTTCTACGCGGGGATCCGGGACCGCAAGGGCTGGGTCGCACCGAAGTCCGTACAGCAATATCGTGCGTGGATCGGCGAAAAGTTCCGCTACCGCGAGCGCGTGCGCAGGCAGGAGAGCGTGCCGCAGGACCCGCGTCACGCCGCGTGGCGCCGGCGGCAGGTGAACCGCACGCTGGGCCAGCTCGGGATCAATGCCCACGAGAACATCATCCACGCGCCCTTCGCCATCGAGCTGTCGGAAGGCTGCTCCGTGGGTTGCTGGTTCTGCGGCGTGTCCGCGGAGGAGAAGAAGACGGACTTCCTCTATACCGAGGAGAACCGCCAGCTCTGGACCGGAATCCTCGAGGCCCTGCGCCAAAGGGTGGGCCCATCGGCCGCCCACGGCTTCATGTATTGGGCGACCGACCCGCTCGACAATCCGGACTACGAGAAATTCGGCCTCGATTTCGCGCGCATCTGCGGCCGCTTCCCGCAGACCACCACCGCGCAGCCGCAGAAGCACATCGAGCGCGTGCGCGCGTTGCTCAAGATGTCGGCCGAGCATGGCTGCACGATCAACCGGTTCTCGGTGCTTTCAATCGGCACGTTCCGCAAGATCATGGCCGCCTTCACGGCCGAGGAGCTGCTGCACACCGAGCTCGTGCTGCAGAACCGCGAGGGCAATACCATCCAGAGCAACTCCGGCCGGGCGCGCGGCTCGCGCGAGCTCGACAAGCGCGCCGGGGAGAAGGAGATGGAGTCCGAATGGCGTGGAGCGCCCGGGACCATCGCGTGCATTTCCGGCTACCTGGTCAACATGGTGCAGCGTACCGTGAGGCTCATCACCCCGTGTCCGTCCACCGATGCGTGGCCGAACGGTTACTGGGTCGTGGACTCGGCGCGCTTTCGCGATGCCGCTGATTTTGCCGCGGTGCTCGACGGGATGATGGAGCGCCACATGCCGACCGCGCTCAGGGCGAGCGACCGGGTGCGCCTGCGCCCGGACCTCAAGCTCGTGAGGGACGGGGACCAGATCCACCTGAAGTCGTATGGCCTCGTCACGAAGATCATCGGGCCCGGCCGCATCGAGCCGATGGTCCAGCATGTGGTCGACGGCACCATGACCGCCGGTGAGATCGCCATCGACATGGAGGACCGCTTCGGGCTGCCCGCCGAAGAGGCGATGGCGTCGCTGAATTGGTTGTTCGATGAGGGGCTTCTCGACGAGGAGCCATGCAGATCCACCGTGGTTGCAGCACCTTTACCTTCACCAGCGGCCCCCGGCCGCATTAAGGAGACAGCATCATGAAGGAAAGCGACAAGAACAGGGCCGTACTCGCGGAAGTCGTCGCTCGCAGCTGGAAGGAGCCGGCGTACCGCAGCAAGCTTCGGCAGAACCCGAAGCTCGTGCTTCAACAGGCTGGGGCAACGATTCCGTCGGACCTGGAGGTGGTGCTGCTGGAAAACACCCCGACCATCATCCACGCGATCCTGCCGCCGATGGGCGAGATGGCCAAGTATGAGGCGCGCATCCAGAAGGCCGTGCAGATGTTGAAGGACCTTCCCGAGGACATGGAGGTCCACCTGCATCGGGACTCGGCCACTCGAGCGTTCATCGTGCTACCCGAAGCGCCGGTACAGGCCGGCGACCTCACCGACGCCCAGCTCGAGCAGGTGGTCGGTGGCAAGGGCAGCTCCCACAAGGACGTCGCCGTGAACGTGAACAACGTGGTGACGGCCACACAAGCCGTGCAGACCGCGGTGGGTGTGACTACCGAGGCTGCAGCCGCCGAGGTTGTCGCCGCAGTCGTCGCGGTCGTCGTTCCCTGCTTCATTACCTGACGTAGCCGCTCGTTCGAACGCCCGCGGGCCGAAAGGTCCCCCGCGGGCGTTCGCATGCCCGGACGGAACCCGTCGCCACAATGACGCCCGAAGGCTCGACCCTCTCAGGCACCACGCCACGCGCGCCCGTTGGCGACGTGGACGTGTGCCTCGTCAACATGCCTTACAGCCCGATCACGCGGCCGTCGCTGGCGCTTGGCGTGCTCAAGGCGTGCCTCAGCGGCACCGGAATCAGTTGTTCCGTGGATTACGCCAACCTGCGCTTCGCCGACCTCATCGGGATGGACGCCGTCCGCGTGATCGCCAACTCGCGCAACGAGCACCTGATCGGCGAGTGGACATTCTCGAACGCCGCGTTTCCGCTTCACCGCACCGATGTCGAGGAGACGATCGGACTGGAGATTCTCGAGGACCTCCGGAAGGATCAACCCGACAAGTGGGAGCACCTTCAGCCGATCCTGGACGTATGGAGGGGCGTACGCGACCTGACACCCGCCTTCGTCGACGAAACGGCCCGGCGCGTGCTCGCACGCCACCCTCGCATCGTCGGCTGCACTTCCACGTTCGAGCAGAACACCGCCTCGCTCGCGCTGCTGCGCCGTGTGAAGGAACTCGACCCCACCGTCGTCACGATGATGGGCGGCGCCAATTGCGAATCGGAAATGGGCGTCGCCGTGGTCCAGGAGTTCCCCTGGGTGGATTTCGCGGTTTCGGGCGAGGCCGACGAGATCTTCGCCCCGCTGTGCCGCCTCGTGATGAAGAGAGGGGCCGCGATCGATCCGGTGATGCTTCCCCATGGCGTCCTGTGCGCGAGGAACGCGCGCCCCGGGGCTTATGGTCCTGGACGCGCCAGCCCTCCGCGCGCGGTGGTCGAGAAGATGGACGTGAGCCCGGTCCCCGACTTCGACGAATATTTCGACACGCTGGAGGGCCTCCCGGTACGCCACTACATATTCCCCGCCTTGCCCGTCGAGACTTCGAGGGGCTGCTGGTGGGGGGAGAAGAGCCACTGCACGTTTTGCGGGCTCAACGGCGAAGGCATGCGGTTCCGGGCCAAGAGCCCCGAACGCGTGCTGTCGGAATTTCACGAGCTTGCCACCCGCTATCGCCTCCCGCACTTCCAGGTGGCGGACAACATCCTGGACATGCACCACATGCGCACCGTGATTCCCGCGCTGGCGGAGGCGGGCGCCCCCTATGACCTCTTCTACGAGATCAAGGCCAACCTGCGCCGCGACCAGGTGGCCCTGTTGGCCAAGAGTGGCGTCACCAAGGTGCAGCCGGGAATCGAATCGCTGCACGACGAGCTGCTCAAGCTCATGGCCAAGGGCAGCACGGCGGCGATCAACATCGAGCTGCTGAAACACGCGAGGGAAGTCGGCATCAACAGCGTCTGGCTGATGTTGGTCGCTTTCCCCGGCGAGGAGGATGGCTGGCACGACGAAGTCGCCGCGTTCGTGCCCCTGCTGCACCACCTGCATCCGCCGTCGGACGTTGTGCACGTGCGCTTCGACCGCTTCAGCATCTATCACCGCGATCCGGACCGCCATGGGCTGCGCCTCGAGCCCTTTCCCGCGTATTCGGTCGTCTACCCTTCCTCGCCGGAGCAGCTCGCGAACCTCGCGTATTTCTTCCGCGATGCGAATTGCCGCGATGCGCGGGATACGCCGGGCATTTCCGCCCTGCGCAAGGTGGTATGGGACTGGAACAACGCATTCAGGCGCAGTCCGCGGCCGGTGCTGTGCTCCGAGGACACCGGCGACGCCATCGAGATCTTCGACACCCGCAGCGTGGCGCTCGCGCGGACGAGCATGCTCACGGGATTGGAGGCCGAGGCGTATCGGGGATGCGAACCGGCGGTCACGCGGCAGTTGCTGCGCAAGCGCCTGAGCGAGAAGGCGGCGGTGACCGAGGCGCAGGCCGAGGAGGCCATCGAGAGCCTCATCGCCAAGCGCCTCGTGCTGGAGTTTCGCGGTAAATTGATTGGTCTGTGCATACCCGGCGACGTTCCCCCGGTCCCCGAGGACCAGGCGGGGTGGGCAGCCGGCTACGAGTATTCGTTCACCGCCGCGGTCCGGCTCGCGCGCGAGCGTTTGAGAGCGATCGCGGAGCAGCGCAAGGGCGAGGCGGCTGCCGGCAAGGTTGCGCCGGGGCACGAAGCCGTCACGGCATGCCCTTGATGCACTCCTGAAAGTTCGCGGTCCGTTGGGAGAATCGTCGATGTCGTCGGTACCCGAGCTGTTGCTCAAGCCCCTGGCGGTGTTCGACACGCCCGTCACGACGCGCTTCGACTGGTCGCGCATGGAGACTGAGCTGCTCGAGGTGCTGCGCCGGTACCCGGACCGTTTCCGTCCCATGATCGAGCCCGTGCCGGCGCGGGAATCTCCCTATGCGGCCGAGCTTTCCGCGGTGAAGCGATTCGGCGAGCGCTGGCGCGCCGACCGGAACTTCCGCGAGGCGCTTCCGAAGGATCCCGTGGCCGTGGCGCGGCAGTACGGCCTCGAGGCCGATCCGATGATGCTGCGTTCGATGTGGGACATTCGCTACCAGGCCGAATTGCCGGCGGACTGGCAGCCCCCCGTAGCCGTGCAGCGCTACCGCATGTTCGTCCGCGAGAAACTGCTCCATCGCGAGAGGCTGCGCAGCCGCGACTGCGTGCCGGCCGATCCGCGTCACCGCGCATGGCGCGAGCGCCAGATCGCCCGCACCATGACGCACCTGGGACCGCGCTCCTACGACGGGATCATCCACGCGCCGTTCGCGATCGAGGTATCGAAGGGCTGCTCGGTGGGATGCTGGTTCTGCGGCGTGTCGGCCGAGCGCAGGCAGTCCGATTTCCTGTACACGCCGGAGAACGCGCGGCTGTGGCGCGGCGTGCTCGAAGCACTGACGCGGTCGGTCGGGCCCGCGGCGGCGAACGGGTTCGCTTATTGGGCCACCGATCCCCTCGACAATCCCGACTACGAAAAGCTCTGCCTCGACATGGCCGAGATCTGCGGGCGCTTCCCGCAGACCACGACCGCGCAGCCGCAGAAGCACGTCGAGCGGGTGAGGCAGCTGCTGCGCCTCTCGGAAGACAACGGCTGCACGATCAACCGGATCTCGGTGCTCACGCTCAAGCAGTTCGACAAGGTGATGGAATCGTTCACCGCGGAAGAGCTGCTGCACTGCGAGATCGTGGCCCAGAACGCCGAGGCGAGCCACATCCAGGGCAACGCCGGCCGCGCCCGCGGCGCGCGCAAGCTCAAGCGCAGCGCCGAGGCGCACGGCCTCATGGACGCCTCATGGGAGAACGTCCCGGGAACCATCGCGTGCGTCTCCGGCTGGCTCATCAACATGGTCGAGCGAAGGATCCGGCTCATCACGCCGTGCCCCGCGAGCGAGCGCTGGCCCGACGGCTACTGGGTGCTCGACGATCGCCACTTCCGCGACGCTGAGGAGTTCGAAGCGCACCTCGAGGACATGATCGAGCGCCACATGGTGTCCGCGATGCGGGCCTCGCAGCCGGCGCGATTCCGGCCCGACCTGCGGATCAGCTGCGACGGCGAGACGATCCGCGCCGTTGGCTTTGGCGCGAGCACGACAGTGGCCGGCGGCGGAAACATCAGGGAACTCGCCGATGCGTTGATCCGCGGAGATCTCACGGCCGGGGAGCTCGCGCTCGAGCGCGAGGATCTGCATGGCCATCCCGCCGCGAACACGATGGATACACTCAACCGGATCTTCGCCGCGGGCGCGCTCGACGAGGAGCCGCGCCAGCATGGTGTCGATGCCGCAAGGCCGGTGGAGCTCGCCAGCGAACCCGCAAGCGAAACGTCGAAATACGCCGTGCACGCGCTCAGGCCCGTGTACGATCCGTCGGTATTCGACGAGGAGCCGCATGTCTGAGGCAAGGGCGAGCAGCGACGATCCGGTCGACGTCTGCCTGGTGTGCATGCCCTACGCGGCGGTCCAGCGCCCATCCATCGCGCTGGGAGTGCTGAAGGCGTGTCTCGAGGGCACCGGCATTCGCTGTGGCGTGGTCTACGCGAACCTCGATTTCGCCGCCCGCATCGGGGTCGAGACGCTTTCGCTCATGAGCTTCCTGCGCACCGACAGCCTGATCGGCGAGTGGACCTTCTCGGGCGTGGCGTTTCCCGATCACCAATGCCCGGCGCACGAGGTCCTCGGCCAGGTACGGCGCTTCCATCCGCCGAACCTGCCGCGCACCTCGATCGACGAGGTGAACTATGCCGAGGTCTTCGAGCGAGTGCGTGCCGAGGCTTCCGGGTTCGTCGATGAGATCGCGCGCCGCATACTGAAGCGCGGGCCGCGCATCGTCGGGTGCACTTCCACCTTCGAGCAGCACTGCCCGTCGCTCGCGCTGTTGCGACGGATCAAGGAGCTCGACCCGGGCGTGGTCACCATGCTGGGCGGGGCCAATTGCGAGGCGGAGATGGGCTGGGCCGCGATCCGGGCCTTCCCGTGGGTGGATTTCGTGGTATCCGGCGAGGCCGACGAGATCTTCGCGCCGCTGTGCAAGCTCGCGATGAAGAAGGGCGCCGCGATCGATCCGATGTTCCTGCCCCATGGGGTGCTTTGCCGGGCGCACGCGAAGGCAGGCGCGTTCGGGCCGGGGCGCAAGCCGGTTCCGCGCGCGGTCGTCGAGAACCTGGACGCGACCCCGATCCCGGATTTCTCGGACTACTTCGCCGCCCTGGAAGATTCGCCCATCCGCTGGGCGATCACCCCCGCGCTTGTCATAGAGACTTCGCGCGGCTGCTGGTGGGGGCAGAAGATGCAGTGCACGTTCTGCGGCCTGAACGGCGAAGGCATGACCTATCGCGCGAAATCGGCCGAGCGCATCCTCGCGGAGATCGAGGAGCTGGTCGATCGCAGCGGCGTCGACAGCTTCGGCGTCGCCGACAACATCCTGGACATGCGTCAGTTCAAGACTGTCCTTCCGGAGCTCGCGCGCCGCGGGGCGCCCTACCGGTTCTACTACGAGATCAAGTCCAACCTGCGGCGCGAACAAGTGCGCCTCATGGCGCAGGCCGGCATCACGCGCGTGCAACCGGGCATCGAGGGCTTGCACGACGGCCTGCTCGACCTCATGGACAAGGGCAACAGCGCGGTCATCAACGTGCAGCTGCTGCGCTACGCGCGCGAGGTCGGGATCTCCACCATGTGGATGTTCCTCGTGGGCTTCCCGGGCGAGGACCCGCGCTGGCACGCCGAGGTGGCCGAATGGCTGCCGCTCATCTACCACCTGCAGCCGCCCAACAGCGTCGTGCACATCCGCTTCGACCGCTTCAGCGTGTATCACCAGCGTCCGGACGACTTCGGGCTGCGCCTCGCGCCGTATCCCAACTATCGTGCGATATACCCGCAGGGGCCGGAGCTCCTGCGCGACCTCGCGTATTTCTTCATCGACGAGAACGTGCCTGCCTCGCCGGACGCGAGCCCGGGAGCGATCGCCCTGGGCCGCGCGGTGGGCGAGTGGAAGGCCGTCTACAACTCCGGCTTGTGTCCCGTCCTCTGCTGCGACGACCAGGGCGATCGAATCGATTTCTTCGACACGCGCCCGTGCGCGCCGGTGCGTCGCAGCTCGATCTCCGGGCTTGATGCCGAGGTATACCGGATGGCCGATGCCGCGCTCGCCCCGAGGGAATTCGCCGCGAGGCTTTCCCGTGACGAACGGGAGGTGAGGGAGGCGCTGTCGCGACTCGTTGAAAGGAAGCTCGTGCTTGCGTTGGGCGACAAGTACCTCGCCCTCGCCCTCGCCGGCGAGGTGCCGACAATTCCCGAGCTTGAAACGCTCCCCGGGGGCTGGGTGGAGTTCTTCGATTCCCGCAAGGCGGCTCACTTGCCCGAGGCTTGGCACAACCTCGTCCGGCAGGCACGCGAAGCAAAGGCTCTCGCCCAGGCCGCGAAGGACGCGCGGGAGGCCAGGGCCGAGGCCGCGGTCTAGCGATGAATGCACGCGACGCGAGCAGCGACGTTCCGTCCGCGACGCCCGTGGTGCTGGTGCTCATGCCCTATGCCGATATCGCGCGGCCATCCATCGCGCTGGGAACGCTCAAGGCGTGCCTTGCGCAAGCCGGGATCGGATGCGCGTTGGAGTACGCGAACCTGAGTTTTGCGGAAAAGCTGGGCTCGGGAATGCCGGAGGCGCCGTACCTCGCGCGGCTCCTGGGCGAGTGGACATTTTCGGCCGCCGCGTTTCCCGATCATGCCGGCACGAGCGCGAAAGAGGCGCTCGCGAGCGCCGGGCAGCAGTTCTCGTTCATGCCTCCAGCCGCGTTCAACGATCCGCGTTTCGTCGGCAGTCTCGAACGGCTGCGCGCTTATGCGCCCCGATTCGTCGACGACGTCGCCCGTGCCGTGCTTGCGCGGCGCCCGCGGATCGTGGGTTGCAGCTCGACGTTCGAGCAGCACTGCGCTTCCCTTGCGCTGCTGCGGCGCATCCGCGAGCTCGACCCCGGCGTGATCACGATGATCGGCGGCGCCAACTGCGAGGCCGAGATGGGTTGGGGGACGATCCGCAGCTTCCCGTGGGTCGACGTGGTGGTCTCGGGGGAGGCCGACGAGTTGTTCGCGCCGTTGTGCCAGCTGTTGCTCGACCACGGCATGGACGTTCCCGCTTCGATGTTGCCCAACGGCGTGCTTACCCAGCAGCACGTTCGCAATGGCACGTTCGGCCCCGGCGCGCTTCCCGTCCCGCGGGCGGTGGTCGAAGACGTGAATTCGAATCCGGTGCCCGACTACTCGGACTACATGGATGCGCTCGCGGCCTCGCCGCTGCGCGGCCGCGTGGCCCCGGGGATGCTGGTCGAGTTCTCCCGCGGCTGCTGGTGGGGCCAGAAGCACCACTGCACCTTCTGCGGCCTCAATGGCGGCGGCATGCACTATCGCGCCAAGTCGCCGGAACGCGCGATGGAGGAGCTGGACGCCCTGTCTTCGCAAAGCGGCGTCGATGGATTCATGGTCGTGGACAACATCCTCGACATGAGCTACCTGCGCACGCTGCTGCCGGAGCTCGCGGCGCGCGGCGCGCCTTACCGGCTCTTCTTCGAGACGAAGGCCAACCTCAAGCGCGAGCACGTGGCGATGCTCGCGCGCTCCGGGGTAGTGTGGATCCAGCCGGGGATCGAGGCGTTCCACGACAGCCTGCTCAAGCTCATGGACAAGGGTGCGACCGCGGCCATCAACCTGCAGGTGCTCAAGTATTGCCGCGAGTTCGGCGTCTACGCGACGTGGAACCTGCTCTATGGATTCCCGGGCGAGGACGATGCCTGGCACGCCGAGGTTGCCGAGTGGCTTCCACTTTGCTTCCACCTGCAGCCGCCGAAGTGCATAGGGCGCGTGCTCTACGACCGCTTCAGCATGTACCACCAGTCGCCGGCGCGCTACGGGCTCACGCTCGAGCCCTCGCAGTCCTATGCTTCGGTATATCCGCTGCCCGAAGGCCAGATCGCGGACCTCGCCTACTTCTTCGCCGACCAGTCGCCCCAGGCCACCGTCACGGGGCCCGGCGTGCGTGCGCTCGCATCGAAAGTGATCGAGTGGTTCGCATTGTTCGAGCGCGGCCTCAACCCCGTGCTCAGCATGACGGTTCGCGGCGAATCGATCGACATCTTCGACACGCGGCCCTGCGCGCCCTCGCGGCGAGTCACGCTCGTGGGACTCGATGCCCGGGTCTACCTCGCGTGCGAGCCCGCCGCGGACTGCCGCGAGGTCTGCCGGCGCCTCGAGGCGGACGGATCCGATCCGGTCGCGGTGCAAGGCGCGCTCGAGCGCCTCTCGGCGATCAAGCTGCTGGCCAACCTGCACGGCAAGTACCTCGCGCTCGCGGTGCCGGGAGAATCCCCGCCTTTGCTGGACGAAGCCGAGTTTCCCGGAGGCAGCAGCCAGGGCTTCGAGACCTTCACGTCCGAAGTGCTCGACGCATTCGAGCGGCGCACGCGCGCGCTTGCCGGCGAAGCCAATGACAGAAGCGAGCGTACCCCGGCGGAGATAGGCCATGGCTGAGGACTTCGAATTCAACGAAGGTGTGGCGAGCATCTTCGACGACATGCTCTTGCGCAGCATTCCGCACTACGCCGAGATCCAGCGGATGAACGTGGAGCTCGCGCAACGCT
The DNA here is from genome assembly GCA_035499735.1 of Burkholderiales bacterium. GTDB lineage: Bacteria > Pseudomonadota > Gammaproteobacteria > Burkholderiales > SG8-39 > VBDM01. The sequence goes on from DATJYC010000059.1 coordinate 20,206, forward strand.
TCGCCCAACCCGGCAGCGTGGTGGTCGACCTCGGCTGCTCGCTGGGCACGACGCTGATCTCGATCGCGCGGGGCATCAAGGATCCCTCGGTGAGGTTCCTGGGCGTGGACAATTCGCAGCCGATGCTCGAGCGCGCGCGCCGCAACCTGGAGGAGGCGGGAATCGCCGAGCGCTGCGAGCTGCGGGCCGCCGACCTGAACGACGAGATCGACCTGGGCAACGCGAGCGTGGTGACAATGAACTGGACGCTGCAGTTCGTGCGCCCGCTCAATCGCGACCGCGTCATCCGCAGGATCCACGACGGCCTCAACGACCACGGCTGCCTCATCGTGTTCGAGAAGGTGCTGGGCGACGAGTCGTTGCTCAACCGCATGTACATCGACCTCTACTACGACTTCAAGCGCCGCAACGGCTACTCGGACCTCGAGATCGCGGAGAAGCGCGAGCGCCTGGAGAACGTGCTCATTCCCTACCGCATCGACGACAACCTGCAGTTGCTGAAGCGCAACGGCTTCGCCGTGCACGACGTCGTGTTCCGCTGGTACAACTGGGCCGGATTCCTCGCCGTGAAGATGGAGACGCGCCAATAGCGCGGCGCGGCGTGGCCGGCGGCGCGCAGGACGCGGCGGGCCTCGTCGTCTGGCGGGCGCTGCCGCCGCTTCGCGCGCGCCTGCTCGAGCACTGGATCACCGGCGGCACCCGCCTCGGCGCCGGCGGCCGGTGGCTGTTCACGGGCCTGTCCCACGCGCTCGACGCCGAGTACTACGGCGCCGCCACGACCACGCGGCGGCGCGAGGCCATCAAGGCGCTGTGCATGGGCGAGGACTCCGGCGTCCGGTGGGCGAAGGAGTATCTCAAGCGCGGCTTTCCGGACCCTTTCACGCCGCTCATCGCCATGTTCGGCGAGCTCGAGGCGCGGCTCGCGGCGGGCGCCGTCGCGCGCGTGCACCAGGTCGCCTGCTGTTCGGGGCGCGAGATCGCCCACTTCGCGCGCCGCTATCCGCGCGTCGCCTTCACCGGCTCGGACGCCGATCCCTCCATCGTCGAATTCCTGCGCGACACATGGCGCGAGCTGCCCAACCTTTCCTTCGCGGTGGTGAAGCTGGACGAGCCGGGCGAAGCGGGCATGGAGTCGATGCGCGGCGACGTGGTGTACGCGAGCGGCGGACTGCACTACCTGGATCCCGATTCGCTGAGGCGCCTTTTCGCGGGCACGCGGTCCGTGGCGGGCGCGTTCCTGCTGTCGCAGCCGCTCGCGCGCGACTATGCGCCGGACGGTCCGCACGGCAGCTCCCCGCGCGGACAGCTCAGCTGGAACCATCCATACCCGAGGTATCTTCGCGAGGCCGGATGGAAGCGCGTGAGCTGCTCGGAGGGCAAGAGCGAGGAGCTGCTCCACGTGAAGAACGTCTCCGTGTCAGCCGACGCCGTCTAGGCGCTTGGCCGAGCCGCGCGTCTCGGTAAGCGACGTCGCGTAGGGCACCAGGTGGCGCCGGGAGAACGCGATCATGCGCGGGAATTGGACCGGGATCGCCCAGATCGCCTTCGTGATGCCCGCGGCGCGGCAGCGGTTGATCGATTCGGCGTAGGCGGCGACGAGCAGCGCGCGCCCCTGGAGCTCGCCATACATGTAGCTGCAGGTAAAGCGCACCGTGTCCGCGTCGTAAGGATGGTTCACGACCCATCCGACCACTTCGCCCCCGCGGCGCACGCCCACGCTCGAATGCGGCTCGATGGGGGCGCTCGAGGAAAACGGCCACACGTCGTGAGCGATCGGGTCCCTCGCTTGCCGCTCGAAGAGCGCTTCGCGCTCGGCGGCCGTGAGCTCGGTCCAGGAAAAGATCTCGAAGCCCGGCTCGGGCTTCACGCGAGAAAGCCAGCGCGACTTGTCGATCGATTCGAGGTCGCTCGTGAGCACGTGCATCCGCAGGTGCGACGGCTCCCATCCTTGCCTGTCCAGCATGTGCTCGAATGCGTCGCTCGTTTCCAGTCCCGACATCCACACCGCGGAGAGTTTCGCGAGGCCCGCTTCCCGCGCGCATCTTTCGACCGCCGCGAGGAGCGCCGCGCCGTGGCCTCGCCGCCGAAGGGGCGCGGCGACGTAGATCGAGCGGACGGCGACCTCGCCGCCGTCGATGATCTCGGCGAGGCCGAGGCCCGCGGGCTTGCCTTCCTCCATGAGGCCGATCGCGATGCGCGTCGACGGGGCGCCTCGCAGCAACGGGCGATACGCAGGGAACGTGAGCAGCTCGTAGTAACGCGCCCGAAAGAGGTCGACCGGAACGATGCTCGTCGTCATCGGGGATCCGCCGGTCTCGCACGGCCCGACCATGCGATCCAGATGCAGAACGCGCCCAGCGGGAGCCACCCCAGGATGCCCTGGACGCCCACCCACACCGGGTCCGCGCCGTAGAACCACATCACCGTGAGGCTCCCTCCGACCGCATTGGTCGAGGCGTGGCCGAGGCAAGGGACCCAGATGCTGCCGCTTCTTTCCCGCAACCAGCCGAGGACGATCGACTGGAGGACCGTGGTGACCGGAAAGATGAGAGCTCCGAGCCACGGTTGATCCCCGTAGTTGAATCCGCGAAAGATCAGGGGGTAGTGCCAGGCTCCCCAGATGATCCCCGTGGCCAACGCGGCGAGCAGGGGCTTTCCCGGGAAGAGGCGCGGCTGCAGGTAGCCTCTCCAGCCGAACTCCTCGCCCCACAGGATCGGCGTGGCGATGAGCGCCTGCACCAGCACCTGCGCCACGACGATGTATCCCAGGTAAGGGCGCATCCCGGCGGGAGGCTCGCGGCCCATGGCCTTCAGCGCGCTTTGCCCGGAGAAATCCACGCTCGCGAGCGAGGACAATTGCGCCTCCGCGGCCAGGGCGCAGACGATCGCGAGCGGATAGAGCCACGCCACGACGAAGTAGCGCCAATCGCCGATGTCGAGCGTGAGGCCGGCATCTGCGAATCCCTCGCGCGTGATCCACTTGCGTACGACGATGGCGGCGATCGCCGGCGCGAACGCACCGGGCAATGTGTAGAGCTGGAAGTTGTGCGGCGTGATGCTCGCTCCCAGCAAGACGGGCAGCTCCCATGCGAACCATGCGAGGCCGAACGCGAGCGCGAGGAACCAGGCGATTCCCTTCGGCGCGCGCTCCATCCGGCCGCTAGTCCCTCGCGCCGAATTCCGGGTAGAGCACGTCCCTCACGCGGAAATCGAAGGCCTCGCCGTCCCTGCGCACGAGGGTCCCCGTCTCGAAGCGCAGCTGCGCGATGGCGTTGGCGTACGCCTGCCTGAGCTGGGTCTCGCTGAATTGCGCCGAGACCAGGCGGTCCTGCATGTTCACCACGTCGAGCAGGGTCGCGTTTCCGAGCCTGCGCTTGGTGAGCTCGTTCTGCACGGAGATGCCGTAGCGCCGCACCGACTCGATGCCCTCCTTGAGCTGCGCCACGCTGTGCAACAGCGCGCGGACCTGCGTCGTCACGTTGCTCGCGATCGTCGCTTCCAGGTCGTGCACCGTGATCGCCGCCGTTTGCTCCTGGGCCAATTGCACCGCCAGCTGGCCCTGCGCCTGGGAGTTGCCCACCGGCCACTGCAGGCTCAGCGACACATTGAACGAAGGCCCGTATCGGTTCGAGTAGAAGCTCTTCTCGAAGGAAGTGAACTGCGATCCTTCGGAAAGGCCGGCGTAGCTGAAGCCGGCCGACAGATCGAGCTCGGGCTTGAGGTTGTTGCGCGCGGCGACGACGAGATAGCCGGCGGCCCGCTGCAGGGTGCGGTCGGCCTGGAGGTCCGCGCGCTGGTCCAGCGCGAGATTCACCAGGCGATCGGTGTCCCGCCCGATGTCGAGGTTGACCGTCGCGAGATCGGGGTAGTCGTCCGCGGCCGGCGGCAGGTGCGTCATCTGCTCCACGGAAAGCCCCAGCTGGCGCGCGAGCACGCGCCGCGCATCCACGAGCGCCTGCTCGGCGGAGATGCGGCTCGACGAACGGTCCGACCGGTTCGCGACGGCGAAATCGATTTCCGAGGCCGGCATCTCGTCGGCGATCACGAGCTTGCGCACCTGCTCGAGCAGCGTATCGGCGTTCTTCTCCGCGGCGCGGGCGATCTCCACGTTCTTTTGCGCGCTCACGTAGGCCCAGTAGGACAGGGTGGTGGCGAGCACGGTCTGCGAGTTGGTGAACAGCAGGGTCGACTGCGAGGCCTCGGCCTGCGCCTTCGCCGCATCGAGCCCGGCCTCGACGGTATCGCGGCCCGCATTCTTCAGCAGCGGCGCGGTGAGCGTGAAGCTCAGCTTGCCGCTCGTCTCGCGCCCGCCGTTCTGGATGTTGTAGAGCAGGTCGTTGATGTTGTCCTGGGTGGAAGTCACGCCGTAGCTCGCGCCGACCGTCATGCCGTTGGACAACAGCTTGTTGATCCCGAACAGGTTGGTGTTGGCGATTGTCTTCTGCTGGAAGACGTTCGTGACGCCGCCGGCGATGATCTGGTCTTCTTCCCAGCCGGGCAGCGTGGTCGAGATGCGCTGGCGTCCGAACATAACGCTGGCGATGGGATCGAACGCTCCCTGTTGCGTGAGCACCTGTCCCTGGCTCGACACGACCTGCTGCTGCTGCAGGAGCGTGTTCGCGTTCTGCTTGAGCGCCTGGCGCACCGCGTCGATCAGCAGCAGGCCGCCGGGGGCTGGCGCAGGCGACTGGGCGAGCGCCATGGGCGCGGCGGCGAGGCCGCCGAGAAAGAAAATTACACTTCGCAACAATATCCCGGAACAGGATCGGAGCGGCGATCGCGCTGGCATGGAAGAAAATCCTTGAACGGACCATCCAGGATGTGGTCGCATAATACATAGAATCGGCCCGCCACCGGGGGAAAATCAATATGAACACTTCATCGATCATGCTGATTGTGTGCGGCTTCATTGCGGCGATGAGCCTGCCGCTGATCCTGAGATGGGTCCCGCCGAATCGCGTGTACGGCTTCCGTACGCGCAAGACCCTGTCGGACCCCAAGATCTGGTTTCGCGCCAACAGCTTCGCGGGCTGGGCGATGTTCATCGCGGCGGTCGTGGCCGCGGCCCTGATCAGCGTGCCCGTCGAGCTCGTGCACGGGCCGCTATCGGGAGTGGTCGACCTCGTGGTGCCCCTTACCATCGCGGTCATAGCCTGCGGGTTCTACCTTCGGGGCCTCGGCGGCAGCGGCGGCTGAAGCGGGGCGATCTGGTAGAATCGCGTCCATCCGATCGGGAGAGGGCCGGTGAACCGGCCGCCGAAGGGGTAGCGCCCGCAAACTCTCAGGCAAAAGGACCGTTCGGACCCGGATGATTCCGGTCTCTGGAGAGCGACGGCGAAGGTAGCCGTCCACCGAAGGGGTCAATCTCTCAGGTGCCAAGGACAGAGGGGCGATGCAAGCGGCAAGGCTTGCATCGCCCCTTTTTCATTTGCGCTTCGGAGATCGGAACTTGCTCAAGACGACACCGCTTCACGAGCTGCACAAGGCCGCGGGCGCCCGCATGGTGGACTTCGGCGGCTGGGACATGCCGGTGAACTACGGCTCGCAGATCGAGGAGCACAACGCGGTTCGCGACGGTGCGGGCATCTTCGACGTCTCGCACATGCTCGCGGTCGAGATCGAGGGCGAGGGCGCCCGCGATTTCCTTCGGCGAGCGGTGGCCAACAACGCCGACAAGCTCAAGGCGCCGGGCAAGGCGCTCTACACCTGCATGCTCAACGAAGCGGGCGGCGTCGTCGATGACCTCATCGTCTACTTCCTCGGTGAATCGCATTTCCGCATCGTGGTGAACGCGGGCACCGCCGAGAAGGATCTCGCGTGGCTCGCGACCCTTCGAGACACGTGGAACGCGAAGATCCACATCAAGCCGCGCCGCGACCTGTGCATCATCGCGGTCCAGGGCCCTCGCGCTCGCGAAATCTTCTGGTCCGTGCGCCCCTCGACGCGCGCCGC
>DATJYC010000060.1:0-32537 GCA_035499735.1 Burkholderiales bacterium
ACAGAGCAGCCGCCAAGAGACCGTGCGAGAACGAACGTGACTGGAAATGTCCCAGATCTGCCTCATTCACGTCAGCAAGCAGTCAGGTTCAGACGGAATGATCAACACTCAACGCGCACAGAAATATTTTTTGCCTATCGGCGTTCCATCCGTGCGCGATCAAAGCCTTACTTTTCTGTAAGGCTTGATCTCCATCAACTTATTTTCGCAGCCTCGAGTCGATGATCGCCCGCGGAGGACTCTCGCATGGCAGCCCGGCAGACTGCTTCGGACGCCGCTCCCCTCGAATCCCGGGGCCGGGACCCGCACGCATCTTCATCCGAACGAGCTTCCGCGCCGGCGCTCGACACACGCCCCCCTGCATGCTCGCACTGCGCGTCTGACCGGATCGTGCGCTGGGGTACCGCGCACGGGCTGCCGCGCTACCGCTGCCACGCCTGCAGGCGGACGTTCAACATCCTTACCAATACGCCGCTCGCGCACCTGCGCAACCGCGAGCGCTGGCTCACCTACGTCGGCACCATGCTCGAGGGACGCAGCATCCGCGGCAGCGCGGCCGCGTGCGCGGTGAGCCCGGCGACCTCGTCGCGCTGGCGCCACCGGTTCAGGGGCTGCACTGCCGAGCAGCGCTCGAAGCTGTTCGCCGCGATCGTCGCCGCGTATTCGAACTCCTCCGCCGAGCTGATCGGGAGCGCGGAGAACATGAACTCTGCTAACCTCGCCTGGTGCAAGGACCTGCTTCCGGTCGTCATGTCCTGGCTCGCCTGAGCCTTCCTGTCCTTCTCGCGCTCGCCGGCTGCACCGCGCACGTTCCCCCGCCGCTTCCCTCCGCGTTCCATCCGCCCCTCGCTTTCGCGCTGATCGGCGACACGCCCTACAGCGAATGGGAGGCCTCAGCCCTCGACGCGATGATCGACGAGATGAACCGCGAGGAGCTCGCCTTCGTGATCCATGTCGGCGACATCACCGGAGGCCGGGGCCCGTGCACGGACGAGTGGTACGAGGCGCGCAAGCGCCAGTTCGAGCGCTCGACGCACCCTTTCGTCATCGTGCCGGGCGACAACGAGTGGGTGGACTGCCATCGCAGCGGGCGCGATCCGATCGAGCGGCTGGCGAAGTTCCGCGAGCTGTTCGAGTCGGGGGACCGGAGCCTGGGGGAGCGCACGCTCGCCCTCGAGCGCCAGGGGGGCCGCTACGCCGAGTACCGCGAGCATGTGCGCTGGATCGCGGGCGGCGTGCTGTTCGTCGGGCTCAACGTGCAGGGCAGCAACAACAACCTCGGGAGGACGCCGGCGATGGACGCCGAGCACCGCGCGCGCATGGCCGCCGTGATCGCGTGGATGCAGGACAGCCTGCGCCTCGCGCGCGACCGAAACCTCGCCGGCATGCTGATCTTCGCGCAGGCCGACCCGGAGTTCGGGCGCGGCGCGCGGAGCGGGCGCTGGGACGGCTTCGCGGAGTTCCGCGACGCGCTGCGCGACCTCGCGCTGAAGTTCGGCAAGCCGGTGCTGTTCGTGAACGGCGACTCCCACTTCTACAAGCTCGACAAGCCGCTCGCCGATCCGGCGACCGGCGAGCCGATCCCGAACTTCACGCGCGTGATCGTGTTCGGATCCCCGCAGACGAGGTGGATACGCGCCGGGATCGACCCGGGCGCGCCGCAGCTCTTCGAGGTGAGCCCGGTGCCGCAGTCCGGGCCCTAGGCAGCGAGCAACGCTTCAACCGTCGCTGCCAGCTTCGGGCGCGCGGCCGTGCATCTCTCCGCGGGGGCCGCCATGGTGCCAGCCGCGGCGGCCGCGGTCCATGCCGTCGCGGATCGCGACGCGCACCTGCTCCTTCTGCTTCGCGTCGAGCGAGTCGTAGACCCCGAACCACGCCGAGCGAGCCTGCTTGCGCGCCGCGTCGATCTGCGCGCGCATCTCGGCGCGCAGCTTGTCGCCGAGCGCGGCGAACTGCTTCAAGTCGACGCCGGCCTTGTCGATCTCGACGCGCAGCTTGGCGCGCGTCTCCTCGGCCTTGGCGCGCGTCGTCCGGAACGCCTCGCGCTGCGCCTCCTGCGCCTTCTTCCACAACTCTTCCTGCTGCGGGTTGAGGTTCAGCTGGCGGTGCAGGCGCTCGAAGCCGCGCATCGGGCCGATTCCCTCGGCGCCCGTGCCTTCCGGCCCCCGCGTCTGCGCGAAGCTCGCGCCGGCGAAGAGCGCCGCTGCGGCGAGCAGGCCCGCCTTCATTGCATGACGTGTCATCTTTCTCTCCTGTGCGTATCGGGAAACTGCACGGGCGATTGTCGCGCGGAGTCGTTTCCCAACTGTTGCCCGGGAGAGCTGTTTGGTTGCAAATTGTTTCCGCGGGCGCGGAAACTCACTGCAGATCGAGCGCGTGCCCCTTCAGGGACTCGAGAGTGACGTACTTCAGGACGTTCTCGTGGGTCGCCTCGAGGATGACCTGCGGCGCCTTGCCCGCCCTGTAGGCCTCGACCCAGCGCAGCACGTGCAGGCACCAGCGGTCGCCGCCGTGCAGCCCCTTGAAGCGCATCTCGGGGCGCGGCGTCGAGAGATCGTTGCCGCGCGACTTGCTGAATTCGAGGAACTCGTCGGTGACCTTGACGCAAACGAGGTGCGCGACGCCTTCCGCGCCATAGGTCGCGCAGCAGCCGTCGCGGAAAAAGCCCGTGAGCGGCGAGTAGCTGCACGCGAGCAGCGGACCGCCGAGAACGTTCTTCTCCTTGGACAGGACCGAGCTCATGCGGGGATTCTAGCCGCTAGCCGGCGTAGTGCGCAAAGGCCCTGGCGACTTTCCGGTCGGGCCCGAAGTGAAAAACCTCCGCCACCAGGCGCCCGCGCGCTCCCTTGTAGTGCAGCGTGATGCTGTCAACGCCCACCAGGACCGTCAGCAGCTCGAACCTGAGATCGGGAATCAGTTCGAGCGCCTTCTTCCAGTACGCGCCCACCGCCGCCTTCCCGCGCAGCGTGCCGCTTGGCTCGCCGGCCATCTGGACGATGTAGGGTGAGGACATCTCGAAGTCGTCGGCGTAATGTGAAAGGACCCGCTTGAGGTCATGGGTATTCCAGGCCTCGATCCAGTCGGTCGCGAAACGATCCGCGAAAGCGTCGTCCAGCCAATTCACAAGGAACTCACGACCAGGGCAGAAACATACAGGCCAACGCCGAAAACGGCGTGACTCATGAGGCTGCGCAGCCGCGCCTGCCTGGGATTGGGAGCCTTCGATGACGCAAGCCCAAGACCGAACGAGGGTTGCATGATGAAAAAGGGAATGCAGACCGTGACAACGCCGAAAACCAGCGCGGGCACCAGGGTTGGCGACTGGAGCCATTGGGGCGTCGCCAGCGCGACGAGACCTAGCGCGAATAGCACCCCTATCGCGTAGTGGGCGATCCAGCCGACCGTACACTCGGCCGGCTTCTTGGCCGCGGCGGCGATGCTCGGGTGCTTGAAGACGCCACCTTCCATGTGGCGCAGCCAGCGACCGACGAGGCAATAGTTGGCCGAGGCGAGGTTGAAAACGCGCTTGAGCAAGACCGCCCAAAGATCCATGAACAGGGTTGCGCCGAGGCCGATGGCAATGCCACCAACTAGCACGTCAATTCGCATTAGCGCGAGTCAAAATTCGCAGACGTAGGCGCCGCGCCCGATCATCAAATACTTCGCTAGTTTAGCGACGATGAAGCCTGGGTTTTGTTCCATTTGTTTCAGTTCCATTGCCGAGCGACGGGATTCTACCCGGCACGGTCCGCGATAAATGCCTTCACAGCCCGCGCATCGACGTCCATCACCTCCACCCGCTGCGGCCGCTTCTCCAGGTCCTCGAATCCGGCCGGTCGCGCCGGGTCGCGCCCGATCGCCTCGCGAATCGTCTCGGCGAATTTCGCCGGCTGCGCGGTCTCCATGCACACGAGCGGCACGCCCGTCTCCCGGTGCTCCAGCCCGACCTTGACGCCGTCGGCGGTGTGCGGGTCGATCATCACTTTGTGATCCTTCCAGACCCCTCGGATGGTCGCGAGCCGGTCGGCGTGGGTGCTCGAGCCGGAGACGAAGCCCGTCTCCGCCACTTGGCGGAAGTACGCTGTGCCCGAGAGATCGAGCGTTCCTGTCTTTTCCATCCTCTTCCAGAAATCGGCCAGCACCGTCGGATCGCGCCCGACGAGATCATAGGCGTAGCGCTCGAAGTTCGACGATTTTGAGATGTCCATCGACGGGCTGCTTGTCGCCTGGACCTCGGCGGCTTTCCTTACGCGGTAGCGTCCGGTGCGGAAGAACTCGTCGAGCACGTCGTTCTCGTTGGTCGCGACGATCAGACGCTTGATCGGAAGGCCCATGCTCCGCGCGACGTGGCCGGCGTAGACGTTGCCAAAGTTGCCCGACGGAACGGAGAACGAGACGGGATCCCCGCTCTTCTTGGTCACCGCGAAGTAGGCTTTGAAGTAGTAGACCGTCTGCGCCACGATCCTCGCCCAGTTGATCGAGTTGACCGCGCCGATCCTGTGCTTCGCCTTGAACGCCGCGTCGCCGGAGATCGCCTTGACGATGTCCTGGCAGTCGTCGAACACGCCGCGGATGGCGATGTTGAAGATGTTCGCATCCTGCAGCGAGTACATCTGCGCCGCCTGGAAGGCGCTCATGCGGCCCTGCGGCGAGAGCATGAACACGTTCACGTTCTTCTTGCCGCGCAGCGCGTACTCGGCCGACGACCCGGTGTCGCCCGAGGTCGCGCCGAGGATGTTGATGCGCTCGCCGCGCTTGCCGAGCGCGTATTCGAAGAGATTTCCGAGGAGCTGCAGCGCGACGTCCTTGAACGCGAGCGAGGGTCCTTCCGACAGCCCGAGTAGATACAGTCCATCTTCGAGCTTCTTCACGGGCGTGATGTCGTCGCTGCCGAAGGTCTTCCTTGTGTAGGTCGCGTCGACTAGCCCCCTGAGTTCCGCTGCGGGGATGTCGTCGATGAATTTCGAGAGGACAGCGAACGCGAGCCCGCGGTAGCCCATGCCGCGCATCGCAGAGAGCTCGGATGAGGCGAGGCGCGGAAATTTCTCGGGAAGGTACAGCCCGCCGTCTGGCGCGAGGCCTTCCAGCAGGATGGCGGTGAACGCCTGCGGCTTGCCGCCGCGCGTGCTGACGTAGCGCATGGGGGCTAGTTCCGCCCCAGCTCCTCGAGCCGGATGCGCGTGACCTTGCCGGTGACGACCGGCAGCTTCTCGATCTTCGCGATCGCGGCGTTCACGGCTTTTTCCCTCGTCTGGTGCGTCAGCATGATGATGTCGACCTGCTCCTCGCCCTCCTGCGGCTCGCGCTGCACCATGGCATCGATCGAGATCATGCCGTCGGCGAGGATGCGGGTGATGTCGGCGAGCACGCCGGGCTTGTCCGCGACCTGCATGCGCAGATAGTACGAGGTCACCACCTCCTCCATCGGCAGCACCTTGAGGCTCGACATGCGGTCGGGCTGGAACGCGAGGTGCGGCACACGGTGCTCCGGGTCGGCGGTGTGCAGGCGGGTGATGTCGACGAGGTCGGCCACCACGGCGCTGCCGGTGGGCTCGGCGCCCGCCCCCGCCCCGTAGTACATCGTCGCGCCGACGGCGTCGCCCTTCACCAGGACCGCGTTCATCACGCCCTCGACGTTCGCGATCAGCCGCTTCGCCGGGATCAGCGTCGGGTGCACGCGCAGCTCGATGCCCTGCTCGGTCCGCTTGGTGATCCCGAGCAGCTTGATGCGGTAGCCGAGCTGCTCCGCGTAGCGGATGTCGGCCTGCGTGAGCTTCGAGATGCCTTCCTTGTAGCACTTGTCGAACTGCATCGGGATGCCGAAGGCGATCGCCGCCATGATGGTGAGCTTATGCGCCGCGTCGACGCCCTCGATGTCGAACGTCGGATCGGCCTCGGCGTAGCCCAGCCTTTGCGCCTCCTTCAGCACCGCGTCGAACGGCAGGCCCTTTTCGCGCATCTCCGAGAGGATGAAGTTCGAGGTGCCGTTGATGATTCCGGCGATCCACTCGATACGGTTTGCGGTGAGCCCTTCGCGCAGCGCCTTGATGATGGGGATTCCGCCCGCGACCGCGCCCTCGAAGGCCACCATCACGTCCTTCTTGCGCGCCGCAGCGAAGATCTCGTTGCCGTGCATCGCGAGCAGCGCCTTGTTCGCGGTCACCACGTGCTTGCCGTGCTCGATCGCGGCGAGCACCAGGTCCTTGGCGACGGTGTAGCCGCCGATCAGCTCGATCACGATGTCGACCTCGGGATCGCGCGTCACCTCGAAGGCGTCCGCGGTGACCCGCGCGGCGCCGGCGGTGAGCTTCTTCGCCTTCTCGACCTCCTTGTCGGCCACGACGCTGATGCGGATGTCGCGGCCGGCGCGGCGCGAGATCTCCTCGCGGTTGCGCGCGAGCACCTGCCACGTCCCCCCGCCCACGGTCCCGATGCCCAGCAGCCCGACGTTGATCGGCTTCATTTGAGCCGCTTCCCGAAATGAAACGACGTCACGACCATGCCCTCGCGAAAATAGAACTTGTGCGCCTGCTGCCGCTGCGTCCCCGAGTCGAGCGCGAGATTCTCCAGCCCCGCGCCCCTCGCCTTGCCCTCGAGGTACGAGAGCAGAGCGCGCCCGACCCCGGCCGAGCGGCGCGATTCGTCGGTCACCAGGTCGTCGACGTAGAGCTGCCTTCCCTGGAACGTGTTCTCGTACACGCGATACACGGCGACGCCGGTGACTTCGGCTCCGTCGACGGCGACGCACATGCGCGCGCCGCCTGCGAACACCCGCTTCATCTTTCCCGCGTAGTCGACGGGCAGCGCCGTGCGCAGCTGGCGATGCACGGGCTCCGCCTTCCTGAACCAGTCTGGCGCGACCACCGCTCCCGAATCATCGGTGACCTCCACGATGCGGGTCACAGCAGCCCGTCCTTCCTGAACATTTCCTTGATGCCGCGCACCGCCTGGCGGGTGCGCGCTTCGTTCTCGATGAGCGCGATGCGCACGTGGTCGTCCCCGTAGTCGCCGAAGCCGATGCCGGGCGAGACCGCGACTTTCGCGTCCTTCAGCACCTTCTTGGCGAAATCGAGCGATCCGAGCCGGGCGTAGGCCTCGGGGATCTTCGCCCAGATGTACATCGAGGCCCTGGGGTTGTCGACCTTCCAGCCCGCCTCGTGCAGCCCGCGCACCATGACGTCGCGGCGCGTCTGGTACTTCAGGCGGTGCTCCTCGACGCAGTCCTGCGGGCCCTCGAGCGCGACGATCGACGCCACCTGGATCGGCGTGAACGTGCCGTAGTCGTGGTAGCTCTTGATGCGCGCCAGGGCGTTCACCAGGTCCCTGTTCCCGACCATGAAGCCGATGCGCCAGCCGGCCATGTTGTAGCTCTTCGACATGGTGAAGAACTCGACCGCGATGTCGCGCGCGCCGGGGACCTGCATGATCGAGGGCGCGCGATAGCCGTCGAAGCAGATGTCTGCATAGGCGAGGTCGTGCACGACCAGGATGTCGTGCTGTTTGGCCAGCGCGATCACCCGCTCGAAGAACTCCAGCTCGACGCATTTCGCCGTCGGGTTGGCCGGGAAGCCGATGATCAGCATCTTCGGCTTGGGGATCAGCTCGCGTATGGCGCGCTCCAGCTCCCCGAAGAAATCCACGTCCGCGGTCATGCGCACCGAGCGGATGTCGGCGCCCGCGATAATCGCGCCGTAGATATGGATCGGGTACGAGGGATTGGGCACGAGCACGGTGTCGCCGCGGTCCAGGCACGCCAGCATCAGGTGCGCCAGACCCTCCTTCGAACCGATGGTGACGATCGCCTCGACGTCCGGATCGAACTCGACGCCGTAGCGGCGCTGGTACCAGCTACAGATCGCGCGGCGCAGCCGCGGAATGCCCTTCGAGATCGAGTAGCCGTGCGTGTCGTAGCGCTGTGCGGCCTCGACCAGCTTCGCGACGATGTGCGCGGGCGTGGGCCCGTCGGGATTGCCCATGCTCATGTCGATCACGTCCTCGCCGGCGCGGCGCGCCGCCATCTTCAACTCGTTGGTGATGTTGAAGACGTAGGGCGGGAGGCGCTGGATGCGGGCGAACTGTCTCATGGCGCAATGCAAAAAGTTATAATGTTACCGGACACTTACAGCACGAGCAAACCTTGAAGCTGCATCGGGAACCGGCAGGCATCAAAAACACCTTCACCGGCTACGGCGACGGCTACGTTCTGGTGAACGGCGAGCGGATCGAGAGGAGCGTCGTCGTGCTGCCCGAGCGCATCCTCGCCGACTGGCCGGCATCGCGCTTTGCAGACCTCAGGGCGGAGCACCTGGCGGCGCTCACCGGCCTCGATCGCGAGATCATCCTCCTGGGCACCGGAGGACGGCTGCGCTTTCCGCGCCCCGAGATCATGGCGCCGCTGGTGCGCGCCGGAATCGGCGTCGAGGTAATGGACCTTCAGGCGGCCTGCCGCACCTACAACATCCTCATGAGCGAAGGGCGCAAGGTCGCGGCGGCGCTGCTGATCGAATGACGAGGCGCGGTCTTCTTGCCCTGCTCGCCGCCTTTGCGCTCCTCTGGTTCTGCAACCTGGGGGTCCGGCACCTGGTCAAGCCCGACGAAGGCCGCTACGCCGAGATCGCGCGCGAGATGGTCGCGACCGGCGACTGGCTGACCCCGCGCCTGAACGGGTACAAGTATTTCGAGAAGCCGCCGCTGCAATACTGGGCGACTGCGGCTTCGCTCTCGGCTTTCGGCATGAACGAATGGGCGGCGCGCCTGTGGCCCGGGCTGACCGGGTTCCTCGGCGTGCTGCTGGTCTTCTGGGCGGGGAACCGCCTGTTCGGGCCGCCAGCGGGGCTGCTGGGCGCCGCGGTGACGGCGAGCTCCTTCCTGTACGTCGTCATGGGGCACCTCCTCACCCTGGACATGGCGCTCAGCTTCTTCATGTCGGCGGCGGTGTTCGCCTTCGCCGCGGCCCAGGCGGAACCCGGCGACGCCGGGCGAAGGCGATGGATGCTGCTCGCCTGGGGCGCGATGGCGCTTGCCGTTCTCACCAAGGGGCTGGTCGGCGCGGTGCTGCCGATCACGGCGGCCGGCGTCTACATCCTCGCGCAGCGGGAGTGGCGGCTGCTCGCCCGGCTCGAGCTCGTCCGGGGCGGGCTGCTGTTCCTCGCGATCGCCGCGCCGTGGTTCGTGACGGAGTCGCTCGCGAACCCGGAATTCGCGCGCTTCTTCTTCATCCACGAGCACTTCGAGCGCTTTCTCACCAGGGAGCACGACCGCTACCAGCCCGCCTGGTACTTCCTCCCGGTGCTGCTGCTCGGGATCGTCCCCTGGATCGCGAGCCTCTTCCCGGCGCTGCGCGGCGCCTGGCGGCGCGGCGCCGGGGCCGGATTCGACGCGAAGCGCTTCCTCCTCGTCTGGTGCGCCGTCGTGTTCGTCTTCTTCTCGGCCTCCGACTCCAAGCTCGTCCCCTACATCCTGCCCCTCTTTCCCGCGCTGGCGCTTCTCATCGGCGAGCGTCTCCGCGCCGCGGGCCCGCGCGAGCTCCTCGCGCAATCCGCGGCCACCGGCGTCCTGGGGCTCGCCCTCGCGCTCGCCGCCTCGCGCGCGCCGGAGTTCGCGTCGGACGCCGTGCCGCCGTCCCTGCTCGCGGGCTACGTGCCCTGGCTCGCCGGCGCGGGCGCCGCGCTCCTCTGCGGCGGCGTCCTCGCCGTGGCGCTCGTGTGGCGCGGCCGGCGCATCCCGGCCGCGATCTCGCTCGCTTTCGGCGGCCTGACGTTCTCCCAGCTCGCGCTCACCGGACACGAGAGCTTGGCGCCCTCGCTTTCCGCGTATCATATCGTCCACAAGATCCGGGACCAGGTGAAACCGGATACGCCCTTCTACGTCGTGGAAACCTTCGACCATACGCTGCTCTTCTATCTCGGGAGACGCGTCACCATGGTAGCGAACATGGACGAGCTGGCCGACCCGATAGGCCGCGCCCCGCGGGATTTCCTGCCCGACGCCGCGGCTTTCGCCCGCGCCTGGCAGGCGGACCGCGAGGCCTACGCCATGTTCAACGCCAACGACCTGCCCGCTTTCCTCAAGGCCCATCCCGTGCCGATGGAAGTCGTGGCCGAGGACCCGCGCCGAGTGATCGTGAGGAAGCCGTGAACGCGGTGACCTTCGCGCTGCTGATGACCGGAGTCCTGCTGAACGCGGCGGCGCAGCTCCTGCTCAAGGCGGGCACCAACGCGGTCGGCCAGTTCGACCTGAGCATGCGAAACATCCTTCCCGTCGGCGCCAGGCTCGCGCTCGAGCCGCACATCGCGGGCGGGCTCGCCTGCTACGTGGTGAGCGTCGCGGTGTGGATCGTGGGCCTGTCGCGCGTCCCGGTGTCGGTCGCCTACCCGATGCTGTCGGTCGGGTACATCGTGAACGCGGTCGCCGCCTGGTACCTGTTCGGGGAATCGCTCACCGCGCAGAAGCTCGTCGGCATCGCCTTCATCGTCGCCGGCGTGTTCCTCGTCGCGCGCAGCTAGCGGCCGTGCCCGATTCCTTCCTGCCCTTCACCCGCCCCTCGATAGACGAGGACACCATCGCCGGCGTGGCCGAGGTGCTGCGCTCGGGCTGGATCACCTCGGGCCCCAGGGTGAAGGAGTTCGAGGCCGAGCTGTCGCGCTTCTGCGGCGGGCGCCCGGTGCGCTGCCTCAACTCCGGCACCGCCGCGCTGGAGATCGGGCTGCGCCTCGCGGGCGTCGCCCCGGGCGACGAGGTGGTCACTACGCCGCTCTCCTGGGTCTCCACGAGCAGCGTCGCGCTCGAGGTCGGCGCGCGGCCCGTGTTCGTCGACGTCGACCCCGCGACGCGCAACATCGATCTCGGGCGCGTGGAATCCGCCATCACCAAGAAGACCAAAGCCATATTGCCGGTCTATCTGGCCGGACTCCCGGTGGATCTCGACCGGCTGTACGCGATCGCGGGGCGGCACCGCCTGCGCGTGATCGAGGACGCCTGCCAGGCGTTCGGCTCGAGCTGGAAGGGCGTGCGCGTCGGCGCGCGCGGAGACCTCGTCGCCTTCAGCTTTCACGCCAACAAGAACATCACGAGCGCGGAAGGCGGCGCGATCGTGCTGCCCGGCGAAGCGGACGTCGCCCTCACGGAGAAGCTGAGGCTCATGGGCGTGACGCGCTTCGGCGACGACGGCATGGACGTGGACGTCGTCGGCGGAAAGTTCAACCTTACCGACGTCGCGGCGCGCATCGGCCTGGGCCAGATGAAGCGCCTCGCCGAGTTCACCGACAGGCGCCGCGCGCTGGCGCGGCGCTACTTCGAATGCTTCGACCGGACGCTGGGCTGCGAGCTGCCTCCGGCCGATTTCGAGAATTCCAACTGGCACATGTTCCAGGTGGTGCTCCCTGCGCGGATCCGGCGCGCCGAGTTCATCGCGAAGATGCGCGGGCTGGGCGTCGGAATCGGCGTGCACTACCCAGCGATCCACCTGTTCTCCCTGTACCGGTCGCTCGGCTGGCGCGAGGGGCAGTACCCCAACGCCGAGCGCATCGGCCGCGGCATCGCCACCCTGCCGCTGTTCCCCGCCATGGCCGACTCCGACGTCGAGCGCGTCTGCGAAGCCGCGAAGCGGGTGCTGCGATGAAGCCGGACCTGTCCGTCGTCATCCCGGTCTACAACGAAGAGGCGGTGCTTCCAGCGCTCTTCGCGCGGCTCTATCCGGCGCTCGACGCGCTGGGGCGCAGCTACGAGGTCATATTCGTCAACGACGGCAGCCGCGACCGCTCGGCGGCGCTGCTCTCCGGGCAGTTCGAGCGGCGCCCCGACGCGACGCGCGTGATCCTCTTCAACGGCAATTTCGGCCAGCACCTCGCCATCATGGCGGGCTTCGAGGCGAGCCGCGGCGCGCGCGTGGTCACGCTCGACGCCGACCTTCAGAACCCGCCCGAGGAGATCGGCAAGCTGCTCGCGAAGATGGACGAGGGCTATGACTACGTCGGAGCCGTGCGCGGCGAGCGCCACGATACGGCGTTCCGCCGCCACGCCTCGCGCCTCATGAACGCGCTGCGCGAGCGCACGACGCGCATCAAGATGACCGACCAGGGCTGCATGCTGCGCGCCTACAGCCGCGCCATCGTCGACGCCGTCAACGGCTGCCGCGAGATCAATACCTTCATCCCCGCGCTCGCCTATACGTTCGCGCAGCGCCCCACCGAGGTCGAGGTCGCGCACGAGAAGCGCGCCGCCGGCGAGTCGAAGTACTCGCTCTACAAGCTCGTGCGGCTGAACTTCGACCTCGTCACCGGCTTCACCACCCTGCCGCTGCAGTTGTTCTCGCTCTCCGGGATCGTCATCTCGCTCGTCTCCATCGGATTCGTGCTGTTCCTCGCGGTGCGGCGCCTCGTCATCGGGCCCGAGGCCGAGGGCGTGTTCACCCTGTTCGGCATCGCCTTCTTCCTCATCGGGGTGACGCTCTTCGGCATCGGCCTGCTGGGCGAGTACATCGGCCGCATCTACGAGCAGGTGCGCCAGCGCCCCCGCTACGTGGTCCAGGCGATGCTCGAGAAAAAAGAGTGACCCGCGCCGTCGTCTTCGCCTACCACGAAGTCGGCTGCCGCTGCCTCGAAGTGCTGCTCGCACAGGGCGTCGAGGTATCGCTGGTGGTCACGCACGAGGACGCGCCCGGCGAGAACATCTGGTTCGGCAGCGTCGAGAGGCTCGCCCGGGCACGGGGCCTCGAGGTCGCGACGCCCGGCGATCCGAACGCTCCCGACTTTGTCGCGAGAGTGAGGGCACTGCGGCCGCATTTCATGTTCTCGTTCTACTACCGGGCCATGCTCGGGCGCGGGCTCCTCGCCGTCGCGCCCGCGTTCAACATGCACGGCTCGCTGCTGCCGAAGTACCGCGGCCGCGTCCCGGTGAACTGGGCGATCATCCAAGGGGAAACCGAGACCGGGGCGACCCTGCACGAGATGGTCGAGAAGCCCGACGCCGGCCGCATCGTCGACCAGGAGGCCGTGCCGATCGCTGCGGACGATCTGGCGATCGACGTGTTCCGCAAGGTCACGGGGGCGGCCGAGCGGGTGCTCGCGCGGAGCCTGCCCCGCCTGGTCGACGGGAGCGCGGTGCTGCGCCCGCAGGACCTGTCGAAAGGCAGCTATTACGGCGGGCGCAGGCCCGAGGACGGCCGCATCGACTGGAGCGCGCCGGCGAAGCGCATCCACGATCTCGTGCGCGCGGTCGCCCCGCCATATCCTGGAGCGTTTACGGAGTTCGAGGGCAAGCGGCTGCGCGTGCTCCGCACCCGGCTGCTGCCGCGGCAGGGCGCCGCGCGCGCCTCGGCGTTCCTGTACGCCGAGGGCGGGCGTTGCCTGGCCGCCTGCGCCGACGGCGGCGAGCTCGAGGTCCTCGAGCCGGAACTGGACGGCAAGGCGCTCCCCGCGCAAGAATTCGCCAATCGCATCGGCAGCCGCCGGGTCGCGATGTCCTAGGAACCCCCATCATCATGAGAATCCTCATCCTCGGCGTCAACGGCTTCATCGGCCACCACCTGTCCAAGCGCATCGTCGAAACCACCGACTGGGAGGTGTACGGCATGGACATGCAGAACGACCGCGTCGCCGACCTGCTCGACCACGAGCGCTTCCATTTCTTCGAGGGCGACATCACCATCAACCGCGAGTGGATCGAGTACCACGTGCGCAAGTGCGACACCGTGCTGCCGCTCGTCGCGATCGCGACCCCCGCGACTTACGTCAAGGAGCCCCTGCGGGTGTTCGAGCTCGACTTCGAGGCCAACCTGCCGATCGTGCGGGGGTGCGTCCGGCACGGCAAGCGCCTGGTGTTCCCCTCGACTTCCGAGGTCTACGGCATGTCTCCCGACCGCGAGTTCGACCCCGAGACCTCGCCCCTCGTATACGGGCCCATCAGCAAGCCGCGCTGGATCTACGCCTGCGCGAAGCAGCTCATGGACCGGGTGATCCACGCCTACGGCATGAAGGAAGGGCTCGACTACACGCTGTTCCGTCCCTTCAACTGGATCGGATCGGGGCTGGACAACCTGAACACGCCCAAGGAGGGCAGCTCGCGCGTCATCACCCAGTTCCTCGGCCACATCGTGCGCGGCGAGCCGATCAAGCTGGTCGACGGCGGGCGCCAGAAGCGCGCCTTCACCTACATCGACGACGGCATCGACGCGCTGGTAAAGATCATCGACAATCGCGGCGGAGTGGCGAGCGGGAAGATCTACAACGTCGGCAACCCGAGGAACAACTACTCGGTGAGAGACCTTGCCGGCATGATGCTCAAGCTCGCGCTCGCCTATCCCGAGTACCGCGAGAACGCGAGGAAAGTGAAGCTCGTGAACACCACCGCGGTGCAGTACTACGGCAAGGGCTACCAGGACGTGCAAAGCCGCGTCCCGAGAATCGCGGGCACGACGAAGGACCTCGGCTGGAAGCCGCGCGTCGACATGCCCGAGGCGCTCAAGCGTATCTTCGACGCCTACCGGACGCAGGTGCAGGAAGCCGCCAGCCTGGTCGGATGACGCCGAAGCTCGCCCTCAAGGTCGACGTCGACACCTATCGCGGCACCCGCAAGGGGGTCCCGCGCCTGGTCGAGCTCCTCAAGAAACACGACGCGGGCGCGACCTTTTTTTTCAGCCTGGGGCCCGATCACACCGGGCGCGCGGTCAAGCGCGCGTTCCGTCCCGGGTTCTTCTCCAAGGTGTCGCGCACGTCGGTGCTCTCGCACTACGGACTGCGCACCCTGCTCTACGGCACGCTGCTGCCGGGCCCCGACATCGGCCGGCGCTGCCGCGAAGTCATGCGCTCGGCGCGCGACGCGGGCTTCGAGGTGGGCATCCATTGCTGGGATCACGTCAAGTGGCAGGACGGCGTCGGCGGCGCCGGCGCGCGCTGGACCGAGCGCCAGATGGAGCTCGCGCGCTCGCGTTTCGAGGCCATCTTCGGCGAGCGGGCGCGCGCCCACGGCGCGGCGGGCTGGCAGATGAACCGCCACGCGCTGCGCCTGACGCAGCGCCTGGGCTTCGACTACTGCTCGGACACGCGCGGGACGCGCCCCTTCATCCCGGTATGGCGCGCCGAGATCGTCGCCTGCCCGCAGTTGCCGACGACCCTGCCGACGCTCGACGAGCTGATCGGCACCGACGGCATCGACGCGAAGAACGTCGCCGATCACATCCTCGGCCTCACCCGGAATGCCCCGGCCGAGGGCCACGTGTACACGCTGCACGCCGAGCTGGAAGGCGGAAAGCTCGCGGCGCCCTTCGAGTCGCTGCTCTCGGGCTGGAAGCGCCAGGGCTACGAGCTCGTGCCGCTGCGCGAGCTCGCCGAGTCGCTCGACCTGAAGAGCCTTCCGCGCAACGAGATCGCCCTGGGTCCGGTGCCGGGGCGCTCGGGCTCGCTCGCTCTCCAGGGCAAGGAGTTCCTCTCTTGAACGGCCTGTTCCCGGGTTTCAGGCAGCGGCGCATCAGGACGAGCGGTGCCGCAATCAACCTCGTCCAGGGCGGCGTGGGGCCGCCTCTGCTCCTGCTGCACGGCTATCCGCAGACCCATGCGATCTGGCACAAGGTCGCGCCCGAGCTCGCCAAGCGCTTCAGCGTGGTGGCCGCTGATCTGCGCGGCTACGGCGACAGCGAGAAGCCGCACGGGCTTCCGGACCATTCCAACTATTCCAAGCGCGCCATGGCGCTGGACCAGGTCGAGGTGATGCGCGCGCTCGGGCACGAGGAGTTCCTCGTCGTGGGCCACGACCGCGGCGGCCGCGTAGCGCACCGCATGGCCCTCGACCATCCCGCCCAGGTGCGAAAGATCGCCGTGCTCGACATCATTCCGACGCGCACGATGTACGCGCGCGTCACGCGCGAGTTCGCCAAGTCGTATTACCACTGGTTTTTCCTGCTGCGCCCCGAGCCCATCCCCGAGACCCTGATCGGCGCGAGCCCGGATTTCTATCTCGAGAGCCACATGGGAACGAGGCACGCCGGCCTGTCGGCGTTCGCGCCCCAGGCGCTCGCGGAGTACCGCCGCTGCTTCCGCGACCCGGCCACGATACACGCGAGCTGCGAGGACTACCGCGCAGCCGAGTCGATCGATCTCGAGCACGACGAGGCCGACATCGATCGCAAGGTGGCCGCACCGCTGCTGGTGCTGTGGGGCAAGCACGGCACCATCGAGCGCTGCTTCAAGCCCCTCGCCGACTGGGCGGAGCGCGCCGAGAGCGTGCAGGGCCGCACGCTCGACTGCGGACATTACATCCCGGAGGAGGCGCCGGCCGAGCTGCTCGGCGAACTGGTAAAATTCCTCGCATAGACAGTCGAGACGCGCACAGGATGACAGACAAAGTAGGCGATTTCGCGCTGCCCGCCACCGGCGGAGGCGAATTCCGCCTGTCGGCGTCCAAATCAAGGCTGGTGGTGCTGTACTTCTATCCCAAGGACAACACGCCCGGCTGCACCCTGGAGGGCGTCCAGTTCCGCGACCTGCATTCCAGGTTCGTGAAGGCCGGGGCCTCCGTGTACGGCATCTCGCGCGACAGCGTCAAGTCGCACGAGAACTTCAAAGCCAAGATGGGCTTTCCCTTCGAGCTGCTCTCGGACGAAAGCGAGAAGGTGTGCAAGCAGTTCGGCGTGATGAAGATGAAGAACATGTACGGAAAGAAGGTGCGAGGCATCGAGCGCAGCACCTTCGTCATCGATCGCGACCGCGCCCTCCGGCGCGAGTGGCGCGGCGTCAGGGTACCTGGCCACGCACAGGAGGTGCTCGCCTTTGTTGAAGCCGACTGAGCGGCAGCTCGACCCCGTGCGTCGCGCGAAGCCCCGGCAAGCCAGAACCAAGCTGTTCGTCCTGGACACCAACGTCCTGATCCACGACCCCACGAGCCTGTTCCGCTTCGAGGAGCACGACGTGTTCCTGCCGATCATGACGCTCGAGGAGCTGGACAACCACAAGAGCGGCATCTCGGAGATCGCCCGCAACGCGCGCCAGGCGAGCCGCTTCCTGGACGACATAGTCAGCCACGCGCCGGGACCCATCGCGGAGGGAATTCCCCTGAAGCGCCACGACGCGGACAGCGCCGGCGGCCGCCTTTATCTGCAGACGCAGGCGATTAACGGCCACGTGCCGGCGAGCCTGCCGATGGGAAAGACCGACAACCACATCATCGGGGTGGTGGTTTACCTGCAGAAGCGCGAGACCGGCCGACAGGTGATCCTGGTGTCCAAGGACATCAATATGCGCATCAAGGCGCATGCGCTGGGGCTGCTCGCCGAGGACTACTACAACGACAAGGTGCTGGAGGACACCGACCTGCTCTACACCGGCGCGCGCCGGCTGCCCGCGGACTTCTGGGAAGACCACGGCCGCGACGTGGAGTCGTGGAAGCGCGACGGCCGCGCCTACTACCGAATACGCGGGCCGCTGTGCGAGAAGCTGCTGCTGAACGAGTTCGTCTACCAGGAAGGGGACCGTCCGCTGTTTGCGACCGTCCGGGAGCTCGAGGGCCGGACCGCGGTGCTCGAGACCGTGCGCGACTTCACGCACGCGAAGAACAACGTGTGGGGCATCACGGCGCGTAACCGCGAGCAGAATTTCGCGCTCAACCTCCTGATGAACCCGGATATCGATTTCGTGACGCTCCTCGGCCAGGCAGGCACGGGCAAGACGCTGCTCGCTCTCGCCGCGGGACTGATGCAGACGCTCGAGTCCAAGGATTACTCCGAGATCATCATGACGCGGGTGACGGTTCCCGTCGGCGAGGACATCGGGTTCCTGCCGGGAACGGAGGAGGAGAAGATGACGCCCTGGATGGGCGCGCTCGAGGACAACCTGGACGTGCTCAACAAGCCCGACGACGAGGCCGGCGAGTGGGGCCGCGCCGCGACCCGGGACCTGATCCGCTCGCGCATCAAGATCAAGTCGCTCAACTTCATGCGCGGCCGCACTTTCATCGAGAAGTACCTCATCCTCGACGAGGCCCAGAACCTCACGCCCAAGCAGATGAAGACCCTGATCACCCGAGCCGGGCCGGGCACCAAGGTGGTGTGCCTGGGCAACATCGCGCAGATCGACACGCCCTACCTCACCGAGGGGAGCTCGGGGCTGACCTATGTCGTCGACCGCATGAAGGGCTGGCCGCACTCGGGGCACGTCACCCTGCAGCGGGGCGAGCGTTCGCGCCTCGCCGACCACGCCGCGGAAGCGCTGTAAGATAGCGCCGAGCTCAACCTGTAACGGAAAGGACGACATGTATCGTGCAATCGTATCGGCAGCCTGCGCCGCGCTGCTCGCGGCCGCGGGCCATGCCTACGCGCAGAAGCCGGAGTTCAAGCCCTACGTCGGCCAGCAGGGCAAGGACGTCGTGTGGGTGCCGACCCCGGACGAGGTGGTCGACCGCATGCTGACCATGGCGCAGACCAAGCCCGAGGACTATGTGATCGACCTCGGGGCCGGCGACGGCAAGATCGCGATCGCGGCGGCCAAGAAATTCGGCGCGAGGTCGATGGGCGTCGAGTACAACCCCGACATGGTCGCCTTCGCGCAAAAGAACGCCCAGGCGGCGGGCGTCGCCGGCAGGGCGCAGATCGTCCACGGCGACATCTTCGCGACCGATTTCACCCAGGCGACCGTGCTGACGATGTACCTCCTGCCCTCGCTCAACATGAGGCTGCGGCCGCAGATCCTCGCGATGCGCCCCGGCACGCGCGTCGTCACTCACGCGTTCAACATGGAAGACTGGGAGCCCGACGAGTCGTCCGACGTCGACGGCCGGCGAGTGTATTTCTGGGTGGTGCCCGCGAACGTCGCGGGGCGCTGGGCGATGGAGATCTCCAGCAACGGCGCCTCCGAGAAGCTCAGCCTCAATTTCGAGCAGAAGTTCCAGAGGATAGAGGGCGTGGCCTATCTGGGCCCGGTGCTCGCCGGGCTGCGCGAGCCGCGTCTCTCCGGGTTCCTCATCAGCTTCGCCTACGTCGACTCCCGCGGCGTCCGCCGCGACTTCAGCGGGCGGGTGAGCGGCGCGTCGATGGAAGGCTCGTTCCGCACCGACGGCGGCCAGGACGGGCGCTGGACCGCGGTGAAGAAGTAGCGCCCGGCCGCTAGAGGGTCTTGTGCGTACCGTCGCAGAAGGGCTGGTTGCGCGTGCGCTTGCACCCGCACAGCCACAGCTTCTCAGCCTTGGCGACGGTGAACTTCACGGGCGTGAACTCGGTCGTCTTGTGCGTGCCGTCGCAGAACGGCTGGCTTTTCGATCCCCCGCAGCGGCACCACCAGTACTCGCCCGGCGCGAGCTCCACCGCGTAGGGGGATTTCTGCGCCATGTGAGGCTCGGCCATGAGCTGACTCTCCTCTCGAAGGGTGCAGTAGTGTACGCCGGATCGGTCCTTCAGCAAATTGCAAGCAGGACAACCTGACGATGAAGCTTCTCTTCGACCTCTTCCCGGTCGTCCTTTTCTTCGTCGCCTTCAAGCTCTTCGACATCTACATCGCCACGGCCGCGGCGATCGTCGCCACTTTCGCGCAGATCGCGTGGCTCAAGTGGAGGCGCCGCAAGGTGGACAAGATGATGTGGGTGACGCTGGGCGTGATCGGCGTGCTCGGCGGGGCAACGCTCGTACTCCACGACGAGACGTTCATCAAGTGGAAGCCCACGGTCCTGTACTGGGCGTTCGGCCTGGCTCTCACGGCGGCCGAGCTCCTGTTCCGGAAGAATCTCATTCGCGCGGCCCTGATCGAGCAGATCAGCGCGCCGGACGCGGTCTGGACCAGGCTTAACTGGTCCTGGGTGGGGTTCTTCGCGTTCATGGGCGCCGCGAATCTCTACGTCGCCTACAACTTCCCGACCGAGACCTGGGTGAACTTCAAGGTCTTCGGGGGCATGGGCCTCATGCTGGTGTTCGTGGTGCTCCAGGCCGTCTTCCTCGCCCGGCACATCGAGGAAAAGCGATGAGCGCACATGGAGCTGTCCGACAGGATCCGTGAGCGGCTCGCCGCCCTCGAGCCGCAGTCGGTCGAGTTGCTCGACGAGTCGGGGCGTCACGTGGGCCACGCCGGCGCGGCCGCCGGCGGAAGCCATTTCCGCCTGGTGATCGTCTCGCCGCGCTTCGCCGGGCTCGACCGGCTCGGGCGCCACCGCCTGGTCTACGACGCGCTCGGCCCGCTGATGCGGCGCGAGATCCACGCCCTGGCGATTCAGGCTTTCACGCCGGATGAGCTATGATTCGCCTTTCCCTCGAAGGAATCGACATGTTCTCACGCCCGCTCCGCATTCTCGCGGCGCTTTCACTGTGCGTCTCCGCCACTGCCTGGGGCCAGGCCGCCGCTCCCGCGCCCAAGAAAGAAGGCGAGAAGCCGGTAACGGTCAACGGCAAGCCCATCCCCAAGGCGCGCCTGGAGTTCATCGTGAAGCAGCGCGCCGCGCAGGGACAGCCCGACAACGAGCAGACGCGCCGGATGATCCTCGACAACCTGATCACACAGGAAGTCGTGGCGCAGGAAGCGGACCGCCAGGGCTTCGGGAAGGGTGTCGATGTCCGCACCCAGCTCGATCTCATGAGGCAGCAGGTCATGGTGCAGGCGCTCATCCAGGACTACCTGAAGAAGCACCCGGTCAAGGAAGAGGACTTGCAGGCGGAGTACGAAAAGCTGAAGGCCTCGCGCGGCGACAAGGAGTACAAGGCGCGGCATATCCTGGTCGACAAGGACACCGAGGCCAACGACATCATCGCCCAGCTCAAGAAGGGCGCGAAGTTCGAGGAGCTCGCCAAGCAGTCGAAGGACCCGGGATCGAGGGACAAGGGGGGCGATCTCGACTGGAATCCGCCCAGCACCTTCGTCAAGCCGTTCGCCGACGCCCTCGTCAAGCTGGAGAAGGGGAAATACACCGAGACCCCGGTGCAGACGCAGTTCGGCTGGCACGTCATCCAGCTCGACGACGTGCGGGCGCAGACTTTTCCTCCTTTCGACAGCGTGAGACAGCAGCTGCAGGCGAGGCTGCAGGAGCAGGAAGTGCACCAGTACGTCGCCGAGCTTCGCCAGAAGGCGAAGATACAGTAGTCCCCTACCCCACCCACTTCCGGGCGTTGCGGAACATCCGCATCCACGGGCCGTCCTCGCCCCATTCCTTCGGGTGCCATGAGTGCTGCACCGAGCGGAAGGCCCGCTCGGGATGCGGCATGAGAATGGTGAAGCGCCCGTCCGGCGTCGTGATCCCGGTGATGCCTCCGGGGGATCCGTTGGGATTCATCGGATAGATCGAGGTCGGAGCGCCCCGGTTGTCGACAAAGCGCAGCGCCACGATCGCGCGGCGCATGGCCGCCTCCGAGGCGAACTGCGCCCGCCCCTCCCCGTGCGCGACGGGAACGGGGATGCGGCTTCCCTCCATCCCGGCGAAGAAGAGCGACGGCGAGGGCACGATCTCGACCATCACCAGCCGCGCCTCGAACTGCTCGGAGCGGTTCCTCGCGAACAGCGGCCAGTGCTCCGCGCCGGGTATCATCTCGCGCAGGTTGCTCATCATCTGGCAGCCGTTGCACGCGCCGAGCGCGAAGCTGTCGCGGCGCGAGAAGAAGGCCTGGAACTCGTCGCGGGCGCGCGTGTTGAACAGTATCGCCTTTGCCCATCCCGCGCCGGCCCCGAGAACGTCCCCGTAGGAAAACCCGCCTCCGGCGGCGAAGCCCTTGAAGGCGGCGAGCGAGGCGCGCCCGGCGACGAGGTCGCTCATGTGCACGTCGTGCGCCTCGAAGCCCGCGTGGTCTAACGCCGCCGCCATCTCGACCTGCCCGTTCACGCCCTGCTCGCGCAGAATCGCGATCCTGGGCCGCGCGCCCTTCGCGATGAAGGGCGCGGCCGCGTCCTCCGCGGGATCGAAGGACAGCGAGGCCGAGAGGCCGGGATCCTCGCGGTCGAGGATGCGATCGAACTCCTCCGCGGCGCACCCGGGATCGTCGCGCAGCTGCTGCATGCGGAAGCTCACCTCGGACCAGGCGCGCTCGAGCTCGACGCGCGGGGCCGCAAAAATCGGCCTGGCGTTGCGCACCAGGCGCACCTCGTCGCGCGGGTTCGGAGAGCCGACGACCTGCGCCGGCAGCCCCGCGAGGCGCCGGAGCACGCGGCTGCGGTCCGAAGACCTGACCTGTATGACCGCGCCGAGCTCCTCGGCGAACAGCGCGCCGAGAACGCGCTCGAAATCGCGCCCGACCATCAGCTCGGGCTTGCGCTCGTTGCCCTCGACGTCGTGCGCCGCCTCGTCGTAGGCGAGCATGTCCAGGTTGAGCGTCACGCCCGTTCGCCCCGCGAAGGCCATCTCGCAGACCGCGGCGAAAAGGCCGCCGTCCGAGCGGTCGTGGTAGGCGAGCACCAGGCCGTCGTGGTTGAGGTCCTGAACGGCGGAGAAGAACTCCTTCAGGAGCCGCGGATCTTCGAGGTCGGGCGCGGAATCGCCGCATTGCCCGTACGCCTGCGCAAGGATGGAGCCGCCGAGACGGTTGCGCCCGCGTCCCAGGTCGACGAGCACCAGCTCGGTCTCACCCGCATCGGTCGCGAGCTGGGGAGTGAGCGTCCGCCGCACGTCCTCGCAGGGGGCGAACGCCGAGACGATCAGCGACAGCGGCGCGACGACCTCGCTCGAGCGGCCGTTCTCCTCCCAGGCTGTGCGCATCGACAGGGAATCCTTGCCCACGGGGATGCTGATCCCGAGCGCCGGGCACAGCTCGAGCGCGACCGCCCGGACCGTGTCGAACAGCGCCGCGTCCTCTGCGCCGTGTCCCGCCGCGGCCATCCAGTTCGCCGAGAGCTTCACCCTGCCGAGGTCGCCGACGGCGGCAGCGGCGAGATTGGTAAGCGACTCGCCCACCGCCATGCGCCCGGAAGCCTCCGGGCTGATCAGCGCCAGCGGCGAGCGCTCGCCCATGGCGAACGCCTCGCCCGCATCGTCGCGGAAGCCCATTGCGGTGACCGCGCAGTCGGCGACCGGCACCTGCCACGGGCCGACGAAGGGATCGCGCGAGCACAGGCCCCCCACGGTGCGGTCTCCGATGCTGACGAGGAAGGTCTTCCTCGCCACCGTCGGGTGCCTGAGCACGCGGTAGCAGGCTTCTTCGAGGCGCACGTCGCTCAAGGACAGCGCGGGCGGCGCGGGCCGCCGGCGGCGCACGTTGCGGGTCATGCGCGGCGGCTTGCCGAGGAGCACAGACAGGTCCATCTCGACCGGAGTATTGCGGAATTGCGGGTCTTCCACGACGAGGCGGCCGTCGCCGGTCG
Organism: Burkholderiales bacterium; assembly: GCA_035499735.1. Taxonomy (GTDB): domain Bacteria; phylum Pseudomonadota; class Gammaproteobacteria; order Burkholderiales; family SG8-39; genus VBDM01. The sequence goes on from DATJYC010000060.1 coordinate 23,253, forward strand.
CCACGCCGACCACCGCGAAGGGGCAGCGCTCGCGCTCGCACAGCGCCCGGAACTGCGCAATGCGCTCGGGCGCCACGGCGAGGACGAAGCGCTCTTGCGCCTCGTTGCACCACAGCTCCCGCGGCGTCATCCCGGGCTCCTCGTTCGGCAGCGCGCGCAGGTCGATCCTCGCACCCCGGCCGGCGGCGTGCACCAGCTCGGGCAGCGCGTTCGACAGACCTCCGGCCCCGACGTCGTGGATCGAGAGCACGGGATTGGCGGCACCGAGCTGCCAGCAGCGGTCTATGACCTCCTGCGCGCGCCGCTGCATCTCGGCGTTGCCCCGCTGCACCGAATCGAAATCGAGGTCTTCGGTGTTGGCGCCCGCATCCCTGCTCGATGCCGCGCCCCCGCCCATGCCGATGAGCAGGCCCGGCCCTCCCAGGTGCACCAGCAGCGCGCCCGGCATCACCTCGCTCTTGTGGGAATGCGCGCCGTTGATGTTCCCGATTCCTCCCGCGATCATGATCGGCTTGTGGTAGCCGCGGGCCACGCCCTCGACCTCCATCTCGAAGGCGCGGAAGTAGCCGGTGAGATTGGGGCGCCCGAACTCGTTGTTGAACGCCGCTGCGCCGATCGGCCCCTCGAGCATGATCTGCAGGGCCGAGGCAACGCGCGCCGGCCTGCCCGTCGCGGCTTCCCAGGGCTGCTCGAAATCCGGGATGCGCAGGTGCGACACGGAGAAGCCGCACAGGCCGGCCTTGGGCTTCGCGCCCCTGCCGGTCGCCGCCTCGTCGCGGATCTCGCCTCCCGATCCCGTCGCCGCGCCGGGGAAAGGCGAGATCGCCGTAGGGTGATTGTGCGTCTCGCACTTCATCAGAGTATGGGTCAGCTCGTCTCTGTATACATAGCGTCCGGCGGGCTCCGGGGTGAAGCGGGAGACGGTCCGCCCCTCCATCACCGCCGCGTTGTCGGCGTAGGCCACCACCGTTCCCTGCGGGTGCCGCGCGTGCGTGGTCCTGATCATCCCGAACAGCGTCTCCTCGCGCGGAGCGCCGTCGATGACCCACGAGGCGTTGAAGATCTTGTGGCGGCAATGCTCCGAGTTCGCCTGCGCGAACATCGTCAGCTCCACGTCGGTCGGATCGCGCGCGATCCTGCGGTAGTGCTCGAGCAGGTAGTCGATCTCGTCGGGCGCCAGGGCGAGCCCGAGCCTCGCGTTGGCGTCCTCCAGCGCCGCGCGCCCGCGCGCGGCAAGCTCCACGGTGGCGAGCGGTCCGGGCGCGTGGCGGGCGAACAGCGCGTCGGCCTCCTGCGGCGAGGCGAGCACCGTTTCGGTCATGCGGTCGTGGATCAGATCGAGGGCCTTGCGCAGCGCCGCCCCGGGGATGGAGTCCTTCTCGAAGAACCAGGCGGTGCCCCGCTCGATGCGGCGCACGGCGTCCAGTCCGCAGCCGCGCGCGATGTCGGTGGCCTTGGATGACCACGGCGAGATCGTGCCCAGCCGCGGAACCACGAGCCTCACCGCCCCCGCCGCCGGCCGCGCCGGGTCGCAGTAGTCCAGCAGGCGATCGAGCACCGCGCGCTCGACGGGAGAGAGCGGACGCTCCGCGTCTGCAAAATGCCAGAATTCCGCGCCGGTGACGCGAAGGGAATGATCGATTGCGGCGAGGCGGGCGTTGAGCTTGTCGAGCCGGAACGCGGAAACCGCAGGGCCGCCGCGCAGCTTGAGGATCAACGACATGAAACGCGCACGTAAAGCGCGATTATACCGGAACGACCGGGCGGACCCGGTCGCTCAGTTCGTGCGGCGGAATTGCGGATTGGAGAGCGTGCCCGAGATGCCCAAGGTCGAGCGCGCCTGAACGCTCTGGGCCCGAAGCTCGATCTGCATCCTGCCGGAGAGGTTCATCTGCGGATCCATCTCGACCTGCCCCTGTCCGCTCAACAGGCCCGCGGCGAGCCGGAGGTTGCGCACCAGGAGCCGGTTGGGATCGGCGGAGAAATCGCCGTTCAGCTCCTGGAACAGCGTCGTGCCTCCGCCCGAGCCGCTCCCTTGGAGCAGGCGCGGCATGTCGACGTTGCTGATCGCGCCCTTCTGCACCGAGAAATTCCCGTCGAACTGGGAGTTGAGCACCATGCGCTCGGGCAGCAGCCCTCTCATCGACAGCCTGCCCTTGCCCTGGAGCGTTCCCGAGCCCACGAGGGGCCCGGCGATCTTGGCCGCATCCATCTGGCGCGCGGACAGGTCCGCGTCCAGGCTCCAGCCCGAGGACCAGCGAAGGCGCGCGCTGCCGAAGATGCGGCCGCCGAACGCGCGCCCCTCTACGTTGCTCAGGGCGAGGTCGCTCGTGGTCGCGATGCCCTTGGCGCTGAAATCCGAAAGGCCGAACTCGACTCCGATGGGTATGGGGAGCGACGCGGCGGAGATTTCGATCGCCGCCTTTCCCTCCTTCGGCTCGAGCTTCACCGAGAGCTGGCCGGCGTTCGACAGCGACGCCGATCTCAGCGCGCCGTCCGGGGCCAGGCTCGCCTCGAGGTCGAGGCCCGGAAGACCGAGCTCCGGGGCGTCGACCTTCAGCCCCTTGGCCGTGATGCGCTGCACGCCCAGGCCCTTGCGGCCGCCCCTATCCTGCAGCAGCGCCGCCAGGAATTCCTTCGGAACGGTGACGTTCTCCATCGCGAGGCTCTGCAACGTCACCCGGTCCTCGAGCAGGGCCGGCAGTTCCGGGCTTGCCTTGATCACCCCAACCCGCATCTGAGGGTCCTTGCCGATCGCGACCTTCTCGAACTTCAGCTGTGGCAGCGGGAAGTACGTGACATTCACCGATCCGATCTTGACCGGCAGACCGAGCCACGCCTGGGCCGCCTTCTCGTAGGGGGCGGTGTCCAGCGGGACGAACGGCAGCGCGACGATGCCCAGCACCGCGAGCACCACGAGCATCGCCCCGAGCGTCCTGAGGAAGCTGCGGGGCTTGCGCCGCTCCCAGACTTCAGCCGCGGAAAGCGAGGCGGCGTCCGACCGCAGGGCATCCTCGTCGCCGCGCCACGCCTCCTCGCCGGCGCGCTCCCTCGCGCGCTCGGCCTTTCGCGCCTTGGCCGAGGCTCTGGCCGACGCTCTCTCCTCCGCCCGGGCGCGCTTCTCCTCCTCCTCCGCGTACCGCTCCTCTTCCTCGCGCCGCTGCTTCTCGTCTTCATCGTCCTCGAGGATGGGCTCTTTCCGCTCCAGGCGCTCCTGCTCCTCGCGCTCGGCCCGCTCCTCGGCCTCGCGTTGCGCCTTCTCCTGCTCCTCCTTGAGCGCGCGCTCCAGGGCGGCCGACTGCTCGGCCTCCTGGCGCCTGCGCTGCTCCTCCTCGACGCGCTTGCGCTTCTCGGCCTGGCGGCGCTCCTCGTCCTCTCGGCGCACGCGCTCCTCGGCTTCCCGCTTCGCGCGCAGCTCGGCGTCGACCCGCGCCTTGGTCTCGGCCTCGATGCGGGCCTGGCGCTCGGCTTCCCTGCGCGCGCGCTCCTCCTCCTCACGCCTGCGGCGCTCGGCCTCCTCGCGCCGCAACCGCTCCTCCACTTCCTTGCGCGTGCGCTCTTCCAGCTCGCGCCTCTGGCGTTCCTCGGCCTCGCGCCTCGCGCGCTGCTCGGCCTCGAGCTTCGCGCGCGCTTCGGCCTCCCGCCGCGCCCTCTCGGCTTCCTCGCGCCGGGTCCTCTCCTGGATCTCCCTGAGCGCGCGCTCCTCCGCCTCGCGCTTGATCGCCGCCTCGATCTCGGTTCTTGCCCGGGCTTCGGCCTCCTGGCGGGCTTTTTCCTCCGCGTCCCGGCGCGCTTTCTCCTCCGCCTCGCGCCGCGCCCGCTCGAGCGCCTCGGCCTGGGCCCGCGCCTGGGCGTCCGCTTTCGCGCGCGCCTGCGCCTCCGCGCCGGCCCCGAGGATCCCCGCCACCGGAGGAGCGACCGGCGGCGTCACGGTGGGATTGATCAGCGGCGGCAGCGGCGTGTGGGCGCCGGTCCGGGTCACTGCGGCCTGCTTCGCCCTCTGCTCGGCGTCCGCCTTGGCGCGCGCCTTCGCGGCGTCCTCGCGGGCCCGCGCCGCCTGGGCCTGGCGCGCGATCTCCTGCGCCTGGGCCTGAAGGCGCGCGTCCTCGTTCGCCTTGGCATTGGGCTTCGCGGGGCTGAATGCCGTGAAGTCGAGATCCGAGCCTTCCCCGAGCGAGGGCGGGCCCGACGCGCGCCCGACCGGATTGCGCGGCCCCTCATCCTGCTTGCCGACGAACTCGCGGACGTAGCCGTCCCTTTCCATGCTTGAGAGGAACTCGAGCAGCTTCTGCTCGGTGAGCTTGTCGAACTTCTCGAGCAGCTCGTTGACGCTGACCTTGCCGTCGATTTCCTTCAGGATATTGCGCAGATCCCGCGAAAGAATGCTGGTCTTGCCCGTGGCCTCCATCAGACCTTTCCCGGTTTTCGTCAGGATCGAGCGGCGATTCATGCCTCGGGGCGCGCGGATTCGCTTGGAGCGCGGGTGCGCCCGTCGCAGTGGGGGATTTGTTGGACTTTCATTATAGTGGGGGGCGCGGGCCGGTGTCAGCCGACCGGCTTCCCGTATCCCCCGCCCCCGGGCGTCTCGATCACGAAGCAGTCTCCGGGGCGCATCTGGATCTGGTCGCAGGCCCCCAGCTCCGTCACGGCCCCGCCCGCGCGGAGCACCCAGTTCCGGCCGGTCTTTCCGGGCGAGCCCCCCGCCATGCCGTAGGGCGCGACCCGGCGGTGCTCCGAGAGTATCGCCGCGCCCATGGACTCCAGAAAACGGACCTTTCGCACGCTGCCGTCGCCGCCGCGCCAGCGCCCCGCCCCGCCCGAGCCGCGCCGGATCTCGAAGCTGTCGAGCCTCACCGGAAAGCGCCACTCGAGCACCTCCGGATCGGTAAGGCGCGAGTTGGTCATGTGAGTCTGCACCGCGTCCGTGCCGTCGAAGCCTTCTCCGGCGCCCGAACCCCCGGCGACGGTTTCGTAGTACTGGTAGCGCTCGTCGCCGAACGTGAAATTGTTCATGGTCCCGCAGGACGCGGCCATCGCGCCGAGCGCGCCGTAGAGCGCGTCGGTCACGCATTGCGAGGTCTCCACGTTACCCGCGACCACGGCGGCCGGGTAGCGCGGCCGAAGCATCGAGCCCTCCGGGATGATCACCTCGAGCGGCTTCAGGCAGCCAGCGTTCATCGGGATCTCGTCGTCGACCAGCGTCCGGAACACGTATAGCACGGCCGCCATGCATACCGCCGGAGGCGCGTTGAAATTGCTCGGCAGCTGGGGCGAGGTCCCCGTGAAATCGAGCACCGCGCTGCGCGTCTTGCGGTCGATCGAGATGCGGACGCGGATCACCGCCCCGTTGTCCATCTCGTAGCTGAACTCGCCCTCCTTCAGCACCTCGATCACCCGCCTCACGGCCTCCTCGGCGTTGTCCTGCACGTGGCGCATATAAGCGTGCACCACGTCCAGGCCGAAGGCGCCGACCATGCGCAGCAGCTCCTGGGCGCCCTTCTCGTTGGCGGCCACCATGGCGCGCAAGTCGGCCATGTTCTGCTCGACGTTGCGCGCCGGATAGGGGCCCGAGGACAGGAGCGCGACGGTCTCCTTCTCGCGCAGCCTGCCGTTCTCGACCAGCAGGAAGTTGTCGATCAACACGCCCTCCTCCTCCACGACGCGGCTGCCGGGAGGCATCGACCCCGGGGTGATTCCGCCGATGTCGGCGTGGTGGCCGCGCGAGCCGACATAGAAGAGGATCGCGCCGCCGTCCGGGGCGAACACCGGGCTGATGACGGTGACGTCGGGCAGGTGGGTGCCGCCGTTGTAGGGCGCGTTGAGAACGTAGACGTCCCCCGGCTTCATGCGGGCGCGGTTCTCGCGGATCACCGCGCGCACGCTCTCGCCCATCGAGCCCAGGTGCACCGGCATGTGCGGCGCGTTCGCGATCAATGCCCCTCGCTGGTCGAAGACGGCGCACGAGAAATCCAGGCGCTCCTTGATGTTGACCGAGTAGGCGGTGTTGGCCAGGCGCAGCCCCATCTGCTCGGCGATGGACATATAGAGATTGTTGAACACTTCCAGGCGCACCGGGTCGACCTTCGTGCCGATCGCGGCGGCACGCGCGAGGGGCGCGGCGCGTTCGATCACGAGGTGGCCGGGCAGCGCGACCTCGGCACGCCAGCCCGGCTCCACGACCGTCGTCGCGTTGTTCTCGGCGATGATCGCCGGCCCCGCGATGCGCTGGCCGGGCGCGAGGCTCGCCCTCAGGAACACCGGGGACCGGTGCCGGCTTCCACCCGTGTGGATCGAGATCCATTCGGCCGGCTCCGTCGGCGCGGCGATCGGGGCGTCGGCCTCGCTAGGCCGCCCCTTTTCGTCCGGCGCCCCGATCGCCTCGACCGACGCGGACTCGGCGACCAGTCCCCGGCCCTGCATGAGGAAGCTGTAGCGCTTGCGGTATTCCGCCTCGAACTGCGCCGTCATGTCGCCCGGATCCGCGTGGCGTACCGGAAGCGCCGTGTCGGTCCCCTCGTAGCGCAGGTGCACGCGCCTGATCACCCGGATGCGGTCCGCGCCGACGCCCTGGGACAGCAGCTCCTCCCGCGCGGCGCGCTCGAGCTCCCCGAGCGCCTCTTCGAGCGCAGGGACGCCGGCGCGCTCGAGCTTCGCTTCAACCGTCCGCTGCCGCATGGCGACGGTGTCGGCGAGCCCCATGCCGTAGGCGGAGAGGACGCCCGCGAGAGGATGGATCGTGATGCGAGTCATGCCGAGCGCATCGGCCACGAGGCAGGCGTGCTGGCCCGCCGCGCCCCCGAAGCAGCACAGGGTGTAGGCGGTGACATCGTGCCCGCGCTGAACGGAGATCTTCTTGATCGCCTCGGCCATGTTTCCCACCGCGATCTCGACGAAGCCTTCGGCCACCTCCTCCGCCGAGCGAGTATCGCCGGTGGCGCCGCGGATCCGCTCCGCGAGCGCCTGGAACTTTTCCTGCACGACCCCGGCGTCGAGCGGGGCGTCGCCGTCGCGCCCGAATACCGGAGGGAAGAAGCGGGGCTGGATCTTTCCGAGCATGACGTTCGCGTCGGTCACGGTGAGCGGGCCGCCCTTTCGATAGCTCGCCGGCCCGGGGTCGGCTCCCGCGGAATCCGGCCCGACGCGGTAGCGCGAGCCGTCGAAATGCAGGATCGACCCGCCGCCGGCGGCGACGGTATGGATGCTCATCATGGGCGCGCGCACGCGCACTCCCGCGACCTGGGCCTCGAAGGTGCGCTCGAATTCGCCGGCGCAATGGGAGACGTCGGTCGAGGTGCCGCCCATGTCGAATCCGATGATCCTGTCGAACCCGGCCGCCGCCGAGGTCTTGACCGCGCCGACCACGCCCGCGGCGGGCCCGGACAGGATGCTGTCCTTTCCGGCGAAGCGGTGCGCGTCGGTGAGCCCGCCGTTCGACTGCATGAACATGAGGCGCACGCCCTGCAGCTCGGAGGCGACCTGCGCGACGTAGCGCCGCAGAATCGGCGAAAGGTAGGCGTCGACGACGGTGGTATCGCCGCGCGAGACGAGCTTCATCAGCGGGCTGACCTCGTGCGACACCGACACCTGCTCGAATCCGAGCTCGCGCGCGATGCTCGCCGCGCGCCGCTCGTGAGCGGGATGCCGGTACGCGTGCATGAACACGATCGCGAGCGAGCGGTAGCCTTCCCCGCGCGCCGCCTCGAGGTCGCGGCGCAGGCCTTCCTCGTCGAGCGCAACCACGATCTCGCCGCGGGCCGCGATGCGCTCGTCGACCTCGATCACCTTCGAGTAGAGCAGCTCGGGCAGCACGATGTGGCGGTCGAACAGGCGCGGCCGGTTCTGATAGGCGATGCGCAGGGCGTCGCGGAAGCCGCGCGTGATGAAGAGCGCGGTCCTCTCGCCCTTCCGCTCGAGGAGCGCGTTCGTCGCCACCGTGGTCCCCATCTTGACCACCGCGATCCGGTCACCGGGGATGGGCGCGCCCGGCGCGAGGCCGAGCAGCCTGCGGATCCCCTCCACCGCCGCGTCGCGGTAGCGCTCCCTGTCCTCGGACAGGAGCTTGAGGGTCGCGAGCCGGCCGTCGGGACGCAGCGCGACGATATCGGTGAAGGTGCCGCCGCGATCGATCCAGAAGCGCCAGCCGTCGCCCTTGCCGCTTTTCGGTGTCGTGCCCGCCACGACTTGAAGTATATTCGAGTTCAAATGTCGGCCGAGCGCATCGACGCCGTGGTCATCGGCGCAGGCGTGGTGGGTCTCGCCGTCGCGCGGGCCCTCGCGCTCGCCGGGCGCGAGGTGATCGTGCTGGAGAGGGAGAGCGCGATCGGCACGGGAACCAGCTCGCGCAACAGCGAGGTCATCCACGCCGGAATCTACTATCCACCGGGATCGCACAAAGCGAGACTGTGCGTGGCGGGGCGCACAGCGCTCTACGCCTATCTCGCCGACCGCGGCATCGCGCATCGCCGCTGCGGGAAGCTCATCGTCGCCGCCGACGAAAACCAGGTCGCCGGGCTCGAGAAGCTCAGGGATCAGGCGAGCGCCAACGGCGTCGGCGATCTGCGCATGCTCGCCGCGCACGAGGCCCGCGCACTCGAGCCGGCTCTCTCGTGCGTCGCCGCGCTCGAGTCTCCATCGACCGGCATCGTCGACAGCCACGGGCTCATGCTCGCCCTGCGCGGCGACGCCGAGAGCCGCGGAGCCGCCATCGCGTTCCGGAGCCCCCTCTTGGCCGGTCGCGTACGGGGGGACGGCGTCGAGCTCGATGTCGGCGGCGCGGAGCCGGTCCGCCTGATCGCCCGCACCGTCGTCAACAGCGCGGGACTCTACGCCCAGGACGTCGCGCGAAGCATCGAGGGAATCCCCGCCGATCGCATCCCGCCTTCCTACTACTGCAAAGGCAACTATTTCAGCCTCTCGGGGCGCTCTCCGTTCCGGCGCCTGGTGTACCCCGCGCCCGAGTCCGCCGGCCTGGGCGTGCACCTCACCCTCGACATGGCGGGCCAGGCGCGCTTCGGGCCCGACGTGGAATGGGTAGAGCGTGTCGACTACGACGTCGATCCCCGGCGCGGGCAGGTCTTCTACGACGCCATCCGCCGCTATTGGCCGGGGCTCAGGGACGGCAGCCTGCAACCCGCGTACTGCGGCATCCGCCCGAAGATGCAGCCGGAAGGCCATCCCTCGGGGGATTTCCTCCTGCAAGGCCCGGCGGATCACTCGGTGCCGGGACTCGTCAATCTTTTCGGGATCGAATCGCCCGGACTCACGGCATCCCTCGCCATCGCCGAC
>DATJYC010000061.1:0-26416 GCA_035499735.1 Burkholderiales bacterium
AGGACATCACCGCGACGCGAAACGTCATGCAGAAATACCCGATGATGGCGGCGTTGAAGGCCGTGATCGCGCACTACGCGCGCGATCCCGAGTGGGCCACGCTGCGGCCGCCGCTGGTCGAGCTCACCGCGGCCCAGAGCCGGTCGCTCGTCGCCGAGCTCGACGCCCGCGGCTTCGACATGCCCCGGCTCGCCGAGGCGCCGGCAACCGCCTGAGCTACTCCGGGTAGCCGTCGGTCAGCGTGCGCAGGAACGCGGCCAAGTCGTCGATCTCGCTGTCGGTGAGCGCCGGCGCCTGACCCGGGAGGCGGTTGTAGGGAACTTCGGTCGTGTTGACGTTCGTCCGCTGCGCGACCGGCAGGTCGTCGTACGGCAGGGGATCGGCGAGCGCCGCCGGCGGGTACCACAGGTCCGGGTTCGTGTCCCGCGTGACGTAGAAGCGGATCACGTCCTCGATGGAATCGAAGCGCCCGTTGTGGAAGAAGTGCTTCCGCAGGCCCACGTTGCGCAGGCTCGGCACCTTGAACGCCCCGCAAAGGTCGCTGCGCGCGGCGAGGTCCAGGCGCTTCGGCCCGCACAGGCCCGTGTCGAAGTACACGGGATCGCCGTTGGCGGGGATCGCCGTGTTGCGCGGCACGCCCAGGCTGTCGTAGGTGAAATCGGTGAACAGCGGCGGGGGATGGCACCCGGCGCAGTTTCCCTTGGTGGGACTCTTGAACAGCCCCAGGCCGCGCAGTTCCTGGTCTGTGAAGGTGGCCTTGCGCGCGAGGAACCGGTCGTACTTGCTGGTGAAGGGCGCAAAGTCGGGATCCTCGAGCTGGTAGCGCTCGAGGGCGAAAACCACCTGGTCGAAAGCAGCGTCCGGGTCAGAGAAGATGTCGGAGCCGAACGCCTGCCTGAACTGGGCGGCGTACGGCGCGGCGGCGATCTTCGCGATCAGCGAGGCGACGTCCGGGTTCGCCATTTCGTTGGCGGAGAGGAACGGCCTGCGAGCCTGATCAGCGAGGTTGTCGGCCCTGCCGTCCCAGTTGAATCCGCCCGTGGGCGTTCCTTCCGAGTCGAAAAAGAAGGGCGTATTGAAGCGCAGGTAGCGCAGCGACGGCGGGTTGCGGTCCCCCGGCTGATCGAGGCCCGGACCGCCGAATGCGACCGGCGTGCTGAAGGGCGACGCGTGGCCGAAAGCCGGGTCGTGGCAGATTGTGCAGGCCATCTGGCCGGAGGCCGAGAGCGACGGATCGTGGAAGATATTTTCGCCCAGCCGGGCGGCAGGGCTCAGCTCGTGGGCACCCTCGGACGGGCCGCCTCCGCAGGCGCTCAGGGAAACGCAGACGACAGCTACCGCATGGAAACGAGCCATGAACTTCCTCCACTCGAAACTGCTTCGGTGGCTGGCTCGTCCGGGGGACTGGCTGGCTTACCTCACCGCGATGTTGCCTGAGTCGGCGACATAATGCAAATGGTTCTCATTACCAGTACCGCATGGCCCCGCGGAACAGCTGCTCGAGGTCGCCGCGGCCGATGTCGCGCGGCGCGTTCGTGAGCAGCCGCTGCTGCGCGAAGGCACCTTCGGACAGGGCGGCGACGTCGCCTTCGCCGTAGCCGACGCCGGAGACCCCGTTCGGGATCGCGGTCTCGCGCATGAGCTTGACGAGGTGCTTCGCGAGGACTTCGCCGGCATCCTTCTCCTCAGCGCCGCGCGTGTCCGCGCCCAGCCATTCGGCGCCCTTCAGGTGCCGCTCCGGGCAGGCTTCGGCGGTGAATCTGAACACCGAGGGCGCGTTCACGATCACTGACATGCCGTGGGGGACCATGGGCTCGTGCTTCGGGTAACCCTCCGGGCGGAACTCGCGGACGAGGCCCGCGACCGAGTAGGACATGCCGTGGGGCACGTGCACGCCGGAGTTCCCGAAAGCGATGCCGGCGAGCGTCGCGGCAAACATCATGTTGTCGCGCGCTTCGTGGTCGTCCGGATCGTTCACCGCGCGCACGAGATAGACGCCCAGGCTCCGCAGCGCAGCCTCGCAGCCCACGTCGCTCCAGGGGTTGGCGCCCTGGCTCATCGGGCGCGCGGCGCCCTTCGCGCGCATCGTGTAGGGCCGCGCGGTGTAGGACTCGAGCGCGTGCGAGAGCACGTCGAAGCCGCTCGCCGCGACCACGTTCTTCGGCAGTGAATAGGTCGTGGTCGGATCGACGAGCGCAAGCGAAGGGCGCAGGCGCCTGGAGGCGATCCCGGTCTTCACTTTCCTTTCCACCAGATCGAATACCGCGATGCCAGTGCACTCGGAGCCCGTGCCGCACGTGGTCGGGCAGGCGATATGAGGCTTGAGCGCTCCCGGCACCGCTTTTCCCGCGCCGATCGGCGCGTTTACGTAATCGAGGAATTCGGCGGGGTGCGTCGCGTAGAGGTTCGCCGCCTTGCAGGTGTCGATCACCGAGCCGCCGCCGACCGAGACGTAGCCGTCGAAGCGGCCTTCGGCCGCGAACAGGGTCGCGGACCGGAACGACGCGTCGGTGGGCTCGACCTTCACCTCGTCATAGACGGCGACGTCCACGCCTGCCGCGCGGAGCGAACCGAGCGCTTCGGCGACGTGCCCGAGCGCCCCGACACGTTTGTCGGTGAAGAGGGCGGCGCGCCTCATTCCCAGGGCCTTCGCGTGCTCGCCGGCTTCCTTGAGGACTCCCGGGCCGAACACGATGCTCGAGGGGTCCACCGCGAACGCGGACTCGTGGCCCTCGGTGATGGCGTAATAGTGGCAGCAGCCCATGGCGGTCGCGGCTAGCGCCGCAGCACGCATTTCTCGTAGAGATTCTTGAACCGCCGCTGCGGGTCGTAGCGCTCCTTCAGCGCATCGTACGCCGCCCTGTCGTAGAGACGCCAGAACTCGTCCTCCGGGTAGTAGGAGTCGGAGTAGAGCGACTTGACGCCGCCCATCTCCGCGACCTTCTTCTCGATCTTGCGGTTGTAGTAGCCGGGCTCGTGCTTCACCAGGTCCTTCACCACGTCCCAGAATCCGAAGTTCACGTGCAGCGTGCCCGGAGCGAGCGCGTAGAGCGGAAAGCGCGCCTTCGGGTCGCAGACCCCGATCGGGCAGATCCAGATCGGCAGCACGCCGACCTCGCGCAGCAGGAAGGCGAGAAACTCCGCGCACCGGCCGACCGGAAGGTCGACGTCCTGGATCACCGACTCGGGGCTCCTGCCGGCCAGGCGGAACAGGAGGCTCGTGAGCCCGACGCGGCTGTTCAGCCGCATCACCTTGGTATAGGCCGTGGAGTTGAGGCGCTTGCGGCCGACCAGCCGCCGCACGAGCGGATTCTGCACGCCCAGGTTCTTCGAGCACCAGAACCAGTCGGTGTCCCAGCGCCAGATGTAGTCGTGCACGGTCAGGTAGTCCTCGGCGCGCTCGCGGATCGAGCGGTAGTAGATGCGCTCGTAGGTGTAGTCGCTGGTGTAGGGCGCGCTGTCGGCGAAGCGCCCGAGCGTGATGTACATCTCGCCCGCGGAGAACACCGTGCCGTCGACGAAGTCGACGTCCGTCTTGCACCGCGCCTCCAGATCCTCGAAGAAGCTCTCCGCCTTCGTGTGGCGCACGTGCTCGATCCGCACATGGGGCTTCACCGGAACGGTGCGCGCCGTGACCTTGAGCGCGTAGCCCAGGGTTCCGTAGGAATTCGGGAAGCCGTGGAAGAGGTCGCGGTGCTCGTTGTCGGGCGTGCACGTCACGATGCTGCCGTCGGCGAGGAGCACGTCGAGCGCGAGCAGCGTATCGTGCACCAGCCCGTAGCGGAAGGACGAGGCCTCGATGCCGACGCCCGCCGCGGCGCCTCCCAGGGTGATCGACTTCAGCTCCGGCACCACGCAGGGCATGACGCCGTGCGCCAGCGTCGCGTCCACCAGATCGGCGTAGGTCGTCATGCCCTCGGCCGAGACGCGCGAGCGCGCCGCGTCGACCTCGACCACCTCGTTGAACCCGGAGAGGTCCACGCGCGGGCGCGACCGGCGCTCGCGGTCGCGAAACAGGTTGGAGGTGCTCTTCGCGAGCCCGATTCCGCCCGGGCCGCCGGCGGCGAGCTCAGCGCGCAATCGCGCGAGCTTGCTCTCGTGGGGCTTCACTTGAGTAGAGGAAGGCGCGGCTCATCGGGTAGTTGTCGCCGACGTTGCCCTTGCTCACCACGATCTGGAAGAGGTGCGTCTTGCCCATCGGGGAGCGGAACATCTCGGCGCACGACCAGAGGTAGGTGCGCCAGATGCGGCGGAACTTCTCGTCGAACCTGCCGGGATTGAGCCGCTGCACTCTTTCCCAGTTCTTGTCGAAGCGGCGCGCCCAGTCGTCGAGCGTGAGCGCGTAGTTGCGGCGCAGGTTCTCGATGTCCACGACCTCCAGCCCGCAGCGCTCGCACCAGACGATCGCCTCGGCGAGGCTCGGGATCCAGCCGCCGGGAAAGATGTACCTGCGGATCCAGAACTCGGTGTCGCGTACGCCGACGTGGCCGATGAAGTGGATGACGCCGAGGCCCCCGGGCTTGAGGTAGTCCGCGTGGGCCTGGATCACCTCGCCGAGCTGGTCGCGGCCGGCGTGCTCGAGCGTGCCGATCGAGAGCAGCTTGTCGAATTGCCGCGGCACCTCGCGGAAGTCGCGCTCGAGCACCTCGACCTTGCCCTCGAGGCCGCGGCGCCTGATCTCGGCGCGCGTCTCCTCGACCTGCTCGGTGGTGGTGTTGATGCCGGTGCCGCGCGCCCGGTACCTGTCCCAGGCGTGGAACAGCAGGTTGCCCCAGCCGCTGCCGATGTCTGCAAAGGTGTCGCCCTCCTTGAGCAGCACCTTGCGGCAGACGTGGTCCATCTTCGCGATCTGAGCCTCCTCGAGCGTCTTCGAGCCGTCGGCAAACCACGAGCAGGTATAGGCCATGCCGACCTCGTCGAGCCACTCGCGGTAGAAGTCCTGTCCCGGCCCGTAGTGGAAGCGGGCGTTCTTCTTTGCCTGCGCGATCGAGGCGTTGCTGTACCGGAACTCGTGCCACCAGTTGCGCACCTTCACGAGGAAGGTCGGCTCGCCGTCGAAGCCCGCGTCCATGCCCGCCCGGAAGGCGTGCGCGATGCTGCCCTCGATGTCGATGTCCCCGTCGAAATAGCCTTCGAGGAAGCCCACGTGGCCGAACAGCAGCACCCGCCGCGCCGCGCGGGAGTTGCGGATGAGGATGGTGACGTCGGGGGCGCGCTCATGGTTCTGCCACGAGGTCCCGTCCTTGAACACGACGCGGAAGCAGACCTGCGTCTTCGCGCCGATCTCCTCCATCGTGTTCCTGAACTGCGAATTCATGATGCCTGCCGGCCGTGGTGCGGAAGCGGGGGAATGATATTGACATTTTTCCGGGAAGTTTTGAAGCGCCGCCGGTTCTGCTAGTCTCCTGAAACTCATGCCCGCTCCCGCCCCGAATTGAAGAACACCTTGCCGCGTCTTCTTCTCGCCGTGCTCGCCTTCGCGGCCTGCGGCGCCCAAGCGCAGATGATGCGCTGCTGCGCCCCGCCGCGGACGCCCGAGGAGGCGCTGTTCCGCTCGATCGAGAACGGCGATTCGGCCACGTTCTCGCGGCTGCTCGACTCCGGCGTCAGCCTGTCCGCGACCAACGGGCACGGCGAGACGCCCCTGTATTACGCCGCCGAGAAGGGCGAGGTCGAGATGGCGCGGACGCTCATCGCGAAAGGGGCGGACGCCAAGGCGCTTACGCCGAACGGCGAGACGGTGCTGCACGCGGCGGCGATGATCGAGAGCGTTGCGCTCATGACGGCGCTGGTTCAGGCGGGAGCCGACCCGAACGCCGCCAATCAGGACGGGGAGACTCCGCTCCACTGGGCGGCGATGACCGGGACTTTCCTTGCCGTAAAAGCGCTCGCCGACGCCGGCGCCGATCTTGACGTCCAGGACGCTCGCGCCGGCAACACCGCCTTGCACGACGCGGTATCGCACGACGACATCGTGCTCATCCACTACCTGCTCTCGAAGAACGTGCGCACGGACATTCGCAACAAGGACGGACTTACCGCCCTCGAAGTCGGCCAAGCCCGGGGGCGCGCGTCGGTGAAGCTCTTCGAGGATGTCCCGCGACCGTAGCGTCGTTTTCGCCGCGGGATTCCTGAGGGCGATCGCGAACGGCCTGATCGGCGTCGTCGCGGGAATCTACCTCGCCGAGCTCGGGTTCGAGCCCGCGGCGTGGGGAGCCATCCTCGGAGCGGGCGTCGCCGGAACGGCGGCGGGCGCGGCCGGCGTCATGTTCTGGGGCGACCGGATCGGGCGGCGCAATTGGCTGATCCTGCTCGGCGTGATCGCCGCGGCTGGCGGCGCGGTGTTCGCGTTCGCCACGGAGGCGGCCGTGCTCGGCGCCGCCGCGTTCCTCGGCATGCTCAACTCGCTCGGCAAGGACCGCGCCGCGGCGCTCGCCCTCGAGCAGGCGATCCTGCCCTCGACCGGAAGCGACGCCGGGCGCACCCGCGCCTTCGCCTGGTACAACGTCATCCAGGACATCGGTCACGGCCTGGGCGCGGGCCTGGCGGTCCTGCCTACGGTGCTTCGCGACTGGGCCGGCCTCGATCATCTGCACTCGCTGCGCGTCGCGGTGATCGTCTACGCCGCGCTGTACGCGGCGACCGCTGTCCTGTACCTGAGTCTCTCGAAGCAGGCGGAAGCTCCCGCGGCGGCGCTCGAGGTGCGCGTGACGCCCGAGTCGCGCTCGATACTGACCAAGATGTCGTTCCTGTTCGCGCTCGACAGCTTCGCCGGCGGCTTCCAGGGAAGCGCGCTCTTCGCCTTCTTCTTCCACCAGCAGTTCGGCGCGTCGGAGGCGACGATCGGCCTGCTCTTCGTCGGCGCGCGCGTCATGAACGCTGCTTCCCACCTCGGGGCGGCGTGGCTCGCCGCGCGCATCGGGCTGGTGAACACGATGGTGTTCACCCACACGCCCTCGAGCATCCTCACCTTCACCATCCCGTTCACCGGCAGCTTCGAGCTCGCGGCGGTGCTGTTTCTGCTGCGCGAGGGGCTCTCGGAGATGGACGTGCCCACCCGCCAGTCCTACCTCATGGCGGTCGTCAGGCCGGAGGAGCGCACTTTCGCGGGCGGCGTGACCAACCTTGCGCGCATGGTCGCGCGCGCCGTCGCGCCGGTGTTCGCGGGGACCGCGATGCAGACGGTGGCGCTCGGCGCGCCCATCATGGCCGCCGCGGGACTGAAGATCCTGTACGACGGCCTGCTCTATCTCGCGTTCCGCAAGATCAAGGCGCCGGAGGAGCGCTAGCCTAGTGCGTCCGCGGCGGCGAGGGGATCAGCAGTTTTCTCGCATTCATCCCGGCATGCTATGACCAAAAGGGCAGTACGTCACAAACCGGGTGTGGCGTCCCGAACAAAGGGGGCCGGGGCATGAGCTACACTACGCGGAAAGCCTGAACCATCGAGCAGGGGGGGCCGGTGAACATCGACAAGACGCAGCAGCCGACCGGAGAGCGCAACGGCGCATCCGGTGCCACGTCCGCGCTCGAGCGGCTGCCGCACATCACCAAGCGGGTGTGCCTGCTGTGGCAGCACCCGGAGTTCGACGCCTTCACCTCGCATCTGCTCATGGACTCCCGCGACGGGAAGCGGCAGGGGCTGCCCTGGGACGTCGCCGAGGAGCTGCTGTTCCTCGCCGAGCTGCGCGTGGTGAAGCGCGCCATCGTCGCCTCCGGCGTGACCGGCCAGCCCTTCTGGGAGGTGTTCAACCAGATGATGGCGAACGCCGAGGCCGCGGCCCAGCAACTGCAGCACGAGGCATGGGACGACCCGATGAAGAACAAGGACGTCGGCCGCGCGCTGCACCCCGGAGGGGAGTTCAGCCGGCCGCCCGCCAACCTCACTCGGACGAGCACGAACTTGGCCCGGACGGACACCAGGAAGATGCGCGTCAAGAAAGGCTGGCTGGCGCGCTTGTTCGGCTAGCCTCGTAGATCGCGCGCACGGTCGCCATCGTATCGGCCTCGCCGGCCGTCTTGTCCTCCCGGTAGCGCTTCACGCGCGCGAAGCGCAGCGCATAGCCGCCCGGATAGCGCGCGCTCGCCTGGATCTCGTTGAACGCGATCTCGGCGACGAGCTCCGGCCGCACGCGCACCACTTGGCCTTCCCGCGAGGTCTCCTCGGTCACCTTTAGCGACAACAGCTTCTCGGTCTGCCAGGCGAGCATCCTGTCGGTCATGCCCTTGAAGGTCTTGCCGAGCATGACGTAGCCGCCGGTTTCCGGGTCTAGGGCGCCGAGGTGCAGGTTGGAAAGAAAGCCCTTGCGGCGCCCGCTTCCCCATTCGACGGCGATGACCACGAGGTCGAGCGTGTGGGCGCGCTTGACCTTGAGCCAGCCGGCGCCGCGGCTTCCGGCCTCGTAAGGCGCGGCCAGCGCCTTCGCCATCACGCCTTCGTGGCCTCGCGCGAGCGCGTCTTCGTAGAAAGCCTGCGCCGCGGCAGGGTCGCCGGTCACCAGGCGCGGGATGACGAGATCGCGCGGCAGGAGCTTCGCGACCGTGCCGAAGCGGTCCTCCGCCTTCGCCGCAGTGATGTCCTCGCCGCTGGCCAGCAGGCAATCGAAGAAGAAGACGCTCAAGGGGCGCTCGGCGCGCCTCGCTTCGACCTCGAGGCGGCTCCCGAAGCGCGACATGGTGTCCTGGAAAGGGTGGGGCTTGCCGTCCGGCCGGAGCGCGATCGCCTCGCCGTCGAGGACCAGCTCGCGCTCGCCGCAAGCGCGCAGCGCCGCGACGATCTCGGGGACAGCGGATGTGACCTCGTTCAGGTTTCGCGTATAGACGCGTATCTCGCCGCGCGACTGATGCGCCTGAACACGCACGCCGTCGAGCTTCCATTCGAACGCAGCCCTGCCGAGGCGCTGGAGCGCGTCGGCGACGTCCGCCGCGGTCTGCGCGAGCATGGGCTGCACCGGCCGGAACACGGTCAGCGCGAAGCGTGAGAGGCCGGCTTCGCCCTCGGTGAGCGCGGCCTGCGCGACCGCGGGGAGGCCGCCGGCGCGCATCGCCGCGGCCCGCACCTTGGCAGACGGAAGGCCGGCAGCCTTCGCCACGGCGTCGAGCATGATGCCTTCGAGGGCTCCCTGGCGCAGCTCGCCGAGGAGCAGCCGCGCGAGGAAGTCCTGCTCGGGGACGGTCGCGCGGGCGAGGAGGCGGGCGAGCAGGCGCGCGCGCTCCGCGGCCGACCCTTCGCCTTTCACGCCGGAGAGATGCTCGAGGCATTGATCGACTTCCGCCAGCGTGAGCTGCGGCGACGCCGACGCGGTTGCGGCGAGCGCTTCCTTTATCGCGGCCCAGCCGACGCCGACTCTGCCCTGGCGCAGCTCGCCGCTCAGGTAGGCGACGCCGAGCCCGATCTCGGGCGGCGCGAGCCTGCGCAGGCATTCCGACAGCGCGTCGATCTTGGCGAGCCGGCTGCGCGTCGCGCCGACGCGCTCCGAGGCGGCAAGGAGCTCCGACAGGAGCACGGGGATTCAGGCCTTGCCCACTGCCGCGAGGAAGAGCGCCCAGGCGGCGATGAAGGCGATTCCGCCGGCCGGGGTGACGGTTCCGAGCCACCGCTCGCCCGAGAGCGCGAGCGCGTACAGGCTGCCGGAGAAAAGAACGATCCCGGCGAGCATCAGCCAGCCCGACCACCTGAGAAGCGCGGAACCGGGCAGATGGATCGTCACGACGCCGACGGCGAGCAGGCCGAGCGCGTGGAAGGCATGGTATTCGATCCCGGTCCGCCACACGGCGAGCATCTCGGGAGCGATGCGGCTCCTGAGCGCGTGCGCCCCGAACGCCCCGAGCGCGACGGCGAGGAGCGCGGCGGCGGCCCCCGCAACCAGGAATGTCTTCGCGCCTGCCGGCATGGGATCCTTCCGCTAAGATGCTGCGTGGCCAAGATCGTAATCCCCGGAATCGACCGGCTCAAGGACTGGGTCGGCAGGGAAGTGGCGGTGACGGAGTGGATGACCGTCACCCAGGAGCACATCGACGAATTCGCCGACGCCACCGGCGACGACCAGTGGATCCACGTCGACCGCGAGCGTGCGGCGCGCGAGTCGCCCTACGGAACCACGGTCGCGCACGGCTTCCTGACGCTGTCGCTGCTGCCGTCTTTCTTCATGGACGCCATCGAGATCCAGGGCGCGCGCATGGGGATCAACTACGGCCTCAACCGCGTGCGCTTCACCGGGCCCGTGCCCGCGGGTTCGCGCGTGCGCGCGCGCTTCCGGCTCGCCTCGGCGGAGGACATCGAGCAGGGCGTGCAGATGGTCTGGAACGTGACCGTCGAGCTCGGGGGCGCCGACAAGCCCGTGCTCGTCGCCGAGTGGATCACCCGGCGGCACGCCTAGGCGCCTCGATAGCTAGCGCCCTCCGAGCGCCGGATCGTCCGGGTTGATCGCGGCGAGGCGTTTCAGGTAGCTCACGGCTTTCTCGGGGTGGCCGCTCTGCTGCTCGAACGAGGCGAGCGCGAGAAGGATGTCGCGGTTGCCGTTCGCCCTCGGCAGCGCCCGCTCGAGCACGCGCAGGGCATCGCCGCGCCGGCCGGCGTCGTCGAGCGCGAGCGCGTAGAGATACGCGGCGTCAGCATCCGCGCTGGCCGCGCCCGCGAGCAGCTTCAGCGCCTCGGGCTTGCGCTTCTGGCGCACGAGCGACAGCGCGAGCGCGCGCGTGAGGGCGGGATTGCGCGGATGCGCGGCGAGCGCCTTGCGCAGCAGCTCCTCGGCCTCGGCCTCGCGCCCGGCGGCGCGGTAGAAGTCGGCGAGATTCACCAGCGCGGGGACCAGCACCGGATCGAAGGCGAGCGCCGAGCGGTACGCGGCCTCGGCTTCGGCGGCTCGCCCGCGCGCAAGGTAGAGATTGCCCAGGCCGATGCGTCCCTCGGGCCGGTCCTGGTTGGCGCGGTGGCTCTCCTCGAGCTCGGCGAGCGCGGCGCTGAAAGCCGCGCGGTTCGATTCGCCGATCGCGGCGTCCGGAACCGTCGCGAGCTGGCGCGCCGCCTCGATGCGGACCGCGCGCACCGGGTCGCGCAGCGTCGGCGCGAGCCAGTACAGGCGCTGCTCGCGCGGCATGGAATCGAGGCCGGCGACGGTCGCCTGCCGCACCAGCGGGTCGGCGTCCCGGATGGTGTCGCCGATCACGCGGGCGGAGAGCGCGCCCGGGTAGCGCGCGAGGAGCGCGACTGCGGTGGCGCGCACGATCGCCGGCTGGCCACTGTCGTCGACGACCTTCGTCAGCGCGGCCACGGCGCCGGGCGCGCCGCGCCTGCCCGCGGCCAGCGCCTCGCCGTAGTGGGGCGAAGGACGGTAGTCCGGATGCCGCCTCGATATCTCGGCCGCGGCCCACTGCGGCGTGCGGTCGCGGTGGCAGCCGTTGCAGGCGTTCAGCGTGCCGATCGCGACAGTCAGGTCGGGGCGGGGAATGCGGAAGCTGTGGTCGGCGCGCGGGTCGACGACCATGTAGGTGGTTCGGGGTGCATGGCAGTCGACGCACGCGCTCCCGGGCTTGCCCGGAGCGTGGAAGTGGTGCGCGCGGCTGTCGTAGTCCTCCTTCTTCAGTCCGCTCACGTCGATGCCCGCTCGCGCGTCCGGTTTGTCGGCGTTGTGGCAGCGCGCGCACAGCGCGTTGCCTTCGGCCTTGCGCGCGCCGCTGTGCGCGTCGTGGCAGTCGGAGCAGCGCACGCCTTTCTGCGCCATGCGGCTCTGCAGGAACGAATCGTATTCGTAGTCTTCCTCGAGGATCTGGCCGTCGGCGTAATAGACGCCTTCCTCGAGCAGCACCGGCAGGTGCGTGTCCATCAGCGGCCGGCCGTAGACGTAGTCGGGCGCGATCACGCTGCGGCGCGAATGGCAGCGCGCGCAGGCGTCGATCTGCACCCGGTTGCTCGTCGCCCTGAGATCGACCGCGAAACCGGCGGCGGCGTCCAGTCCCCTGGCGTTCGGATTGGCTTTCGCCCAGGCGACATGCATCGAGCCCGGACCGTGGCACGCCTGGCAGCCGACGTCGATCTGGAACCAGCGCGTGTCGTAGCTGTCCTTGGCGGGGTCGTAGTTCTTGCGCAAGCCGGTCGAATGGCACTCGGCGCACATGAAGTTCCAGTTCTGCGAAGGCTTGGTCCAGTGCAGCTCGTCGCGGTGATCGATGCGCTCTCGCGGGTAGAGGTGGAACCAGCGCTTGCGCTTCGTGTCCCAGGCGACGGACAGCGCCTGCAGCCGCCCGCCGGGCAGCTCGAGCAGGTATTGCTGCAGGGGCGAGACGCCGAAGACGTACTTCACCTCGTAGTCCGAGAGCCTCGCGTCCGGGCCGTCGGTCGTCACGATGAACTTGCCGTCGCGGCGCGAGAAGCGCGTTCCGAGGCCGTGCGAGGCGAAGCGCGCATCGTTGAAATCGCCGAGCACGGTCCGCTCGTCCGCGGCCTGCATCGCCAGGTCGTGGTGCGAGCCCTGCCATAGCCGGTGCTGCTCGGGATGGCAGGAAGCGCAGGACTG
The DNA here is from genome assembly GCA_035499735.1 of Burkholderiales bacterium. GTDB lineage: Bacteria > Pseudomonadota > Gammaproteobacteria > Burkholderiales > SG8-39 > VBDM01. Next base: position 12,513 of record DATJYC010000061.1, read on the forward strand.
CTCCTCGACGAACTTCGCCGGCGGAGCGTCGGTACCGCGGCTGCAAGCGGCGAGAGCCGATGCCAGCACCAGCGATCCGACGGCGACGCGCATGCCGAATTGTAGACGCACCGCCGCTTCTGCTACTTTCCCCGCATGGACTGGGACGTCGTCGCTCTCCTCGCCCTGGCCGCGCTTGCCTGGCTGTGGTACGACAGCATGCGCGCGCGCGAGCGCGCCGTGGCCGCGGGGCAGGCGGCGTGCGCGCGCGAGCGCCTGCAGTTCCTCGACGAGACGGTCGAATGCACCTCGGTGAGGCCGGCGCGCAACGCGGCCGGGCGCCTGCAGCTGCGGCGCGTCTACCGGTTCGAGTTCTCCGACGACGGTCGCAACCGCCGCTCGGGCAGCATCGTCATGCTTTCCGCCGAGGTAGAATCGCTGACGATGGAGCCTTTCCTGTTGCAGTGAACTCCCCGGCGGTCAAGCAGAGGTGGATCGAAGGCACGGTCGCGGCCCAGCGCCGCTGGACCGGGCGGCTGTTCTCGCTCATGGTCGAGGCCGACATCGCCTTCGAGGCGGGGCAGTTCGCCAAGCTCGGGCTGCAGGTCGAGGGCGAGATGCTGGCGCGCCCGTACTCGTTCGTGAACGCGCCAGGCGAGCGCCCCCACGAGTTCTACTACGTGACCCTGCCCGGGGGGCCTCTTACGCAGCGGCTGTGCACGCTGCAGGCGGGGGACCGGATCTATCTCGCGCCCAGGCCGGCGGGATTTCTCGCTCTCTCGGAGGTCCCGGATGGCGAGAATCTCTGGCTCGTCTCGACGGGAACGGGGATCGGGCCCTTCCTGTCCATTCTCAAGACCGAGGCGCCCTGGAGCCGCTTCAGGCAGGTGGTGCTGGTGCACGCGGTGCGCCTGGCCGAGGAGCTGACCCACCGCGACACCGTCGAGCGGCTGCTGCGCCGGCATCCCGGGCAGATGCGCGCGGTCTCTTTCGTGAGCCGCGAAGCCTCTGCGGAGGCGCTGCCGGGGCGCATTCCCGCGGCGATCGAGGACGGACGCCTGGAGTCGCGGACCGGGGTAGTCCTCTCGGCGGAGAAATCTCAGGTTATGATCTGCGGCAACCCGGACATGGTGCGGGATACCAGCGCCGCTCTGGCCCGGCGCGGCATGAAGAAGCACCGGCGCCGCGATCCAGGGCATATCACGGTGGAGAACTACTGGTGAGCTGGAGAAGACTTCTCGTGCTCGCGGTGTGCGCGCCGCTCGCTTCTTGCAGCGCCACGCGCTTCGCGTACGACAACGCCGACACCGCGCTGCGGTTCATGAGCTCGAGCTACCTCGACCTGGACGCCGCGCAGGCCGAGGAGCTGCAGCTGCGCATCGTCCGCTTCCACCAGTGGCACCGCGCCAACGAGCTTCCCGCGTACGCGGCCCTGATGAGGAGCGCGAGCGAGCGCGCGGTCCGGGGCATCACCGAGGGGGATGTCGCCTGGGGGCTCGCCGCCGTGCGCGCCCGGTACCGCGGGTTCGCGGCCAAGGCGGCCGAGGACGCCGCGCCGGTCCTGGCGACGCTCTCCGCGGAGCAGATCGCCGCGCTCGAGCGCAGGCTCGACGAGAACAACGAGAAGTTCTCGAAGAAGTACCTCTCCGCGGATGCCGACGTGCGCCGGCGCGCGCAGGCGAAGCGCATGCTCGAGCGTTTCCGCGACTTCGCCGGCGACCTCAGCCCCGAACAGGAGGCGCGCATCGAGCGCTTCGCGCTCGTCCACGAGAGCCACGTCGCGCTGCGCTTCGAGGACCGGCGGCAATGGCAGCGCGAGATGCTCGCGGCGCTCAGGACGAAGCAGCCTGCCGCGGACCTGGGCCGCGCCCTGGCCGGGATGTTCGAGAGGCCCGAGCGGCGGCGTACCGAGGCGTTCATCCGCCAGGACAGGGCCTGGGACGAGGACCTCGGCCGGCTCATCGCCGAGCTCGACCGCTCGCTTTCGCCCCGCCAGCGCGCCCACGTCGTGCGGCGCCTTTCGGACTACGCCGACGACTTCGCCGCGCTCGCGGGCGAGAAGAAGGAGGCGGCGTGAGCGCGCGGCTGGCCGCTTTCGCCTGCGCGCTGCTCGTCGCCGGCCAGGCATCGGCCGCCGGCGGCACCATGAAGCCCTGGGACAGCGGCCCCACGCCGCCGCTCGCCCTGCGCGACCTCTCGGGCAAGGAGCACAAGCTCGCCGACTACAAGGGCAAGGTCGTGGTGCTCAATTTCTGGGCGACGTGGTGCGATCCCTGCCGCGAGGAGATGCCCGCCATGCAGCGCCTCCAGGACAAGCTCGCCGGCCGGCCGTTCGTCGTCCTCGCCGTCGCCTACGGCGACGGGCCGCCGCGGATCAACGCCTTCCTCAAGGAGACGCCGGTGCGCTTCACCGTGCTGCTCGACCGCGACACCTCGGCCGCGACCGCCTGGAAGGTGAAGGTTCTCCCGACCACGCTGGTGATCGACCCGGAGCAGAAAGTACGCCTCGTCGCGGTCGGCGATATCGGCTGGGACACCCCCCCGGTCGAGAATGAGATCAGGAAGCTGCTGCCGCCGCGTTGAGCCGTCTACCACGGGCGGAACGCACGAAATATAATGGTAGTGAAGTCTCCGCCGAGAGGTTCTCCTGGCAGGACGCCTCGGTTCCGTCGCCAGTGTGGCGCGATTCCCCATAAATTCTGAGGAGGTCCACCATGGATCGACGTTCGTTTCTGAAGGCCGGCGCCGCCGCCCCGGCCGCCGCCGCGCTTCCCGGCCTCGCGCTCGCGCAGCAACTCCCGTTCAATCCGCGGCAGCCCGAGGCCTGGCGCACCTTCGAGGTGACGACGCGGGTCGAGGTCCTGTTTCCGGACGGCGCGACGCGCGTGTGGCTGCCGGTGCCCTCCGTCGACACCGTCTACCAGAAGACGATCGACAACGCCTGGTCGGGCAACGCTGGCACGATGAAGATCGTGCACGACGGCAGGTACGGCGCGGGCCTGTTCTACGCGGAGTGGCCCTCGGCGGAGAAGAACCCGGTCGTCGAGCTCCACAGCCGCTTCGCCACGCGCGACCACGCAGTCGATCTCTCCAGTCCGGTGCCCGGACGCACCCTCTCCGCGCCCGAGCGCGAGTTCTACACCGAGGCGACCGAGCATATGCCCACCGACGGGATCGTTAAGGAGACTGCTCAGAAGGTCACCCAGGGCGCGAGGACCGACGTGCAGAAGGCGAAGGCGATCTACGAATGGATCGTGGACAACACCTTCCGCGACCCGAAGACGCGCGGCTGCGGCATCGGCGACATCAAGACCATGCTCGAGACGGGCAACCTCGGCGGCAAGTGCGCCGACATCAATGCGCTCTACGTCGGGCTCGCGCGCGCGGCCGGGCTGCCGGCGCGCGACGTCTACGGCGTGCGCGTCGCGAAATCCCAGTTCGGCTACCGCAGCCTGGGGGCGAGAACGGCCAACATCACGCGCGCTCAGCACTGCCGCGCGGAGGTCTATCTCACCGGCTTCGGCTGGGTACCGGTCGATCCGGCCGACGTTAGGAAGGTCGTGCTCGAGGAGAAGGCGCAGCCGACGACCCTGAACGATCCGATCGTGGAGGCCGTGAGGCCCAAGCTCTTCGGCGCGTGGGAGATGAACTGGCTCGCCTTCAACACGGCGAACGACATCGTCCCGCCCAACGCGAAGAGCGGCAGGATCACCTTCTTCATGTATCCCCAGGGCGAGACGGCGCAGGGGCGGCTCGACAGCCTCGACCCCGACAACTTCAGGTACGCGATGACCGCGAAGGAAGTCACGGCCTGACGATCCTGCACTTCTCGCACGCCAACGGATTTCCCGCGGCGTGCTACCGGAAGATGTTCTCCCATTTGGGGGACGGCTTCGACGTCCGCTACGTCAACACCATCGGGCACGACCCGAGGCACCCGGTCACCGACGGCTGGCCGCATCTGGTGACCGAGCTGATCGAGCACGTCGAGGCTCACGGCGAGCCCGTGCTCGGCGTCGGCCACTCGCTCGGCGGCTATCTGACCGCGCTCGCCGCGATGAAGCGGCCGGCGCTCTTCCGCGCCATCGTGCTGCTCGATTCGCCCATCCTCGGCCGCTGGAGGGGCGCGATGCTCCGTGTGGCGAAGCGCTTCGGCCTCGTCGACCGCGTGACGCCCGCGGGAATCACTCGCGACCGCCGCGCGGCCTGGGCCTCGGCCGACGAAGCCTATGCGCATTTCGGCAACAAGCGGGCGTTCCGGAATTTCGATCCCGAATGCCTGCGCGACTACGTGACCCTGGGCACGCGCCCCTCTCCGGAGGGCGTGCGCCTCGCCTTCGATCCCTCGATCGAGTACCGCATCTACCGCACGTTTCCGCACGGCATCGCGCAGCACCTGCCGTCCCTGCGCGTTCCCGCAGGCTTCATATTCGGCCGCGAGTCCGAGGATGCGCGCCACATGGGGCTCGCGACGACGCGCAAGTTCTTTCGCGTAGCGCGCGTCGAGGGAGGACACCTGTTCCCCTTCGAGCACCCGCAGGCGGCAGCGCGCGCGATCGCCGAGATGGCCGAGGCGCTGTCCGCGCGCTAGATCGTGCTCCGCAGGCGGCGCGCCTCGAGCTCCTCCAGCCTGTCGACGAGGTTCTGCACGCCGTCGAGGTTGGGATTGACCGCGAGCGCGCGGCGGAAGTACTCGAGCGCCTTCGCGGGCTGATCGAGGCGCAGGTAGATCTGTCCGTACCCCGAGAGCGCGCCGAAATGCTGCGGATTGCGTTTGACGACCTCGTCGCAGTCGGCGAGCGAGCGGCGGTACTCGCCGGCAAGGAACAGCACAGTGGCCCGCTTGTTCCATCCTTCGGCGAAGTCGGGCTTGAGCTCGATCACCCGCGAGAAGAGAGCGATCGCCTCGCCGAAATGCTCGGCGCTCATCTCGGCGACGCCGCGCCCGAGGAGATCGTCGACGCGCGCGTCTCCCGACCGGCTCCACACGGCCCATAGCGCTTCTTCGGCGGTCGCACGCACCCTCGCGTCGGGGTCCCGCAGGGCCGCGATCAGCGCCGGAGCGTCCTCCATCCGGCCGACCGTCTCCAGCCCGAGCGCTCCGCGGCGGCGGTCCTGCGGATCGGCTCCTTTGAGCGCCGCGAGCGCCTGCGCACGGGTCGGCGCCGGCGAGCTGGCGGCCGCGGGCATCGCCGGGAACAGGCAGGCGAGGGCGAGCGCTATGAGGATCGGCTTCTTGACCGAGGCCTTGCGGAGCTTCATAGGGGAATAAACTCCCATGCCCGGGGGTATACGCTAAAACGGATGCAATGCAACTTCCAGACACTATAATCCTCCAAGCCGTCTCATGTCCTATGAAAGGAACCGTCATGCGCAAGCTGCACATCGCCGCCCTCGCCTTCCTCGCGGGGCTGGCCCTCACTCCCATCGCCCACGCTGCGGACACGCCCTCACCGTCGCCGTCGCCCACGCCCAAGCCGAAGGACCCCGATCTCGAGGCCGGCAGGAAGGCCGTCGAGGCGCAGAACTGGAAAGTGGCCATAGCCGATTTCGACCGCGCCGCAGCGCGCGATCCGAAGAACGCCGACGCGCAGAATTTGCTCGGCTACTCCTGGCGCAAGTCGGGTAACCTCGATCTGGCGTTCAAGTACTACAACGAGGCGCTGCGCCTCGATCCCGCCCACCGCGGCGCTCACGAGTACATCGGCGAGGCCTACCTGATGGTCAACAACCTGCCCAAGGCCGAGGAGCATCTCGCCCAGCTGAACAAGCTGTGCTTCCTGCCCTGCGCGGAGTACACCGAGCTGAAGAAGGCCGTCGAGAAGTACAAGAACAAGACCGCCGCGAAGTGATTCCCGCCGGCCGGCTGGCGTCGGCCGGAAAAACAAACGCCGAAACGGCGGCGTTTGGAAAAAACAAACGCCGAAACGGCGGCGTTTGGAAAAAACAAACGCCCGGCACGCCGGGCGTTTTCGCTTCCAGTGCGCGCCCCGGGGGAGATTCCCGGGCGCGGCCGTTATTTGAGGTGTTTGTTGACCAGCTTGGTCATCTCGAACATGCTGACCGATTTCTTGCCGCCGAAGACGGCCTTCAGGGCGTCGTCGGCATTGATCATTCGGCGGTTCTTCGTGTCCTGCAGCTTGTGCTTCTTGATGTAAGCCCAGAGTTTCTTGGTCACTTCCGTGCGCGGCATGGCCTTCGAGCCGACCACTTCCGCCAGCATCGAGGTCGGGGTCATGGGTTTCATGAATGCCGCATTGGGTTTTCTCTTCTTGGCCATCGTATATCTCTCCTCTAATTACGAGCTGGGTTGGTAACGCCGCACTAACGGTACGGCAACGCGAGAGTGCGTCAATCAGAGGGAAAAGTCAACCACCCGGACCCATTTTTCTCTATGAGAAAATCGCGATCGACCCCGAGCGTCGCCGCGCTTCGCTATAATCTGCGGGCTGGATTGCCTTGAGCGCCGAACTTCCTTCCTGACAATCGCCTTGCGCCCCGCGAGCAGCCTTGGATAAGCCCAGGAAGAACGTCGCTGTCCTCGCGGCGTGCCAGGCGCTGCTGTTCACGAACAACGCCACCGCCATTGCGCTGAACGGGCTGGTGGGCTACGCGCTCGCCGCGAACAAGGCCCTCGCGACGCTTCCCGTCACGGCCTGGGTGGTGGGTGGAGCGCTGTCCACGCTGCCCATGTCGCTGCTGATGAAGCGCATCGGGCGGCGCGCCGGATTCACGGTAGGAGCGCTGACGGGGGTGATCGGCGCGGCGGTCTGCTCGGTGGCGCTCGCCGCCGCGAATTTCTGGCTCTTCTGCCTCGGAACGGCCGTGCTCGGCGTCTACAACGCGGTGGCGCAGTACTACCGCTTCGCCGCCGCGGACGCGGTGCGTGCCGAGTTCAGGCCCAAGGCGATCTCGCTGGTGCTCGCGGGAGGGCTGGTGGGCGGGATCGTGGGACCGGAAGTCAGCAAGCACACCATCGACCTCTTCGACACGCGCTACCTCGGCTCTTACCTGTCGCTGATCGGTTTCCTCGTGCTCGTCATCGGAGCGGTGCAGCTGCTCGAGATTCCGTCGCCCTCGGGCGGCGACCACAAGGCTCCGACCCGGCCGCTCCGGGAAATCATGGCCCAGCCCGTGTTCGTCGTGGCCGCGGCCGGAGCGGCGATCGGCTACGGCGTGATGAATCTGCTCATGACCGCGACGCCGCTCGCGATGCGGCTGTGCGGTCATCCGTACTCGGCCGCCGCAACGGTCATCGGCTGGCACGTCGTCGGCATGTTCGGGCCGTCGTTCTTCACCGGGACGCTCATCCGCCGCTACGGCGTCCTGCAGGTGATGGCCGCGGGAGCGGTCATGCTCTACGCCACGGTCGCGATCGCGCTGTCGGGGATCAGCATTCCCCACTTCTGGCTCGCGCTGGTGCTCCTCGGGATCGGATGGAATTTCCTGTACATCGGGGGCACGACGCTGCTCACCGAGAGCTGCCTGCCCGCCGAGCGCGCGAAGACGCAGGGCGCGAACGATTCGATCATCTTCCTCACCATGGCGCTGACCTCCTTCGGGTCGGGGGTGCTCATCGACGCCAAGGGCTGGGAAGTGCTCAACTGGCTCGCGCTGCCCTTCATCACCGCCGCCGCGGGCGCGGTGCTGTGGCTGCTTGCTCGGCGGCGGCCTGCCGCGGCGTGAAGCCGTGGATACCGCGCTCGATCCGCAGGCGCGCGAGCTGCTCGAGCGCTTCGCGCGAGCGCCTGCGGTCCCGCCCGACTCGCTGACCGCGGCGGAAGCGCGGCGGGCCTACCGCGACGGGCGCCTCGCGCTCGCACCCCCTCCGCTCGCCCTCGAGGAATCGCGCGATTTCGCCATTCCCGGGCCGGGCGGCGGAGTGGGGGCGCGCTACTACCGTCCCGCGGGCGGGAAGACGGGAGAGGCGCTTCCCGTCGTCGTGTACTTCCACGGCGGCGGCTGGGTGTGCGGCGATCTCGACACGCACGACAGCGTGTGCCGCGGCATCGCCGTGCACGGGCGCTGCGCGGTCGTAGCCGTCGACTACCGCATGGGCCCCGAGCACAAATTTCCCGCGGCGGTCGAGGACGCGGTCGCGGCGGTGAGGTGGGTGAGCGCGAACGCCGGCGCGCTCGCGGCCGACGCCTCGCGGCTCGCCGTCGCCGGAGAGAGCGCGGGCGGCAACCTCGCCGCGGTGGCGGCGATCGCGCTGCGCGAGTCGGGTCCGCCGATCGCCATGCAGGTGCTCGTCTACCCGGTGGTCGACCAGGCCGCCGACACGGAATCGCTGCGCCGCTTCGCGAGCGGGTATTCGCTGACGCGCGAGCTGCTGCGCTGGTACCAGAATCAGTATCTGCGCGACGACAGCGACCGCGCCGACTGGCGCGCCTCGCCGCTCGTCGCCCGCGATCATTCGCGCCTCCCGTACGCCTACGTCGTCACGGCGGGCTTCGACCCCTTGCGCGACGAAGGCAAGGCCTACGCGGACCTGCTCGAGCGCGCCGGCGTCTCCGTCGTCTACGAATGCTTCGAAGGCATGATTCACGGCTTCCTTCCCATGGGCGGCGCCCTCGCCGCCGCGCGCCACGCTCACTACCGCATCGGGCAGATGCTGCGCACGCGCTTCGGGACCTTCCCCGGCATCCGCCCCTGAACGGCGTAGAATCGGCCGGTCCCCATGCTCGCGCCCGCCAAGAAAGCTTCCGAACGCCGTGTCGTGCGCGCCGCCTGCCCGCACGACTGCCCCGACACCTGCGCGCTCAGGGTCACCGTCGAGAACGGCGTCGCGGTCAAGGTCGAGGGAGCGCGGGACCATCCCTTCACCGCTGGCACGCTGTGCACCAAGGTCTCGAGGTATCTCGAGCGCACCTACAGCAAGGACCGCGTGCTCTTCCCGCAGAGGCGGGTGGGCCCGAAGGGCCGGCGCGAGTTCGTGCGTATCTCGTGGGACGAGGCGCTCGACGCCATCGCCGGGAAGTTCCGCGCCATCGAGGCGGATGATCCGCAGGGAATCCTCCCTTACGACTACGCCGGCACGATGGGCTACGTACAGTGGCACTCGATGGGCCGGCGCTTCTTCCATCGCCTCGGCGCGTCGCGGCTGGACCGCACCATCTGCTCCTCCGCCGGCAAGGCCGGCGCACAGATCACCGTCGGTGGATCGCTCGGCATGGACCCGGAGCGCTTCGAGGAGGCGAGGCTGATCCTCGTCTGGGGCTCGAACCCGGTCGTCTCGAACCTGCACATGTGGTCGCGCGCGCAGGAGGCGAAGCGCCGCGGCGCCAGGCTGATCGCGATCGATCCCTACCGCAGCCTGACCGCGGAGAAATGCCACGAGCACCTCGCGATCCTGCCCGGCACCGACGCGGCGCTCGCGCTCGCGATGATGCACGTGATCATCGGCGAGAAGCGCTACGACGCGGACTACGTCGAGCGGTACACCCTCGGCTTCGAGCCGCTGCGCGAGCGGGTGAAGGACTATGCGCCGCAGGCGGCGGCGGAGATCACGGGGCTTCCGGCGGAACGCATCGTCGCGCTCGCGCGCGAATACGCGGGGACGCGTCCCGCGGCGATCAGGCTCAACTACGGCCTGCAGCGGCACGCGGGCGGCGGCATGGCGGTGCGGACGATCTTCTGCCTGCCCGCGCTCACCGGCGCCTGGCGCGATCCCGCCGGCGGCGCGGTGCTCGGCACCTCGGGATTTTACGGAATGAACGACGCCGGCCTCGAGCGGCCCGACCTGCTCGAGCTGTCGCGCTGCCCGAACCCGCGCACCGTCAACATGGTCGCGATCGGCGACGCGCTGCTCGGAGCGAGGCCGCCGATCCGCGCGCTCTATGTCTACAACTCCAATCCGGTCGCGGTCGCGCCCGACTCGGGCAAGGTCGTTCGCGGCTTCGCGCGCGAGGACCTGTTCACCGTGGTGCACGAGCAGTTCTTCACCGACACCTGCGACTACGCCGACATCGTGCTGCCGGCGACGACCCAGCTCGAGCACTGGGATGTCCACACCGGCTACGGGCACCTCTACGTCATGGCGAACAGCCCGGCGATCGCGCCGCTTGGCGAGGCGCTGCCGAACAGCGAGGCCTTCCGCAGGCTCGCCGCGCGCATGGGCTTCACCGAGGAGTGCTTCCTCGACTCCGACGAGGACCTCTGCCGCCAGGCGATCGAATCGTCGAAGCCCTCGATGCGCGGCATCGAATGGGAGTCGCTGAAGGAGAAGGGCTGGCAGCGCCTGAACCTGCCCGGGCGCTTCGCGCCCTTCGCGCAGGGGAACTTCGCCACGCCCTCCGGGAAGTGCGAGTTCTACAGCGAGACCGCGAAGGCGATGGGGATGGACCCGCTCCCGGGCTTCGTGCCGCCGCGCGAGTCGGCGCGGTCCAACCCGGGCCTCGCGTCGCGCTATCCCCTCGCGATGATCTCGCCGCCGAACCGGCACTTCCTCAATTCGTCCTTCGCCAACATGCGCTTCGCCGTCGCCGAGGCGAAGGAGCCCAGCCTGGACATGAGCGCGGCGGACGCCGCGGCGCGGGGCATCGCCGACGGCGACGCGGTGCGCGTCTTCAACGACCGCGGCTCGTTCATCGCGCGCGCCCGTGTCGGGCGCAAGGCGCGCGCGGGCGTCGTGGTCGCGCTCTCGGTGTGGTGGAAGAAGCTCACCGCGGACGGCCGCAACGCCAACGAGGTCACGTCGCAATCGATCACCGACGTCGGTCGGGGCGCGACCTTCTACGACTGCCTCGTCGAGGTCGAGCGCGCGGCGGGACATGGCTGACAAGATCAGGCCTGGCGCCGCCGACGCGCTCATCGTGGTCGACGTGCAGAACGACTTCTGCCCGGGCGGAAGGCTCGCGGTGCAGAAGGGCGACGAAGTGGTGCCGCTCGTGAACGCGCTCGCGAAGCATTTCGAGAACGTGGTGCTCACGCAGGACTGGCACCCCGCGGGCCACCTGTCCTTCGCCACCTCGCACCCGGGCACCCGGCCCTTCGACTCGATAGCGCTCCCGTACGGCGAGCAGGTGCTCTGGCCAGATCACTGCGTGCAGGGAAGCGACGGCGCCGCGCTGCGCAAGGACCTCGCCGTACCGCACGCCCAGCTCGTGGTGCGCAAGGGCTGGCGCCGGGACGTCGACAGCTATTCCGCCTTCCTCGAGGCCGACCGCAGGAGCCGCACCGGCCTCGAAGGCTATCTCGACGAGCGCGGCATCGGGCGCGTGTTCGTGTGCGGCCTCGCGACCGATTTCTGCGTGGCCTGGACCGCCCTCGACGCCCGCAAGCTCAAGTTCGACTGCGCGGTGGTCGAGGACGCCTGCCGCGCGATCGACATGCAGGGGTCGCTCGAGGCGGCCTGGGAGAAGATGAAGAAGGCCGGGGTGGAGCGGATCCAGTCCCGCGATATCGCCTAGTATTCGATCTGCATCGTGAACTCAAAAGGAGGAGTGGCATGAAGAAGACGAAGCTGTTGTTTCTTGGGGGCGTCGCTGCCGTGTTCGCGGCAGGCGTGCTCTACGCGCAGGCCCCCGGCCTCAAGCGTACCGAGTTGCAGGACCGGGACTCGAGCATCCCGGGCAAGCACGTGGTGCAGGCGCGTGTCGAGTTCGATCCGGGCGCGGGGATCGGCAGGCACACGCACCCCGGCGACGAGATCAGCGTGGTTCTCGAAGGCTCGCTGCAGCTCGAAGTCGACGGGCAGCCGCCCAGGATCATCAAGGCCGGCGAGGCGTTCTTCGTTCCCGCGGGTACGATCCACGCCGGGAGGAACCACGGCACCGGAAAGGGGGTCGTGCTCGCGACCTACGTCGTCGAGAAGGGCAAGCCGGTCGCGACGATGGTGAAATAGACGGCCGGTTCCGCGGGTCGGCAGCGCCGAAAGGCGTTGCCGATTTTGTTTGAACTCCCATGAACCGCGTGCGCAACTGGCTCGCTTCCCGCAAGGCGATCGAGATTGTCGAGGAGGACGGCGTGCGCGTGCTCCAGATCGGCGGCGACGCCATCCAGAGCGCGATGCGCCTTTCCGCGCCCGACGCGATCGAGCTCGACTACGTGCGCGCGATGATGGCGTTCCTGCTGTTTTGCCCTGCGCCGCGCGACGTCCTCATGGTGGGGCTGGGCGCAGGCTCGATGGCGCGCTTCGTCCATGCGCGCATGCCGGGGACGCGGGTCACCGTCGTGGAGATCAATCCCGGCGTCGTCACGGTCGCGCGCAGGTACTTCGGCTTTCCCGGGGAGGACGAGCGCCTCGAAGTCGTCATCGACGAAGGCGCCCACGCGGTCGGGCAGCGCCCGGCGGGCTGTGACGTGCTGGTGGTGGACGGCTTCGTCGACGGCCGCGTCGCGGGCAGCCTGTGCACGCGGTCCTTCTACGATTCGGCTTTCGCCGCGCTGCGCCCGCAGGGCGTGATGGTCGCCAACTTCATGGCCGACGACGGCAGGCTCGAGCGCCATTGCGCGCGCATCGAGAAGTCCTTCAGACGTCCGCCTGCGCTGCTCCTCGCCGAGGAGCGCGACAACCTCATCGCGTTCGCGCCCAAGGGCGGGCCGAGGCGGCTCGCCTGGTCCGTGCTGAGGGGCCGCGCGCGGCGCGCCCGCGCCCTGGGCCTGCGGCTCGAGGAGTGCCTCGCGCCGCTCAAGGAGCGCAATTCCGGAAACGATCGTTACCTCGAGGTCTGAATGTCCGCATCCGATCAGAAGAGCACCGGCCCTTCGCAGATCCTCTCGCTCGGCGACGCCACCGCGATCATCGTCGGACTCATCATCGGCGCCGGCATCTTCAAGGCGCCGTCAACGGTCGCCGGTGCGAGCGGCGGCGAAGCCGCCATGGTCGCCTGCTGGATCGCCGGCGGCGTGCTGTCGTTCATCGGCGCGATGTGCTACGCCGAGCTCGCTACCGCCTACCCGAGCGTCGGCGGCGAATACCATTTCATCGGCCGAGCCTTCGGCCGCCGACCCGCCTTCTTCTATGCGTGGGCGCGCATGACGGTGATCGTGGCCGGCTCGATCGCGGTGTTCGCCTTCGTCTTCGGCGACTATTGCGCGCGGCTGTTCAGCCTGGGCGAGCACTCCTCGCCGATCTACGCCGTGCTCATCGTGGTCATCCTCACCGTCGTCAACATCGTCGGGCTGAAGGCCGGCAAGACCACCCAGAACGTGTTCACGGCACTCCTGGTTCTGGGATTGGTGATCGTGCTGTCGGTCGGGTTGACCATGGAGCCGGGCGCGCCGACCGCCGCGGCGCAGCCCGCGCCTTCGGCGACTTCCTGGTCGGGAATCGGCCTCGCCATGATCTTCGTGCTTTTCACCTATGGGGGCTGGAACGACGGCGCCTACATTTCGGCCGAGGTGCGCCACCGCGAGCGCAACATGTCGCGCGCCCTGTTCCTCTCCATCGGCCTCGTGACCGCGCTCTACGTGCTGGTCAACCTCGCCTACGTGAACGGCCTCGGCTTCTCGGCGGTGGCGAAGTCGGACGCGGTCGCCGCAGACCTGCTGGCGCGCGCCTGGGGAGTGGCGGGCGAGAAGCTGATCAGCGTCCTGGTGGCGCTTGCCACCCTCACCTCGATCAACGGCTCGATGATCGTCGGAGCACGCTCGAACTACGCGCTCGGGCGCGAGTGGCCGCTCCTGCGCTGGCTGGGGCACTGGGACGAGGCGAGCAGCTCCCCGCGCAACGCCTACGTCGTGCAGGCCGCGATTGCGCTCGCGCTGGTCGGCCTCGGGACGATACAGCGCAAGGGCTTCCAGACGCTGGTGGATTTCACCGCTCCTGTGTTCTGGACTTTCTTCCTGCTCACGGGCGTGTCGCTCTTCGTACTGCGCGCGAGGAACCCGGACGCCCCCAGACCTTACCGCGTCCCGCTGTACCCGCTCACGCCGGCGATCTTCGTGGCGAGCTGCGCGTACATGCTCTATTCGAGCCTGGC
>DATJYC010000062.1:0-148278 GCA_035499735.1 Burkholderiales bacterium
CGAGGGCGCCGCCGTTGATGCCCAGCTGGTTGGGCGTGGCCAGCGCCGGAGCGGTACCCAGGTTGTTGTCGGCCGAGATGCTCAGCGTGCCACCGTTGATGTTGGTCGCGCCTCCATAGGTGTTCGCACCGGCGAGCGTCACGGTGCCCGCGGTGGTCTTGGTCAGCGCTCCGGCTCCCGCGAGGATCGCGCTGATCGCGCCGTTTTGCACCGCATAGGAAGCACCCGTGAGCACGCCGGTCGTGCCGGCGATGCTGCCGCCTGTGAGCGTGACCGCGCCTACCGTGTCGGAGAACGCTCCGATATTCCAGGTGCCGCCCGATACCGTCACCGCTCCAGTGTTCAATGCGTTGGATACGCCGTAGGACAGCGTGCCCGCGCTCACCGTCGTCAAGCCGGTGTAGCTGGTGGCGGCGTTCAGCGTGAGCGTGCCCGCCCCGTCCTTGGTCAGCGTGCCGGTTGTAATGCCGATGTCCGTGTTGAGCGTGGTATTGCCTGCGCCGCCCACCGAGAGCACCTGTCCTGCACCCGAGATCCCGCCGCCCGAGATGGTCAGCGTTCCCGCATCGGAATTGATCCGCGAGGCGCTCGCAAGCGTGAGCGCGCCGCTCACCGTATTGTTGTTGGCGAGGTTGCGCAACGCGCCGCCGGCGCCGACCCCGGTGCCGTTGAGAGTGAGGGGCTCGGCGATCGTCAATCCGCTGCCGTCGATTTGCAGCGCCGCACCCGAAGCCACCGTCGTGCCTACGCCTGTGCCGCCCAGGGCCGAGCTGTTCTGAAGATCCAGGACTCCCGCGCTCACCGTCGTCGCACCCGTGTAGGTGTTCGCACCGGAGAGCGTGAGCGTGCCGGTGCCTTGTTTGGTCAGCGTCGTCCCCGCGCCGCTGATGACGCCCGAAGCGGTGGATGCAGTCCCGACGTTGAGCGTGATTGCGCCGCCCGCGGTCGCCAGGCCGCCTAGCGTTGCTCCGCCGGTGGTGGTGATCGTCAGCGCACCCCCGGCCGTCTGGATGGTGTCGCCGGTGTTCATGGAAAAACCGCCGGCGCCAGAGGAGAAAGTGACCGAGCGCCCCGCCGTTTGCGCGAGATTCAGGACATTGCTGGTGAGATTGTTGATGGTGATGCTGTTCGAGGCTGCGAGCGAAATGTTGGTCGTGGCGGCGATGCCTTCGAGCTCGGACTGGAAAAGCGTGGTCGGCGCGGTGTCGCCCGCGAGGACCGTTCCGACTGCGCCGGAGGGAGTGCCTGCAAACGAATTGTTCGCCGCGTCCGCGTCGTTGCCATCGCCCGTGCCGTTCTGAATCGTGATGTTCGCGGGGTCGAGGAGAAGCGTGCCCGCGCTTCCATCCTTCGCGCGCGTGTCCACAGCGCCCTTGAATACCAGGTGCTCCTTCCCGGAGATTTCGACAAAGCCGCCACCGCCGCCGCTCGCACCACCCGTCGCGGAAATGCTGCCGTAGTAGCGCGTGTCGCCATCGGCCCATACCACCACTTTTCCGCCGCTCCCTTCGCCGCTGGCGTCGGCCTTGATGCTCGCACCGGGTCCGACGTAGGCACGCTGCGAGTTCTGAACGTCGGGATTCTTCCCCTGGAAGTCGCCGCCGACGAGCACTGTTCCACCGCCCGTCCTGCCCGAAGCGTCGAGTGCCGTCTGCCCGAGAAGACCCACGTTCGTACCGAGGAGTCTGATCGACCCGCCCGAGGATTCCGAGCCGATCGCTTCGATGCGCCCGTCGGCGAGGAGCGTTCCCGCTTTCGCTTGTACACTCACGTCGCCGCCGTTCGCACCGCTCGCCGCGATCACGGAAGATGGGGCCAGAGTGACGTCGCTCTCTGCCTGAAGCGCGATTCGCCCGCCGCCTGTGGCGGAAATCGTGCCGCTGTTCGTGATCGTGCCGCCTTCGAGGCGGATCACGCCGTTGCTCGAGGTGATGGTGTTCGCCTGGATGATCCCGGTATTGTTGACCACCGAACGCGCAAGCGCATCGGCCGACCTGGCGCTCAGAAGAACCTGTCCGCCATCGGCGCTGATCAGCTGGCGGTTGCTCGCGAGCGCATCCAGCGCGCCTCGGTCAACAGCGATGCTGACCAGGCTCCTGCCGCTCAAGTTGAGCGTAACTTGCTCGCCCGCAGCGAGCGTTACCGTGCCGAGCTGGGCATTGATGACGCCCTCGTTCGCGACCTGCGGCGCGATCAGCGCGACATACCCGCCGCTCGCCGCGGTGATCGTGCCCTGGTTGAGCACCGCTCCGGCACCAGGGACCTTGGTGAAGGCGTAGCGTCCTGCCAGAAAATCCGCGTCGGACAGGTTCAAGGTGGAGGCGACCAGCCCGCCGACGTTCACCTGCGCGCCCTGCCCGAACAGCACCCCATTGGGGTTCAGAATGAAGACTTGGCCGTTGGCTGACACACTGCCGAAGATCTGCGAAGGGTCCTGACCGAGTACCCGGTTGAGTACGACCGAAGAAGCAGTGGGCTGGTTGAATCGCACCCCCTCGTTCGCGGCGATTCCAAAGGTCTGCCAGTTGATGGCTGCGCGGTCTGTCGCCTGGGTGACGGTCAAGCCGGTCCCCGCGCTCTGTATGCTCGCGCTTCCCGCTACGACATGGCCCCCCTCCGGAAGCGCGAACAGCGGACCCGGCGAAAAACCAGCTATCACCGTGCCCGCAAAAGCTCCCAGCAGCCTGGACCACGCCCAATACCGTGTCCGCCGCATCTTCCTTCGGAAACCCCTCCCAGGGTATCTCTTTATATTATAAGCACTAATTCCAAATCCTATGGAGCAAGGCAGCGCTAGCTTCAAAGCAACTATCGTACCCAGGTGCCTTATCGGTGCCCGGTGACACGAGATGCTCGAATTTCCCCGTTTGGCGGTTAAGAGCCACCAATCGGATACGCAGGCGGGAAGCGCGAACCGTGGGGAGTCAGGCCACAGGGGCAGCGGTGCGCAAATATTTCAATGGAATCAATGCCCATAGACGCGGCCTCGCGACCACTTGGCAGGGTCGCGCAGGGGATGAAGGTGACTTCGGATTGCTATTTCTTCGGGCCGATGTCAAGCTTAGTATGTACGTACTCGGTATTAATGCACGAGCGTATCCGGTACTAATACACAATTGCCGGAACTGAGTAGGGGCGCATAAGCCGTAGCTAAAGGCGGCGCATAGTGCGGGCAGTTGTTGCTGAAGCACCTTTTGCTGGCAGTAAGGGCCCTGGAGGGGTTAGCGGCCGTGAAGCCGTTAGGTGTGCCCGAATGTCCGCGGCGCCGCGTGTGGTTCCGCACGCTCGCGGTGGGTATTTTCTCTGCAGCTGGAGAAGCGGCCGCGCGTAGCATGCCCGACGCGCCGTTCAGTGAGTTCTCGCCAGGGCAGCAGATACAGCACCTCTCAGGGCTCGTACTGGTGAATGGGTGTCCGGCTACGCTCGCGACGCCGATCGTCCCCGGCGACATCGTTGAAACGTCGAATGACGCAGAGGTGACCTTCGTGGTCGCTTCGGAAAAATTCGTCCTGCGCGGCGGCAGCCGCGCAGTGGTAGGGGTACCGGTGCGTTCGCCGTTAAAGAAAGTGCTGCGCGAGATTTCAGGCTCGATCGCCAGCAGTAATTCGCAGCAGCAGCGGATAGCAGTCGCGACGAGCACCGCTGGCATCCGCGCCTGAGTCGGCTGGAGCCTCCCGCCCCCAGCGCCGAGCGACGCGGCCACGCCCTGGGGTTTAGAGCGTCTACCTGACAACGATTGGAGGGAACACCCTACATACTAAGGCGGCGCCCGCCGGTACAGTGATGGGCACGGCAATGACATCCAAGAGCAAATCGCCCGGCATCGTGTTCGGCATCCTGACCGGCCTGTTCTTCATCTGGCTCGCCCTCAGCGCTCCGCTGCCCTGGGACAATCAGCTTCCCGGTGTGATGCGGCTTGCTCTCGACTATTTCAGCGCCATGACTCAGATGCGACCCGATCCCCCCTAGGCCGATCGACGGGAAGAACCGCATGAATGCTCGTGGATTGGCGGAGAGGGTGGGATTCGAACCCACGATACGCTTGCGCGTATTCCGGTTTTCGAGACCGGCACGTTCAACCGCTCCGTCACCTCTCCGGTCGCGCGCATTTTACCAGCGCGCTCAACCCGACGGCGCGATCTCCTTGCGATTCCCCATGTAGGGCTGCAGCGCGGCGGGAATGTCCACACCGCCGTCCCGGCGCTGATAGTTCTCCACGACCGCCACCAAAGTCCGCCCAACGGCCAGACCGGAGCCGTTGAGCGTATGAACGAGTTCCGGCCTGCCTTTTTCGTTCCGGAAACGCGCCTGCATGCGCCGCGCCTGGAAGGCCTCGAAATTGCTGCACGAAGAGATCTCCCGATAAGCGTTCTGCCCGGGCAGCCACACTTCAAGATCGTACGTCTTGGCCGCGGCGAAGCCCATGTCGCCCGTGCACAGGGCCATCACCCGGTATGGTAGCTCCAGGCGCTTGAGAATTTCCTCGGCGTGCGCGGTGAGCTGCTCCAAGGCATCGTAGGAATCCTGCGGCTTCACGATCTGCACGAGCTCCACCTTGTCGAACTGGTGGTTTCGGATCATCCCCCGCGTATCTTTCCCGTAGGAGCCGGCTTCGCTTCGAAAGCACGGCGAATGGCAGACGAACTTGAGCGGCAGCGACTCCAGCGGGACGATCTCGTCGCGGACGATATTGGTGACAGGCACCTCGGCGGTGGGAATCAGGTAGAACTTTCCTTCGTCATCCCGCGGCACCACGAAAAGATCCGCCTCGAACTTCGGGAGCTGCCCCGTGCCAGTCATGCTCCTCGCGTTCACCAGATACGGCGCGTAGACCTCCGTATAGCCGTGCTCCTGCGTGTGCACGTCGAGCATGAATTGCGCGATCGCACGGTGCAGGCGGGCAAGCGGTCCTTTCATCAGCGCGAACCGCGTGCCGGCGATCTTTGTTGCCGCATCGAAGTCGAGTTGCTTCAGACCAACTCCTAGATCTACGTGGTCTTTCGGCGCAAATCCGAACGTGCGGGGCGAACCTCCGCGACGCTCCTCGCGGTTGTCTGCAGCCGACTTGCCTGTCGGCACCGATTCGTGAGGAATGTTGGGAATGTCGAGCAGGAATTCGTCCAGCCTTGCCTCAACTTCAACGAGTTCCTTCTCTGCGGCCTTCTTTTCCGCCGAATCGGAGACGGCCCTCCGTTTCAGCTCCTCTGCTTTGTCTTGCTCTCCTGAAGCCTTGAAGCGTGCAATTTCCGTAGAAGTTGTATTGAGGTGAGCCTGGAGATCCTGTGTGCGCGTCTGGATCCGCTTTCGATCGGCTTCCAGCTCAAAAAATCTTGCTTTCGGAAATTCGGGGCCGCGGTCTTCGAGACGCCGTGCCACGCGGTCGATGTCAGATCGAAGCAATTGTTTATCAAGCATGACGCCCTTACTTATTCTTCGCTTCCCTGTCGAGGCTACGCAAGTGCGCGAGCTTCTCCCGAATTTTCTCCTCGAGCCCTCGATCACTCGGTTCGTACCATTTTACCGCGGGCATACCTTCGGGAAGGTAGTTCTCGCCCGCAGCGTAGGCATCCGCTTCGTCGTGGGCATAGCGATAGTCCTTGCCGAAGCCGAGCTTCTTCATCAGCTTGGTCGGGGCGTTGCGCAAGTGCGGGGGAACCAGACGCGAATCGTCGCCGGAGACGAAATCGCGTGCCCGGTTATACGCGGCGTACACGGCATTCGACTTCGCGGCGCAGGCGAGATAGATCGCGGCCTCGGCGAGAGCGAGCTCACCCTCGGGGCTCCCGAGCCGCTCGTAGGTCTCGCTCGCATCCAACGCAATCCGGAGCGCTCGCGGATCTGCAAGCCCGACGTCCTCGACAGCCATCCTCACCAGGCGCCGCGCAACATAGAGCGGATCGGCGCCGCCGTCGAGCATGCGGACAAGCCAATACAGGGACGCGTCGGGGTCCGAGCCGCGGACGGACTTGTGCAACGCCGAGATCTGGTCGTAGAAAGCGTCCCCGCCCTTGTCGAAGCGGCGCAGGTTGCGCGCGACCGCGTTTTGCACGAACTCGCCGTCCAGTGTCGTGACGCCGGCGCTCGCAGCGGCCGTCTGAAGTATCTCGACCACATTGAGCAGACGCCGCGCGTCTCCGTCGGCCAGCCCGATCACGCGTTCTCGAGCGCTCGAGTCGAACGAAAGCGTCCCGAGCGAGCCCTTTGTGACCCGATCGAACAATTCTCCGAGCTCCGACTCGGAAAGACTGTGCAGCACGTAGACCGCCGCGCGCGACAATAGCGCGCCGATCACCTCGAAAGAGGGATTCTCGGTGGTCGCGCCAATGAAGGTCAGCAGACCCTGCTCGACGAAAGGCAGAAAAGCGTCCTGCTGCGCCTTGTTGAACCGGTGGGCTTCGTCGACGAACAGTATCGTACGCCGCCCGGAGGTAGCGAGCGTCTCCTGCGCCCTTTGCACCGCTTCCTTGATGTCCTTCACTCCGGCAAGGACGGCCGAGAGCGAGATGAACTCCGCGTCGAAAGCGTCGGCCATCAGCCGAGCGAGCGTCGTCTTGCCCACGCCGGGCGGCCCCCACAGGATCATCGAATGGGGCTTGCCCGACTCGAAGGCTAGGCGCAGGGGTTTGCCCGGACCGAGCAGGTGCTTCTGTCCCACGACATCGGCGAGCGCCTTCGGCCGCATCGCCTCGGCAAGCGGCGGCGCGGGACTGCGCGCCGGAAACAAGTCGGTCATTCGCCTCCTGTCGCGGGCTAGTCCACGTCTCCGATGACGTCCGCGCCTTTGGGAGGCGAAAAGCGGAACAGGCCGGGAGCGAGCTCCGGATTGCGCTCGAGCGCCTTGAACCGCAGTACCGTGGTTTGTCCGAACGTGTCGACGAGTTCCATGGCCCGCAACCCGGACGCATCGAAGCCCATGCGGATCCTCGTGAAGCTCGCATCCTTGTCGCGCGGGAGCGCCTCGAGCCACTCGACGCCGTCCTTCGTTCCCCCGTCCGACAGGTTGAACGCCCGCATCGCCTCGTTGTTGCCAGCGAGGAGCGCCGCAGGCGTGGAGCCCAGCGCCTGATCGAGCTTCTTGACCGTGACCTGCTTGAGGTCCTCGTCGTAGATCCAGACCTTGCTACCGTCGCCGACGATGAGCTGCGCGTAAGGTTTCACGTAGGTCCAGCGGAACCTGCCTGGACGCGAGAAGGCGAGAACGCCACGCGACGCCTGCAGGAGCTTGCTGTTGCTGTCGAATATCTTCTGCTCGAAATCCCCCCGCGCCGTGCGGGTGGCTTCGATGAATTCGGAGAAGCGTTCCAGGCTGGAGGCCGAGGCGCAAAGGGGTGCGAGAGCCAGCGCCAATCCCGACACCGCGGCGTGGAGCCACCTCATGCGCTACTCGATCTTCGCGGGCACGAGAACCTCGCGATTGCCGTTCGTCTGCATGGCGGACACGAGCCCGGCCTGCTCCATCTGCTCGATGAGGCGCGCCGCGCGGTTGTAGCCGATGCGCAGGTGGCGCTGCACCAGTGAAATCGACGCTCGCCTCGTGCGGAGAACCATCTCCACCGCCTGATCGTAAAGGGGGTCGGACTCTGCGTCCTGACCCACGGGGAACTCGCCTCCCGCGTCGGGCTCCTCCTCCAGGACTCCGTCCACGTATTCCGGGTGCCCGAGGGACTTGAGGTACTCCACGACCTTGTGAACTTCGTGGTCGGCGACGTAGGCGCCGTGCACCCGCTGCGACATTCCCGAGCCGGGCGGGAGGTAGAGCATGTCACCCTGCCCGATCAGCGACTCGGCCCCCTGCTGATCGAGTATGGTCCGCGAATCGACCTTGCTCGACACCTGGAATGCAATGCGCGTCGGCACGTTGGCCTTGATCAGCCCCGTGATGACATCCACGGACGGCCGCTGCGTGGCGAGAATGAGGTGTATCCCAGCCGCGCGCGCCTTCTGCGCCAGGCGAGCGATCAGCTCCTCGACCTTCTTGCCCGACACCATCATCAGGTCTGCGAGTTCGTCGATGATCACGACGATGTGGGGAAGCCGCTCAAGGTTGTGCGGCTCGGGCAGGTCGAGCGTTTCGGGATCCTTGAGCGGCGTGCCCGATTTCTCGGCGTCGGCGACCTTATGGTTGTAGCCGGACAGGTTGCGCACTGAAACCCAGGTCATCAGCCGGTAGCGCCGCTCGACCTCCCCCATGCACCAGTTGAGCGCGTTCGCCGCCTGGCGCATGTCGGTCACGACGGGGGCCAGCAGGTGCGGAATTCCCTGGTAGGCAGACAGCTCGAGCATCTTCGGATCGACCATTACCAGCCTTGCTTCGCGCGGCTCCGTCTTGTACAGAATCGACAGGATCATCGCGTTGAGGGCGACCGACTTGCCCGACCCCGTCGTCCCTGCGACCAGCAGGTGCGGCATCCTCGCGAGGTCGGCGACCACGGGGTTTCCGGCGATGTCCTTGCCGAGCGCGAGTGTCAGCGGCGAGTGCATGTCGTGGTAGGCGCGCGAGCTCACGATCTCGGACAGGCGGACGATCTGGCGGTGAGGGTTGGGGATCTCCAGCCCCATGCAGGACTTGCCCGGAATCGTCTCGACGACCCGGATGCTGTAGACGGACAGAGCGCGCGCGAGATCCTTCACCAGATTGACGATCTGGCTGCCCTTCACGCCCACGGCCGGGTCGACCTCGTAGCGCGTGATGACCGGCCCGGGGTAGGCCGCGAGCACCTTGACCTGGACGCCGAAGTCGCCGAGCTTCTTTTCGATCAGCCGGGAGGTGTACTCCAGCGTCTCGGGGGAGAGGACCTCGATGTCGCTGCTCGCCTCGTCGAGCAGCTTCAGCGGCGGGAGCGGCGTATCGGGTAGATCGCGGAACAGCGGCTCCTGCCTCTCCTTCTGTACCCTAGAAGACTTCGGGATGTCCACCACCGGAGCCTCGATCCGGATCGGTGCGTGCTCCTCGATCAGCAGTTCGCGCTTCTCCTCGACCACGGCTTCGCGCCGCTCGGCGGCGATCGCCCCGGCCTTGCGGTCCTGCCAGCTCTGCAACCTTTCTAAGGTCCAGAGGCAGGCGTGCTCGAGGCCAGCCCCCAACTTCTCCATGACCGTGAGCCACGAGACGCCCGTAAACAGCGATAGCGTCGTTGCAAAGATCGCGACCAGGATGAGCGTCGCGCCGGTGAAGCCGAAGCCGGACTGCAGCACCCTCGCGACGACGTCACCGATCATGCCCCCCGGAGCAAGGGGAAGCGCGACCTTGAGCGAATGAAGCCGCAGCGCCTCGACCCCGCTGGAAGCGACCAGAAGGGCGACGAAGCCAGCGATGGCTATGGCAACGGAGCGACGATCGCTCGCCGATCCCCCGTCCAAGCGGCGCAACGTCCATACTGCGGCAAGGCCGAGCAGCGCTACCCACCACCAGGCCGACAGGCCGAAGAGGTACAGCAGGCCGTCGGCGATCCAGGCCCCGACCTTGCCGCCCAGGTTGCGGATTTCCCCGGCCGCAACGCTGTGCGACCACCCCGGGTCAGCGCGGTTGAAAGTTCCGAGGATGAGCGAGAGATAAAGCGCCGCCGCGACGAGGACGAACAGTCGCGATTCGCGCAGCAGCGCCGCGACCTTGCTGGGAAGTGGTGCCTGGGTCCGTTTCAAATTGCCTCAGTTGCCGGGTACTCCGATCGCCCCCTCAATCGATCGTAAGGATGGATTCGTGCAGGTGGATCGAACCCGGGCGCACGTCGATGTACCCTCCCGACTGCAGGTCCTTCATCACCCGACTCACCATCTCGCGCGACGCTCCGATCATTTTGGCAATGTCCTGCTTGGCGAGTTTCCTGGTGACCACCTTCTGCCCGTCGATCGTCTCGGCCATCTCCAGGAGCAGGTGGGCCACCCGGCCATAGACGTCCATCAAGGCGAGGCTGCCGATCTTCTGGTCGGCCTCCCGAAGCCGCTTTACCAGCCCCCGCATGACCGTCATCGCCATCTCGAAATTCTCAGCCAGGCAACGCTTGAAGTCCCGCTTCGAGAGGCTCAGCAGCTCGCACGCCTCGAGGGCGGCCACGCTGGCCGAGCGGGGTGCGTCGTCGATCAGTCCCATCTCCCCGAAGAACTCGTTCGGTCCCAGGATGGCCAGGATGACCTCGCGGCCCTCGTCGTCGCTGATCATGACCTTGAGGCGGCCGGAGATGATCACGTAGAGTGATTCGGTCACGTCCCCCGTCGCGATGATGGTCGTGCCGCGAGGGAAGCTCTTTCTGCTGACAGCGCTCGTCAGCAAAGCCAGCTGGTTCTCGGGCAGCACCGAGAACAGGGGCACGTTGCGCAACAGCAGCATGGACACACTGGCCGGGGCCGTCATTTCACCATCCTCCCAGGAACATCCTGGCGTCATATCTTATCACCAGACCGTCGCGGCCCGTCGCAGCGGGAAAGCGCGAGAAATCTCGCAAGTATCCCGGGTTATAATCGCCCGCGCGAGAACGATTGAATTCCGGCGCTTCTGTCCCCACCCTGTCATTTATGTCCAAGAAAACCAGACATTCGCGCCTGCTCGTTCTCGGTTCCGGTCCGGCAGGGTACACGGCCGCGGTCTACGCGGCCCGCGCAAACCTGAAGCCGGTCGTCATCGCGGGCCTGGAGCCGGGCGGCCAGCTCATGACCACGACCGACGTCGACAACTGGCCCGCCGACAGCATGGGCGTTCAGGGACCGGAGCTGATGGAGCGCTTCCAGAAGCACGCGGAGCGCTTCGAGACGGAGATCGTGTTCGATCACATCCACACCGCGCACTTGACCGAGCGCCCGATCCGCCTCGTGGGCGACGCCAGCGAGTACACCTGCGACGCCCTGATCATCGCCACCGGTGCTTCGGCGCGCTATCTCGGGCTGGAATCGGAAAAGGCGTTCATGGGAAAGGGGGTTTCGGCCTGCGCAACCTGCGATGGATTCTTCTACAAGGGCCAGGATGTCGCGGTCGTCGGTGGCGGGAACACGGCGGTCGAGGAAGCCCTCTACCTTTCCAACATCGCGCGCCACGTGACGGTCATTCACCGCCGCGATAAATTTCGGGCCGAGAAGATCCTGCAGAAGAAGCTGCTCGAGAAGAGCAATGTCTCGGTGCGGTGGAACCATGTGCTCGAGGAGGTGCTGGGCGACGCCAAGGGCGTGAACGGAATCCGGGTCAAGGACGTCAATAGCGGCGCGCAGCAGAAGCTCGACGTGCATGGGCTGTTCGTCGCGGTCGGCCATACGCCCAATACGCGTATATTCGAGGGACAGCTCGACATGAAAGGCGGCTACATCCTCACCCGCGGAGGCAGCGAGGGCAATGCCAGCGCGACCAGCGTGCCCGGGGTCTTCGCCGCCGGGGACGTGCAGGACCATGTCTACCGCCAGGCGGTCACGAGCGCCGGGAGCGGCTGCATCGCGGCCCTGGACGCGGAAAAGTTTCTGGACGGGATGCACTAGGGCCGCCCGCCGGGGCGGACCACCGCGCGGCGCTCATGCGTAAGCCCCCGACCCGCGGGATCCCGGAAGACGATGCCGCGCTGTTTCGCCAAGCCGTGCGCGACACCATCCCCATCAGGCCCGCGCCACGCGTCCTGCACAGGGGCAAGGCGCCGCCGCCAGTGCCAGTCCAGTCCCTGCTCGACGGCCACGAGACCGTCGCTGAAAGCCTGGACGGCGCTCTATCGGGGGAGCAGTCGACCGAAACCGGCGAGGAACCGTCGTACCTGCGCGCCGGCCTCGGTGGCGATGTGCTGCGCAAGCTCAAGCGCGGGCACTGGGTCGTCCAGGACGCCTTCGACCTGCACGGAATGAACCGCGACCAAGCGAGACTCTCCCTAGCGGATTTTCTGGGACGATGCCTCAAGCGCGGACTGCGCTGCGTCCGCGTCGTCCACGGAAAAGGCCTGCGCTCCCCGGGGAAGGAGCCGGTCCTCAGAGGAAAGGTGCAGCTATGGCTGCTGAAGCGCGACGAGGTGCTCGCCTACTGTGAGGCGCCCCGGAACCAGGGCGGGAGCGGCGCGCTGCTAGTGCTGCTCCGGTCCTAGGCCAGGGCTAGACCGCGGCC
This sequence comes from Burkholderiales bacterium, assembly GCA_035499735.1. Lineage (GTDB taxonomy): Bacteria > Pseudomonadota > Gammaproteobacteria > Burkholderiales > SG8-39 > VBDM01. The sequence goes on from DATJYC010000062.1 coordinate 12,068, forward strand.
TCGTTGGTTTCGCCGGTCCGGATGCGCACGACCTGCTCCACCGTGCTCACGAAGATCTTGCCGTCGCCTATCTTGCCTGTGCGCGCCGCCTTGACGATTGCTTCAATCGCCCCGTCGAGCATCTTCTCGGTCACCACTACCTCGACCTTGACTTTCGGGAGGAAGTCCACCACGTATTCGGCCCCACGGTAGAGCTCGGTGTGGCCTTTCTGGCGGCCGAAACCCTTCACTTCGGTCACGGTCAGCCCCGTGACCCCGACCTCGGCGAGCGCCTCGCGAACCTCATCGAGCTTGAAAGGCTTCACGACGGCTTCGATCTTCTTCATGGCTTTCCTCCAGCGTTGACCTGCGCCGATCAGTATACCCATTCGGCGTGGATGCCGGCTATTCGTACGGCTCTCGGTAGCGCGAGGTGATCGGGTAGCGCCAATCCTTGCCGAAGCCGCGGTGTGTGATCCTGATTCCGATCGGAGCCTGCCGCCGCTTGTACTCGCTGCGGTGGATCATTTCCACGACCCGCTTGACGCTCCCGGCGTCGAGACCGCGGCCCACCATCTCCGCCGGGCTCAGGTCGTTTTCCATATACCCCGAGACGATTGCATCGAGCACGTCGTAGGGCGGCAAGCTGTCCTGATCGGTCTGGTTGGGCCTGAGCTCCGCGGACGGGGCGCGCGTCAGAATGCGGTCCGGGATCACGCGCTCGACGGCGTTCCGGTACGCGCACAGGCGGTAGACGAGCGTCTTCAGGATGTCCTTGATCACGGCGAACCCGCCCGCCATGTCGCCGTACAGCGTGGCGTAGCCCACCGCCATCTCGGACTTGTTGCCGGTGGTGAGCACGATGGTGCCGAACTTGTTCGACAGGGCCATCAGCAGGGTGCCCCGGATGCGGGCCTGCAGATTCTCCTCGGTCGCGTCGACCGGCCTGCCCGCGAACTCCTTCGCAAGCATCCCAAGGAAGGCGTCGAAGGCGGGGCCGATGGGAATCTCGTCGTAGCGCACCCCGAGATTCATCGCCAGCCCCCGAGAATCCTCCAGGCTCATCAGCGCTGTATATTTGGAGGGCATCTGGACTGCGCGCACCCGTTCGGCGCCCAGCGCATCGCGAGCGATGCATAGCGTGAGCGCCGAATCCACGCCGCCCGACAAGCCGATAATCGCGCCGGGGAAACGATTCTTGCCAACGTAGTCACGAACGCCCAGGCACAGGGCCTTGTAGACCTCGGCTTCGAGGGATTCCGCTTCGGCGATGGCGCCGCGCAGGGCCTCGCCATCAGCGAAGGTCACAAAACCGAGCGCCTCCTCGAAGCGCGGTAGCTGACCAACCACCTCACCTTGCCTGTCGAGCGCGAACGAGGCGCCGTCGAACACCAGCTCGTCTTGGCCGCCCACCATGTTTGCGTAGACGAGCGCCATGCCGGTCTCGGCTACGCGCTCGCGCATCACGTCATAGCGCGATGCCTGCTTGCCCATGTGGTAAGGCGAGGCGTTCAGCACCAGCAGAACCTGGGCGCCCGCCCCTCGGGCCGCCTTGGGCGCTTTGGCCTCCCAGGCGTCGGCGCAGATATTGATGCCGAGCTGGACGTCGTCCGGGCGTGTTTTGAGCGGCCCAAGGGGGCCCCAGGTGTCCTCGCAAATGTTCAGGCCGAAGCGCGTTTCCCCTACCTGGAAAACGCAGGGCCGATCGCCGGGATCGAAATAGCGCTCCTCGTCGAAGACGGTGTAATTGGGCAGGGCTTGTTTGTAATAGGTGCCCACGATTTTTCCTTCGCGCACGACCGAGGCCGCGTTGTGGCGTTTCCCCTCATCCTGATGCGGGTGGCCAACAATGAGCGTGATTCCTTTCACCTCCCGGGCGAGGCGTTCAAGAGCGCTGGCGCAGTCTCGGTAGAAGCCCTCGCGTAGCAGTAGGTCTTCGGGCGGATAGCCGCACAGCGCGAGCTCCGGCGTCAGCAGGAGGCTCGCGCCGGCAGCGCGCGCCTCCTCGCAATAGCGCAGGATCTTGGCGGCATTGCCGGCGAGATCGCCGACGACGCAGTTGATCTGGGCGACCGCGATCTTGACTATGTTCGCCATCGGAGAAGTCTACCTCGGGAAGTGGAGTCCCGCGCTGCGTATAATCGGACGGCATTTCGCCACCGTGCGACGCTCCGCTTGAAGGAAGACGCTCCCATACTGAGAATCGCCGATTCGCTTCGGGCGATCGAGCCTGAGGCCTGGAATGCGCTCGCTGCGGGCCACCCTTTCCTGCGGCACGAGTTCCTCCACGCGCTCCACGAGACCCGTTGCGCCTGCGACGACACCGGCTGGTCTCCCCGCTACCTCACCCTGTGGCACGACGCGTCGCTGGTGGGCGCGATGCCGCTCTACGCGAAGACCCACTCGTACGGCGAATACGTCTTCGACTGGGCCTGGGCGGACGCATACCACCGCAGCGGGCTCGCGTACTATCCCAAGCTCCTCGCCGCGGTGCCGTTCTCGCCCGTCACCGGGCCAAGGCTCCTCGCACGGGATGCCGCGACGCGGTTGCTGCTCGTCCGCGCCGCCCTCGGGCTCGCGCTCGAATTGTCCTCCCTCCACGTGCTCTTTCCGGCCGAGCCCGAGGCTCGCGAAATGGAATCCGAGGGGATGATGCTTCGCAGCGCGGTGCAGTTTCACTGGGAGAATCGAGGCTACGCGAGCTTCGATCAGTTCCTCGGCGAGCTCGCCTCGGCAAAGCGCAAGAAGATCCGTCAGGAGAGGCGCCGCGTCCAGGACACGGGGGTACGACTGCGCCGGCTGGTCGGGAGCGAGATCACGGACGAGCATTGGCGATTCTTCACCCGCTGCTACAACGGCACCTACCGCGCGCACCATTCCACGCCCTATCTCAACCTCGACTTCTTCAGACGCATCGGCGAATCCCTCCCCGAGCACGTGCTCATGGTGCTGGCCGAACTCGATGGAAAGCCGGTCGCAAGCGCGTTGAACATCTTTTCGAAGGACGTGTTCTACGGGCGCTATTGGGGCTCGGTATCCCATATCCCGCTGCTGCACTTCGAAACCTGCTACTACCAGGCGCTCGAGTTCTGCATCGAGCGCGGCATACGTGTGTTCGAGGGCGGAGCGCAGGGCGAGCACAAGCTCGCTCGCGGCTTCATGCCGACCCGGACATGGTCGGCTCACTGGCTGCGCCACCCCGAGTTCTCGGATGCGGTCGAGAAATTCCTTGCACGAGAATCGAAGGGAATCGAGCGCTACGTGGACGAGCTGAACGAGCACAGCCCGTTCCGGGCGGAAAGCTAGCGCTACTTCCCCTTGGGCAGGCCGCCGAGAAGGGCGGCCACCTGGCGCGCCGGCCGCGGCGCCAAAGCGGGCCGGCTGGGCGCTGCCGCGGCGGGCGCCGGCTGGTAGGGTGAGCTGAAAATCGGATCGGCGTTCTTTGCCGGCTGGGGCGCGCGAGTGAGGCGATCGCGGTCGCCGTGTCGCGGCCGGCGGTCCTGCGCGTCGGAGCGCCCCGTCGGCTTGCTCATCATCGACGGGGCGACCCTCCCGTCGGGTTCGAAGCCCGGGACGATCTTCCTCGGGATACTCAGCCGGATCGTCTTCTCGATCGCCTCCAGCCGTTCGTGCTCCTCGGCGCAGACCAGGGAGATCGCCTCGCCGCTCGCTCCGGCCCGGCCGGTGCGGCCGATGCGGTGTACGTAGTCCTCGGGCGCGCCGGGCAGCTCGAAATTGACGACGTGAGGCAGGTCCTCGATGTCCAGGCCGCGCGCGGCGACGTCGGTTGCCACGAGAACGCGGACCTTCCCCGACTTGAAATCGTCGAGAGCCTGCAACCGCTCCGGCTGGCTCTTGTCCCCGTGGATCGCGGTCGTATGGATGCCGTCGCGGTTCAGCTGGTACGCCAGCCGATTTGCGCCTATGCGCGTGGAGGTGAATACCAGAACCTGGCGCAGCTCGCGCGACTGCACCAGGTAGGCGAGCAGCTCGCGCTTGCGCTCCCGGCGGACCGGATGTACCACGTGGCGCACCGACTCCGCCGCGGTATTCTGAGGGGCGACCTGCACCAGCACCGGCGCGTGCAGGAACGAATCGGCGAGCGTGCGGATGTCCTGGGTCAGGGTCGCGGAGAACAGCAGGTTCTGCCGCTGCTTGGGCAGGAGAGCGATGATGCGCCGCACGTCCGGTATGAAGCCCATGTCGAGCATGCGGTCGGCCTCGTCGAGCACGAAGGCCTCGACCTGCTGCAGGTTCACTGTCTTCTGCTGGACGTGGTCGAGCAGGCGCCCCGGGGTGGCAACGAGGAACTCGACGCCGCGGCGCAGCTCCGCGACCTGCGGCTTGATGTCGACGCCGCCGAACACGACCGTGCTGCGGAGCGCGAGGTATTTGCCGTAGGTGCGCACGCTTTCTTCGACCTGCGCTGCGAGCTCGCGCGTCGGCGTGAGTATCAGCGCGCGCACGGGATGCCGCGCCGGGGAGGCGCTCGCGTTGGCATGGCGGGCCAGCCGGTGCAGCAGCGGCAGCGTGAATCCCGCCGTCTTTCCAGTCCCCGTCTGCGCGCCGCCCAGCACGTCGCGGCCCTGAAGCACAAGCGGGATGGCCTGCGCCTGAATAGGAGTAGGTTCCGTATATCCCTGCTCGGCAACCGCCTTGAGCAGCTCGGGCAGGAGGTTCAGGTCAGCAAAGCTGGACAAACGATGGGACTGATAATGCGGAATAGAGACGAATTATAGCAGAGGTTCCGATGCCGCCCTGCCCTGGCGCTCGAGCGCCCAGGCGACGTGCTCGCGGACCAGCGCGGAGGAGTGCTGCGCGCGCGCGCGCAGGGCCGCGACCGCGCCGTCGCTCTTCGGAGCGTTGCCCAGGCCCACCGCGAGATTGCGCAGCCAGCGTTCATAGCCTATCCGGAGGATGGCGCTGCCCGCCATGCGGCTGCGAAACTCCGCCTCGCTCCAGGCGAAGAGCTCGGTCAGCTGCGCGGCGTCGAGGCCGTTTCTCACGCGGAAATCGGCCTCGGGCGAGATCCTCGCGTAGCGGTTCCACGGACACGCGAGCTGGCAATCGTCGCAGCCGTACACCCGGTTGCCGATGAGCGGCCGCAGCTCGACCGGGATGCTTCCCTTGAGCTCTATCGTCAGGTACGAAATGCAGCGCCTCGCGTCCAGCCGGTAAGGCGCGACGATGGCGCCGGTGGGGCAAACATCGATGCACTTCCTGCAACTGCCGCAGTACGCGCGAACCGGCGCGTCCACGGGCAGCGGAAGGTCGGTGTAGATGTCCCCCAGAAAAAACAGCGAGCCTGCGTCGCGCGCAATCAGCAGCGTGTGCTTGCCCCTCCAGCCCAGGCCCGCCTTGCGCGCCAGCTCGACCTCCATCACGGGCGCTGAGTCGGTAAACACGCGGTACCCGAACGGGCCGATTTCCTCGGCGATCCCGTCGGCGAGGCGCTGCAGCCGCCCCCGTAGGACCTTGTGGTAGTCGCGCCCAAGCGCGTAGCGCGCGACGAACGCCTTGTCGCCGTCGGCGAGAACGCCGTCGCTGTCGACCGCAGGCGGCCGGTAGTCCATTCGCGCCGAGATTACGCGCACGGTTCCGGGAACCAGCGCCGCGGGCCGAGTCCTTTTCGCACCGTGCTTTCGCATATAATCGAGCTCGCCCGAGAAGCCGGATGCGAGCCACGCGGCAAGGCGGGGTTCCGCCGCGGATAGGTCGGTGTCGGCGATTCCTACCGCCTGGAATCCCAGCTCGCGTCCCCAGAACTTCACTTTCGCCGCGAGCGCGGCGAGCTGCGTCGCCCGCAGACGGCGCGGGTGCCTTGTTCTTCCTACATGACCCATCCCGCAGATCATATCCAGCCGACGGCGAAATCGCACTGGAGCGCGCATCTCGCCGACGCGGATGCCACAGCCCGCCTCGGGTCGCGCCTCGCGGCGTGCATCAGGCCAGGAATGCGCATCTACCTGCAGGGTGAACTCGGCAGCGGAAAATCGACTCTGATCCGTGGATTGCTGCGCGCCCTCGGCGTCCAAGACAGGGTGAAAAGCCCCACCTACACCCTGGTTGAACTTTACGTCGTTTCTAGATTAAACTTGTACCACTTTGATTTTTATCGATTCCTGAATGCGAACGAGTTTGCAGACGCTGGTCTGGCGGACTATTTCCAGGGAGATGGAGTCTGCCTGGTCGAGTGGCCGGAACGGGCCGGTGACCTGCTGCCGGAACCCGACCTCGAGATCACACTCCGCTACTCGGGCGAGGGGCGGCAGATCCATGCACGCGCTCACACCGTGCCGGGGGAGCAATGCCTAGCCCGTTGCCGCGAGGGCTGAGCGCGCTCGCGCTCGCTGCCCTGCTCTCGACCGGGCTCGCTGCCGCAGCGGCGCCGTCCCTCGAGGCGCTGCGCGCTGTGCGCGTGTGGCCTGCCCCCGAGTACACGCGCGTGACGCTCGAATCCGCCGAGCCGCTGCAGCACCGCATGAGCTCGATCAAGGACCCCGAGCGCCTGGTCCTCGATCTCGAGGGCGTCGATTTTGCGAGCGTGCAGCAGGCATTCGCCGGCAAGGTTTCCGATAGCGACCCCTATATCGGGAATCTTCGCGTGGGGCGCTTCAAGCCCGGCGTCGTCCGGGTCGTGCTCGACCTCAAGACCGAGGTCAAACCGCAGATCTTCACGCTGGCGCCGATCGGCGAATACGGCCATCGGCTGGTGCTCGACATCTATCCCACCCATCCGGTAGACCCGATACTGACGCTGCTGCAGAAACCCGGGCCCAGGATGGAGCCGTCCGTCGGCAACGAGACCGAGGGGCAAACGGCACCCAAGGCGCCGCCGGCGAGACGGACCGAGCCGCCAAAGGAGCGCATCATCACGGTCGCCATCGACGCCGGGCACGGCGGCGAGGACCCCGGGGCGAAGGGCCGCCGCGGCACCTACGAGAAGACAGTGACGATGCTGATCGCGCGCAAGCTGAAGGCCCTGGTCGACTCCGAGCCCAACATGCGCGCCCTGCTCATCCGCGACGGAGACTACTTTCTCGATCTCAAGGCCCGCGTCGAGAAAGCCCAGGTCGTGAATGCGGATGTGTTCGTTTCGATTCACGCGGACTCTTTCGTAAAGCCCCACGCCCGGGGCTCATCGGTATTCGCGCTCTCGGAGCGCGGCGCGACCAGCGTCGCGGCACGCGAGCTCGCCGCGCGCGAGAACCAGGCGGACTTCATCGGCGGCTTCAACGTGAAGAGCAAGGATCCCTACCTCAAGATGACCATCGCAGACCTGAGCCTGACTCAGCAGATCAGCGACAGTCTCAAGCTAGCGCGAGCGGTGCTCGGCGAGCTGGGTGACATCAATTCCCTGCACCGGGGAAGGGTGGAGCAGGCCGGCTTCGCCGTGCTGAAGGCCCCCCAAATTCCCTCCGTCCTTGTCGAGACCGCGTTCATCAGCAATCCCGACGAGGAGAAACGGCTCAACAACCAGGCTTACCAGGAGAAGATCGCGCGCGCGATCCTGCGTGGGGTCAAGAGCTACGTCGCGAAGAACCCGCCGCTGCGCGCGCCGCCCACCCTTGCGGCGATCCGCTGACCGCCCCGCTCAAAGCCTGGCCCGCGCCAGACGCGACCTGATGTACTCGAAGGCAAGCGGCATCACCGACAGCACGATGACGCCGATGATCACGGCGCTCAGATTCTGCTTCACCACGGAGACGTTCCCGAACCAGTAGCCCGCGTAGAGCAGCGACAGAACCCAGGCGAGCGCTCCGGCGAAGTTATAGACGGTAAAACGCAGATAGGTCATGCGCGCGATCCCCGCGACGAACGGTGCGAAGGTCCTCAAGATCGGCACGAAGCGGGTGACGATGACTGTCAGTCCCCCGTGCTTCTCGTAGAACGCGTGAGCGCGATCCAGGGCGCTGCGGTTGAAAAAGCGCGAGGTCTCCCAATGGAAAACCCTGGGACCGATGTAGTAGCCGATGGAATAGTTCACGGTGTTGCCGAGAACCGCGGCCACGACCAGGAGCAGCGCCAGCACGTGTACGTCCATGCCGCCAGCGGCCGCGAGCGCTCCGGCGACGAACAGCAGCGAGTCCCCGGGCAGGAAGGGCGTCACGACAAACCCCGTCTCGGAAAAGATGATGACGAAGAGGATCACGTATATCCACGCGCCGTATTGCTGAAGCACGGCGGCGAGGTGCCGGTCGAGGTGGACCAGGAGGTCCAAGGCGGAGAGCAGGAGTTCCACCGGCCGCATTCTACCGTGTCACATATAATTGGCGCGTCGATCGCATCAATCCGGAAGAACTGCAACGTGCCCTCCATCAGGCTCCTGCCCGAAACGCTGATCAGCCAGATCGCCGCGGGCGAGGTGGTCGACCGGCCCGCGTCGGTGCTCAAGGAGCTCCTGGAGAACAGCTTCGACTCGGGCGCAACCGAAATCGGCGTGACGCTCTCGGAGGGGGGCATCAGGCAGATCCGCGTCGTCGACAACGGCAGCGGTATCGCCCGGGATGATTTGCCGATGGCGTTCGCGCGGCACGCGACCAGCAAGATCGCTTCGCTCGACGACCTGGAGCAGGTGCGATCCCTCGGTTTCCGCGGTGAGGCCCTAGCGAGCATCGCCTCGGTCGCGCGCGTCGGCCTGGCGAGTCGCTCGGCGGGGGCCGACCGCGGTTTCGCCATACGCGCCGAGGGCGGAAGCATCGGCAGCGTCGAGCCGTCCGCGCAGCCGGCCGGTACTTCGGTCGAGGTGAACGATCTGTACTACAACACGCCGGCGCGGCGCAAGTTCCTGAAGAGCGAGGCGACCGAGTTCGGTCATTGCGAGGAAGTCTTCACGCGGGCGGCGCTTTCGCGCCCCGAAATTGCGCTCAGCCTGAAGCACAACGGCCGGGTCGTCGCCCGGTTCGGACCGGGCGACGCTGCGAAGCGCGTCGAAGCCGCTCTGGGGCAGGAGTTCGCGCGCTCGATGCGCACGGTCTCCGCGAACGGCGTGCTGAAGGTCTCGGGGTTCGCAGGCTCGCCTGCCTATACCCGCACGAACCGGGACACGCAGTTCGTCTACGTCAACGGCCGCTTCGTGCGAGACAAGCTGCTTGCACACGCGCTGCGCGAAGCCTATCGCGACGTGCTTCACGGCGAACGTCACCCAGCCTATGTGCTCTTTCTCGAGATCGACCCGCACGCCGTCGACGTGAACGTCCATCCGGCGAAGACCGAGATCCGCTTTCGCGACCCGCGCGCGGTCCACCAGTTCGTGTTTTACGCCGTCACGAAGGGACTTTCTGGAACGGCCGGCGAGACGCCCGCCGCGATCGCCACCCCTGTCGCCGAAGGGCATGCGGTGACGCCTCGAGCGGCCCAGCCCGCGTTGGGACTGGCGCAGCCGACGGCGAGCTACTCCGCCATGTTCGCGGACCTGCGCGCCAACCTCCAATCCGCGCCTGCGGACGCGGGCGCCGCTGAAACGCCGCCGCTGGGGTACGCGCTCGCCCAGCTTCACGGCGTCTACATCCTCGCCCAGAACCGGGAAGGTCTGGTGCTCGTCGACATGCACGCGGCTCATGAGCGCATCCTCTACGAGAAGCTCAAGGGGGCGCTCGACTCGCGCGCGATGAACACGCAGAAGCTGCTCATCCCCGCGACCTTCCACGCCGACCGCGTCGACGTGGCGACCGCGGAGGAGCACGGCACTACGCTGAACCAGCTGGGTTTCGACGTCGCCGCGATCTCCCCGTTCGCCCTCGCGGTGCGCGCCGTGCCCTCGATGCTCGCCGATGCCGACGCGTCGGTGCTGGCGCGCGCTCTCTTGCGCGACATCCGCGAGTACGGTGCGAGCCGCGTGCTCACCGAGCGCCGCGACGAGCTGCTTGGCACCATGGCCTGCCACGGCGCGGTGCGCGCCCACCGCGGGCTGACCATCCCGGAGATGAACGCCCTGCTGCGCGAGATGGAGGAGACAGAGCGCTCGGGACAGTGCAACCACGGCCGTCCGACATGGTTCCAGATGAGCCTCGCCGATCTCGACAAGCTCTTCATGCGTGGCCGCTGACCCTGCCGCGATCCTCTTCATTGGCCCGACCGCCAGCGGCAAGAGCGAGCTGGCTGCGGCGCTGGCGGAGCGGTTTCCCGTCGAGGTCGTCAGCGTCGACTCGGCGCAAGTCTACCGTGGCATGGACATCGGCACGGCGAAGCCGTCGCCCGCCGAACGGGCGGCCGTTCCGCACCATCTGATCGACATCCTCGACCCGACCGAGAGCTATTCGGCCGCGCGCTTCCGCAGCGACGCCTTGAGATTCATCGGCGAAATCTCCGCGCGCGGCCGCCTGCCGCTCCTCGTCGGCGGCACCATGCTCTATTTCAAGGCGCTGCGCGAGGGGCTCTCGGAGCTCCCCGAATCGGACGCCGCAGCGCGCGCGCAAATCGACGCCGAGGCCGCCGCGCGAGGATGGCCGGCGCTGCACAAGGAGCTCGCGCGGATCGACCCGGCTACCGCGGCCCGTCTGAAGCCCAACGACGCGCAGCGCATCCAGCGGGCACTTGAAATCCATCGCATCACCGGCAATCCGATGTCGCAGCTCGTCGGGCGAAGGAGGACCGCCCTGCCCTTCCGACTCGTCGAGGTCGCGCTCATTCCCTCGGATCGAAGCGAGCTGCACCGGCGCATCGAAGCGCGCTTCGAGGCGATGCTCCAGCGCGGATTGGTCGAGGAATTGCGCGAGCTGCGCAAGCGCTATACGTTGCGACCTGGCCTCCCGTCGATGCGCTGCGTGGGATACCGGCAGGCGTGGCAGCATCTCGAAGGCGAGTACGATCGCGACGAGCTGCGGAATCGGGGAATCTACGCCACGCGCCAGCTCGCCAAGCGCCAGCTCACATGGCTGCGGGGAATGAAAGGGTTACGGACCTTCGATTGCTTCGCGGAGAGCGTGCGCGATGGGCTCTTCGAGTTTCTGCGGGAGGAGTGGGGGAGCGGGTAGGCTCACCGCGCGATTTCAAGCCGGCGATCCCACGGCGCGGCCCACGGTGATATCGTGGTCCGCGAGGCCGCCAAAGGAGAAGACCCCATGGGCTCCCAGTCGATCGCGGTGCGCAAGCTGACCCCGAGCATCGGCGCCGAGATACTCGGCGCCGACCTCTCCCGCCCGCTCGACCAGGACCAGTTCCGCACCGTGCACGACGCGCTTATGGACCACCTGGTGATCTTCTTTCGCAACCAGACGCTCAGCGTCGAGCAGCACAAAGCCTTCGGGCGCCGCTTCGGCAAGCTGCACGTGCACCCGGCCGCGCCGCGCGAGCTGCCCGAGCACCCGGAGATCTTCGTTGTCAGGGCTGACGATGCCTCAGAGCACGTCGCCGGCGAGGACTGGCACTCGGATGTCTCCTGCGATGCCGAGCCGCCGATGGGCTCCATCCTCTACCTCACGGAGATTCCGCCCGACGGCGGCGGCGACACCCTGTTCGCCAACATGTATCTCGCTTACGAGACGCTCTCCGAGCCGGTGCGCAAGCTGATCGACGGGCTGAAGGCGGTGCACTCGGGCGAGCAGTACTACCGCGGCCGCTACGGCATCGACGACAGCGGCAAGGTGTTTCCGCGCTCCGAGCACCCCGTCGTGCGCACCCATCCGGTGACTCGCAGGAAGGCCCTGTTCGTGAACCGTATGTTCACGGCACATATCGTCGGCCTGCGCAAGAACGAGAGCGATGCGATCCTCGAGATGCTGTACCGGCACATCGAGACGCCGGAACTCGCGGTGCGCTTCAAGTGGCGGCCGAACTCGGTCGCCTTCTGGGACAACCGCTGCGCCCAGCACCACGCGGTGTGGGACTACTACCCCGCCAAGCGCTACGGCCACCGCGTCACGATCTGCGGCGACAGGCCCTACTGAGCCACCATCAGCCTTCCCTCGATCCAGCCAGTCCGGCTCCTTGAACTTCATGCAGATCTGGTCCAAGAGCACGTGTACGACGATGTACGCGGTGATGAGTGCTAATCTCAGCTCCCCCAGGGACGGATCGCTTCCTTGAGCTTCTTATAGCCTTCCAGATAACGCGGGCGCGGGCCGCCGTAGATCCTGTCGAAGACGGCGAGCTGCGCGTCCAGCCACTGGGCGAGCTTCGTATTGCCCGGGTTCGCGGCCTTGTACGCCTCGTTGATCAGCACGAAATGGATGCGGGGATCGTACGGTTGCTTGGTGCCGCCCTCGGTCTCGTCGCCTTTCAGGAGGCGCAGCAGCATCGCGTCCGCCGAACCCAGCGTCTGCTCGTAGATCGGCGCGCCGTGGACCCGGTACATGACGCTCGTCATGTCCTTGCCGTTGGTCATGGTGAAGCCCATGTCCTTCCAGAGCTTCTTCATGTCGACCTTGGCGCCGGCACGGTCGAGCACGATTTGGCCCCAGTCGCGCAGCACGTCGGGCGCATCCGCCATGAGGTCGGTGAGCCGGTCGCCGTCGAGGTCGGTCGCGTAGAGGATGCACGGGCGCTGGCGAATCAGGTCGTGCAGCAGCAGGCCGAAGTTGGTGTCGGAGATGTGCTCGTAGATGTCCCCGCCCCAGCCCTCCATGCCGGCCTTGAAGTCCTTGGGCAGGAGCGCGACGATCGCGTCGACGTTGGCGCGGTGCTCCTCGTAGGCGTCCACGGTGTACTGACGCTTGAGCTTGAACTCGGTGCCCTGTAGCAGCCAGCGGAAAATGCCGGCGTTGACGGCGTCCTCCTGCGCCTGGGTGGGCTTGGTGGCGACGCGGCCGATCGAGCCGGTCTCGTGCACCAGTTGCAGGAACAGCCGCGCGGCGTACGCCATGCGCACGCCCGGCGTGTTCATCTCGGAGTGGATGGTTCCGGTCTTGGGGTCGACCGAGAATTTCTTCTTGTCCTGCGAGTACGGCAGCCCGGGCATGAAGCGCACGCTGGTCACGCCGCCGTAGGGACGCACGTTGCAATACACGCCCGCGGCCGTGCGCAGGGGGGCGTTCGCCGACTTGCCCATCACCACGACCTTCTTCCCGCCGTCGTTCACCATGAAATCGCCCGCGGTCGACCACTTGAGCGCGGTGGCGTCGAGCTTGCCGAACCATTCGAGCGACACCAGCTTCGTGTCGTGGCGGAACTGCGCCATCATCGGCACCCCGAGGAACGGCAACCCCAGCACGTCGAGCGCCATAAGCGTGCCGTTCAGGGCGAACATGTCGGTGAACGCGTGCGCGACGGGCTTGACGCCCCCGGCAGGGTTTCCCCCTTCCCAAATGATCGCGTCGGGATAGCCGGTCGGCCTGACGGTGGAGCGCTTGTAGATACTGTCGAGCAGTTTGAAGAGATCGCCCTTCTGCTCTTCCTGGGCGACCTTCAGTAAGTCGAGTTGTTGTGCCATGAACGCCGGGACCTCGGAGAGGGATGTCGGGCTGCTAGACCATCAGCGGCACGATCAGCAGCGCGACGATGTTGATGATCTTGATGAGCGGGTTGACCGCCGGGCCCGCCGTGTCCTTGTACGGATCGCCGACCGTGTCGCCGGTCACCGCCGCCTTGTGGGCGTCGGAGCCCTTGCCGCCGTGGTGCCCGTCCTCGATGTATTTCTTCGCGTTGTCCCAGGCGCCTCCGCCGGTGCACATCGAGATCGCCACGAACAGCCCCGTTACGATGGTGCCCATCAGCACGCCCCCGAGCGCCTGCGGCCCGAGCGCCAGCCCGACCACGATCGGAACGAGCACCGGCAGCAGCGACGGGATCATCATCTCCTTGATCGCGGCGAGCGTCAGCATGTCGACGGCGCTGCCGTACTCGGGCTTCGCCTTGCCTTCCATGATGCCGGGAATTTCCTTGAACTGGCGGCGCACCTCCACCACCACCGAGCCCGCGGCGCGCCCGACGGCTTCCATCGCCATCGCGGCGAAGAGGAACGGCACCATGCCTCCGATCAGCAGGCCGATGACGACCATGTGGCTGGACAGGTCGAAGGTCAGCGACTTGCCCGCCGATTCCAGCGCGTGGGTATAGTCGGCGAACAGCACGAGCGCGGCGAGACCCGCGGACCCGATGGCGTAGCCCTTGGTCACCGCCTTCGTGGTGTTGCCGACCGCATCCAGGGGATCGGTGATGGCGCGCACCGACTCGGGCAGCTTGGCCATCTCGGCGATGCCACCCGCGTTGTCGGTGATCGGGCCGTAGGCGTCGAGCGCGACGATGATGCCGGCGACCGACAGCATCGATGTCGCCGCGATCGCGATCCCGTACAGGCCCGCGAGCGCGTAGCTGACGTAGATCGCGACGCACACGGCGAGCACAGGCCACGCGGTCGATTTCATCGACACGCCGATGCCGGCGATGATGTTGGTCGCATGGCCCGTGGTGGAGGCTTGCGCCACGTGCTGCACCGGCTTGAACTGCGTGCCGGTGTAGTACTCGGTGATCCACACCATGAAGCCGGTCAAGGCGATGCCGACCACTGCGGCGCCGTAGAGGTGCGCCACCGTGATCAGTTTCTTCCCGCCGCCGACGTCGAAGGGCACCTGCGCCAGGACATCGCCCATGATCACCTGCGTAATCGGCCAGAAGCCGATCAAGGCAATCCCGCCCGCCCAGGCGAGGCCCCGGTAGAGCGCGGCCATAACGTTCTTGTCGGAGGGCTTCGTCTTCACGAACCAGGTGCCGACGATCGAAGCGAGTATGGCGAAGCCGCCTATCGCGAGCGGGTAGAGGAGCGCCGCGGGCGAGGTGGTCTTCACCATGAGGGCTCCGAGGAGCATCGTGGCAACGATGGTCACCGCGTAGGTCTCGAAGAGGTCAGCGGCCATGCCCGCGCAGTCGCCGACGTTGTCGCCGACGTTGTCCGCGATCACCGCAGGGTTGCGCGGGTCGTCCTCGGGAATTCCCGCCTCGACCTTGCCGACGAGGTCTGCGCCCACGTCGGCGCCCTTGGTGAAGATGCCGCCGCCGAGACGCGCGAAGATCGAGATCAGCGATCCGCCGAACCCGAGGCCCACCAGCGGGTGAATGAGGTGAACGAGGTCGGCCTTGTTGCTCGAGTTGGCGTAGAGGAACCCGAAGAAGGACGCGACACCGAGCAGGCCCAGTCCGACTACGAGCATTCCGGTGATGGCGCCGCCGCGAAACGCCACGTCCAGCGCCTCCTGGAGGCCGGTGCGCGCCGCCTCGGCCGTGCGCACGTTGGCGCGCACGGAGATGTTCATGCCGATGATCCCCGACAGCCCGGAGAGGACCGCTCCGATGAGGAAGCCGAACGCCGTCGTCCAGCCCAGCTGCGGCACGAAGCCAATCACCAGGAACAGGATGGCGCCGACGATGCCGATGGTCTTGTATTGTCGCCAGAGATAGGCCACGGCGCCCTGCCGCACGGCCGCGCTGATCTCGCGCATGCGGTCGTTCCCCTCCGGTCGCTGCAGGATCCAGGATATTTGCCAGACGCCGAAGACGATAGCGGCGATGCCGCAGCCGATCGCGAGCCAGAGACCTCCACTCATGACTTTCTCCCTCGAACGAGGCCCCTGATCGCGGGCCTAATGTTTGAAAAAGGGCGGAATTATAGCAGCGGCAGGCGGCCTAGACCTTAAATTCCGGCAGCTTCTTCTGGACGGCGACGTTCCTGAGCCTCACGTAGTCCGGAAGCCCGTTCCTGTAGGGCGGCGGAGCTTCGCCCTGGATCAGGGGCGAGATGTAGGCGCGGCATTTCGGCGTGATGTGGAAGCCGTTCTCGGTGATGAAATCCCGCGGCATCATCTTTTCCTTGTTGGCGACGTCGGCCAGCTTCGCCACGCCGATGCGCCAGCGGTAGGGCTTGTTCGAGATCCGCTCGATCACGGGCATTACCGCGTTCCTGCCGGCGATCGCCAGCTTCACCGCTTCGGCGCCGAGCCTGTACGACTGCTCCACGTCTACCTTCGAGGCTATGTGTCGGGCTGCCCGCTGCAGGTAGTCTGCCAGCGCCCAGTGGTACTTGTATTTCAGGCGGTCCTTCACGAGCCTGGCGATGATCTCGCCACATCCGCCGAGCTGCGAGTGTCCGAAGGCATCCTTCAAGCCCGTCTCCGAGAGGAACTTCCCTTCCTTGTTGCGCAGCCCCTCGGACACGGCGATGGCGCAGTAGCCGTCGCGCTCGACCACGTCCTTCACCCGCGCGATGAACTTCTCCTCGTCGAACTGGATCTCCGGAAAGAGCAGTATCTGCGGCGCGTCGCCCTCCTTCTCCGCGGCGAGCCCGCAGGCGGCAGTGATCCATCCCGCGTGCCGGCCCATCACCTCCATCACGAAGACGCGCGTCGAGGTCTTCGACATCGAGGCCACGTCGAACCCGGCTTCGCGGATCGAAGTCGCCACGTACTTGGCGACCGAGCCGAACCCCGGGCAGTTGTCGGTGACGGCGAGATCGTTGTCGACCGTCTTGGGGATGCCGACGCATACGAGCGGATAGCCGAGCCTCTCCCCTACCTGGGAAATCTTCCATGCCGTGTCGGCTGAGTCGTTGCCTCCGTTATAGAAGAAATAACCGATGTCGTGCGCGCGAAACACGTCGATCAGACGTTCGTAGTGCGCACGGTTCTCCTCTATGCCTTTCAGCTTGTAGCGGCAGGAGCCGAATGCTCCGCCAGGCGTGGTCTTGAGCCTCGCGATGGCCGAGGCGGGCTCCCGGCTGGTGTCGATCAGGTCCTCGGCGAGCGCGCCTATGATCCCGTCGCGCCCGGCGTAGACCTTGCCGATCCGTTTCTTGTGCTTGCGCGCGGTCTCGATCACCCCTGCGGCGCTAGCGTTGATCACCGCGGTCACGCCGCCCGATTGTGCATAGAAAGCGTTCTTCGGTTTCATCGTTTCTTCCCGATCTACTTCAGCGCGGCGAGAACGCGGGCGCCGATTTCCTCTACTGAGCCCTTGCCGGGGATCCTGCGGTAGCGCGGCGCGCGCGGGTCGCCCTGCGCCGCCCACTTCGAATAGTAGTCGACCAGCGGGCGGGTCTGCTTCTCGTAGACTTCCAGCCGTTTCCTCACCGTTTCCTCCCGGTCGTCTTCGCGCTGCACCAGCGGCTCGCCCGTGGGGTCGTCCTTGCCCGGCACTTTGGGCGGGTTCAACGTGACATGATAGTTGCGACCGGAAGCAGGGTGCATGCGGCGACCGCTGAGGCGGCGGATGATCTCCTCGTGATCCACGTCGATCTCGAGGACGAAGTCGAGCTCGACCCCGGAGCCGCGCAACGCCTCGGCTTGGGGGATCGTGCGCGGGAACCCGTCAAAGAGGTAGCCGTTCTTGCAGTCCACGTGCTTCAGACGCTCCTTGACCAGGCCGACGATGATGTCGTCCGACACGAGCTGCCCGGCATCTATCACCTTCTTCGCCGCGAAACCAAGCGGCGTGCCGGCCTTCACGGCCGCGCGCAGCATGTCACCGGTGGAGATCTGCGGAATCCGGAAGTGGTCCCGGATGAGAGCCGCCTGGGTTCCCTTTCCGGCTCCAGGTGGCCCGAGAAGAATGAGCCTCATTGTTGTCTTCTGGATTCCCACGGCGAGGCGTCTCCTCCGACGCCCCGGAGACGACCTTACCGTTTATGGCTGGCGCGGTCAAACAGCGCCCGGACACGCTCGAGGTCCTGCAGCGTGTCCACGCCCGGCAGAGGCGCGTCCTGCCGCACTGCAACGGCGATGGCATATCCGTGCCACAGCGCACGCAGCTGCTCGAGCGCCTCGAAGCGCTCTAGGGGCGAGACGGCGAGCCTGGGAAACACGCGCAGGAACTCGGCGCGATAGGCGTAGACGCCGATGTGGCGATGGCAAGGCATCCCGACGGGGAGCTGTCTCGACGTTGCGAACGCGTCGCGCGCCCATGGAATCGGCGCGCGGCTGAAGTAGCGGGCAAGGCCGGCGCTGTCGAGCACGACCTTCACGACGTTCGGATCGAAGAACTCCTCCGAAATCCGGATCGGATGGCAGGCCGTCGCGACTGCGGCCTCGGGCGTGTCTGCGAGCAGGGCAGCGACAGCCCGGATCAGCCCGGGCTCGACCAGCGGCTCGTCGCCCTGGACATTCACGACCACGACCTTCGCATCCAGGTCAAGGCGCTCCACCACCTCCGCGAGCCGGTCGGTTCCGGTGGGATGGTCGGCACGCGTCATGACGGCCTCGAATCCGGCCCGCTCCACGGCTTCGCCGATGTCGCGGTGGTCGGTGGCAACGCAAACCCGGTCGGCACCGCTCTCCCGCGCGCGCTCGGCAACGCGCACGATCATAGGTTTTCCGCCGAGGTCGGCGAGCGCCTTACGCGGAAGGCGTGTCGAGGCGAGGCGCGCCGGGATGATGGCTGTGAAATGCATTCATTCGCTCACTTCCTCTTCCGCGGCCAGCTTTCTCGCCTGCTCCTCGAGCATCACCGGTATGCCGTCACGTATCGGGAATGCGAGGCGGTCGGCCTTGCACGCGAGCTCCGCCCGCCCCGCTCTGTAGACGAGCGGCCCCTTGCAAATCGGGCAGACGAGGATGTCAAGCAGGCGCGCGTCCACGAATGCGCTCCAGGATAAGCTCCATCAGGGCCGGGTCGACTTCCGCCTCCACGCGCACCGCAATGAGGTCGCGTCGGCCGAAGCGCCGGCATTTTACCGCATCCTTCTCGGTCATCAGCACGAAATCGCACTCCGGGAACTGGAGATCCTCCGCCAGGAACACGTAGTGGTCTGGGAAAGAATGGGGCGAGAAGACCAGCCCCATGGCCGATAGGGTGGAAAAGAACCGGGCGGGATTGCCGATTCCGGCGACGGCATGGAGCTTCTTTCCGCCGAGCTGCGACGGCTCGATGCGGTCTGAAGCGTTCCCGACGCGGTACAAGCCGTCGACCGCCAGCCGCATGCCGAACGCGCCGGTCCGCGATCCGCCGTTGATCACCCTCGCGTCGACGCGCCTAGTCACGGGCTCGCGCAAAGGACCCGCGGGCAGGAGCAAGCCGTTCCCTGCGCCCCGCTCGTCCTCGACCGCGATCTCGAAGTCCCGCCGTAGCCGGTAGTGTTGCAACCCGTCGTCGCACACGACGACGTTGCAGTCTGGATGCGCCGCGCAAAGGGCGCGGCCGGCCGCCGCGCGGTCTGCGCCGACCCACACAGGGCATCCCGCCCGCTCGGCGAGCAGCAGCGGCTCGTCGCCGGCGCGACCGGGCTCGTCGGCGGCAGTGACGGCTCGCGGCAAGCCGGCTGCGCCGCCGTATCCACGGCTCAGTATCCCGGGACGCAGTCCCCGCTCGCGCAGCGACCGGACAAGCGCCATGACAAGCGGGGTCTTTCCCGTGCCGCCGATGGTGAGATTGCCGACGACGATCACCGGGACGGGCAGCCGAGCCGAGGGAAGGACGCCGAGGCGGTACAGCACACGCCGCACGGCAACCGCCAGGCGGAAAACGAGGCTCAAGGGAAACAGCAGGGCCGACACCGGGCTCAGTCGGTACCAATGGCGAGCCGCGAACCCGGGGGCGGTCATGAGCACGCGGCGGTCTACTTTGGCGTCTGCTCCACGGCGAACACGACTTGGCCGATGCCCGCCTGGCGCGCCGCGTCCATCACGCGGATCACCGACAGATGGGTGGCGTTGTTGTCGGCATTGATGATGACGGTCGCCTGCTTCATGCCGGCCGAGGCGCGCCGCAGGTCTTCGGCGAGCTCGCCGACGTTGCGGAACTGGATCGGCTTGCGCTGAATCAGATACTGCCCCCCGGCGCTGACGACGACGTCGATCTCGTTGGCACGCTCCAGCTTCTTCTCGGCGTCGGCGCTCGGCAGGTTTATCTTCAGCTCGGCATACCTCGCATAGGTAGTCGTGAGCATCAGGAAGATGATGATCACAAGCAGCACGTCGATCATCGGAATCAGGTTGATCTCCGGATCGTCCTTGACCGTGCGCGCAAACCTCATAGAGGCTCCACGCCGGACGGTGTCCGATTCTCCAGGGTCTGTGCGTGGACTACGTCCACGAGCCGCGCCGCCTGCTGCTCCATCTCGACGACGAAGCCTTCCACGAGCCCGCGGAAATGGCGGAAGAAGATCATCGCCGGGATGGCGATCACCAGCCCAAAGCCAGTGTTGTAGAGCGCCACGGAGATGCCGTGGGCGAGCTCAATCGGATTGGATCCGCTCGGGGACTGCGAGCCGAAGATCTCGATCATTCCCACGACCGTGCCGAACAGCCCCATCAGCGGGCTGATCGTGGCGATCGTGCCCAGCGTCGTGAGGAACCGCTCGAGCTCGTGGGTCACAGCCCGCCCGGTCTCCTCAATGGCGTCCTTCATGACATCGCGCGAGCTCTGGTAGTTGCGCAGGCCGGAAGCGAGAACTTGGCCGAGTGGCGAGTCCTGCGAAAGACGGTCGAGCATTTCGTCGCTCACACCTTTCCGCTGGTAGGCGATGAGGACTTTCTCGAGCAGTCCGCTTGGGACGATCTTTCCCCTGCGGAGGATCATGAATCTTTCGATGATGAGGGCGACTGCGACGATCGACACGGCGAGGAGAAAGTAGATCGGCCAGCCCGCCGCCTGGATGATGGAAAACAACAGCTATCTCCGGTCAAAAATCCGCGCCCACTTTAGCCTGCGACCACGGATTCGGCAAGGCAAGCAAGTTCAGGAACATCTGCGATCCGCGCGGAATGGGCGCGCTGCTTCGCGCTATCGCGTCGACACATCCTTATCCACAAATATTGTGGATAAGGATGTGCATAGCTGGTGGCAAGCTGGGCTAAGTGAGTCGCAGCCAAGGGTTTTTGTCCGGTGATGAATTCTTGAACGCCAGCTTTTCGCTATGTACGTCAGTCTCTTAGGCCGCGGGCTTCGCCCGACGCCCCAGCTGTCTCACAGCGACCTCCGGCGGCGAAGGCGCCGATATGAATAGGTTAGAATCGGCGCCATGCGACGAGAACAAGGACTGGAGCCGATTTCCAGGCCTTCGGGTCCCCAGATTCTCAGCGTCTCTGCGCTGGCACGCAGCGTCCGGGATCTCCTCGAGCACCGCTACCCGCTGCTTTGGGTCGCCGGCGAGATATCCAATCTGACACTCGCCAAGTCCGGCCATGTCTACTTCGTCCTTAAGGACGACCATGCGCAACTGCGGTGCGTCATGTTCCGATACCGGCAGCAGCAACTCGGCTGGGAGCCCCGCGATGGCATGCAGGTCGAGGTACAGGTGCTGGTGTCGCTGTACGAGCCGCGGGGTGAGTTTCAACTGAACGTCGAGACGATGCGGCGCGCCGGGCTCGGTGCGCGGTATGAAGCATTCATTCGGCTGCGCGACAGGCTCGAGCGGGAGGGGCTGTTCGACCCGGCAGCCAAGCGTCCCCTGCCCGAGTTTCCGCGCACGATCGGTGTCGTCACATCTCGCGACGCGGCCGCCCTGCGGGACGTGCTCACGACATTGAAACGCCGCAACGCCTCGATCGACGTGGTCCTTTACCCCGTGCCCGTGCAGGGGAGTCGCGCGGCCGAAGACATCGCCTCTGCCCTGGCCCGTGCGGGACGGCGCCGGGAGTGCGATGTGCTGCTGCTGGTCCGCGGAGGCGGCAGCATCGAGGACCTATGGACGTTCAACGAGGAAGTCGTGGCCAGGGCGGTGCGCGCATGTCCGATTCCTGTCGTGACCGGCATCGGTCACGAGACCGATTACACCATCGCCGATTTCGCGGCGGACCGGCGCGCGCCGACGCCCACGGCGGCCGCTGAGCTAGTCAGCCCGGAGCGCGAGCGCTTGCGCGACGCCATCGCCGTGCTCGTACGCAAGCTCGGCACGTCGGCGCTGCGCGAGCTGGAGCGCAAGATGCTGAACGTCGATCAGCTCGCTCGCAGGCTGATCCATCCAGGCGAGAGGCTCAAGGCCCAGGCCGACATGCTCAGCCAACTGCGGCTGCGGCTAGGCAGTGCGGTTCTGCGAACGCTGTCGGACCGGGGCTGGCAGGTCGCCGAATTCATGAGACGCAGCCAACTTCGTCTCCCGCGCGTCACGCAGCTGGCGACGGAAGCGGATCATCTGCTCGCCCGGCTTCGCGCGTCGGCCCGGGTCGCGCTCGAGCGCGCCGCGGCGCGTTCGGCAAGCCTCGCCGCCAACCTTTCCCACCTCGACCCGGCAAGGGTGCTCGAGCGGGGCTACAGCATCGTGCAGAAACCGGACGGCCACGTGGTCAGCGACAGCAGCGCGCTGGTCCCTGGAGAACCCGTCGTCTTGCGCTTTGCCAGGGGAGACGCCAACGCGCGCATAGAAACGGTGAATCGAGCCGCGAAACCCGCGACCGCGTGAGGGCCATTCGGCGGCTTGCCATGGGGCTCGCTTTGGACAGAGAATTACGCGCGGCGCCGGCTGGCGGCTCCGATCATAAGGAGAACGACCATGATGAAGTACTGGCTTGATTCGCTTTGGGGCACGGTCATCAGCGGCCTCATCCTCACCTTGATCCTCCACAACATCATCGCGCATGCTCTAGGAGGCTGACATGGATTGGGTACCCGCAATCTCCCGCTGGATCCACTTCATGGCAGGCGTGATGTGGATCGGCCTGCTCTACTACTTCAACTTCGTCAACGTCGCAGCCGCCAAGGCGGCCGCCGCGGATGGCACCGGAGCCGGCATCTCGAAGCACGTCATGCCGCGAGCGCTGTTCTGGTTCCGTTGGGGCGCCGTCGTGACCTGGCTCGCGGGCGCATCCCTGCTGTCGCGGCACTTCCTCGACGCTTTCCTGTTCCTCAACAAGGCGTACTATCCGATCGGCATCGGCGCCTGGCTGGGCACCATCATGCTCTTCAACGTTTGGGTGCTGATCTGGCCCAAGCAAAAGAAGATCCTGGGGATCGTGTCGGCAAGCGACGAGGAAAAGAACAAGGCGCGCCGGGTGGCCTTTCTCGCCTCGCGCACCAACACCATGCTCTCCATCCCCATGCTCTACTTCATGGCAGCGGGCGCGCATAGCGCGCTGTTCTTCGGCTAGAGCACCTTCGGAATAGAAAGCGGACGGCTTCGCCGTCCGCTTTCTTCTTCCTATTATTAAGCGGTCTAGCGCGCGGCGGGAGCCTTCGAGACTCCGAGGACGCTAGCGCCGGGCTTGAGGCCCTTGGACGCGAACCATCCGCGCGTCATCTCGAGCGCGAACTTCACCGGTGCGGCGGCGCAGTGGGTATTCTCCGTCAGCGGCTGCATCTCGGCGGTATTGACGATCTTGCCGTCGGCGTCGAGGAACGCGATCGACAAGGGAATAAGGGTGTTTTTCATCCAGAAGCAATGAGGTTCAGCCTGTGGAAACACGAATAGCATGCCCTCGTTGGGCCCGAGGTACTTGCGGAACATCAGACCCTGCGTGCGGGATTCCAGCGTGTTGGCGACCTCGGCATGAATGAGGTGGATGCCCGCGGCGAGTTCGATCGTGGGCGGCTGGGCGAGCGCGGACGCCGCCGCGATCGCACCGGCCAGTGCCGTCACCCAGGCTGGGAGAGTCTTCAAGCGGTCCTCCTGCATTCCGAAAACAAAAAAGGCAGGGGTTGAGCCCTGCCTTGTCGTTCGTCGTACGGCGAATTACTTCTTCATCTCGTCCTTCTTGGCGCCGTCCTTCTTGGCTTGCTTCTTGGAGGACTTCTTGCTCTTCTTGCTCTTGTCGCTCTTCTTCGTTTCTTCCTTCTTTTCCATCGGCTGGGCGCCGGTGTGCGATGCCGCAAGGGCAAAGCCGCTCGAAAGCGCAAACACCGCGGCGATCAGGATGGAGATCAGCTTCCTCATGTTTTCCTCTCCGTGAAGTTAAGGATCAGGTTGTGACCAGTCCTTGGCTTCGGAACCAGTCCCCTCCAGTAACGCCCTGTATGACTGAAGGTTGACAGGCGTTCGAGCCCAGTCACCTTTCCCCATAGAATCAAAAGACTGCGATGGCCCACCTGGGATGCCGCGCGGCAAAGACAGCGCCGGGCCCGTTCTGCCAGGGCCGGTTAAGAAGGGGAACCTACAGGATCGGGCAGCCATGCCGCCCGATCACGCTGCGAGTCTCAGCCCGCGGCTTGGATGTTCGAAGCCTGCTTGCCCTTTGGGCCCTGCGTAACTTCGAAGCTGACCTTCTGTCCTTCCTTGAGCGTCTTGAAACCGCTCATCTGAATCGCGGAGAAGTGCGCGAACAAATCCTCGCCGCCGTCATCCGGGGTTATAAAGCCATAACCCTTGGCATCGTTGAACCACTTTACCGTACCTGTTGGCATAGAGCCTTCCTGAATTTTTGAAACGGGAATTTCCCAACTATGCCTGTACTTCAACGCAGCAGAGGGATTTGAACCTGCAGACCGCATGGAGGACAAACACAGGGAGCCTTTTACGCGCTTTGCGCGATGTCGTCAAGTACCGTCGCAGAGCGTCAACTCTTTGTTCTGCCGGCACGTTTGAGGTTGCATGGGGTGATGACAGCGACTACATTATGAGCGAGGCGAGTGCAGGCGTCAGCGCAGTTCCAGCGAAGGGTGGAGCGCTAATCCTTGCGAACTTCCGCCCGGAAGGGACCCAGGAACGTTTGACGGGTGGGTGCATCTGGCATAAGTTAAATGACGTATGGCAACGCGCATGCGGGAAGGCACCTTACTCGAGGCCAAGAAGGCCAAGCTCAAGCCTCCTCCCCTCTTCAAGGTCATCCTGTTGAACGACGACTACACCCCGATGGAATTCGTCGTCGCCGTGCTGCAACGGTTCTTCTCGATGACGCGGGAAAAGGCGACTCAGATCATGCTGAAGGTTCACCGGGAAGGCATGGGTATCTGCGGGATCTACCCGAGAGACGTCGCGACGACCAAGGTGGAGCAGGTGGTCGGCTACGCACGCAAGCATCAGCACCCGCTACAATGTGTCATGGAGGAAACCTGAGAATCAGAAGAGGGCGCCGAGCCCCGCGGTTCCGATGAAAGCTGTGGACGAAACATGATTGCGCAGGAACTCGAAGTCAGCCTCCACATGGCATTCGTGGAGGCGCGCCAGAAGCGGCACGAGTTCATCACCGTGGAGCACCTGTTGCTCGCTCTGCTGGATAACCCGACCGCCGCGGAAGTGCTGCGCGCCTGCGCGGCGAACATCGAGGAACTGCGGAAAGCCCTGGGCGACTTCATTACCGCCCACACACCGACCGTCGCCGGAACCGAGGAGATTGATACACAGCCGACGCTCGGGTTCCAGCGCGTGATCCAGCGTGCCATTCTGCACGTCCAGTCTTCGGGAAAGAAGGAAGTGACCGGCGCCAACGTGCTGGTCGCGATCTTCGGCGAGAAGGATTCGCACGCCGTGTACTTCCTGCACCAGCAGGGGGTGACCCGGCTGGACGTCGTCAATTACATCTCGCACGGCATCACCAAGGCGCCAGCGTCCAAGGAAGCCAAGGGCGGGAGCGAGGCCGAGCAGGAAGCCGCGGGCGAAGAGCAGCAGTCGAGTGGAGCGCTCGAAACCTATACCCTCAACCTCAACGCGCAGGCGCTGGTCGGGAAGATTGACCCGCTGATCGGGCGCGAGCGTGAGATCGAGCGGGTCATCCAGACGCTGTGCCGGCGCCGCAAGAACAATCCGCTGCTCGTGGGCGAAGCCGGCGTGGGCAAGACCGCGATCGCGGAAGGCCTCGCCCGGCGCATCGTCGAGGGCCAAGTGCCCGAGATCCTGGCTCGCTGCCAGGTCTACGCGCTGGACATGGGCGCCCTGCTCGCCGGAACCAAGTACCGGGGAGACTTCGAGCAGCGCCTGAAGGCGGTGCTAAAGCAGCTAGTGGACAACCCGAATGCGATTCTGTTCATCGACGAGATCCACACGCTCATCGGCGCGGGCGCCGCTTCCGGCGGGACCCTCGACGCCTCGAACCTGCTGAAGCCGGCGCTCTCGACGGGCGCGCTCAAGTGCATCGGCGCGACCACCTACAACGAGTACCGCGGCGTGTTCGAAAAGGACCACGCACTCTCGCGCCGATTCCAGAAGATCGACGTTCCCGAGCCTTCGATCGAGGAGACTGTGGCTATCCTCCGGGGCCTGAAGTCGCGCTTCGAGGCACACCACGGGGTGAAGTACAGCGGCAACGCGCTCACCAGTGCGGTCGAGCTCTCGGCGCGCTACATCAACGACCGGCACCTCCCGGACAAGGCGATCGACGTGATCGACGAGGCGGGCGCGGCGCAGAAGATCCTCCCCAAGTCCAAGCAGAAGAAGGTTGTCGGCAAGACCGAAATCGAGGAGATCATCGCCAAGATCGCGCGCATCCCGCCGGCGTCGGTGTCGCAGGACGACCGTGCCGCGCTCAAGAACCTCGACCGGGACCTGAAGGCGGTCGTGTTCGGCCAGGACAAGGCGATCGACGCGCTCGTTTCGGCCATCCGCACCGCGCGCTCGGGCCTCGCCAACCCGCAGAAGCCGATAGGGTGCTTCCTCTTCTCTGGCCCGACCGGGGTGGGCAAGACCGAGGTCGCGCGCCAGCTCGCCTACTGCATGGGGATCGAGCTGCACCGCTTCGACATGTCCGAGTACATGGAGCGCCATGCCGTGTCGCGGCTGATCGGGGCGCCCCCGGGATACGTCGGCTTCGACCAGGGCGGCCTGTTGACCGAGGCGGTCACCAAGAAGCCCTACGCGGTGCTGCTCCTCGACGAGATCGAGAAGGCGCACCCGGACATCTTCAATATCCTCCTGCAGGTGATGGACCACGGGACCCTCACCGACAACAACGGCAGGAAGGCCGACTTCCGGAACATCATCATCGTCATGACGACCAACGCCGGCGCCGAGGCTTTGAACAAGCCCGTGATGGGGTTCACCGGCAAGAAGGAGCCCGGAGACGAGAGCGCCGAGATCAAGCGCATGTTCTCCCCCGAGTTCAGGAACCGCCTGGACGCCACGATCTCCTTCAGCTCGCTGAGCCACGACATCATCCTGCGCGTCGTCGACAAGTTCCTGATGCAGCTGGAAGCCCAGCTGCAGGAGAAGAAGGTCGAAGCGATCTTCACCGATTCGTTGCGCGAGCACCTCGCCAGGCGGGGCTTCGACCCGCTCATGGGTGCGCGGCCGATGTCGCGTCTCATCCAGGACACGATCCGGCGCGCTCTCGCCGACGAACTGCTCTTCGGCAGGCTCGCTAGCGGGGGCAAGGTCACGGTGGACCTCGACGAGAGCGGGAAGATCGCACTCAAGTTCTCTGATGTGAAGGTTCCCGAGACTTCGCCGGAAACCTGAACGTCTGCCTACTGGCGGCTCCCCACCGGATGATCCGCCTGCTGCTTCCTGCCTTGCTCGTCCTGGCGATCGCCCCGGCTCCCCCTTGTCTGGGCCAGACTGCCCCACCGCCTCCGGGACGCGATTTGGCCGCAGCCTGCGCCAACTGCCATGCAACGAATGGCGTGAGCAAATCCGGCATACCGAGCCTCGCGGGCCGGGAGCGCTCCGAGCTCGTACGCCTCGTGCAGGAGTTCAAGTCCGGCAGACGGCCCGCCACGGTAATGCACCAGATCGCCAGGGGCTATTCCGACGAGCAGATCGAGGCGATCGCCGCCTATCTGTCCGCGCAGACCAGGTAGCTGGGCCATGATCCGCATGAGCCGGCGCGCTTTTCTCAAATGCTCGAGCGCGGCCGCAGCCGCGTCCCTGCTTCCGGGCTGCGCGGCCGAGCCCGCGGCGCCAGAGAGGACCATCGGGCGCGTGGTCGTCATCGGGGGCGGATACGGCGGCGCGACCGCGGCGAAATACCTGCGCCTGTGGAGCGCCGGCGCGATCGAAGTAACGCTCGTCGAGCGCGAGACCGAGTTCGTTTCCTGCCCGGTGTCGAACCTCATTCTCGGCGGTACGCGGACCCTCGCCGACATTACGCGCGGCTACGGAGGGCTGCGTGCCCACGGGGTGCGCGTGATCCAGGACGAGGCCACCCGGATCGACGTCGAAAGGCGAACGGTCGCACTTGCGCGCGGCGCGGACCTGCCGTACGACCGGCTCGTCGTCTCGCCCGCGGTCGATCTCATGTTCGACGAGATCGAGGGCTACGACGCGGAGGCGCGCAAGGCGATCCTCGCCGCGTGGAAGGGCTCGGAGATCGTCGCCCTGCGGCGGCAGCTCGAAGCGATGAGCGATGGAGGGGTTTTCGTCATCGCTGTCCCTCGTGCACCTTTCCGTTGCCCCCCTGGGCCCTACGAGCGCGCCTGCCAGGTCGCCTTCTACCTCAAGCGGGTGAAGCCGCGCTCCAAGGTGCTGGTGCTCGACGCTAACGAGGACCTGGTATCCAAGCCGGCGCTCTTCAAGGCCGCCTGGAGCGAGTTGTACAGGGGCCTCATCGAGTACCGCAACAACAGCGAGGTCAGGGCCGTTGACGCGCGCGCTGCGTCCGTCAAGACCGACTTCGATACGATCAAGGGCGACGTGCTCAACGTGCTGCCGCCCATGCGCGCGGCCGGCATCGCGCGCAACGCCGGCCTCATGACCGGAGGCACGCACTGGTGCGGCGTCGACTGGCTCAGCATGGAATCCCTCGCACACAAGCGTATCCACGTCCTAGGCGACGCCACCCTGTCGGCTCCCGCGATGCCCAAGTCCGGCCACATGGCCAACAACCACGCCAAGCTCGCCGCCGCCGCGATTGTCGAGCTGATGAACGGCCGCCAGCCGAACCCAGAGCCCGTGATCACGAATACCTGCTACAGCTACGTCAGCGACAGGGAAGCGATCCACGTCGCATCGGTGCATCGCTACGATCCGGTGCAGAAGACCATGGTCGTCGTACCGGGAGCGTCGGGTGTTTCGACTGCGCGAAGCGAGCTCGAGGGCACCTACGCCCAAGGCTGGGCGCAGAATATCTGGGCGGACGTGCTGGGCTAGCCGGGAAGCGGGACTCGCAGACGGCGCTCCAGCCAGCGCTTGCGCGCCGCCGACGAGAGCGGGCGAAGGTCGGGCCCTGCAAACTTCGATGGCGGCCAGAACAGCGATTTCAGGGTTGTGTCATCGTACTCCGACGCGGCCAGCCGCCGCACCTCGCCGCCTTCCAGCGCCGCGATCGGGAGCCCGTCGCGGAACAGCACGCGGTTCGGCGCGATCGCGGACACGCGCGCCTCGGGGGTGAGAATGCCGACGAGATTGAGCGGATCGGCTGCGGAAAGAGCAACGAGCTCGCCGTTCCTGTCCAGCTTGCGCACGGCGCGCAACCTGCCGACCGCGTCGGGGAGCGCAAACTGTTCGCCACCGAATCCGGAGACGAAGCGTCCGCCGCGGATCTCGCCGCGCGCCTCCAGCCGGCGGTATACCGAAGCGAGCTCGCGCCAGGGCGGCAGCCGCTGCTCGCGCGCGAGCAGCGCCCGGAACACCACGCCGTAGCGACCGAGCAGCGAACGCGCGATCGCCTCGACCCGCGCCTTCTGGTCGGCGTGGGCGTCGCCGTGCAGCAGAGCCCACCGCCCGGCCGCATCCACTCCGACATTCGATCCGCGCCGGCGCGAGCGCCGTTTGTGCTTTTCCGACGGCGCAAGGAGCGCGCGCAGGCCGCCGAAGCTGTCCGCAGTGACGAGCCCGGCGCCCGCAAGCTCGCCCAGGGCACGTTCGACCTGATTGCGCAGAAGGCCCGCCACCCCCGCGAGTTCGTGGAAGAACGAAGCCCCCCGCGAGCGCAGGGCGTCGTGGACCGCGCGCGCATCCGATGTAAGATCACCCGGCTCGGACCCGGTCGTGGAACGCCACAGCGCGGCGTGCTCGCGCGGCATGAGAGCGATGGGGGAGCTGCGCAAAGGCGCCCTGCTCGCCCCTGCCGCAGGCGTCATGCGCCCCCAGGCGACGCGCCCGGAAAGGCAGAGTCGGTCGATGAAACCGGGCTCGTAGTCCTGGACGCGCGCGGCGAGCACGTCCCGCTCCCAGGCGCCCGCCGGAAGCTCGAAGCCGTCGATCTGCTCGATCGCTGCGGCGAGACCCTCCACGCCTTTCAGTCGGGTCTCTTCGGCGACGTGCTGCCAGTGGAGCAGGAAGCGCATGAAGTCCGCCGCGCCGACGGGCTCGATCTCGGCGCGCAGGCGGTTAAGGGTGTACCGGTGGATGCGCGCGAGGAGCCGTCGGTCGCACCACTCAAGGACGTCCGCGCCCGGAGCAAACCGCCCGCGCAGGAGCTTGCCCTCGCCTTCGAGGGCGAGCAGGGCCCCGTCGACGAGAGCCGTGTCGCTCAGGGCCAGCGAATCGGCGAGCGCGCGCGCCGTCATGGGCCCGAGTACTTCCATCCGCCCGCGGACCAGCTCGCGCGCCGCTTCCTCCCTAGTCCACGTCCTGCGCAGGCGTTCAGGTATCTGCGGTGCCGCGCGCTGCGGCACCACCGCGTTCAGCTCGTCGTAGCGCTCGACCGAGATCCAGAATCCGCCGGCGTCGAAAGCCCGCCCCGAGGCGACGAGCTGATCGAAGAGCGTGCGCCAGTGCGACGCCGCCTCCTCCGCGCGCACGAACCCCGCGAGCAGCAGCGTGTCGTGCAGCTCGTCGGCGGTATTGGCCGCGGGCCAGGCTTCCTCGCGCACGCGCTCGATCGCGGCCGCATCGAGCGCGCCGAGATCGTCCGCGCTACGCGCCTCGGTCGCGCGGCGCGTGTATACCGCGCGCGTGCGGCGCTCCTCGAGCGGCGCGTCGTCGAGGAACGTATAGACGGCCGAGTTCAGGATCTCGTGGGACAGCACCGAGGGCTCGGGCGTGTCGCGCGCGAGGAGCTTCAGCTCGCCCGCGAAGACGCGCTTGAGGTACTCGACGAGCTGCGGCAGGTCCATCGCCTGCTCGAGGCAGTCGCGCATCGCCTGATCGACGAGCGGATGCTCGGGCAGCTCGCGCGCGCCGTGGATGTTGTCCTGGCAGGCCGCGGCGTCGGGGAAAATCGCGGCGAGCAGCTCCTCCGCGATCATGCGCTGGATCTGCGCCGGCAGCCGCGCGCCGTTGCGGCTGCGGGGAACGGCGAGCGCGAGCGTCGTCGACCAGCGCCAGCGCGTCTCGAAGATCGGCGACTGGAGCACTGCTTGCTCGAGCGTCTCGCGCACCGTCTTGGGGTTGAGGTAGCGAAACACCTCCTCGAGCGGGAACGAGTGCATGGGTCCCAGCGAGAGCACCAGCGCCTCGTCGGTCGCAGCCGCCTGCAGCTCGAAGTTGAAGCTCTGGCAGAACTTCTTGCGCAGCGCGAGGCCCCAGGCGCGGTTGACGCGACTGCCGAGCGGCGCGTGCAAGACGAGCTGCATGCCGCCGGCCTCGTCGAAGAAGCGCTCGAGCACCAGCGTCTCCCGGGTCGGCAGCGAACCGAGCGCGCGCTTGCCTTCGGCGAGATAAGCCACGATCTGCTCGGCTGCGGAGCGCGACAGCGCGTAGTCGTCCTCGAGCCACTTCGCGGCCGCCTCCAGGTCGCCGGCCTTGCGCGGCTGCTCGGGCCCGGGAAGGCGCTCGTCGGCGGCGGCGCGCAGCCTCGAGACCGCGGCGCTCATCTCGTCCGAGCGCGAAGGCGCCTCGCCCAGCCAGAAAGGCATCGAGGGCGGCTGCCCTTTCGCGTCGGCGACGCGCACCACGCCGTTGCCGATCTGGAGAATGCGCCACGAGGTGTTGCCGAGCTGGAAGATGTCCCCGGGAAGCGACTCGATCGCGAAATCCTCGTTGAGGGTGCCGATGAAGGTGCCCTCCGGCTCGAGCTGGACCCGGTAGTCGAATACCTCCGGGATAGCGCCGCCGGACTGGATCGCGGACATGCGCGATCCCGGGCGGGCGCGCAGCTTCCGGTGGACTGCGTCGTAGTGGACGAGCGCGGCGCGCCGGCCGCGCTTGGTGGCGTAGCCGGTCGCGAGCATGGTGACGACGTCGGCGAACTCGGCGCCGGTGAGCTCCCGGTACGGCCACGCGCGGCGGCACAGGTCCAGCAGCGAGAGCTCGTCCCACTCCTCCGCCGCGACCTCGGCGACGACCTGCTGAGCGAGAACGTCCACGGGCTTGCCGGGAATCGCGACGCGATCGAGCTCGCCGTCCTTCGCCGCGCGCACCATCGCCGCGCACTCGATCAGGTCGTCGCGCGTGAGCGGGAAAAGGCGCCCTTTCGGCAGCCCCGAAACGGTGTGGCCGGACCGACCGACGCGCTGCAGAAACGTCGCGATGCGGTGCGGCGAGGAGATCTGGCAGACGAGATCGACGTGGCCGATGTCGATGCCGAGCTCGAGCGACGCCGTCGCGACGAGCACCCTGAGCTGGCCTTCCTTGAGCCGGGTCTCCGCCGACAGCCTCACCTCCTTCGCGAGGCTGCCGTGGTGCGCGGCGACGTGCTCTGCGCCGAGGTGGTCGGATAGCTGGTGCGCCATGCGCTCGGCCAGCCGCCGCGTGTTGACGAAGACGAGCGTGGTCCGGTGCGACTCGATCAGCTCGACGAGGCGCGCGTAGATCTCCTGCCACACCTCGAGCGACATCACCGCCTCGAGCGGGGAGCCCGGCACCTCGATCGCGAGGTCCATGCGGCGCTTGTGGCCCCGATCGACGATCGCGCAGTGCGCGCCCTCCGCGCCCACCAGAAAGCGCGCCACTTCCTCGATCGGCTTCTGAGTCGCCGAGAGCCCGACGCGCTGGAGCTGACGCCCGCAGACGTGGTCAAGCCGCTCGAGCGAGAGGGCGAGGTGCGCGCCGCGGCGCGACTCCAGCACCGCGTGGATCTCGTCGACGATCACCGCGCGTGCGGTCGCGAGCATCCTACGCGAGCGCTCGGCAGTGAGCAGCAGGTACAGCGACTCCGGCGTGGTAACGAGGATGTGGGGCGGCGAGCGCAGCATCGCCGCGCGCTCGACCTGCGGTGTGTCACCCGAGCGCACCGCAGCGGTAATGCGCACCGGCGGCAGGCCCGCCTCGCGGGCGATGCGCTCGATCTCGCGGCGCGGCTCGGCGAGGTTCTTGTGGATGTCGGCCGACAGCGCCTTGAGCGGCGACACGTAGATCACGCGCACCTCGTCGGGCAGTCCCGACGGCCCGGCGAGGTCGCCGCCCTCGAGGCTCTCGCGGAGCAGCGCGTCGATCGAAACGAGGAACGCGGCGAGCGTCTTGCCCGAGCCCGTGGGCGCGGCGATCAGCGCGTGCCCGCCGGCCCGGATCGCTCGCCAGCCCTCGATCTGCGCCTCGGTCGGCGGCAGGATACCCGAGGCTCCGCGGAAGCGCGTTTCCCACCAGCGGCGGATGACGGGATGGAAGTCGGAGGGGAGCATGTCGGACTAGGCACTATACTCCAACGCGGGCTGAACAAGCATACAGTTTCGCAAGCCGCTGTTCTCTGGGGCCGGATGACAGCCCGCCGGCCCGCGGTGTCTAATAGTCGCGTGAAAGGCCTCCGTGCGGAAACGGCAAAGCTGTGCGCGCTCGCGGCGCTCGGAGCCGTTTCGCTGCTGTGCCCCGCGCTTGAGATTGCCGTGACTGGCCGCTCCGAGCCCCTGGGCGGCTTCACGCTCGCCGACACGCTCGTTTCGCTCGCGGCAATCTACTGCTGGTATCACGCGGACAAGGCGCAGAGGCAGTTTCGCGCAGGGCCGTTGCAGAACGTCGGCGTCATCGCGATGGCCATCATCGCCCTGCCGGTCTATTTCGTCCGGTCGCGCGGCTGGAAGCGCGGCGGTCTTGCCACGGCCATCGCAGCCGCGTTCCTTGCGCTGACTTTCGGCCTGGAGTGGCTCGGTGAGGCAATCGGCGCAGCAATAGCTTCCTAGCATCGAGGAAAACATGATCATTACGGTGTTTCGCTCTCGCGTTAAGCCAGAGGCACAGGAGGAGTATGGACGCTGGGCCGCCCGCATGAGCGAGCTGGCGCGCCAGATGCCCGGCTACATCTCCCACAAGGGCTTCGTCGCCGACGACGGCGAGCGCGTCACGATCGTCGAGTTCGAGTCGGAGGAGACCCAGCGCGCGTGGAGCCTGCATCGCGAGCACGTCGAGGCAAAGAAGAAGGGGCGAGCGAGCTTCTACTCCGAGTACCGGATCCAGATCTGCACGGTCCAGCGCGACAGTTCGTTCCCGGGTCGGGCTTAGTCACCCCTTGCCGGTGCTCCCGAAGCCGCCTGCGCCGCGCTCGCTCGCGGCGAACTCCTCGACCACGTTGAGCTTTACCTGCACTACCGGCACGACGACGAGCTGGGCGATGCGGTCCATCGGGTTGATGGTGAACGCCGCGCCGGAGCGGTTCCAGACCGAGACCATCACCTGCCCCTGGTAGTCGGAATCAATCAACCCGACGAGATTCCCGAGCACGATGCCGTGCTTGTGGCCCAGCCCCGAGCGCGGCAGCACGATCGCGGCGAGGCCCGGATCGGAGAGATGGATCGCGATGCCGCTCGGCACGAGCTCCGCCGCGCCCGGCGCAAGCGTCAGGGGCCGCTCGACGCAGGCCCGCAGGTCGAGGCCTGCCGCGCCGGCGGTCGCGTG
The DNA here is from genome assembly GCA_035499735.1 of Burkholderiales bacterium. Taxonomy (GTDB): domain Bacteria; phylum Pseudomonadota; class Gammaproteobacteria; order Burkholderiales; family SG8-39; genus VBDM01. The sequence continues at coordinate 46,419 of DATJYC010000062.1, forward strand.
TTGCGGCAGCGAGCCGCGCAGGCGCGGATCGAGGATCTTGACGTCCAGGGACTTCAAGCGAAAGGACCGGCTAGCGCCGCGGCAGCATCTTCGCGATGTGCTCGACCAGCTGGCGCGCGAGCGCGATCTTGGGCGCGCGGGGCAGCTCGTGCACGCCCGCGTCGTCGAAGAGAGTGAGCGCGTTCGTGTCCTTGCCGAACGTCTCGCTGGCGAGGTTCGCGGCGAGCAGCGGTATGCCCTTCTTCTTCCGCTTCGCCTGGGCGTTCTTCATCAGGTCCTCGGTCTCGGCGGCGAAGCCGACGCAGAACGGGCCCCTCGGCAGCGCCGCGACTTCGGCCAGAATGTCGGGATTCGGCTCGAGCTCCAGGCTCACGTGACCGTTGCCGCGCTTGATCTTGTGCGGCTTGGGGTCGACCGGCCGGTAGTCGGCGACGGCGGCGACGGAGATGAAGACGTCCGCCTGTCCCGCGCGCTTCATCACCGCGCTGCGCATCTCGGCGGCGGTGAGCACGTTCACGCGATCCACGCCGGCTGGCGGCGGTAGGGAGGTCGCGCCAGAGATCAGCGTCACCTCCCCTCCCGCCTCGACGGCCGCCTGGGCCACGGCGTAACCCATCTTTCCGGAACTCTGGTTCGTGATCCCCCTCACCGTGTCGATGGGCTCATAGGTGGGACCGGCCGTGATCAGGATTTTTTTTTTGGAAAGACTCCGGGGGCCGAGGGCGGCAGCGACCGCGGCGAAGATTTCCTCGGGCTCGAGCATGCGCCCCATGCCGCCTTCGCGGTCGGCATGGTCGCCCTCCGTCGGCCCGAGTATCGAGACGCCGTCGGCGCGGAGGCGCTCGACGTTCCGCTGCGTCGCCGCGTTTTGCCACATCTCCACGTTCATGGCCGGAGCGACCAGCAGCGGGGCGCGGCGCGCAAGGCACAGGGTCGACAGCAGGTCGTCGCCGAAGCCGTTCGCGAGCTTCGCGAGGAAATCGGTCGTCGCGGGGGCGACCACGATGACGTCCCGGTCGCGGGAAAGCTCGATATGTCCCATGCCGTCCGGCACCCGCGGGTCCCACATGTCAGTGAAGACGGCCTTCCCGGAGAGGGCCTGCAGGGTCGTGGGGGTGATAAACCGGCAGGCGGCCTCGGTCATCGCGACGCGCACGTCGGCTCCCGCCTTGACGAAAAGGCGCGCCAGCTCCGCAGCCTTGTAGGCGGCGATGCCGCCGGTGATGCCGAGGAGAATCCTCTTCCCGGAAACGTCGGTCATCTCGAATCGGGACGGAACGTTAAGCCGTAAAACGAGGATTCTAAGCGAATTCCATGGCGATCAACGATTGGCCCCCGCAGGAGCGACCGCGCGAGCGCCTGCTCGCCATGGGCCCGGCCTCGCTCGCCGACGCCGAGCTGCTGGCGATCCTGCTTCGCACCGGCGTAAAGGGGAAGAGCGCCGTGGATCTGGCCCGGGACCTGCTCGGGCGGCATGGGTCGATCTCGGCCCTCCTCGAGGCGGGATCCACCGCCAGCCGAGAAATCCCGGGCTTGGGCGCCGCCAAGGTCGCGCAACTGAAGGCGGCGCTCGAGCTGGCGCGCCGCGCGCTCAGGGAGGAGATCTCGGCGCGCGACGCCTTGAGCTCTCCGCGAGCGGTGCGGGATTACCTGCGGCTCGCGCTCGCCGGGCGCGAGCAGGAAGTTTTCATGGTCTTGCTCCTCGACGCCCAGCACCGCGTCATCGTCAGCGAGGAGCTGTTCCGGGGAACGCTGACCCAGACGAGCGTTTACCCGCGGGAAGTCGTCAAGTGCGCGCTCAGGCACAACGCCGCGGCGGTGATCTTCGCGCACAACCATCCCTCGGGGGTCGCGGAGCCGAGCCATGCCGACGAGATCCTCACCCGCTCGTTGAAGACAGCCCTCGCCCTGGTCGATATCCAGGTGTTGGACCATTTCATCGTCGCCGGGACGCGCACACTGTCCTTCGCCGAGCGCGGGCTGCTCTAGAGGGTCAGCCTGCGTGCGGATTTTTCGGCTTGAAGACGCCCTTCGTTCCGCCTATAATTCGCCCTTTTTCGCAGCTGGAGCAGCCATGGCGCGCGTGTGCCAAGTCACGGGGAAGAAGCCGCAAGTGGGGCATCACGTATCCCACGCCAACAACAAGACCAAGCGCCGGTTCTACCCCAACCTTCAGTACCGCCGGTTCTGGGTGGAGAGCGAGAAGCGCTGGGTCAGGCTGCGCATCTCCAACGCGGGCGTGCGCATCATAGACAAGAAGGGCATCGACGCGGTGCTCAAGGACCTGCGGGCGCGCGGCGAGATCTGATCGAGGGGACCAACGATGAGAGAGAAGATCAAGCTAGAGTCCACCGCCGGAACGGGCCACTTCTACACCACCACCAAGAACAAGCGCACCATGCCCGAGAAGATGGAGATCAAGAAGTACGACCCCAAGGCGCGCAAGCACGTCGTCTACAAGGAAGCGAAGATCAAGTAGAACGACCGCGGCGCGCGGAAGCGTTCCGCCCGCGATGATTCGAAAAAGGCCCGCTACTGCGGGCCTTTTTTTGCGGCCGGTGCTGCAGGGGCCGGAGCCTCCGCCGCGCCCCGCTTGTACACGATTTTCTTCGTCCCGCCATCGCAAGTGCCCACGACCTTGCCGTCCTCGGCCGCGTCCTTGTCCACAATCGTCGTCGTGAAGGCAGCGACGCCGTTGTTCTTGATCTTCGTATCGATCTCGCCCTTGAGCTCCTCGCAGGGCTTCACCTGCGCGAGAGCCGGCGTTGCGATCAGAAAAGACGACGCCGCGATTGCGATGAGACTCTTCATTGATATCCCCTTTCTTGCCGGTTGGTGACTTGCCTGAGCGACAGCACGATATGCTACCGCGAAGCGTGCCCCGAAAACAAAAAACCCGCCGAAGGGCGGGTTCTCCTTCGGCCGCGGGCGGTCAGGCGACGTAGCAGCGCAGCCGCCGCGAGAATTCCTCGAGATGCCGGATCCCGCTTGCCTCGGCGCGGTGGCACCAGTCCTGAAGCTGGCGCACCAGCTGCTCGCGTGAGGCGCTCGAGCGCTCCCACACGGAGACCAGCTCCGAGCGCATCGAGTAGACCGTGTGCAGGGCCCTGGACTTGGACAGGCCCTTGTTCAGGTCCGCGCGCTCGGTCTCGCACAGGGACTTCTCATCGCGGTGCAGCCAGCGTTTCAGGCTCTGCAGGACATGGGCGTCGTGCGGCGCGAAGCGGCGCAGCTTGCCCAGCTCCTCGGCATAGGTCCGCTTGAGCGACTTGGCGTAGGTGGCGAGCACGTCGTAGCGGTGGGTGATGACAGCCTGGAGAGTCGCTGAGTCGACCGCCTTGGCCTCGGTGAAGCGGGGTGTGGGTGCGACCTTCTTCACTTGGGCGAGGCCCAGCGCCTCGAGAATGCAGATGTACATCCACCCTAGGTCGAGCTCGTACCACTTGTTCGAGAGCTTCGCCGAAGTCGCGTAGGCGTGGTGATTGTTGTGCAGCTCCTCGCCCCCGATGAGGATTCCCCACGGGACGATGTTGGTGCTCGCGTCCTCGGTGCCCCAGTTGCGGTAGCCCCAGTAGTGGCCGATGCCATTGATCACGCCGGCGGCCCAGAAAGGGATCCAGACGATCTGCGTCGCCAGCACGACCACGCCCGGAACAACGCCGAAAAGAACGATGTTGAGGACTCCCATCAGCGTGAGACCCAGCACCGCGAAGCGCGAGTAGAGATTGCGCTCGATCCAGTCGTCGGGCGTGCCGTGACCGTAACGCTCCAGCGTCTCTCGGCTGTAGGCTTCCTTCACGTACAGGAACACGCCGAGCCAGAGCACGCGGTTGATTCCGAGGATCTGCGGGCTGTGGGGATCCTCGGCTGTTTCGCACTTGGCGTGGTGCTTGCGGTGGATCGCGGCCCATTCCCTGGTGACCATGCCGGTCGTCAGCCAGAGCCAGAAACGGAAGAAATGGCTCGCCAGAGGATGCAGGTCAAGCGCGCGGTGCGCCTGGTGCCGGTGCAGGAACACCGTGACGCTGACGATGGTGATGTGGGTAAGCCCGAGCGCAGCCAGGACGACACCCCACCAGGGAAGATCAAAAATGCCTGAAAACAGTATGTTAGCCTCCATCAGCACCCTCCCCGGTCGAATCAACGGATTCTACGTGAATCCCCACAAAGGGCAAGGGCATATTTCCCAGGGCTCCGGACTTCCACATCCAGTGCCAGAGCGCGGCTAGGCGCTGCGCTCGAAGACCACGCCGAAGAAACCATCCGTGCCGTGCAGGTGGGGCCAGACTTCGAAGTAGTCGCCCATATTGAGGTCGATGCGCGCATTCTCAAGTGCCCTCGAGGCTGGCACCAGCCGGAACTGGGCATGCACGGCGAGGAAGTCTTCCGCGATGGCCCGGTTCTCCTCCTCGAGAATGCTACAGGTCGCGTAGACCAGCCGACCTCCGGGCTTCACGAGCCTGGCTGCCGCCGCGAGCAGCGTGTGCTGCTTCGCGACCAGCTCGGCGACATCTGCGGGGTCCTGGCGCCATTTCATGTCCGGATTACGGCGCAAGGTTCCGAGCCCGCTGCAGGGCGCGTCGACCAGCACCCGGTCGATCTTGCCCGCAAGGCGCTTGACGCGCGCGTCGCCGGCGCCCTCGATGCGCTGCGGATGCACGTTCGACAGCCCGGAGCGCGCCAGCCTGGGCTTCAGGCCGGCGAGGCGCTTGGGAGAGATGTCGAAGGCGTAGAGACGCCCAGTCGAGCGCATCAGCGCTCCGAGCGCCAATGTCTTGCCCCCTGCGCCCGCGCAGAAATCGACCACCATCTCGCCGCGCCTCGGAGCGACCAAGTGGCAAAGCAGCTGGCTGCCTTCATCCTGGACTTCGACGCATCCTTGCAGGAAAAGCGGGTGCCGGTTGATCGGCGGGCGGCCTTCGAGCCGCAGGCCGTCGGGCGAGTACGGCGTTGCCGAGGCCGGGATTCGGTCCTCCGAGAGCTTCTTCATCGCCGCCTCGCGTTCCATCCTCATCGTGTTCACCCGCAGGTCGAGCGAAGCCGTCTGCGCGAGGCCCCGGGCCAGATCGAGGAGAGCGGGGTCCGTGAAGCGGCGCCTCAGCTTTTCGATCACCCAGTCGGGCAACTCGCATTGCACGCCGAAGGGCTGCTCGGCCACGGCTTCCCGCTTTGCGGCGGCGAGCCATTGCTGCTCCTCGCCTCGGAGCAGCGGCTCCAACTCGCGCAAGCTGGCGCCCAGCAGGAGAGCCCAGCTCGCGAGCGCCAGGCGACGCGGGCTGACCGCCCCGACGACGGCCTCGAGGAGCCGCCGCCTGCGCAGCGCCGCATAGACCGAATCGGCGATGGCGGCGCGATCGCGCTGGCCGATCTTCGGATGGCCCCGAAAAAACGCGGAGAGCGCCGCGTCGGCGGGCTCCTTAAGCGGCAGCACGGCCGCAAACGCCGCCGTGCACGCGTCCAGCAGCGGGCGCGAGAAGCGCATCAGTTCTCGATGCGCGTGACGATCTGGTCTGCGCGCTCGCCGTCCTTGTCGACGACGAGCACGCGCACGGGGATGAAGTCGCGCTCGGTTGCGAACCAGATGTCGGTCGCCTTGTCGTCGGGACCGTCGCGAACCTTCTCGATATGCAGCGTCTGCATTTCGCCCAGGGGCGTAGCGATCTTCTCGTTCCCGACGACCTTGAAGCGGAACGGAGTCAGTCCCCGGCCGTCGGCGCGGATGATGTCGTACTCCTTGTCCGTCGGCGGTGCGAACGCGAAGGCATAGGCAAGACTCAAGGGATCCTGCGCGCCCGCCGGCATCTTCAGGGTCTCCGACTTGCCCTTGCGCCCCTGCGTGATGGTTCGGGCCTCCCAGTCGAATTTCGCCGATGCCACCCAGCCGAACGGGCGCTCGTCACGATATTCCTCGGGCCGGAGTCCCTCCAGGGTGATCTTGCCGCGGCTGGTGCGCTTGTTGAGCACTCCGAACGCGGTCAGGAATCCTCTGCCCTTGGTTTCCGACACGATCGAGTAGGTCTTGTCGTCGTGATCCAGCGTCTCGACGGCATCGCCGGCCATGCCTTTCACCGTGATCTCGTACGTCACCCTGATGTGCGCAGGAGGGCCGGCCAGGGCCATCGGAAAGAACGCCAGAGCGGCCAGCGCGAGGCAGATCCTAGTCATTCCCGGCCAGAACAGACTGGTTGGCACCGGTCTCGTTGACCCGCACGAGGCCGTTCTCGACGACCAGGCGGTCCTCGACGAACCAGCGTATGGCGAGCGGGTAGACGCGGTGCTCCTGCTGCAGCACGCGCGCGGCGAGCGCAGCTTCGCTGTCCCCAGCGCGGACCGGGACGGCGGCCTGGATGATGATGGGCCCGTGATCCACCTGGGGCGTAACGAAATGCACCGTGCAGCCGTGAACCTTGACGCCTTCCTGCAGCGCACGCCGGTGCGTGTGCAGGCCCGGAAACGCAGGCAGCAGGGACGGATGGATGTTGATCATGCGGCCGGAATGGCGCCCGACGAAACCGGCGCCCAGGACGCGCATGAATCCCGCGAGAGCGACGAGGTCGGGCGAGCACCTTTCGATCGCTTCTGCCAGCGCGTCCTCGAACGCCTCGCGCGCGGGAAACCTTCTTTCGTCGACGACCTGGGTCGCAATGCCGGCCTGCGCCGCGAATTTCAGCCCCGCGGCGTCAGCGCGGTTGCTGATCACCGCAGCGACCTCCGCGGGAAGCCCTGCGCGGACGATGGCCTCCATATTGCTGCCCCGGCCGGAGATCAGGATGGCGATCTTCTTCACGCGGCTATTCTAATAGACCCGCTCGACGCGGTAGCCCTGCTTCTCGATGAGACCGAGCATGCCGTCCTCGCCGTAGAGATGGTTCACACCGACCGCGACGAACACACCGCCTTCGCGCAAAGGCACGAAGAGGCGATGCGCCATCACGATCGATCTGTTCTCGACCACTCGCTTAAAAAGGATCCGATAATGCCCGGCGACCTCCGGATACCGCTCCTCCGCTCGCGTGCTGGCCGCGTGCACGCCGGCGAGGTCGCGGTTCAGCCAGGCCCGGATCGCCGGCTCGAGCATCGCCGCGAGTTCGTCCCGATGATCGAGCGCGTGCCTCAGCAGCTCGACCTGCGTCTCGAGGGGGATGCGGTCGAACACGGCGATCTGCTCCTCCACGCCTTCGAGTGCCAGCACGCGAAGCTTCCGCTCGCGGGCGAGCCCGATGAGCTTCTGGTCGAGCGTGACTTTGTCGTAGCCGTCCGGGGTTACGGTGACGTTCGCCAGAGCCGCCCAGGGCTTGAGGCGCGCAATCACATCATCGGGGACGTCCCGCTCGCGCAGCATCCCGAAGACCTTGGCGTAGGCCTTCGCGCCGATGAGCGTCTCGAGACGGCGTCCGTCCTCGAGCTGGCCCGCTTCCAGGAAGCGCATCGCCTCGCGCTCCCCCTGGAAGCTCTCGGTGTAGTAGCGCCTTGAGCGGGCGAGCGCGTGGGTCACGGGATCGGGCAGCTCGAGCACGCGCGGATCGGCCAGGTGGATGGTTCCGAACACGTAGCTCGACGGAATGTCGGACCTGCAGACGCGCCACAGCAGCCCCTGGGTGAACCTCCCGCCGGCTTGCTGCGCTTCGGACGGCGCGCAGACCGCGATCATGCCTGCGCACATGCACGCCAGCGCGGTCCGCATGGTTCTAGCTGTTCTGCTCTGCCGCCGGAGCGGGCTGCGGGAATCCCGCCGCGCCCTGCTGGCTGTCGGCCTCGAACAGCCCCTGCAGCTGCTCCGCGGCTTCCTTGGCCGACTGGATCAGCTGCGCCTCGTCATGCTGCACCGCGTATTGCGCGTCGATCTGCTTCTCATCGTGCCTCCTGAACAGGGCCATGGCGCGATCGGAAGCGGCGGCATCGAATCCCAGCGATAGAAGCGCCTGGCGCGCCATTTCGAGGCTCGCCGGAAAGGTCTCGCGCCAGATGAGCTTCACGCCCAGATCGCGCAGGCGGAAAAGGTGCACGCGGTTGCGTGCGCGAGCCAGGATCGGCAGGCGCGGATAGTGCTTGCGCACCACCTGCGCCGTCTTGACCGAGGCCTCCACGTCGTCGATGGCGAGTACGAACAATTTGGCCTCACCTGTCTTCGCGGCCTCGAGCAGCTCGAGGCGCGAGGCGTCGCCGTAGTACACCTTGCTGCCGAAGCGCCTGACGAAATCCACCTGCTGGTAGCTCGCCTCGAGCGCGGTGAACGGGATGCCGCACATGCGCAGCACGCGCGACAGGATCTGGCCGACGCGCCCGTAGCCGGCGATGATCACCGGGTTGCCGGGCCCCGAGATGGTGTCGAACTCGGGCGCCGCGTGGCGCTCCTGCCAGCGGGCGAGCAACCTGTCCTGAAGCGCGAATGCCGGCGGCGACAGCAGCATGGAGACCGTGACGACGACGACCAGGATCTGCGCCGTGCGGGGTTCGAGTACCCCAAGCGCGCTCGCTGCGGCGAAAAGGACGAAAGCGAATTCGCCCCCTTGCGAAACCGCGAGCGCAAGGCGCTGCGCCGTGTCGGCGCGCGCGCCGCCGATTCTCGACATGACGTACATGAGAGCGAATTTCGCGGCGATGAGGCCACCTGCGAGCCCGAGGATCGACAGCGGCTCGTCCCGGATCAGCCCGAGATTGGTGCTCATGCCCACGGCGATGAAGAACAGGCCGAGCAAGAGCCCCTTGAAAGGCTCGATGTCGGCCTCGAGCTCATGGCGGAACTCGGAGTCCGCGAGCAGCACGCCCGCGAGAAAGGCGCCCAGCGACGGCGACAGGCCGATCTTTCGCATGACGAGGGCCGCCCCCACTACGAGAAGCAGCGCCGCCGCCGTGAATACCTCGCGCCCGCCGTAGCTCGCAACGGTCTTGAGCACAGGGCGAACCACCAGGCGGCTAGCGACAACGACGACCACAATGACCACCACACTCTTGGCCGCGGCGATCCATCCGCCCGTCGTGCCGAAGCCGCCGAGCGAGGGCAAGAGCGCGAGCAGCGGTATGACCGAGAGATCCTGGAAGAGCAGCACGGCGAACGCCTCGCGCCCGTGGCGAGTCGCCAGCTGCTTGCGCTCGGCAAGAGAGGCGAGCACCAGCGCCGTGGACGACATCGCCAGGCCGAATCCGGCGACCAGGGAAGCCTGCCACGACATCGCGAACCAGGAGGACAGGAGGGCCAGCACCGCGCCGGTGACGAGAACCTGCGCGCCGCCCAAACCGAACACCGGACGCCGCAGCACCCACAGGCGGCTGGGCTGCAGCTCGAGGCCGACCAGGAACAGGAGGAGCACCACGCCGAACTCGGCGAATTCCAGCGTGGACTCGACGTCCCCGATCATGCCCAGGCCCCAAGGCCCGATCAGCATGCCTGCGCTCAGATAGCCGAGCACCGCGCCGAGCTTCAGGCGCTGAAACAGCGGCACCAGCAGCACCGCGGCTAGAAGGAAGACGGCGGCCTGTTGTAGCGAATGCATGGCGGTATCCGCAAGAGATGACGCCCGCATTATGCGCGAGCGAGGGGGCGGCCGTTGAGCCGGCTATGCGGCCGGCAGCCCCGCGACTGCCGTCAGCATGCTCACCGCACCGAGGTCGTAGCCGTCCACGGGAAAGGACATCGATTCGTCCTGACGCTGCAGCGCCGCGATGTAGAGAAGCGGCAGGTAATGCTCGGGAGTAGGCACCGAGAGGCGCGCATCGTCCCCCAGTTTCGTAAAATCGATGAGCGCGTCGTGATCGCGCGAGGCGAGCGCCCCGCGAATGCGCTCGTTGAAACGCCGTGCCCAGTCGAAGGCCTGCGCTCCGGGCCTCATGAGGCGCAGGTTGTGCACGATGTTGCCGCTTCCCGCGATGAGGATTCCCTCCTCGCGCAGCGGGGCGAGCCGCCGGCCCGTCTCGTAGTGGAATCGCGCCGACTGCGTGCCGTCGATGCTCAGCTGCACGACCGGCACGTCCGCCCTGGGATACGCGTGCTTCAGCACCGACCAGGTGCCGTGATCCAGCCCCCAGGACTGGTCGAGCCCCACGTCGAGCGGCGCGAGCAGATCTCGCACCCGCGACGCTAGCGCAGGCTCGCCCGGAGCGGAGTATTGAACGTCGAACAGTGCCTGGGGAAAGCCGTAGAAGTCGTGGATCGTCCTGGGGCGGGTCATCGCGGTGACCGCGGTGCCCTCCGTGTACCAATGCGCTGACACGCACACGATGGCCTTCGGAGCAGGTATGGCTTCGCCCAGGCGCCGCCAGGCCTCCGTGTACGGGTTACTGTCGAGGCTGTTCATCGGACTGCCGTGCCCGAAGAACACGACCGGCATCCGGAACTCGCTCATGCAAGATCGAAAAGCAGTATCTCGGCGTCCCTGCCCTGCCCGAGCGCGATCTCGTCCGTGTCGACTGCCTTGAGCGCGTCGCCGGCTTCGAGCGGCTGGCCGTTCGCGGTGACCGAACCCCGCGCGACGTGCACGTACGCCCGCCGACCGCGCCGCAGCGTGTGGATCGCGCGATCCTCGCGGTCGAGGAGGGCGGCGTAGAGAAACGCGTCCTGGTGGATGGTCACCGAGGCGTCGCGGCCGTCCGGCGACGCGACGAGGCGCAGCCTGCCGCGCTTCGATTCAGCGTCGAAATGCTTCTGCTCGTAGCTCGGCGCGATCCCCCGGACATTGGGCTCGATCCAGATTTGGAGGAAGTGCGTCACACCCCTGGGCGCCTGATTGAACTCGCTGTGCAGCACGCCCTTTCCCGCGCTCATGCGCTGCACGTCGCCCGGCACGATGGTCGACCCGTTGCCCATGCTGTCCTCGTGCGCGAGCGCCCCGTCGAGCACGTAGCTGATGATCTCCATGTCGCGGTGGCCGTGCGTGCCGAAGCCGGTGCCCGGCTGGATCCGGTCCTCGTTGATTACGCGCAGATCGCCGAAGCCCATGTGCCCGGGGTCGTAGTAATCGGCGAACGAGAAGCTGTGGAGGGAGCGCAGCCAGCCGTGGTCCGCGAGACCGCGGTCCTGGCTTTTCCGGATTTCCATCATTGAGGATGCCCTTTCAAAGAAGCGATATGGGGCGGCCCCTGGCGTTCGTCAAGGGGTGATGATTTTCATGTTGAATGCGCGCTCGACGAGCCAAATTCCGGCGACGACGGCGATCGCGAGCGAGCCTCCGAAGAAGACGAGCCTGCGATAGAACCACGTCGCGCGCAGGAGGTATGCGACCGGCAGGAAGGCGCTCACGATGGCCAGCTGTCCCACTTCCACGCCCAAGTTGAAGCCCACGAGCGCGATGAGCAGCGCGTTCTGGGGCAGGCCGAGGTCGCGCAGGACGCTCGCGAAGCCGAAACCGTGCACAAGGCCGAAGAAGAAGGCCACCATCCAGCGACGGCCGTGGACGAGCGGGAAGACGTTGTTGAGCGCGGCGAGCACGACCGATGTGGCAATGGCCGACTCGACCAGGCGCGAAGGCAGCGCGATCACGCCGAGGGCCGCGAGGCTGAGCGTGATCGAGTGAGCCACAGTGAACGAGGTGACGATCTTGAAGACATCCCAGAACGCCGGAGCGAAGCGCTCGACCGCGCTCCAACGGCCTCCACCGAAGGCCAGCACCGCCGGAAGGAGCAGCGAGAGGAGAAAGAGGATGTGGTCGAAGCCTATCCAGATGTGCCATACGCCCTCGCGCGCGTAGTCGAAGAACTGGGTCAGCGCCGAGATCTTCTCCAGCTCGAACGATTGGGTCGCGCGCTCGGGGCTGAAGATGCCGGTGCGGGTGCCTCCGCCGTGCTCGAGTCGCAACAGGCCCTTGTGCTGCGGGTCGAGGTCGGCGAACAGGGAATAGGCAATCTCGATGGCTCCCGCATCGACCTTGCAGGCGCCCTCGAAACGCATCACCGAGTAGGCGCCGTCGCTATGGTCGTCGGCGAGAAAGTCCGTCGCGTGGACAGGGCAGTCGGCGCCGCCGGCGCGCAGCTTCAGCCTGGCGAGCGAGTAGGCCACGATGTCGGCTTGGTGGGCCCTGACCTCGCCCCAGGTGATCTCTCCGTCCCCGTTGTCGTCCAGGCCGATGGCGAAATCGAGATCGCGGAGCGCGATGTCCCATTGCCCGCTGACGGCCGTGCCCTCCACGCTGATGGCGAGGTAGCTGTCGCTCGGTTTGTGCGCAAGCGCATCCTGCGCGGCAAGCGCGAGCATCACCGCGATCAGCGCCGCCCTCATGGCTTGAGCGCCCTGAGCTTCTGCGCGGTCGCGCGGAGTCCCGGATCCTCGTGGCCGGTGCGATCGAGCCACTCGAGCGCGTCCTTGGCCGCGTCCGGGTTCTTCATCGCCAACGCCGCCTCGAGCAGGATGCGCGCGTCCCGCGGCTCGCGCTGGAGCTTCCAATTCTCCTGGGCGAGGGCGAGCGCCTTCTCCTTGTTCCCCACGAGGGTCAGGTTGAAGCGCGCCTCCTCCTGCTGGTGGAGCTTGTCGCCGCGCAGCGCGGCGGCCTCGAAGCGGGACCTCAGCGCCTCGATGTGCTCGTTCGCCTTGGGAGCCTTGAGCGCCTTCTCGGCGATGGCAAGTCGAAGCAGCAGGATGTCCGACTTCAACCAGTCAACCAGGAGCGGGATCACCTCTCCGGGCCGCCCCTGATCGAGAAGGAAATCCGAATACGCCCCCAGCAGAAACTGGTCGTTGATCGGCTCGAGATACGCCGCGCGAAAGTGCCGCTCGGCCTGCTTCGCGTTCCCCATGCGCAGCGACATCTCCGCGAGACGCGTGAGCACCCAGACCTTCATTTCGGGCGAGTCGTCGCCGCTCCGCGCGAACGCTTCCGAAAGCGAGCGGTAGGCCGCGGCAGCCTTGCCCGTCGTGCCGTCGAGATACGCGAGGCATCCGGCTGCGTACAGATCCGACGCGACGTCCTGAAGGGCGAGGCAGTCTTTGCGCGCCTGCTCGTAGTCTGCCTGCACCATGTCGATCGCCGCGCGCCAGGACCATGCGCGGGCGTTCCCGGCGTCCTCGCGCGTCGCGGCCTTCAGGTCCTGCATGGCGCCGTTGAAATCGTGGCTGTATTGCTTGAGGATCGCGCGCATGACCAGGGCGTCGAGGGGCGGCGCAGCCATGTCCCACCACGGCTTGAGCGCCGCTTGAGCGTATCCGACGTAGCGCGGATCCCCTTCTGCGTTGGCGAGCGCGAAATAGCGCTCGGCGAGGCGAACCGCGGTGTCCCGCCCGAGAGGATTCGCGGCAAGCTCGGCGCGCAGCGTGCGCAGCTCGCGCGCGACCGGGTCGCTCGGCCTCACGGGCAGGTGCTCGAGCACTACCGAATCGTCCTTGGGCACATAGGGCGCGGCGTGGGCGGCAAGCGCGAGCGTCGCGAGCGCCAGGACGCGCAGCGCCCTAGTGACCGTGCCGATGGTGTATGTCCGGGTAGTGCTCATGGCTGTGCTTCATCGGGACGTGGTCGTGTGCGTGGGAATGAGGCTCGGTCCCGTCCCATTCGAAATCGTGCTCGTGACTGTGATGCTCGTCGTGCGTATGGGAATGCGCGTGCGCGAGCGCCTCGTGCTGGTGCGCGTGGCCGTGGCGCTCGGACAGGTGCAGGGCGACCCCCGTCGCCATCAGCGCGGTCGCGACCCAGAAAGGCGCATCCGGCGCCTCCCCGAGCAACGCGAACGAAGCCGCGGCCCCGATGAAAGGCGCCGTCGCGAAGTAGGCTCCGGTTCGCGCAGTTCCCAGCAGGCGCAGCGCCACGACGAACAGGGCGAGGCTGACGCCGTATCCCAGGAAGCCGACCGCCGCCGCGGCCAGGGCGGATTCCAGGCCGGGTCGGGCGGCGCCCAGCGCGGCCGACGCGCAGAGATTGACCGCGCCCGCGGCCAGTCCCTTGATGGCCGCTATCCGCACGGGATCGCCCGCGGAGATCTTGCGGGTGAGGTTGTTGTCGATCGCCCAGCACAGGCAGGCTCCCGCGACCGCCAGCGCGGGCAAGGACGTGGTGATTTCCCCGGACGGCCAGCTGAGCAGCAGGCCGCCGCAAACGATGAGGAGCATGCCCAGCATCACGCGCCGGTCGAAGTTCTCACGAAACACGAACCAGGCGAGAAGCGCCGTGAACACGCCCTCCAGATTCAGCAGGAGCGACACGGTAGCCGCGGAAGCCGTGGAAAGCCCAAGCATGAGCAGCACGGGGCCGATCACCCCGCCGAAGACGATCGCTGCGGCAAGCCACTTGAAGTCGCTCGCGCCGAGCGCGCCGCCCCCGGAAGCCGGACGGAGCCATCTGCGCAGCAGCAGCCACGTCCCGAGCCCGAGCCCCGAGCCCGCGTACAGAAGTCCCGCGAGCGTCAGCGGCCCGACCTCGCCGACGAGCAGCTTGGCGACCGGCGTGCTGGCGCCGAAGAGCGCGGCGCCCAGGAGCGCATAGGCGATCCCGCGGTTCACTCCGAAGCGCCTCCGCGCGGGAGCGCCGAATCTTTCGCGTTTTCAGCGCTGTATGCTAGGATACGCCGCGGTTCGCCTGTTACCGGTGGCCGGAACACTCTAATAATGCTCAGAGGAGACATGAAATGAAAAAGCTATTGTCGCTGTTGGTAGCCGCTGCTTTCGCGGTGTCCGGCGGGTTTGCGGTCGCGGCGTCCCATACCGGTGCACAACCGGCAAAGAAGGACGAAATGAAGAAAGGCGACAGCAAAGGCGGGAAGAAGGCGAAGAAGAGCGACAAGAAGGCCGCGAAGAAGGACGACGCGAAGAAGTAGGCCTTCGACGCACCAGGAAGGGCAGGAGCATTCTCCTGCCCTTTTGTTTGCAGGTCGTCAGGCCTGCCCCGGAGCCGCGGCCTCCCGCTCCGCAATCTCCTTGTGGACCGCCGCCATGTCAAGCTCCTTTCCCTTGGTGATGATCTGCTCGAGCGCGGTACCCGGCAGCGCGCCCGCCTGCGAGAACAGGATCACCTTTTCGCGAAACAGCATCAGGGTCGGAATCGAGCGGATGCCGAAGGAAGCCGCCAGTTCCTGCTCGTCGTCGGTGTTCACCTTGCCGAAAACGACGTCGGCATGCTTCTCAGAGGCGGCGTCGAAGACCGGCGCAAACCCCTTGCACGGACCGCACCAGGGAGCCCAGAAGTCGACGATGACCATGTCGTTCCCGTTCACGACTTCCTCGAAAGTGTCCTTGGTCAGGGCGATGGTTGCCACGCGGCAGTCTCCGGATTTCTCGGAGCGGCAAGTATAGCAGGGGGCTCCTCGACCGGAGCCTAGCGCTTGGACTCGAGGAAGTCCGCCAGCGTGGCCCAGTACGCGGGATCGCCCGCGATGCTGTCGTGGTCGGCGCGCGGCACCTCGCGCCAGGCCTTCGGCCCGCCCCAGGCGTCGAACAGCGTGCGCGAATGCGGGACGGGGATGACGCGGTCCTCGGTCGCCACCAGGCACAACAGCGGTGTCCGGATTCGGGGCGCGTGCGCGAGTGAATCGAAGCGGTGGCGAAGCATCAGCGAGACCGGTAGGTAGGGGTAGTGCCTCCTCGCGACGGCGACCAGACTGTCGTAGGGGGACACGAGGATCAGACCGCGCAGCGGCCGCTCCCCGGCGAGGTGAACCGCTACGCCGCTGCCTAGGCTTCGGCCCATGGCGACGATACGTCCGGGATCGACTCCGGGACGCCGCACGGCGTAGTCGTACACCGAGACCGCGTCCCGCAGCAGCGCGCCTTCCCCGGGCCTGCCTTCGCTCTCGCCGTAGCCGCGGTAGTTGACGAGGAGCAGAGACCAGCCGGCGAATTTTCCCGCGGCGTCGGCCAGCCAGGATACCTCCTCCGCGTTGCCACCGAAGTAGATTACTAGCGGCGCCGGCGTACCGCGGCCTCCGACGAACCAGCCGCGCAGCTTCACTCCGTCTGCGGCAGTGATGGTGACTTCCTTGAGGTTTGCCCGCGGCGCCGGCCGGAACTCAAGAGGCCGCGGAAAGAAGACCATGCGGTCCTGGAGCAGCCATACGAGCAGCGGCACCGCAAGCGCGACACCGAGGACGATCCTGACCAGCGAGTCCGTCATCAGTGCAGCTTGACGCGCGGTTCTGTTCCCCGCTTCAGGAAGCGCGCCAGGCTATCCAGGATCACGCCGACCGGCCCGTGCAGGGCGTAGAGATGCATCTTGTAGAGGGAAAGGTACATGAAGCGCGCAAACCAGCCCTCGACGCGGTAGCTCTTGCCGGAGAGAAATCCCATCAGCGAACCGATGGTGCTGTACTCGCCCAGCGACACCAGCGAGCCGAAGTCGCGGTACCGGAAGGGCGCGAGCGGCAGCCCGTCGAGCCGGCGCGCGAGCAAGCGCAGGAGGTGCGAGGCCTGCTGGTGCGCCGCCTGCGCCGCCGGCGGCACGGGCGGCCGTCCTCCCTCGCGCGGCAGCGCCGAGCAGTCGCCCAGCGCGAAGATGTCCGGGTCGCGGGTCGTCTGCAGCGTGGGCTGGACCACCAGCTGATTGAGGCGGTTCGTCTCAAGCCCGTCTAGGCCTCGCAGCAGGTCCGCCCCCTTGATGCCCGCCGCCCATACGGTGAGGTCCGCCACGAAGGCGTTTCCGGAACGGGTTCTCACCTCGCGTTCCGTGACCTCCACCACCTGCTCCGAACACGCTACGCGCACTCCGATATCACGGAGCGCCCCCGTCACCGCGCCCGCGATTCGCTCGGGGAGCATCGGCAGGACGCGAGGTCCCGCGTCGAGCAGGGTCACCTCGAGGAACCGCTCCGGGTCGATGTTCTCGAGGCCGTAGGCCGCGAGGACCCGGGTCGTGTTGTGCAGCTCGGCTGCGAGCTCAACCCCGGTCGCTCCGCCCCCGACGATGACCACACGCAGTCTCGCCGCCTCGCCGCCGGGGCGGTAGTTGGCCTGGATGCACGCGCTGATGAGGCGCCGGTGGAAGCGGTCGGCCTCGCCCGCCGATTCCAGCGCGTAGGCGTGCTCGGCGACCCCTGGGACGCCGAACGTGTTCGCCACGCTGCCCACCGCGATCACCAGCGTGTCGTAGTGCAGCTTGCGGCGCGGAATCACCTCGGCCCCGCGCTCGTCGAGCGTGGGCGCTACGGTGATCTCGCGACGGATCCGATCGAGACCTTCCAGCGCCCCGCAGCAGAAGTTGAAATGGTGCCAGCGCGCCTGCGCAAGGTAGTCGAGTTGATGGGCGTGGATGTCCATGCTGCCCGCCGCTACCTCGTGAAGCAGAGGCTTCCACAGGTGCGTCTCGTTCATGTCCACCAGCGTGACCGCGGCCCGTCCCTTGCGCCCGAAGCGATCGCCCGCGCGCGTCGCGAGCTCGAGGCCTCCGGCTCCCCCGCCGACGATGATGATCTGGTGTACGCGGCTCACGTTCCCGAGATGGCTGACGAGGGGCTGATATGATTTTCCGCGCAGATTATGCATGACTCGACCAAGCCCTACCGGGGACGATTCGCCCCTTCACCGACGGGTCCGCTGCATTTCGGATCGCTGGTCGCCGCGGTCGGGAGCTATCTGGACGCCCGCGCGAACGCGGGAGCGTGGCTCGTTCGCATGGAGGACCTCGATCCACCGCGCGAGGCCGGCGGAGCCGCGGACGCCATTCTCGACACGCTCCAGGCGTACGGGTTCGAATGGGACGGCGTCGTGATGCGGCAGAGCAGCCGCGTCCCGGCCTACGCGGCCGCCCTTGAGCGCCTTGCGCGCGACGGCGCGGTTTTTCCTTGCGCGTGCACGCGGCGGGAGATCGCCGACTGGAGTCTGGGCGCGGTCAGCGAGCCCGTCTATCCGGGTACCTGCCGCAACGGCTTGCCGCCTGGCCGCGCGCCGCGCGCCGTCCGCGCCCGCGTCGGCAATGTGGTGATCGCCTTCGAGGACCGGGTTCAGGGCCGAATCGAGCAGAATCTGGCAAGAGACGTCGGAGATTTCGTCGTACGACGCTCCGACGGCCCGTTCGCGTATCAACTCGCGGTCGTCGTGGATGATTTCGAGCAAGGCATCACGGACGTCGTCCGCGGCGCGGACCTCCTGGCTTCCACGCCGCGTCAGATTCTTCTCCAGCGCCTGCTCGGCTATCCGACTCCACGCTACGCTCACCTCCCGGTCGCGGTGAATCGGGATGGGGAAAAGCTGAGCAAGCAGACCCTGGCCGCTCCGCTCCCGGTGGAGGACGCACCCGCCCAAATCTGGGAGGCCTTGCGCTTTCTTGGACAGGAACCGCCCGAGGATCTCAGAAGAAGCGGCGTCCCCGCCCTCTGGACCTGGGCGCTTGCCAACTGGCACATGGGGAAAGTCCCACGGCGACAGAGCGTGCGCGCCGACCACGGATAGTCGGTACCCATTTGGAAACAGCGTGTTAGATGTCAGCGGTCGCTAACCAGCGATCCGCGGATAGTGCGGTGCACAAATTTCTCTTGACTTGGCCTGTCTCGTCAGTAAAATAGCATTTGTTGCAGTGCAATATAGCTACGGACGAAAGCATAGACAGACCAGACAGCAACCCCCGACAGACCCACTTGGAGATCGATCATGTACCTCACCCCTGAACAAGTCATTGGCGCGAACAAGGCCGGAATGGAAGCCTTGCTCGGTCTCGCCAGCTCCCAATTCGCCGCTCTCGAGCGGTTGTCCGCCCTGAACGTGAACGCAGCCAAGGCCGCGTTCGAAGACAGCCTGGGCCGCGCGAAGTCGCTGCTCGCCGCGAAGGACGCGCAGGAATACTTCACGCTGAACGCCGCGGCTTCCCAGCCGAACCTGGAGAAGGCCATCGCCTACTCGCGCAGCGTGTACGAGCTCGCCGCGCAGACTCAAGGCGAGATCGCCAAGTTCCTCGAGGCGCGTGCGGCCGAAATGAGCAAGAACCTCATGGGCATGCTCGACAAGGCTTCGAAGAACGCGCCGGCCGGTTCCGACGTCGCGGTCGCGGCGGTCAAGTCCGCCCTCGCGGCGGCCAGCACCGCCTACGACAGCTTCAGCAAGGTCGCGAAACAGGCGACCGAGATTGCGGAAGCGAATTTCACTGCGGCAACTGCGGCGCCCGCCACCAAGGAAAGAAAGCACGCCGCCGCAGCGTAAGTCGTCTCCCGCGCCCCCGGTTCTCCTCCTCCTCCTCTCCGGGGGCGCCCTAAAGCCCTGGCGCAAGCCAGGGCTTTTTGTTTGCGCGCTCGCCGCCCTCGCCTAGCGCGAGGCGGCGGGCTCCCACCTTCCGCCGAGCGCCGTCACGCCCGATTTCATGAGCTCCATGGCGGGCGCAACTTCACCGGGCGCGCCGCGTACCCCGAGCTCGATGTGCCTTCGCACGCCCGCCTCTCCGATGCTGGGAAGGCTGAACGATTTCAGGTTCCGGAATTTCGCTTCGACTTCGAGCATCAGCGGCGTTATCGTCGATTCGGCCAGCTCGTACACGATGATCGAGGCCTCGGCTTGCGGGATGCGGTGGAACAGCGACCGATAGTGGGTATCGAGCGTCCACTCGACCATCGGCCACGCCATCACCGGAAATCCGGGGACGAAGTGATGGTGGCCGACCGAGAAGCCCGGGATGCGGTTGTACGAATTGGGAATGATGCTGGCCCCCGTCGGAAACTCTCCCATCTTGAGCCGCTGCGGGGTGATCACCATATCGGTCCGCGAGCGGATTGCCGCCTCCGCGTCGGGGTGTAGCTCGAGGCCTACGCCGAGCGCGTCCGCCGCGCACTGCCGGGTGTGATCGTCGGGCGTCGCGCCTATCCCGCCGAAGCTGAACACCAGGTCCTCCGAGGCGAAGGTGCGCCGCAGCGTCTCGGTGATGAGCTCTGGGGCGTCCCCGAGGTATTCGCACCAGGAGAGCTTCATCCCGCGGGCGGCGAGGATCTCGATCACCTTGGCGAAATGCTTGTCCGAGCGCTTGCCCACGATGATCTCGTCGCCGATGATGATTGCGCCGACTCTCATACGCGCCGGGCGCTCCCTTCGATCGGCTCGCCGCGCAGCTCGGCCAGGCGCGCGAGCGCGTAGTGGATGAACGCGAGGCCCCCGTAAACCGGCATCGCCAGCCCCACCAGGGGCAGGTGCCCGACGAGCGCGAGCGCCGCGCCGAGCAGGAACAGCTCGCCACGGCTGCGTGAAATCATTTCCGCGATCTCCCCTGGAGTGCCGTGCTCGGCCAGGGCGTCGTAGCGGTAGACCCGCTGGTTGAAATACCCGAGCAGCGCGATGGGAAGGACCGGCCAGAAGATCGGGATAAGCCACAGAGGCAGCGTGAGCGCGAAGAGCAACGCGAGGAGCAAGACCGCCAAGAGCCCGTTCCAGAAACTTCCGGCGAAGGTCCCGCCCTTCCTGCGCTCGAGGCGCGGATAGTCGCGCTCGCCGACGTGCGCGACCATGGCCGGCATGGAAACGATGCTGACGATCAGCACCGCCGTCATCAGCACCACCGGGACGAACAGAAAGACCAGAAGCAGCCACCCCAGCCAGGTTGCGAGGAGCGACAGGGGCCAGACGGAAAGCGTCCACCGGTAGGCCGCCCATTGATGCAGCTCCAGGTCGACCCACGCGATGGCTTGGCTCCAGTACAGCAGCGCAAGCGTCAGCCAGATCGCGAGCGCGACCAGCATCGGCCAGACCGTGAGCCACAGCATCCTCGGATGCAGGAGGCTGGCCAATCCCTTCAGCAGCGCCGCGGAGACCCTCTCCATCCCTTCTCTCACCTGCCGGTAGTCTGCCACATCTTCGTCAGCCTCTTTACCGATACCGGTACCGGAGTCTTCAGCTCCTGGGCGAAGAGCTGCACGCGCAGCTCCTCGAGCAGCCAGCGGAACTGCTCGAGGCGGGGGTCGGACTCGCCCGATTTCGACTGCCTCAGGTGCTCGCGCTGCCACTGCGCCGTCAGCGGCGCGATCTCGGCGGCGAGGCGCGCGTCGCGTTGCGGGTCGGCGCGCAGCTTCTCGAGCCGGAGAGCCATCGCCTTGAGGTATCGGGGGAAGTGCTGCAGCCGGTCGTAGGGTGTGCGCTCGATGAATCCCGCAGAGAGCAGGCGGGCGGCGGCCTCCTCGACGTCACGGCACGCCGCGGGAAACGGTTTGGACAGTTGCTGGACCTTCTTCTGGAGCGCGGCGTGCTCGGACAGGATGCCCGCCGCCAGCCGGGCGATCTCCTGCGCCAGAAGGCCGACCCGCGAGCGCGCCTCGTCGCGCCGCCGCTCGAACTCCGCGCGGGTGCGCGGCAGGGGATCCTGCATGCACGCCCGGTCGAACGCGGCGGCGAGCAGCTGGGAGCGCAGCTCGCCGGCCCCGCCGAAGGTCGCGAACTGCAGCGCCATCGCCTGGGCTCCGGGGAGGTTCTTCTCGATCTGGCGAGCCTGCTCCTTCAGCTGCAGCATGAAAAGCCGCCGCAATCCCGGGCGATGCGTCTCACGCGCCTTCTCGGCCGAATCGAACACCTCCAGGCTGACTCCGTCGCCGTGGTCGACCAGGGCCGGATAGCCGATCAGCGTCTGCGAGCCCCGGCGGATCTCGGCGACCTCCTCGAGGTCGCCGAAGTCCCACGCCGTCGTCTTTTGCGGCGGCTCTTCCGCCTGAGCGAGTTCCGCGAAGCGCTCGCCCGCCGCGTCGCCCAGTTCGGCGCGCAGCTGCGAGAGGTTGCGCCCCATCGCGAGCTGGCGCCCGTGCTCGTCGACGACCCGGAAGTTCATCGACAGATGCGCGGGAAGCCCTTCCGGACGAAATGCGTCCAGCGGAATCGCTAGATTCAGCTCCCGGCGCGCATGCCGGGCGATCGCCTGCGCCAGCAGAGCGTCGGCGGCAGGGTTGGCGGAGAGGAAGGCGTCGACGAACTCGGGCAGCGGGCCCAGCCGATGGCGAAGCTTCTGCGGCAGCGACTTCGCGAGGCGCGCGACCTTTTCCTTCACCAGGCCGGGCACCAGCCAATCGCACCTCGCCGCGTCGATCTGGTTGAGCGCGAGCAGCGGCACGGTCAGCGTCACGCCGTCGCGGGAAGATCCCGGCTCGTGATGATAGTCGAGGGCGAAGCTGCGCCCGGCCATCTCGAGCCGAGGCGGGAACTGCGCGGTGGTGATGCCGGCGGCCTCGTGGCGCATCAGGTCTTCGCGCTTGAGGAAGAGCAGCTTCGGATTCGTCGCTTCCGCGTCGCGGCGCCAACGCTCGAAATCCGCCCCGGTGTGCATGCCCTGCGGCACGAGGCTGTCGTAGAAGGCGTGTATCAGCTCGTCGTCCACGAGCACGTCGGGCCGCCGCGACTTGTGCTCGAGCTGCTCGATCTCGCGCACGAGCCTGCGGTTGTGGGCGAAAAAGGGCGCGCGGGTCTCGAAGTCGCCTTCGACCAGGGCTTGGCGGATGAAGATCCGCCTCGATTCGACCGGGTCGGTGGGGCCGTAGTGGACTCGCCGGCCCGCGTAGAGCGGAAGGCCGTAGAGCGTCCCGCGCTCGAGGGCGGCGACGTGCGCCGCCTTCTTCTCCCAGTGCGGATCGTAGCGATGGCGCCTGAGGAGGTGTGCTCCGACGGATTCCAGCCATTCGGGCTCGATGGTGGCGACGCAGCGCGCGTACAGGCGCGTCGTCTCGGTGACTTCGGCCGCCATGATCCAGCGGCCGGCCTTCTTCCCGACGCCGGACCCCGGGTGGACCCAGAAACGGATTCCGCGCGCGCCGAGAAAATTGCCCTCCTCGGTCTTCATGCCGACGTTGCCGAGCAGGCCCGCGAGCAGCGCGCGGTGTATCTGGGCGTAGGTCGCGGGGGTCTCCGAAATTCTCCAGCCGAGTTCGGCGACCAGCTCCTTCAGCTGCCCGTGGACGTCGCGCCACTCGCGCATGCGGTTGTACGAGAGGAAATGCTCGCGGCAGGCCTGGTGCAGCTTGCGGCCGGACATGCCTCCGTGAAGGGCCTCGTCGAAGAACTTCCACAGCTTGAGCCAGGAGAGGAAGTCCGACTTCTCGTCGTCGAAGCGCTTCTGCGCCTCGTCGGCGGCGCCGGCGCGCTCGGCGGGCCGCTCGCGCGGGTCCTGCACGGAGAGCGCGGACGCGATCACGAGCACCTCGCGCAGCGCATTCTCGGACCTCGCGGCGAGCACCATGCGCGCGATGCGCGGATCGACCGGGAGCTTCGCGAGCTGCCGTCCGGTCTCGGTGAGCTCGTTCGCCTCGTCCACGGCGCCCAGCTCGGCGAGGAGCGCGTAGCCGTCCTGGACCGCGCGCGGCAGAGGAGGATCGAGGAAGGGGAAGTCCTCGATCGCGGAGAGGCCCAGCGATTTCATCTTGAGGATGACGTTTGCGAGCGAGGAGCGCAGCACTTCGGGGTCGGTGAAGGCCGGGCGGCGTGCGAAGTCATCCTCGGCGTAGAGGCGCACGCAGACTCCGCTCGCGATGCGGCCGCACCGGCCGGCGCGCTGCTTTGCGGCGGCCTGCGACACGTTCTCCACACGCAGCTGCTCGACCTTGTTGCGATAGCTGTAGCGCTTCACGCGAGCAAGCCCCGTGTCGACGACGTAGCGGATGCCCGGAACGGTGAGCGAGGTCTCGGCCACGTTGGTCGCGAGCACGATGCGCCGGCCGGCGTGCGGCCTGAATACGCGGCCCTGCTCCTCCGCGGAGAGGCGCGCGAACAGCGGCAGGATCTCGGTATGCGGCGGGTGGCGCTTGCGCAGCGCCTCGGCCGTCTCGCGGATCTCCCGCTCGCCGGGGAGGAACACCAGCACGTCGCCCTGCCCCAGCCGCGCCAGGTCCTCGACCGCGTCGCCGATCGCGTCGTCGATGTCCCGGTCGTCGTCCTCCTGATCGAAGGGGCGGTAGCGCACCTCGACCGGGTAGAGCCGTCCCGAGACCTCGATCACCGGCGCGCCGTCGAAGTGCCGGGAGAACCTCTCGGCGTCGATCGTCGCCGACGTTACGATCAGCCTGAGATCCGGCCGGCGCGGCAGCAGCTGCTTCACATAGCCGAGCAGAAAGTCGATGTTGAGGCTGCGCTCGTGCGCCTCGTCGACGATGAGCGTGTCGTACTGGCGCAGCTCGCGGTCGCCCTGCGTCTCGGCGAGCAGGATGCCGTCGGTCATGACCTTGATGTACGAGCGCTGCCCGACCTTGTCGGTGAAGCGGATCTTGTAGCCGACCGCGCCGCCGAGCTCGGTCTTCAGCTCCTGCGCGACGCGCGCGGCCGTCGCGCGCGCGGCGATCCTGCGCGGTTGGGTGTGTCCGATGAGCCCCGCGATCCCTCGCCCGATCCCCAGGCAGATCTTCGGAAGCTGGGTGGTCTTCCCCGAGCCGGTCTCGCCGCAGACGATGACCGCCTGGTTCTCCGCGATCGCCTTTGCGATCTCCTCGCGCCTTGCCGAGATCGGCAACTCTTCGGGAAACTCGGGGCGCGGCGCGAGCGCGCGGCGGCGCTCGATCTCTTCCGTCGAGAACCCCATCAGCGGCGGAGCAGCCGCTCCGCGTAGCGCGCGAGAGGATCGACTTCGAGGTTCACGCGATCACCGGCGCGCAGATCCTTCAGCGTGGTCAGGGCGAGGGTATGCGGGATCAGGTTGACTTCGAACTCGGCGCCGCGCACCGCGTTGACGGTGAGGCTCACGCCGTCCATCGCGATCGATCCCTTGCGGGCGATGTAGCGTGCGAGCGGAGTCGGTGCGCGCACCCGCAGCAGACGATTGTCGCCGACCCGCGAAACCTTCGTCACCTTCCCTACGCCGTCGACATGGCCCAGGACCAGGTGCCCGTCGAGGCGGTCCGAGAGTCTGAGCGCCTTCTCCAGGTTGACCTCGCCCTCGCGGTCGAGCCGCGCGGTCACGCGAAGCGTCTCTCGCGAGACGTCCACGCTGAAGCTCTTCCTGCCGCGCTTCACTACCGTGAGGCAGGCGCCGTTCACCGTGATGCTGTCGCCGATCGCGACGTCGCGAAGCCCGAGCTTGCCCGCTTCAATCGTCAGCCGCGCGCCGCCTTTCGCCGCCTCGATCCGGCCGATCCTGCCGACTGCCGCTATGATGCCGCTGAACATGGGCAGGAATTCTACTTGGCTGGTGATCGCACTGCTCGCCTTCGCGGCGAACGCGGCCGATTCACGCTACACGGCCGTTCCGGCCAGCCCCGACGGCATCGGCAAGGTCTACATGGGCCGCGAGATCGCGAAGGTGATGAGCTATTACGGCGCGTCCTGGCTGGAGCGTCCGGAGCGCAAGGACGAGGAAAAAACGGACCGCGTGCTCGCCGCGCTCGAGCTCAAGCCCGGGATGGCCGTCGCCGACGTCGGCGCGGGGAGCGGCTACTACTCCTCGCGCATCGCCGGGCGAGTGGGACCGGCGGGAACAGTATACGCGGTCGACATCCAGCCCGAGATGCTCGATTTCCTGCGGCTGCAGATGAAGCAGCGTCGCGTGACGAATGTCACTCCGGTCCTGGGGACCGAGACCGACCCGAAGCTGCCCGCTGCCGCCCTGGACCTCGCCGTCATGGTCGACGTCTACCACGAGCTCGAATATCCCTACGAGATGCTCGCGGCGATCGTGAGGGCGTTGAAGCCCGGCGGGCGCGTCGTGTTCGTCGAATTCCGCGGAAACGACCCGAGCGTGCCGATCAAGGCGCTGCACACTATGACCGAGACCCAGGTGCGCAAGGAGGCGGAAGCTCAGCCTCTGCAGTGGACGAAGACGGTGAAGGACCTGCCGTGGCAGCAGGTCATCGTGTTCCGGAAGCGATGAAGCGGGCGACGACGCGCAGGTCTGCGCCTACTCTCTCGACGTCACGCAGGGCGAGCGATTTCTTCTGCGACAGCTCGCCGAGCTCTGGCAGATCGAACATCCCGCGCCCCGAGTCGCCGATGATGCTCGGCGCGAGGTAGACGAGCAGCTCGTCAACCACGCCCGCCTGGAGGAGCGAGCCGTTCAGCTTGTGGCCGCCTTCGACGTGGATCTCGTTCAGCTCGCGGCGCGCAAGCTCTTCCATGAGCTTGAGCAGCTCGACCTTGCCGCGGTCGTTGGGGATGATGACGGTTTCGGCGCCGGCCTTCTCGAGCGCGGCCATTCTTGCCTTCTCGTCCGCCGCTCCGGCGATCAGCGTCTTCCCGTCCTTGAGCACGCGCGCCGAAAGCGGCGTCTCGAACCGGGAATCGACGACGATCCTGAGCGGCTGGCGCGGGGTGTCGACGCCCCGCACGCTGAGTTGAGGGTCGTCGTCCCTCACCGTGCCGTGGCCGGTGAGGACCGCGCAGGCGCGCGCGCGCCAGCGGTGCCCGTCCGCCCTCGCCGCCTCGCCCGTTATCCACTGGCTCTTGCCGTTCGCGAGCGCCGTGCGGCCGTCCAGGCTCGCGGCGATCTTCATGCGCACCCAGGGGCGGCCGCGCGTCATGCGCGATACGAACCCGATGTTGAGCTCGCGCGCCTCCTCTTCCATCAGCCCGCTTTCGACCTCGATCCCCGCGGCGCGCAGCTTCGCGAAGCCCTCGCCCGCCACCCTGGGATTGGGGTCCTGCATCGCCGCTACCACGCGTCTGACGCCCGAGGGGATGATGGCGTCGACGCACGGCGGCGTGCGGCCGTGGTGGCTGCAGGGCTCGAGGTTGACGTAGAGGGTCGCTCCACGGGCGCGTTGACCTGCTTCCTTCATCGCCAGGACTTCGGCGTGGGGAAGCCCGGTCTTCTCGTGCCAGCCCACGCCGACGACGGCACCGTCCCTTGCGACGACGCAGCCGACCCGCGGGTTCGGCGTGGTCGTATACAGGCCCCTCCCGGCGAGCGCGAGCGCCTGCCGCATCAGCTCGCGGTCGGCGGCGGAGAACATTACTTTGCGGCGCCGCGCGCGCGCTTCTCGGGCTTCTTGACCTCGCGGATCGCGTCGTGGAAATCGTCGACGCGCTGGAAATCCTCGTACACCGAGGCGAAGCGGATGTAGGCGACGTCGTCCATCTTCTTCAGCTCGCGCATCACCATCTCGCCGATCACCCGGCTCGCCACCTCGCGCTCGCCGAAGGCGAGGACACGCTGCTCGATGCGGTTGATCGCCTGATCCACGTACTCGGTCGGCACGGGCCGCTTGTGCAGAGCGCGCATGAACCCGGTGCGCACCTTCTCGCGGTCGTAGGGAACGCGGTTGCCGTTCGACTTCACCACCATCGGCATGGAAAGCTCGACGCGCTCGTAGGTCGTGAACCTCTTGCCGCAAGACTCGCACTGGCGCCGGCGCCGCGTGCTGTCGCCGTCCTCGGACTCGCGCGAATCGACCACCGCTGTGTCCTCGGCCTTGCAGTAAGGGCACTTCACGTGCGCGCCCTCAGACGGCGGCCACGCGCTCTTCGGCCGCGCGATAGACCGGGTGGCGGCGGCACAGCTCGGCTACCGCCGCCGCCACGCGCTTCGCGACCTTCTCGTCGCGCGGCGCATCGAGCACGTCCGCGATCAGGTTCCCGAGCTGGACGGCCTCGGCCTCTCGGAAGCCGCGCGTGGTCATTGCGGGCGAGCCGACCCGGATGCCGCTCGCGACGAAGGGCTTCTGCGGATCGTTGGGAATGGCGTTCTTGTTGACCGTGATGTGCGCCCGTCCCAGGGCCTCCTCGGCGTCCTTGCCGGTGACGTTCTTCGCGCGCAGATCGAGCAGGAACATGTGGCTCTCGGTGCGTCCAGACACGATGCGCAGGCCGCGCGCGGCGAGCGTCTCGGCCATCCTGCGCGCGTTGACGAGCACCTGCTTCTGGTAGGACCTGAACTCGGGGGCGAGCGCCTCCTTGAACGCCACCGCCTTGGCGGCGATCACGTGCATCAGCGGCCCGCCCTGCAGCCCGGGGAACACCGCGGAGTTGATCAGCTTCTCGTGCTCGGCCCGCGCGAGGATGAACCCGCCGCGCGGGCCGCGCAGGGTCTTGTGCGTGGTGCTGGTGACGAAGTCGGCGACCGGGACCGGATTGGGATACTCGCCCGCGGCGACGAGGCCCGCGTAGTGCGCCATGTCCACCATGAAATAGGCCCCGACCTCCTTCGCTGCCCGGGCGATGCGCTCGAAGTCGATGCGCAGCGAATACGCCGAGGCGCCGGCGAGGATGAGCTTCGGCCGGTGCTCGCGCGCAAGGCGCTCGAGCGCCGCATAGTCGATCTCCTCGCGCTCGTTGAGGCCGTAGCTCAGGACGTTGAACCACTTGCCGCTGAGGTTCACGGGCGAGCCGTGCGTGAGATGGCCGCCCATCGCGAGCGACATGCCGAGGAAGGTGTCGCCGGGCTTCATCGCGGCGAAGAACACCGCCTGGTTCGCCTGGGACCCGGAGTTGGGCTGGACGTTGGCGGCATCGGCCCCGAAGAGCTTCTTGACGCGGTCGATTGCGAGCTGTTCGGCGATGTCGACGAACTCGCAGCCGCCGTAGTAGCGCTTGCCGGGCAGGCCTTCCGCGTACTTGTTGGTGAGCTGCGACCCCTGCGCGGCGAGCACGTTCGGGCTCGCGTAGTTCTCGGAGGCGATCAGCTCGATGTGATCTTCCTGCCGCTGATTCTCCTGCTGGATCGCGGCCCAGAGCTCGGGATCGGCCTGCTGCAAGGTCTTGCCGGGATTAAACATCTGTCGGACGCCGCCATACGGACAAGGCGGCATCTTACCAGAGCCGACCGTCAGTTCTGCGCGGACAGCTCCGCGGCGTCCCACCCGCCGCCCAGCGCCTGGATGAGCGCGACCGCGGCTGCGAGGCGCTGGCCCTGGATGCGCACCGCCGTGGCCTCGTTGGAGAGCTGGGCCGCCTGGATGATGATCACGTTGAGGTAGCTCACGGTTCCCGCCTTGTACTGGTTCAGGGTCAGCTCGGTCGACTGGCGCGCGGCCCTGACCGCATCGTCCTGCGCCAGGGCCTCCTCCTCCAGGATCCGGAGCGCGGCGAGGTTGTCCTCGACCTGCTGAAAGGCGGTCAGCACCGTCTGGCGATAGGAGGCTTCGCTCGCGTCGTGGGCCGCCTTCGCCTGATCGACTACCGCCCCGCGCGCGCCGGCGTCGAAGAGGGTCTCGCCGAGGGCGGCGCCGACCGACCAGAACCGGTTCGGCGCGGTGAGAAGCTGCGACCACACCGAGCTGCGGTAGCCCGTCGCCCCGGTGAATACGACCGACGGGAAGTAGGCGGCCGTGGCGACGCCGATCTCGGCATTCGCGGCGGCCATCCTGCGCTCCGCGGAGGCGATGTCGGGCCTGCGCTGCAGAAGCTCCGAAGGAATCCGGACCGGGATCACCGGAACCGCTGCGCTGTCCGGTCGCAGGGGCGCGATCGCGACCTCCGACGGCGGCTTCCCGATCAGGATGGCGATCGCGTGCTCGAGCTGGGCGCGCTGAACGCCGAGCTCGATCGCCTGGGCCTGGGTGCTCTTCAGCTGCGTCTCCGCGGTCACGACGTCCACCTTGGCCGCCACGCCGGCCGCGTAGCGGTTCCGCGTGAGCTCGAGGTTCTTCGCATAGGCGGCGACGGTGTCCTCGAGAAGCTGGCGCTGAGCGTCCACCGTGCGCAGCTGGAAGTAGTCGAGCGCGATCTGGGCCTGCGCGAGCAGGCGCGCGTTCGCGACCTCGGCGGCGCTCGCCTGGGCGCTGGCGACGTCGCTTTCGACGGTGCGGCGGACGCCACCCCAGAAGTCCGGCGCCCAGGTGGCGTTCAGCGACAGGCTGTATACGTTGACCGCGGCCGTCGACGACACCGGCGCGTTCGCGAGGCTCGGCGAGCGGCTCCGCGTATCGGTGTTGTTCACCGATACGGTCGGAAACAGGCCCGCTCGCGCCTGCCGCACGACCGCGACGGCCTGCCGCCACTGCGCTTCGGCAAGCCGCACGTTCTGGTTCGATACGTCAACCTGCGCAATGAGCGCGTCGAGCTGCGGATCGCCGAACATCCTCCACCAATCCCGGCGCAGCGCCGCGTCCTGCGGCTGCGCGACCTTCCAGCCGACGCCCTCCTTGTATACCGTCGGGGTCGGCGCCTCCGGCCGGACGTAATCGGGGCCGGCCGCGCAGCCCGCGAGAACCGCGGCTCCGACGGCGGCGATCAACCTCATCATCGGCCCTCCAGCGCCACGCCGCCCGGAGCGGCGCGCCGCGGCCTCCGCAGCCACAGCCTGAAGCGGTCGAGGTAGAGATACACCACCGGCGTCGTATACAGCGTGAGCATCTGGCTCAGGATCAGGCCGCCGACTATCGAGATCCCCAGGGGGCGGCGCAACTCGGAGCCGTCGCCGAACCCAATCGCGAGCGGCACCGCGCCCAGGAGCGCCGCCATGGTGGTCATCATGATCGGCCGGAAGCGCAGCAGGCACGCCTGGAAGATCGCCTGCTTCGGGGATTTGCCCTCGCCGCGCTCGGCCTGGATCGCGAAATCGATCATCATGATCGCATTCTTCTTGACGATCCCGATCAGGAGAATCACGCCGATCAGCGCGATGATGCTGAACTCCATCCCGACCGCCCTGAGAGCGAGCAGCGCCCCGACGCCGGCGGACGGAAGCGTCGAGAGGATCGTGATCGGATGGACGTAGCTCTCGTAGAGGATGCCGAGCACGATGTACATCGTGATCAGCGCCGCGAGGATCAGCAGCGGCTGGCTGCTCAGCGACTGCTGGAAGGCGCGCGCCGTCCCCTGGAAGGACCCGCGCACCGTCGTCGGCACGCCCAGACGGTCGAGCGCGTCGTAGATCGCGCGTGTGGCATCCGAGAGCGACATGCCCTCCGGCAGGTTGAACGAGATCGTCGATGCGACGAACTGTCCCTGGTGGTTTACGGCGAGCGGGGTGTTCGTGTAAATGTATCTGCTGAACGCGGACAGCGGGACCTGCGCGCCCCTGCTCACCACGTAGACGTCCTTTAGCGCGTCGGGGCTCTGCCAGTAGCGCGGCGCGGCCTCCATGATCACGTGGTACTGGTTGAGCGGATTGTAGATCGTCGACACCTGCCGCTGCCCGAAGTTGTTGTTGAGTGTCGCGTCGATCAGGCTCGGGCTGATCCCGAACCGCGAAGCGGTGTCGCGGTCGATGACGAGGCTGGTCTGCAGACCCTTGTCCTGCTGGTCGGTATTCACGTCCACCAGCTCCGGGAGCTGGCTCAGCGCCGCCCGGATGCGCGGCTCCCAAGCGCGCAGCTCCTCGAGGTCGTCGGCCTGCAGCGTGAACTGGTACTGGGCGTTCGACTGGCGCCCACCTACGCGGATGTCCTGGAACGGAACCAGGAAAAGGCTCGCCCCCGGCTCGCGCGCGAGGCGCGGCCGCAGGCGCGCGACGACCCGGTCCGCGCTCACCTTGCGCTCCGAGAGCGGCTTCAGCGTCATGAACATGAATCCGGAATTTCGCTGGCCTCCGCCGACGAATCCGACCACGTTCTCGACCGCCGGGTCGGAGCGCACGATCTCGATGAAATCGGCGAGCTTTTGCTGCATCGACTGGAACGAGGTGCTCTGGTCGGCCTGGATGGCCCCGCCCATGCGCCCCGTGTCCTGTTGCGGGAAAAAGCCCTTGGGGATGAAGACATAGAGGTAGACGTTCAGGCAGATCGTCACCCCGAGAATCAGCATGGTCACCGGGCCGTGCGCGAGCGCCCACGCGAGCGAGCGCTCGTACCCGCCCCGCAGCGCCGTGAACGCCCGCTCGCTCGCCCGGGAGAGGAAGCCCTGCTGCCGCGGCCGGCCTCCATCGCGCCGCGCGCCTTTGAGGAGCCGCGAGCACATCATCGGCGTGGTCGTGAGCGATACGAGAAGCGAGACCAGGATCGCGACCGATAGCGTGACCGCGAACTCCCGGAACAGGCGCCCGAGTATGCCGCCCATCGCGAGGATGGGAATGAAGACCGCGATCAGCGACAGGCTCATCGACAGCACGGTGAACCCCACCTCGCGCGTCCCGCGCAGCGCCGCCTGCATCGGAGGCATGCCTTCCTCGATGTGGCGCGACACGTTCTCCAGCACGACAATGGCGTCGTCGACCACGAACCCCGTCGCGATGGTGAGCGCCATCAGCGACAGGTTGTCCAGGCTGTATCCGAGGAGGTACATGACGCTGAACGTGCCGATCAGCGACACCGGCACCGCGACGGCGGGAATGAGGGTGGCGCGGACGTTCCTCAGGAACAGGAACACCACCATGATGACGAGCGCCGTCGAGATGATCAGCGTCCGCTCGACCTCGCGCAGCGAGGCGCGGATCGTCGGCGTGCGGTCGAGCGCGACCGACAGGTCGATCGCCGACGGCAGCGACGCGTTCAGCACGGGCAGCAGATCCTTGACGGCGTCGACGGTCTCGATGATGTTCGCCCCGGGCTGCTTGAAGAGGACCACCAGCACCGAGGGCTGGCCATTGGCCGACCCGTAATTGCGCAGGTCCTCGACCGAATCGACCACCTCGGCGACGTCCGAGATGCGCACCGCGCCGCCGTTGCGGTAGCCGATGATGAGAGGAATGTACTCCGCGGCCGTCCTCGCCTGATCGTTGGCGTAGATCTGCCAGCTGCGGTCGCCGTCCTCGACGATCCCCTTGGGGCGGTTGGCGTTGGTCGAGGCGATCACCGTGCGCACCGTCTCGGTGCCGATGCCGTAGCGGTTGAGCGCGGAAGGGTTGAGCTCGACGCGGACCGCCGGAAGCGAGGCGCCGCCGACAGTGACCTGGCCGACGCCCTTCACCTGCGAGATCTTCTGCGCGAGGATGGTGGACGCGGCGTCGTACATCTGGCCGCGACTCATCGTCTTCGACGTGAGCGCGAGGATCATGATCGGCGCGTCGGCTGGATTGACCTTCCTGTAGGTGGGATTGCTGGGCAGGCCGGTGGGCAGCAGGCTGCGCGCGGCGTTGATCGCGGCCTGGACGTCGCGCGCCGCGCCGTCGATGTCGCGGTTGAGGTCGAACTGCAGCACGATGCGCGTGCTGTTGAGCGAGCTCGACGAGGTCATTTCGGTGACTCCGGCGATGCGGCCGAGCGAGCGCTCGAGCGGGGTCGCGACGGTGGCAGCCATCGTCTCGGGGCTCGCGCCCGGGAGCGACGCCTGCACGGAGATGGTCGGGAAGTCGACCTGCGGCAGGGGCGACACCGGAAGCAGCCTGAACGCGACGACGCCGGCGAGAATCACGCCCAGCGTGAGCAGGCTGGTGGCGACCGGCCGCCGGATGAATGGCGCGGAGAAGCTCGTTTCCGGCTGAATCACGGCTGCGCTCCCGCCGCGGCCCCACCTGATTCGAGGCGCCGCGCCAGGCGGTCGAATGCGAGGTAGATCACCGGCGTCGTGAACAGGGTCAGCATCTGGCTGAGCAGCAGCCCGCCGACCATGGTCACGCCAAGCGGCTGACGGAGCTCGGCGCCCATTCCGGAGCCGAGCATGAGCGGCAGCGCGCCGAGCAGCGCCGACATGGTCGTCATGAGGATCGGCCGGAGGCGCAGCAGGCAGGCCTGGAAGATCGCCTCGCGCGGAGACTTGCCCTCCTTGCGCTCCGCGTCGAGCGCGAAGTCGATCATCATGATCGCGTTCTTCTTCACGATGCCGATCAGGAGGATGATGCCGATGATCGCGACGATGCTGATGTCGTTGCGCGAGATCATGAGCGCGAGCAGCGCGCCGACGCCCGCCGAGGGCAGCGTCGACAGGATCGTGACCGGATGGATATAGCTCTCGTAGAGCACGCCCAGCACGATGTACATGGTGACGATGGCCGCGAGGATCAGCCACAGTGTGTTGGCTAGCGAAGCCTGGAAAGCGAGCGCCGCTCCCTGGAAGCTCGTCTGCACGCTCAAGGGCAGCCCGATGTCGCGCTCGGCGGCGCGGATCGCCTTGACGGCGTCGCCGAGCGAAGCGCCCGGCGCGAGGTTGAAGGAGAGCGTCGCGGCCGGGAACTGGGCGAGGTGGTTGATCGCGAGCGGCCCCGACTTCTCCACCACGCGCGCGATGCTGCTCAAGCGCACCTGCTGCGGCACACCCGAGCTGCCGGATGCCTGCTGCAGGCTGGAGGTCTGCGTCGTGACCGCGGTGGGCTGCCCCACCGGAGTGATCGCGTTGGTCTGGATCACCGGGGCCGTGCCCACGTAGATGTCGTCGAGCGCCTTCGGGCCCTTCTGGAATTCCGGCTGCACCTCGAGCACGACGCGGTACTGGTTGGCCTGCGTGAATATGGTCGAGATCAGGCGCTGGCCGAACGCGTTGTACAGGGCGTTGTCGACGGCGCCCGGCGTGATGCCCAGCCGGCTCGCCGTGTCCCGGTCGATCTCGACGTAGGCCTGCAGGCCCTGGAGCTGCAGGTCGCTCGCCACGTCGGCGAGCTGGGGGATCGCCCGCAGGCGCTCGACGAGCCTCGGCACCCACAGGTAGAGCTCATCGGGGTTGGCGTCGACCACGCTGAACTGGTACTGGGTGCGGCTGACGCGGTCCTCGATGGTGAGGTCCTGCACCGGCTGCATGTAGAGCGAGATGCCTTCCACCGCGGCGAGCTTCGGCTGCAGGCGCCGGATCACGTCGCTCGCGCGCACCCCTTCACGCTCGCCGAGCGCCTTGAGGTTGATCAGCATGCGGCCGCTGTTCAGGGTCGTGTTGATCCCGTCGACGCCGATGAAGGACGAGAGGCTCTCCACCGCGGGATCCCGCAGCACGACCTGCGCCAGCCTCTGCTGACGCTCGGACATCGCAGAGAAGGAGATCGATTGCGGCGCCTCGGAGATGCCCTGGATCACGCCGGTGTCCTGCACCGGGAAGAAGCCCTTGGGAACGTAGATGTAAAGGAGAACGGTCAGCACCAGGGTGCCGACCGCGACGAGCAGCGTCGCGCCCTGGCGGTCGAGCACCCAGTTGAGCATGACCCCGTAGCGGGTGATGACCGCGTCGAAGAAGGCGCCGGACTTGCGGTAGAACCAGCCCTGCTCCCGCTCGGGCCTGTGGCGCAGCAGCTTCGAGCACATCATCGGGGTGAGCGTGAGCGAGACCACCGCCGAGATGAGTATCGACACCGCCAGCGTGATGGCGAACTCGCGGAACAGGCGGCCGACCACGTCGCCCATGAACAGGAGCGGGATAAGCACGGCGATCAGCGAGAAGGTCAGCGAGATGATCGTGAAGCCGATCTGCTCCGAGCCCTTGAGCGCCGCCTTCAGGGGCGGCTCGCCTTCCTCGATGTAGCGCGCGATGTTCTCGATCATCACGATCGCGTCGTCGACCACGAAGCCGGTCGCGATGGTGAGCGCCATGAGCGTGAGATTGTTGACGCTGAAGCCTGCGAGATACATGACGCCGAAGGTGCCGACGAGCGACAGCGGCACCGCGACGCTGGGAATGACCGTCGCCGGCACGTTGCGCAGGAACAGGAAGATCACCATGACCACCAGCCCGACCGCGAGCATCAGCTCGAACTGGACGTCGTCGACCGAGGCGCGGATGGTGACGGTGCGGTCGGTGAGCAGGGTAACCTCGACCGAGCCCGGCAGCGAGGCCTGCAGCTGCGGCAGGAGCCTCTTGATCCGGTCGACCACCTCGATCACGTTCGCGCCCGGCTGGCGCTGGATGTTGAGGATGAGCGCGGGCGACCCGTTGGCCCAGGCGGCGAGGCGGGCGTTCTCGGCTTCGTCGACCACGTCGGCGACATCGGCCAGCCGGATCGGGTTGCCGTTGCGGTAAGCGAGGATCAGCGCCCGGTACTGGTCCGCCGACCTGAGCTGGTCGTTGGCGTCTATGGTCGAGGCCTGCGCCGGGCCGTCGAAGCTGCCCTTCGCCTGGTTGACGTTCGCGTTACCGATCGCGACGCGAACGTCGTCGAGGCTCATCCCGTAGGCCGCCAGCGCGCGCGGGTTCGCACGGATCCTGACCGCCGGCCGCTGCCCTCCGCTGATCGAGACCAGGCCCACGCCAGGAAGCTGCGCGATCTTCTGCGCGAGCCGCGTATCGATCATGTCCTGGACCTTGGGCAGCGGCAGCGTGCCCGACGTGATCGCGAGAGTCAGGATCGGCGAGTCCGCCGGATTGACCTTGCTGTAGATCGGCGGCGTGGGCAGGTCGGTCGGCAGCAGGTTGCCGGCCGCGTTGATCGCGGCCTGCACCTCCTGCTCGGCGATGTCCAGGGTCAGGTCGAGGCTGAACTGCAGCGTGATCACTGACGCGCCGCCCGAGCTGGTCGAGAGCATCTGATTCAGCCCGGGCATCTGGCCGAACTGCCGCTCGAGCGGCGCGGTGACGGAGGAAGTCATCACCTCCGGGCTCGCGCCGGGGTAGAGCGTGACCACCTGGATCGTCGGGTAATCGACCTCGGGGAGCGCCGAGAGCGGCAGGAGGCGGTAGGCCACGACGCCCGAAAGCAGGATCGCCACCATCAGCAGCGAGGTGGCGACGGGACGGAGAACGAACGGGCGCGACGGGTTCATGTCCCCCCGTGCCTACTTGGATACGGCCGGGGCCGATCCTTCCTTGCCGCGGCGCCGTCCCTTGCCCTCTCCGGAACCCGGCTTGGAGGATGCCGTGTCGGGCGACAGCCCCGCACCCCGCGACGCCACATCGACCTTGGCGCCGTCGCGAAGCTTGTCGTGGCCATCCACGACGACCGTCTCTCCCGGAGCGATGCCCTCGTCGACGGCGGTGTTCAGCCCGTCCACGGGTCCGGGCTTGATCTTGCGGATCGCGACGGTGCCGTCGTTATTGACCACGTAGACGAACGCGCCGGGCGTGCCGCGCAGGATCGCCGCCGAGGGAATGACGGTCGCCCCGCGCTTGACGTCGACCAGCATGCGCACGTTGACGAACTGGTTCGGGAACAGCGTGCTGCTCTCGTTGCTGAACTGGGCCTTGAGCTTGAGAGTGCCGGTGCTCGTGTCGATCTGGTTGTCGGCGGTGAGCAGCTGCCCCGACGCGAGCTTGGTCTGCCCGGACCGGTCGTAGGCGTCGACCGGGAGCCTGTCCCCGGCATGCAGCTTCTTCATGACGGCGGGGAGGCTGTCCTCGGGGATCGAGAAGATGACGGTGATCGGCTGAAGCTGCGTGATCACCACCAGCCCGTTGGCGTCGCTCGCGTGGACGATGTTTCCGGGGTCCACCTGCCGCAGCCCCAGGCGCCCCGAGATCGGCGCGGTGATCCTGGTGTATTCCACCTGAAGCCTGGCGTTGTCGACCTGGCCCATGTCGAGCTTGATGGTGCCTTCGTACTGCCGCACCAGCGCGACCTGCGTCGCGACCTGCTGCTCGGAGATCGAATCCTGCGACAGAAGCTTGCGGTAGCGATCGAGGTCGATGCGCGCGTTGTCGAGCAGCGCCTGGTCGCGCGCGAGCTGCCCCTGCATCTGCTCGAGCTGCGCCTGGTACGGGCGCGGATCGATCTGCGCGAGGAGGTCTCCGGCCTTGACCACTTGTCCCTCGTTGAAGAGAACGCGGATCAGCTCCCCGTCCACCCGGCTCCTGATCGTGACTGTCCTCAGCGGGGTCACCGTGCCCAGGCCGTTGAGGTAGACGTTGACGTCACCCGAGGTCGCGGGCGATGCCACCACCGAAGTCGGCCGGTTCGGATCGATGCCGCGCCGCCCCGCCCCCGCGCGCTGCGACTGGGCGTCGCCAGCCGGCTTGAGGACGAAATAGGCCGCACCCGCGGCGATCGCGAGGACCAGCGGCCAAAGCCACGGGCGCCGCCAAAGGCTGCGGCCGCGAACCATCGCCTCGGGCATCAAAGAGCGGTTTTCCATCTTCATTTGATAGCGGCTCCTTCTGCCTCCCGAAGGCCCTGCCCGCGGGAGCGCCGATTACAGCAGACAGATGTAACCGCCCGATTTCCCTGGTCGTCTTTTTGCAACAAGATGTTACATTGAGTCACGAAACAGGAGTTACCGATCGTTTCCATGGCAAAGTCGGACGCAAGCCGGCCCGAGTTCTGGGAAAAGCGCTTCCGCGACAATTTCACGCCTTGGGATGCCGGGCGAGTGCCCTCCGACCTCGGGCGCTTTCTCCGCACCGCAGGGAAGATGCGCGTGCTGATCCCGGGCTGCGGCTCGGGCTACGAGGTGCGCGCCTTCGCGGAAGCGGGGCACGAAACGCTCGCGGTGGACTTCGCGCCCGCCGCGGTCGAGCGCGCTCAGGCGATGCTCGGACCCTTTTCGGATCGCGTGCGCCTCGCGGATTTCTTCGGGTCCGACCTCGGCGCGAGCTTCGACCTCGTCTACGAGAGGGCGTTCCTGTGCTCGCTGCCGCGCCCGCTGCGGCCGCGCTACGCCGAGCGGGTTGCGGAGCTGCTCGGACCGCGCGGCAGGATCGCGGGGTTCTTCTTCTTCGAGGAAAGCGAGCGGGGTCCGCCTTTCGGGCTCAAGCCGGGCGAGCTCGAGTTGCTGCTCGGCGCGCGCTTCGAGCGGACCGCGGACGCCGCGGTCGAGGACTCGATCCCCATCTTCTCGGGCAAGGAGCGCTGGCAGGTGTGGACGCGCGCCTAGGTCTCACGCCACGGCCCCGCGCAGAAGGCGCTCCAGGCGCTCGTAGTGCGTGCCTTGCCAGAACACGCGGCCGCACTGCGGGCACTCGGTGAACCGGTCGAACCTGAGCCGCACCTCGGGCGGCAGGCGCGCGGCGATGCTCGCCTTGGAGACGGAGTGGAGCTCGGCGTTGCACGCGCGGCAGCGCGTGAAGGGGCGCAGGCTGCCTTCCAGCTGGAACGCCCGGACGACCTCGCGCAGCTGCGCGCCCGACTCGGTCGCGCGCACGAAGTGTCCGCGCTCGACCGCCTGGCGCTTGAGGATGCCCAGGTCGCGGGTGAGGACGATGCGTTTCTGCGCGACCGAGACCGCGACGATCTCCGCGTCCGCGAAGTCGTTCTCCCACAGGCAGTCGAAGCCGGCAAGGCGAAGGTGCCGCGCGAGCTTGCCGAGATGCGCGTCGGCGACGAAGCGCGGCTCGCGCAGCGGGCGCGGTCGCAAGTGCACGAGCGGGGCGATGTCCAGGCGCTCGAACACCGGATAGACCGCGACGCGCTCGCCGCCGCGAAGGACATGCGCGAATCCGACCGAGGCACCGTCGACGAGGATCAGGTCGACCGCGGTATGGGGAACGCCGAGCGACTCTATCGCGTCCTTCACCGAGCGCGCCCGGTCGATCGGCACCGGAAAGGCCCTGCTGCGCAGCTCGGGCGCGAGAAAGTCGTTCAGCTCCTCGTAGAAGCGGAACTCCGCGGACGCGGCCATCGCCGCAGCGCCTTCGGTCCCTAGGCGAGCAGCCGCAGGACCTGCTTGAGGTCGACGTTGCCGCCCGAGAGGATCACGCCGACGCGCTGGCCGGCAACCCGAAGCCCGCGCTCGAAGAGGCCGCAAGCGCCGAGCGCCCCGGTCGGCTCGACGACGATCTTCATGCGCTCCCACAGGAAGAACATGTCCCTCAGCAGCTCGGCGTCGGTCACGGTGACGATGTCGTGCACGTAGCGCAGCACCAGCGGAAACGTGAGCGAGCCCAGCGCGTGGGTGCGCGCACCGTCGGCGATCGTCTCCGGGTTGTGGCAGCTCTGCAACGTCTTCGTCCTGAACGAGCGCGCCGCGTCGTCCCCCGCCTCGGGCTCGACGCCGATCACCTTGCACCCGGGAGAAAGATGCGCGGCCGCGACGGCGCAGCCGGAGATCAGCCCTCCGCCGCTCACCGGGACGAACAGATAGTCGAGCTTGCCGGCGTCTTCGATCAGCTCCTTCGCCGCGGTGCCCTGCCCGGCGATGACGTGCGGATGATTGAACGGCGGAATCATGGTGAGTCCGCGCTCGCGCGCGGTTCTCTCGGCGACCTCCTCGCGCACTTCCTTGTGCTTGTCGTAGAGCAGCAGCTCCGCGCCATAGCCGCGCGTCGCCTCGAGCTTGACCGCCGGAGCATCTTGCGGCATCACGATGGTCACCCGCACGCCGAGCATCCTGCCCGCGAGCGCGACCGCCTGCGCGTGGTTGCCCGAGGAATAGGCGAGCACGCCGCGATGGCGCTCCTCCTCCGCGAGCCGCGACATCGCGTTGTACGCTCCCCGGAAC
This sequence comes from Burkholderiales bacterium, assembly GCA_035499735.1. Lineage (GTDB taxonomy): Bacteria > Pseudomonadota > Gammaproteobacteria > Burkholderiales > SG8-39 > VBDM01. Next base: position 86,295 of record DATJYC010000062.1, read on the forward strand.
TTGAACGCCCCGATGCGCTGGAAGTTCTCGCATTTGAAGAACACGCCGGCGCCGACGCGCGCGTCGACCGAGCTCGAGGTCATGACCGGGGTGCGGTGCGCATGTCCCGCAAGCCGCTCCGCGGCGGCGGCGACGTCGGCGTAGGTGATCGCGAGAGGGCGGTCGGGGGCGTTCATTCGGCGGATTCTAGCGCCGGGCTAGGCGCCCTGGATGCCGTCGCCGCTCCCCGCGGCGAGGTGCGTGACGTCTCCCCAGTCCTCGAGCGACCACCGGCCGCCCGAACACAGGATGCGGTTGATGCTCGCGTTGTGCAGCGAGTAGCCCCGCTTCGCATCCGGGGCCGCGCCAGTGGCGTGGCGGTAGGCGACGCCAAGCACCCCGCCGTGGGTGATCACCGCCGCGCATCCGCCCTGTGCCGCAGCGGCGACGCGCTCCAGCGCCGCGAGGATCCGGTCGCGGAACTGGGCGCCGCTTTCGCCGCCCGGCGGCGCGTAGGCCGGGTCCCGCGAGCGGAACTTCAGGTACGCCTCGGGATGCTCCCGCTCGAGCTCGCCGTAGGTCCGGCCCTCGAACCGCCCGTAGCTGCGCTCGCGCAGCGCGACGTCGTAGACGATGTCCAGCTTCAGCGCGGCGGCGACCGGCGCCGCCGTCTGGCGCGCGCGGCCGGAGTCGCTGCAATGAACGGCGAAGAGGTCCTCCCCCGCAAGCCGCCGCGCGAGGAGACGCGCCTGGGTCTCGCCGTTCTCAGTCAGCCGGCTGTCGGCGTGGTAGCCCTGGATCCGGCCTTCGCGATTCCATTCGGTTTCGCCGTGGCGGATCAGAAGGAGCCGCGTCTCAGCCATGCGCGCCCCCGAGCCACCGGGCCAGCGGGCGCGCGCCCGCGCCCGCGAGCTCGGACAGCACGCACGTGTCGGCCGGCGCCGCCTTGATGCGCACGTCGAAGCTCATGAGCTCGTCCCCGCGGAACGCGTGGATCGTCACCGTCTCGCCGGCGCGGCGCTTCGCGAGCATCGCGTCCAGTCCGCCGCGGCCTGGACGCAGGCCGTCCACCGCGACGACGGCGTCGCCCGCGGTCAGGCCGGCCTCGCGCGCCGCGCCGCCGTCGAACACGTGGGACAGGACCACCTCGTCGCCGTCGGAGCGCACCAGCGCGCCGACCATCGCGAGCCCGCTGGCGGACTTCGACCCGGCGGGCTTGCCGCCGCGGTCGGACGAGGACTCGGCCTGACGCAGAACCATCTCGACGCCGTGCGCGGCGAGCAGCGTCTTGAGCGGAAGCTCGCTCGTCGAGCGCAGCCACTGATCGAACACCCGTTTCAGGTCGAGCCCCGTGACTTCGCCGGCGAGGCGCTCCACCCCGTCCTCCTCGACGCCGATTCCCGCCAGGCCGTGGCGGCGCCACAGCGCCCGCATCACGTCGTCGAGAGATTTCCTGCCGCGCGTCCTGTCGCGGATCAGGAGGTCGAGGCACAGCGCGACCAGGCTTCCCTTGCCGTAGTAGCTGACGCCGGTGTTCGGCGAGTTCTCGTCGGGACGGTAGTACTTGATCCAGGCGTCGAAGCTCGCCTCGGCGAGCGTCTGCCTGCGCCGGCCCGGCGTACGCAGGTAGGCCGTGATCGAGCGGCCGAGCAGCTCCAGATAATCCTTCCTTCCGATCAGGCCGCAGCGCACCAGCGCGAGGTCGTCGTAGTACGAGGTCACGCCCTCGAACGCCCACAGCAGCGCGGTGTAGCTCTCGCGGTCGAGGTCGTAGGGGATGAACGCCGCGGGCTTGATGCGCTTCACGTTCCAGGTGTGGAAGTACTCGTGGCTCGCGAGGCCGAGGAAGTTGCGGTAGCGCTCGCCCACTCGCGCCTCTCCCGCTCGCGGAAGGTCCTCGCGCGAGCACACGAGCGCCGTGGACGCGCGGTGCTCGAGGCCCCCGTAGCCTTCGCCGAGCGCGGTGATCAGGAACACATAGCGCTTCATCGGCGCGGGCTCGCCGAAGAACAGGATGTGCTCCTCGCACATCCGCTTCAGGTCGCGGGCCAGCCTCGGCAGGTCGGCGCGGTGGCGGCCGGCGAGCGCGATCTCGTGCGGCACCCCGCAGGCGCGGAAGCCCGCGAGCGCGAGCTCGCCCATCGCGACCGGGTGGTCGATCAGCTCGTCGTAGTCCGAAGCGACGTAGGCTCCGAAGCCGTGCGGCTTCGCCGCGCCGCGCGTCATCGCCGTCGCCACGATCCAGGTGCGGTAGCGCGGGCCGCGGGGCCGCTCGATCTCGACCTCGCAGCGCGCGCCGTCCAATCCTCGTGGCCGCAGGAAGACGCAGGCGCCGTTGAAGAAGCCGTGACGGGTATCGAGGTACGCGCCCCGCACCGACAGATCCCTCGCGTAGACCTCGCAGCTCACCGTGACCGGCCCGGGCGAGGGCTGCACGCGCCATGTGTGCTTGTCGAGCTTCGCGATCGCGAGCGGCTTGCCGCGGCTCTCGGCGCGGATCGACACGACGTGGCGCGCGAACTCGCGGATCATGTAGCTGCCCGGAATCCACGCGGGCAGCGAGAACTCCTGCCCCGAGGGATCGGGGACTGGAACCGTACAGCTGACCCGGTAGAGGTGCGCCTCGGGCCGCTCGGGGACGATGCGGTATCGGATCGGATCGGTCATGCGGCCTCTTCGTCTTCGGCGAGCACCTGCTGCTGCAGCCATTTTGCGAACTTGGCGACCTCGGGACGCACCGCCGAGCGCGGCGAGGGCACCAGGAAATACGCGCGCGAATCCGACGGGGTGGACATGTAGCGCTTGCCGAAGGGCAGGACAAGCTTGCCCTGCTTGACCCAGTGTGCGACGAAGCGGCTGCGCCCCAGCGCGATGCCGTGGCCGTCGACCGCCGCCTGCATCACCTGGTCGTAGTGCGAGAAGCGCAGCATGCCCGCAGGCTTGACTCCCTGAGTCTTCGTCACCTCGAACCAGACTTCCCACGAAAGCCAGGGGTAGCGGCGGTACGGATCGTCGTAATGGAGCAGTACCTGGCCCGACAGGTCCTCAGGCGAGTTCAGCCGCTTGCCCGCGAGCAGCGCCTTCGAGCAGACCGGGAACACCAGCTCGCCGAACAGGCGCACGGCCGCGGCGCCCGCCGCCTTCGGTGTGCAGTAGCGGATCGCCAGGTCGATGCCTTCGCGCTCGAGGTCCTGGATCTCGTTGGTCGCGTCGAGCCGCATGTCGATACCCGGGTGGAGCCGCCGGAAATCGGCGAGCCGGGGCACAAGCCAGAGCGCCGCGAACGAGGCGGTGGTCGTGACGGTCAGCATCCCGGGACGGGCGTTCAGCCGCCCCGCGACCTCGCGCAGCAGCCGCAACACCTCGGCGGAAGTCTTGTACAGCGTCTGCCCTTCGTCCGTGAGGCGCAGCTCGCGATGGCTGCGGCGGAACAACGCCACCCCGAGCTGCTCCTCCAGGGTCTGGATCTGGCGGCTCACGGCCGACTGGGTAACGAAGAGCTCGGCGGCCGCCTTGGTGAAGGACAGGTTGCGCGCCGCCGCCTCGAAGCCCTTGAGGAGGTCGAGCGACGGCAGTTCACGCGCGCCCTTAAGCATTCACTTTTCTCATGCAAAAGATGAACAAAGATCGTTTGAGCGCAGGCGCACGCTGAAAGACAATGCGCATCTCGGGGACCGTCTTGAACATGCGGGAACCGCATTATAGAGGAACGTCTATGAACATCGGTTTCAGTCGGGTCGAGGTCCACCTCGGGCCACGCGAAGTGCTGCGCGTCTACGACCCAGTGGGCGCGCGCATCGAGTGCGTTCGCGGCGGGCTGTGGATCACCCAGGATCGGGACCTGGAGGATCACTTTCTTTCCGCAAGCGACGCGCTGGTTCTGGACCGGCGCGGCCTTGCGCTCATCCACGCGCAGGAGCCGAGCGACGTCGTGCTTCAGCAGCCCGCGCGGCGCCCGAGCGTGCGCCAGCGGGTCGCCCGGTGGATTGCGAGAACGTTCGGCCCCGAGTCCCTCGACCGTCCGCGGCGGCTCGCGGCTTTCTAGGCTTCGAGGTCAGAAGGCTCATCGATGTCCCGGAGCACCCCGGGATCGTCGACATCGAGCAGCGTGATCCAGTCGGGGTGCGCCCTGAGAATGTCGCGCGCCCCGGCGTCGCCTCGCAGCGCGAGTAGGTCCTCCAGGAAGCGCCGCGCGAACCCCACGGGGTGCCCGCGCTCGCCGCGATACGAGGGCGCCGCAATCGCTGCGCCCTCGTGCAGCGCCTTGGCGATCAGCCGGATCGTATCCGGCCTCAGCTCGGGCATGTCGGCGAGCGCTATCACCCAGCCGTGCGCTTCCTCAGCGGCCCTCACGCCGGCCGCGAGGCTCAGGCCCATACCCTCCGCGGCGTTCCTGCACACGACGGTGGTGCAGCCGGCGTCGCGCAGCAGCATCCCGAGCTTCTGGGCGCGCGGCCGGACCACAGCGACCGGGTCGGGCAGCGCCTCGACCAGATGCCTGGCGGAGGCGAGCGCGATCGATACCCCGGCGTTGGGCGAGCCCGCGGGCAAGGAATGCAGCAGCTTGTTCGAGCCGAATCGCCGCGAGTAGCCCGCGGCGAGAAGGATGCCGCGGATATTTGCGGTCATGGCTTCCCCTCGGGAAGAGGGGAGCACGGATAGCTAGTTCTGGGGTACGACGCAGCCGGCCGACACGTTCACTTTCGGCGGCTCTATCGTCTCGGGAATCTGCACCCCGCGGCGCACCGCGGTCAGCTCGGCGAGGATGGCGACCGCGATCTCGGGAGGCGTCTTGGAGCCGATCTTGAGCCCCACCGGTCCGCGCAGCCGCCCGATCTCGGCGGCGGCCAGGTCGAAGCCCGCGAGGCGCCTGCGGCGAGCGTCGTTGTTCTTCTGCGACCCCAGCGCGCCGACGTAGAACGCCGGCGACTTCAGCGCCTCGAGCAGCGCAGCGTCGTCGAGCTTGGGATCGTGCGTCAGCGCAACCACCGCGCTGTGCGCGTCCAGATTCATGTGCACGACCACGTCGTCGGGGTAGCCGCGGTCGATGGGCACGGCGTCGAAGTCCCAGCCATCCGCGTATTCCTCGCGCGGATCACAGACCGTGACGTGGTAGTCGAGCGCCTGCGCCATCTGCGCGAGATACCGCGTGACCTGCCCGGCGCCGATGAGGAGCAGCCGCCAGCGGGGCCCGTGCACGGTCTTCAGCACCTTGCCGTCGAACTCGAGCAGATCGGACCACTTGCCCGGCTCCATGCGCACCGCGCCCGTCTCCATGTCGAGAAAGCGTGCCGAAAGCTCGTGGCGCTCGATGAAGCCCAGCAGTTCCCGCAGCTTGGATTCCCCCGTCACGGGCTCGAGCACGATCTGCAGCGTGCCACCGCAAGGAAGGCCGAAGCGCGTCGCCTGCTCCTGGGTGACCCCGTAGACCGTCACTTCGGGCTTGGACGCCGCGATCGCCCTGCTCTTCACCTTGTCGATGAGGTCGTCCTCGACGCAGCCGCCGGAGACCGACCCCATCACCTGGCCGTCGTCGCGGATCACCAGCATCGCCCCCACCGGGCGCGGCGCCGAGCCCCAGGTGTGGACCACCGTGCCCAGGGTGGCCCGGTGGCCGCCTTCGGTCCATTTCAACGCGCTGCGCACCACTTCCAGATCGACGCTGTCCACGGGAGTTCCTTGCTCAGAAAGGATTACTGAAATTTAACAAACGCTTGAATGCGATAGCGTAGACCTCTCCTAAGGTTGGGTCAAGGCGACCAACAATCAAGCTTGTGGTTGATTGCCGTGCAGCCATGGTCTAGCATTTTCCCCGGAGATTTCCCGCGAATTTTCCCCAAGAATTCTCAGCACTTCCGACAAGAAGCCATCTACCGAAGGAGCAAAACCATGACCGTCAAGGTCTCGATGACCGTCAACGGCAAGCCTGCGAGCGGCGAGGTCGAGGAGCGCACCCTGCTCGTCAGCTTCATCCGCGACCACCTGCGCCTGACCGGAACGCACGTCGGCTGCGACACCGCGCAGTGCGGCGCCTGCACCATCCACATGAACGGCCGCGCCGTGAAATCCTGCAACATGCTCGCAATGCAGGCCGAGGGCGCCGACATCGTCACCATCGAGGGCATCGCCAAGCCCGACGGCACCCTGCACCCGATGCAGGAGGCCTTCCGCCAGCACCACGGGCTGCAGTGCGGCTTCTGCACCCCGGGCATGGTGATGAGCGCAATCGACCTGGTGAAGAATTTCCCCAACCCGACCGAGGACCAGATCCGCGAGCAGCTCGACGGCAATCTGTGCCGCTGCACGGGCTATCACAACATCGTGAAGGCGATCAAAGCCGCAGCTGCAACGGGCGGCGGGTCCCTTCCCGCCTCACAGACGATGAGGACCTAGATCATGGGAGCGACCACCTATATCGGCGCTGCGATCAAGCGCAAAGAGGACTACCGCTTTCTCACCGGCTCGGGCAGCTACACCGACGACGTCGCCCTGCCCCATCAGACCTACGCGTGCTTCGTCCGCTCGCCGCACGCCCACGCGAAGATCAAGCGCATCAACAAAGACAAGGCGCTCAAGGCGCCCGGCGTCGTCGCGGTGTTCACCGGCGACGATCTCGCGGCGGCCAAGGTGAACGGCCTGCCCTGCGGCTGGCTGATCACCGACGTCAACGGCCAGCCGATGAAGGAGCCGCCGCACCCCTGCCTCGCCCAGGGCAAGGCGCGCTACGTCGGCGACCACGTCGCCATCGTGATCGCCGAGTCCACCCAGCAGGCGCGCGACGCGGCCGAGATGGTGAAAGTCGACTACGAGGAGCTGCCCGCGGTCGTGCGTGCCGGCGATGCGCGCAAGAAAGGCGCGCCCGCCGTCCACGACATCGCGCCCGACAACACCTGCTACGTCTGGGGGCTGGGCGACAAGGCCGGGGTCGACAAGGCGTTCGCCGGCGCCGCGCATGTCACCACGCTCGAGTTCCTGAACAACCGCCTCGTGCCGAACGCGATCGAGCCGCGTGCGGCCAACGCGGTCTTCTCGCGGGCGGACGACAGCTATACGCTCTACGTCGCGAATCAGAACCCGCACGTCGAGCGGTTGCTGATGACCGCCTTCGTGCTGGGGCTTCCCGAGCACAAGGTGCGCGTGGTGGCGCCGGACGTCGGCGGGGGCTTCGGCTCGAAGATCTACCTCTACGCCGAGGACGTGGTCTGCACCTGGGCGTCGAAGCAGATCAACCGGCCGGTGAAGTGGACCGCCGAGCGCAGCGAATCGTTCCAGTCCGATGCGCACGGCCGCGACCACGTCACCAAGGCCGAGCTCGCCATGGACAAGGACGGCAAGTTCCTCGCCATGCGCGTGACGACCACCGCGAACATGGGGGCATACCTCTCCACCTTCGCCTCGTGCATCCCGACGATCCTCTACGCCACGCTGCTCGCGGGCCAGTACACGACGCCTGTGATCTACTGCGAGGTCACGGCGGTGTTCACCAACACCGCGCCGGTCGACGCGTACCGCGGTGCGGGCCGGCCGGAAGCGACCTACGTCGTCGAGCGCCTGGTCGAGACCGCGGCGCGCGAGATGAAGCTGAACCCGGCCGAGATCCGGCGCCGCAACTTCATCAAGACCTTCCCCTATCAGACGCCGGTCGCCCTGCTCTACGATACCGGCAACTACGAAGCGACGCTCGCCGAGGCCCTGAAGGTCGCCGACGTCGCGGGCTTCCCGGCGCGCAAGGCCGAAGCGGCGCGGCGCGGCAAGCTGCGCGGCCTGGGGTATGCCTGCTACATCGAGGCGTGCGGCATCGCGCCCTCGAACGTCGCCGGAGCGCTCGGTGCGCGCGCGGGGCTGTTCGAGGCGGGCGAGGTCCGCGTCCACCCGACGGGCAAAGTGACCGTGTTCACCGGCTCGCACGCGCACGGACAGGGGCACGAGACGACCTTTGCTCAAGTCGTCGCCGATCGCCTAGGCATTCCGATCGAGGACGTCGACATCGTCCACGGCGACACGAGCAAGATCCTCTTCGGCATGGGCACCTACGGCTCGCGCTCGATCGCCGTAGGCGGCACCGCCATCGTGAAGGCCGTGGACAAGATCGTCGCCAAGGGCAAGAAGATCGCCGCGCACCTGATGGAGGCCGCCGAGGCCGACATCGAGTTCCGCGACGGCGCCTTCGTGGTCAAGGGCACCGACAAGAAGAAGGCCTTCGCCGAGGTCTCTCTCGCGGCGTACGTGCCGCACAACTATCCCCTCGACAAGCTCGAGCCGGGGCTGAACGAGAACGCGTTCTACGACCCGGCCAACTTCACCTTCCCCGCAGGAAGCCACATCTGCGAGGTCGAGGTCGATCCGGACACGGGCAACGTGAGGATCGTGAACTTCACCGCGATCGACGACTTCGGCAAGATCATCAACCCGATGATCGTCGAGGGGCAGGTGCACGGCGGGCTCGCGCAGGGAATAGGCCAGGCGCTGACCGAGGGCTGCCACTATGACGCCGAGTCGGGCCAGCTCGTGACCGGCTCCTATCTCGACTACAGCATCCCGCGCGCCGACGACGTGCCGGCGTTCAAGGTCGGCACCAAGGAGACGCCGTGCACGCACAACCCGCTCGGGGTGAAAGGGTGCGGCGAGGCGGGCGCGATCGGCGCGCCCGCGGCGGTGATGAACGCGCTCACCGACGCGCTGGGCACGCGCGACCTCGAGATGCCGGCGACCCCGCAAAGAATCTGGCGCGCATGCCAGAAGGCCGCATAAGGAGAAGAACATGTACGCATTCGAATATCAAAAGGCAAAATCGGTCGAAGACGCCGCCAAGATCATCGCCAAGGACTCCGACGCCAAGGTGCTGGCGGGCGGGCAGAGCCTGGTCGCGACGATGAAGCTGCGCCTTTCCAAGCCTTCCACCGTCGTCGACCTGAGCTCGATCAAGGGCCTGTCGGGGATCAAGGTCGACGGCAAGAACGTGACCATCGGCGCGATGACGCGCCACGCCGAGGTCGCCGCCTCTGCCGACGTCAAGAAGGCGATTCCGGCGCTCGCGGCGCTCGCAGGCGGAATCGGCGACCGCATGGTGCGCAACATGGGCACCATCGGCGGATCCATCGCCCACAGCGACCCCGCGGCCGATTACCCCGCGGGCGTCCTCGGGCTGGGCGCGACCATCGTCACGAACAAGCGCAAGATCGCAGCCGACGACTTCTTCAAGGGGCTGTACGAGACCGCCCTCGGCAAGGGCGAGATCATCGAGCAGGTGGTATTCCCCATCCCCAAGCGCGCGGCCTATATGAAGTTCAAGAACCCGGCGTCGCGTTTCGCCATCGTCGGCGTCTTCGTCGCCGACACCGGTTCGGGCGCGCGCGTCGCCGTCACGGGCGCGGGCCCGTGCGCGTTCCGCGTGGCCGCGATGGAAAAGGCGCTCGCATCGAAGTTTGCGCCCGACTCGGTCGCCAGCATCAGCGTCCCCGAGAAAGGGCTCAACTCGGACCTGCACGCCAAGGCCGATTACCGTGCGCACCTCATTACGGTGATGGCGCGGCGCGCGGTCGAGGCGGCCGTCAAGTAGCGAGAGACATCCGGGAGTCCCCGGTGCCCGGGGCCCGCGTGCCGTCCTCGCGGCGGCGCGAACGGTCGGGGATCAAACTCTTCCGGACCCGACGAGGGCTGATCTCCTCGAGGGGATCCCGACCGGCCCTCCCCCGATCGATTCGGGGGAGGGTTTTTATTGATGGCATAATCCGCCCATGACTCTCCCGAAATCCATAGACGACACGCTCGACCTGCTCGCGCGCGCCGACTACGTCGCCGAGCGCAGCCTCGCCACGGCCGTCTTTCTCGCGCTGAAAATGGGGCGGCCGCTGTTTCTCGAGGGCGAAGCCGGCGTCGGCAAGACCGAGATCGCCAAGGTCCTAGCCGGCGGCCTCGGGCGGCGCCTGGTGCGCCTGCAATGCTACGAGGGCCTGGACATCGCCTCCGCTGTATACGAGTGGAACTACTCGCGCCAGATGATCGAGATCCGGCTCGCCGAGGCCGAGGGCACGCGCTCCCGCGACGCGCTGTCGCAGGACGTCTTCTCGGAGAAGTTCCTGATACGCAGGCCGCTGCTCCAGGCGCTCGAGGGCGACCTGGGCGCCGCGCCCGTGCTGCTCATCGACGAGCTCGACCGCACCGACGAGCCGTTCGAGGCGTATCTGCTCGAGGTGCTCTCGGATTTCCAGGTGACGATCCCCGAGATCGGAACGGTGAAGGCGAAGGAGCCGCCGATCGTCGTGCTCACCTCCAACAGGACACGCGAGATCCACGACGCCATCAAGCGTCGCTGCTTCTACCACTGGGTGGACTACCCGGACGCGCTTCGCGAGCTGGACATCCTGAAGCGCAAGGCGCCGGAGGCCCCGGAGAAGCTCTCGCGCGAGGTCGTCGCCTTCGTCCAGCGGCTGCGCAAGATGGACCTGTTCAAGCTGCCCGGCGTGGCCGAGACGATCGACTGGTCGAAGGCGCTGGTGGCCCTCGACAAGATGACGCTCGATCCGCAGACCGTCAACGACACGCTCGGCACGCTGCTCAAGTACCAGGACGACATCACCCGCGTGCGCGGCAGCGACGCCGAGCGCCTGCTCGCCGAGGTCCGGGCGGAGCTCGCCGCCGCCTGACCGCGGTGCAGACCCCGCTCGAGGCGATCGACCTCCGCTGCGTGCGCGGCGAGCGCACGCTCTTCGAAGGTCTTTCCTTCACGCTCGAAGGCGGCGATCTGCTGCGGATCGGCGGCCCCAACGGCTCGGGCAAGACCAGCCTCCTGCGCATCGCCTGCGGCCTGCTCGAGCCCGAAAGCGGAGAGGTCCGCTGGGGCGGGGAGAGCATCCTCAGGCTCAAGGAGGAATTCTGGGTCAGGCTGCTGTACATCGGCCACGCCAACGCGCTCAAGGACGACATGAGCGCGGTGGAGAACCTCGGCGTCGCGTCGACCCTCGCCGGCATCGTCGCCGACGGGCGACAGGTCGCCGAGGCGCTGGTCCGGCTCGGGCTCGCGGGGCGGGAGAACCTGCCCGTGCGCGTGCTGTCTCAGGGGCAGCGGCGGCGGGCGGCGCTGGCGAGGCTGGCTCTCGGCGCGGCCGTGCCGCTGTGGGTGCTCGACGAGCCGTTCACCGCGCTCGACGCCAAGGCGGTCGAGAACGTGCAGGAGCTGATGCGCGGTCACGTCTCGCGCGGCGGCGCGGTGCTCTACACCACGCACCACGAGGCGGATATCGGCGCCGCGGGTTCGCGGCGCATCGACCTCGCGGGCGGCTGAAATGATCGCGGCGCTGCGCTGCCTTATTCTGCGCGACCTGCGGCTCGCCGCGCGGCGCAGCTCCGACGTGCTGACGGTGCTTCTATTCTTCGTGATCGTGGTGAGCCTGTTTCCCCTCGGAGTCGGACCCGACCCCAAGCTGCTGCGCACCGTGGCGCCCGGCGTCCTCTGGGTGGCCGCGCTGCTCGCCTCGATGCTCGCGCTCGGCCGGGTGTTCGCGGCCGATCACGCCGACGGCACGCTCGAGCAGATGATGCTCGGCGCCACCCCCCTGGGGGTCATCGTGGCAGCCAAAGTGTTGGCACATTGGCTCATCACCGGCCTGCCGCTGGTGCTGATCTCGCCCGTTTTGGCGCTACAATTTGATTTTTCTCAAGATCTCCTCGGCGTGTTGATCCTATCGTTGGCCTTGGGTACGCCAATCCTCAGTCTCATCGGCGCGATCGGCGCGGCGCTGACGCTGGGATTGAGGGGCGCGGGCGCGCTCCTGTCGCTGCTGGTGCTGCCGCTCTACGTTCCGGTGCTGATCATCGGGGCGGGCGCGGCCGACGCCGCGGCCTCGGGCCTGGGCGGAACCGCCCAGCTGCTGCTCCTCGGCGCGATGCTGATCGTCGCCGGGGTGTTCGCCCCATGGGCGGCCGCAGCGGCGCTTCGCATCTCGGTGGAATAGCGATCGGAAATGGGAATCAACTGGTTCAAGTACTCCTCGCCGCAGACCTTCTTTCCCCTCGCGGGCAGGCTCGCCTTCGTTTTCGGCGCGCTCGCCCTCGCCGCGTGCGCGGCGGGCCTCTACCTCGGCTTCTTCGTCGCTCCGACCGACGCCCAGCAGGGCGAGTCCTACCGCATCATCTTCATCCACGTTCCCGCGGCGTGGATGTCGATGTTCCTGTACGTGGTCATGGCGTTCTGGGCGGGAGTGGGCCTCGCGTTCAACACGCGGCTCTCGGGCATGATGGCGAGCGCGATCGCGCCGACCGGGGCGCTGTTCACCTTCATCGCGCTGTGGACCGGCTCCTTCTGGGGCAAGCCCACCTGGGGAACGTGGTGGGTCTGGGACGCGCGCCTCACCTCCGAGCTGATCCTCCTGTTCCTCTACCTCGGCTTCATGGCGCTGCAGGCGGCGATCGACGATCCCCGCCGCGCCGACAGGGCGGGAGCCTTGCTCGCGCTCGTCGGCGTGGTCAACGTTCCGATCATCTATTTCTCGGTGCAGTGGTGGAACACGCTGCACCAGGGCGCGTCGGTGAGCCTCACCAAGTCTCCGACCATGGCGACGACTATGGTCGCCGGCATGCTCGTCATGACGTTCGGATTCTGGTTCTACGGCATCGCCGCGGTGCTGCTGCGCGCGCGCTGCATCATGCTCGAGCGCGAGCGCGGGAGCGAATGGGCGATGCACTACGCGAGGGCGGCGGCGTGAACTGGGGAAGCCTCGGCAACTTCCTCGCCATGGGCGGCTACGGCCTGTACGTCTGGGGCTCCTACCTCGTGACGCTGGCGCTCATCGTGGCGGAGGTGGTGCTTCTGGCCAAGCGCAGGCGCAACGCGGTAGGGCGCATCCGGTGAAGCCCCGGCACAAGCGCATCGCCATGATCGCGGTGGGCCTCGCGGCCCTTTCCGCCGCAGCGGCCTTCGTGCTCGCCGCGTTCCGTGAGAACCTGGTGTTCTTCTTCACACCGACGCAGGTCGAAGCGAAGCAGGTGCCGCAGGGGCGCGCGTTCCGCATCGGCGGCATGGTCGTGCCCGGCAGCGTCAAGCGACGGGCGGACGGGGTCACGGTCCAGTTCCTCGTCACGGACACGGCGAAGGATGTGCCCGTGGTATACCGCGGCATCCTGCCCGACCTCTTCAAGGAGGGCAAAGGCGTGGTGACGCAGGGCAAGCTCGGCGACGACGGCGTGTTCTACGCGAGCGAGGTGCTCGCCAAGCACGACGAGAACTACATGCCGCCCGCCGCCGCCGACGCGATCAAGCAGGCGCAGTCGATCAACGAGAAGGCAACGCATACCCTCGTAGGAGGCGGCAAATGATTCCCGAACTCGGTCAGCTGGCCCTCGCGCTCGCCCTTTGCCTCGCCATCGCGCAGACCCTGCTCGGCATCGCCGGCGCGGCGCGCGGCCAAGCGGTGTGGATGGCGGCGACCCGGCCCGTGGCTCGCGGCCAGTTCGTCTTCGTCGCGATCGCCTTCCTCTGCCTCACGGCGTCGTTCGTCAACAACGATTTCACGGTCGCCTATGTCGCTTCCAATTCCAACTCGGCGCTGCCGCTGCACTACCGCATCGCGGGCGTGTGGGGCGGGCACGAGGGCTCGATGCTGCTGTGGGTCCTGATGCTCTCCGTGTGGACTTTCGGCGTCACGCTCTTCAGCCGGCACCTGCCGCTGGAGATGGTGGCGCGCGTCCTGGGAGTCATGGGCCTGGTGAGCCTCGGCTTCCTGCTCTTCATCCTGTTTACGTCCAACCCCTTCCTGCGCGTGTTCCCCTCCCCGGCCGACGGCCGGGACCTGAACCCGCTCCTGCAGGACCCGGGCATGGTGATGCACCCGCCGATGCTCTACATGGGGTACGTCGGCTTCTCGATCGCCTTCTCCTTCGCCGTCGCCGCGCTTCTGTCCGGGCGCCTGGACGCCGCATGGGCGCGCTGGTCCCGGCCATGGACGACGGCCGCTTGGTGCTTCCTCACCATCGGCATCGCCCTCGGCAGCGGGTGGGCGTACTACGAGCTCGGCTGGGGCGGCTGGTGGTTCTGGGATCCGGTCGAGAACGCCTCCTTCATGCCCTGGCTCACCGGGACGGCGCTCATCCATTCGCTCGCGGTCACCGAGAAGCGCGGCGCCTTCCGCAGCTGGACGGTGCTGCTCGCGATCGTCGTCTTCGCGCTGTCGCTGCTCGGGACCTTCCTCGTGCGCTCCGGCGTGCTCACCTCGGTCCATGCTTTCGCGACCGACCCCACGCGCGGCATCTTCATCCTCGCGCTGCTCGCGCTCGTGATCGGCGGGTCGCTCCTGCTCTACGTGTGGCGGGCGCCGAAGGTCGGGCTGGGCGGCGGCTTCGAGCCGCTGTCACGCGAGTCGATGCTGCTCGCGAACAACGTGATCTTCGCCTCGGCGGCCGGCTCGGTGCTGCTCGGCACGCTCTACCCGCTCGCGCTCGACGCCTCGGGCCTGGGCAAGATCTCCGTGGGACCGCCCTACTTCGAGACGGTGTTCGTGCCGCTGATGGCGCCCGCGCTTTTCCTCATGGGCGTTGGGCCGCTCGCGCGCTGGAAGAAGGCGAGCCTGCCCGACCTCGCTTCGCGGCTGCGCTGGGCGGCCGCGGCCGCCGTCCTCGCGGCGCTCGCCCTGCCGTTCGCCATGGGACGCTGGGGCGCGCTGGTGGCGCTGGGGCTGCTCCTCGCCGCCTGGGTCGCGGCGAGCGGGTTCGTGCAGCTCTACGAGAAGGTCCGCAACGCCGCGAGCGGCGCGAGCGCCTGGACGCGCCTCTCGAGCGTGCCGCGCGCGACATACGGCATGCTGCTCGCCCACTTCGGGGTGGCGGTGTTCGTCGTCGGCGTCACGCTGGTGAAGGCCTACGAATCCGAGAAGGACGTGCGCATGGAGCCCGGCGACACGGTCGAGGTCGGCGGCTACACCTTCCGCTTCGACGGCGTGCGGGACGTGACCGGCCCCAACTACGTCGCCGGACGCGGCCACATCGCGGTCACGCGGAACGGCAGCTTTGTCACGACCCTCTACCCCGAGAAGCGCATCTACCGCGTCCAGAATCAGCCCATGACCGAGGCGGCGATCGACACTGGCCTCACGCGCGACCTGTACGTCTCGCTCGGGGACTCGGTGAGCAACACCGCCTGGGTGGTACGCGTCCACCACAAGCCCTTCGTCGACTGGATCTGGGGCGGGTGCCTGCTCATGGCGCTGGGCGGCGCGCTCGCCGCGAGCGACCGCCGCTACCGCCTGGCGGCGAGGCGGCCGCGCGAGCAATACGCCGCCGCGGCCGAGATGACCTGAGCCCGGAGAGCTCTTCCCCATGACGCGCTTCGCCATCCCCATCGCCATCTTCGTCGTGCTGCTCGTGCTGCTCGGCGTGGGTCTGAAGCTCGACCCGCGCGAGGTCCCCTCGCCTCTCATCGGGAAGCCCGCGCCTCACTTCGACCTTCCCGAGCTGCGCGAGGCGTCCAAGACCTTCAGCGAGCGCGACATGCGCGGCAAGGTCTGGGTGCTCAACGTCTGGGCGTCGTGGTGTGTAAGCTGCCGCGAGGAGCACCCGGTCCTGCTCGACCTCGCGGCGAGCGGCGCGGTGCCCATCTACGGCCTCAACTACAAGGACCGGCGCGAGGACGGCCTCGCCTGGCTCAAGGGGATGGGAGACCCCTACAAGGTCTCCATCTTCGACTTCGACGGCCGCGTCGGCATCGACTACGGCGTCTACGGCGTGCCCGAGACCTATTTGATCGACAAAGCCGGCGTCATCCGCTACAAGCGCATCGGGCCGCTCACGCCGGAGATCGTCAAGGAGACGCTGCTGCCGCTGGTGCGAGAGCTGGACCGTGCCTAGGGCGCCCGCCTTGCTGCTCCTCGCGGCTCTCGCGGCTCCGCTCGCGGCCAAGGAGGCCGCGCCGGCGGCGGCCGACCCGGTGCTCGAGCAGCGCGTGATGAAGCTCGCCGAGGAACTGCGCTGCCTGGTCTGCCAGAACCAGACCCTGGCCGAGTCGAACGCTCCGCTCGCCGAGGATCTGAGAAACCAGCTGCGCGAGAGAATGCGCGAGGGGAAGACCGACAGGGAAGTCGTCGATTTCCTGGTCGAGCGCTACGGCGATTTCGTGCTGTACCGTCCGCCGCTCAAGGCGACGACCGTCCTGCTGTGGTTCGGGCCGCTACTGCTGCTCGCGATCGGGTTCGCCGTGCTGCTGCGCCGCGTGCGGCGGCGCGCGCCGGAGGAGACCGGGGTCAGCGACGCGGACCGCAAGCGCGCGGCGGAGCTCCTTGCGAGCGGCGAACGGCGATGACCCCCTTCGTCGTTCTCGGCGTCCTGTTGGTCACCGGCGCCCTCCTCTTCGTCGTGCCTCCTCTCGCACGCCGGGGCGCCCGCGGGGGTGAATCCCGCGACGCGGTGAACGCCGCCGTGTATCGCGACCAGCTGCGCGAGCTCGACGCCGACCTCAAGGCCGGGACGCTCGCTCCGGACCAGCACGACAAGGCGCGAACGGAGATCGAGGCGCGGCTCGCCGCCGACCTGAAAGGGGACGGAGCCGCCGCCGAGACGTCGGGCGGTGCCCGGGGCGCCGCGCTCGCGCTGGGCCTCGCCATCCCCGTGTGCGCGCTCGCCGTGTATCTGACGGTCGGCAATCCGCGCGCCCTCGGGCCACAGGCCGACGCCGGCGCCTCGCCGCACGGAGTGACCGCGCAGCAGTTCGAAGCCATGGTCGATCGCCTCGCGGCGCGGCTGGAGTCCAATCCCGGCGACGCCGAGGGCTGGACGATGCTCGGCCGCTCGTATGCGGTTCTCGGGCGCTTCCCGGAATCCAGCCGGGCGTACGCCAAGGCCGTCGCGCTGGTACCGGACGACGCGCAACTCCTCGCCGACTACGCCGACGCGCTGGCGATGGCCCAGGGGCGCACGCTGCAGGGCGAGCCGGAAAAGATCATCAAGCGCGCGCTGGCGGCCGATCCGAACAACGTCAAGGCGCTGGTGCTCGCGGGCACGGCGGCCTTCGACCGCAACGACAAGGCCGGCGCGGCCGGCTTCTGGGAACGGGCGCTGGCGGTCCTGCCGGCCGACTCGGAGATGGCCGGGCGGGTGCGCGCGAGCATCGTCGAGGCGCGGGGCGGCGGCCCGGTCGCTCAGGCCCCCAAGGCCCCGAAGGCCGCCGGCGGCGCCCGGGTGAGCGGGACGGTCAAGGTCGACCCCAGGCTGGCCGCCAAGATCGCGCCCGACGACACCGTCTTCATATTCGCGCGCGCCGCGGAGGGCCCGCGCATGCCGCTCGCGATCCTGCGCAGGCAGGGACGCGATCTTCCGGTCAGCTTCACGCTGGACGATTCGATGGCGATGGCGCCGCAGATGCGGCTATCGGCGTTCCCCAAGGTCGTGATCGGCGCGCGCGTGTCGAAGACGGCGAACGCGACCGCGAGCCCCGGCGACCTGCAGGGCCTGAGCCCGGCCGTACAGGTCGGCGCGACCGGCGTTGCAGTCACGATAGACTCCGAGGTGCGCTAGAAAACGGGCCGGCGGGCGGAGCCGCTAGAACCGATAGCGAGCCGTGAGGCTCGCCACGTTGACCTTGTACTGGGGGCTGGTCTCCCCGAATGCGAGCACGTTGGGAATGGTGCTCGGTCCCACCCCGTCGACCGCCCAGTTCTGCGACTCGTAGCGCTCGTGCCAGACGGCCGCGTAGACGCTCAGCGCATCAGTGACCTTATAGTTCGCGTATATCTTCAAGCTGTTGAGGTCGGACTTGACGCTGGGAAACGCGGGTTCGTTCAAGGCGGTGGTCACCGTGATGTCTCCCACCGAGCGCGAAATGGTGAAATCCACTCCGACATCCAGCTTGTCCTCGATCAGCTTGTGCTTCAGTCCGATCCCGGCGGTCTGGGTCGTGTCGGTGTTGTCTCCCGACCAGTCCGGGGGATTGCTGAAGGATTGCGCGCCGGCCTGCGAGGACCTGATCCTCTGCCAGGTGTAGTAGACGTTCAGGCTGGTGGTTTGGTTGAACTGCGCCGTGGCATTGATGCCCGCCGTATTCTCCTTGCTGGAGGTAAGGCCGACCGGCGAGTTGTTGTAGTCGTCTTTGGCCTGGCTGTAGTCGAGCCCGACGGTGACGGTTTCTGTGACCGTGGCCGCCGCCCTCAAGCCCACCAGCAAGCGATCGCGATCGGCCATGTTGTACTTCCTCAGCAGTGGATTCTCCGGCGGGCTGATCTGAGGCACCGGCGTGTAGGCGGTTCCGTCGCGGTGCCCGCGGGCAATATTCACGCTCGCGTCGAACTGGCTCCTCCGCAGCGCGTACTTCGCCCACGCGGTGTCTTCAGTCGTCTTCGACACTTCCTGGAAGGTGCGCGCAAACCCGTCGCGGTCGACCCCTACGGACGCCTTGTCGCGCGGCGTGACGCGGTAGTCAGCCCACAGCTTGAACAAATTCCGCGTGTAGCCGTAAGGCAGGTTCACACGTGGGGCGGGCGCCGGCTGCAGGTCCGTTGTAACCCAGTTGAAGCTCGACTGCGGGGTCTTGTTGTTCCGGTCGTCGTACAGGTACGCCGCGTTGAGTCCCCACTTCTCGGAAAGCGCCGAAACGAGCTTCAAATCCACCTTCGTGGTATCGACCAAGCCCTGCAGCGAACTGCGGGGCAGCGCGACCGGCGGGATGGTGGGATTGATCGTCGCCGGAAGGAATGCTTCGTCCTGCTCCATGCGGCCGAGGGCGACGCTGGCGGTTCCGCGCGTGTCGTCGGTGAACTGGTAGGCTCCAGTGGCGCTGACCTGATGGAACTGGTTGCTCGGCGGCAGCCCCAGCTGTCCGACCGTCGCTCCGGCAAGGACTTCCGCGAAAGGGTTGTCCCAGCGCAGGGCGGTGTTGTCGTCCTTGAACATCGAGACCTGATAGGCGAAGCGGACTTGCCACTTCGAGACGGCATAGGACGCGTAGGCCTCGAGGTCGTCAGTGGAATAGTCGACCGGGGCGACGAGATTCGTAGAGTTCAGGAAGAACGAGGCGGACGTGCGCTTAGTGCCATCGCGGGTCTCGTGCTTGACGTTCAGGCCGACATCCCAATCGCTCGCGGGAACGTAAGCGAGCCCGACGCCGATTCGCTTGCGGGTGCTGTCGATCTTGACGTCCTGGAGGGCCGCGTCGAGCCCCGGCATCGTCTGGGTCGTCCCGCCCCGCACCCAAGTCGGCGGTAAGGTCAGCGAGCTGCCTCCGTTTCCACTGAAGGGCGTGCGCGCCGAGTCCGAGATCAGGAAAGGCAGCTCGGCGTAGCCGACGTTCCACTTGAAGCCATTGAGCCAGTGCTGGTATTCGAGCGACCGGTACGGCAGGCCGAGGTCGGTTCCTATGAAATCCGCGTAGCCCGCGCTCCCGGCGTAGCGCGCGTCGGCGTCCAGTCCCAGGTAGGTGCCCTTCTTGAGCCCGGTATACCGGCCGAACTGGAACGAATCCTCGCTCACGTTCACGGCCCCCGCACCCACATCACCGCTCACCCCTTGCGGGAACGGGCACGACTTGCACTCCCATTTCGAGGTGTCCGGCGGCAACGGAGCCTCGGCCGCGGCCTGCTGGGCGGAGACTGCGGCTGTCTGGGCCGCCAATGCCGCCGCGACCAGCACGCGAAGAGTTGAGGTAGTCATGATCTAGTCGTCCTCGTCAGGCGGCGCGACCTATCGCATCAGTTTCGCGCCAGACGGATGGTTCGAGCCGTGCACCTGCGAGTGACAGTTGATGCAGCCTCCCGCTAGCAGGAAGCCCGACGGCGCGCCCCCCGGCAAGCCCTGCGGCGTGTAGGCGACGCTCGGGTGGCCGGCCTGCGAGTGGCATTGCTGACACAGGAGCGGCGGCGGCTTGATCAGGAGGGCGGGATACACCGAGCCGTGCGGGGTATGGCACAAGGTGCAGTCCTCGCTCACCGGCGCGTGCTCCCACAGGAACGGGCCGCGCTTCTCGGCGTGACAGGTATAGCAGGTCGGGTTGACAGTCGACTGAGCCAGAAGCTTTCCGGCGGCGCCCGATCCGTGCGGGTTGTGGCAATCGCTGCAGCGGATCGTCCCGTAACGCACGGGGTGCACCGTGGTCTTGTAGAAGTCGCCGCGCTGCCGGATGTGGCAGGTGAGGCATCTTTCCGCCTGTGCGATCGGGATCAGCATGCGGTCGCGTGCGGTGTGGAGCTGGTGGCAGCTGACGCAGGCGAGATCGCTTGCTTGGTGCTCGCTGCCTTTCCACGCGACGCGGGCATCGCGCTCATGACAGCCGAGGCAGGGCTTGTTCTGCTCTGCGGCCGTTTGCTTCGAATTGGGGCCGAAAGCGATCGTGATCGGAACCATCTGGCCGGAAGCCATCCCCTTGGCGTGGCTCCCGCCCGGCCCGTGGCACGCCTCGCACTGCAGTCCGGCGAAGGGCGTTCGGGGATCGTCGCGACGGGCGTGCTTGGTGCGGAAGAAAGGCTCCACGTTGTGGCACTGAAGGCAGGTGTCTGCGCCCTTCTCGGAGTACTCCAATGGGAGCGCCGGCCCGGCCTTGTCCGCCGCCTGCGCGGCAACCTGCCCCGCAGGCAGGCAGCACACCGCGACGAGCGCTAGCGCGAGAAGCCGGTGCTTGTTCTTCGTCATTCTTCCCTGTCCCCGTTTGGGCCCGCCGGCTTGGTCAGCCCATCGGCCGCGCCGCGGAATCGTGCACGGCCATGATCGGCGCTCAGCGGCGCATCTTCACTTGATGCCGTGGACGACTTTCACATCGGCGACCCGCCCCGGGCCGTGGCAGATCACGCATTGCTCTATATTGGTGCCGATCGCCGCCTGCGTGGAGGAGAACAGCCCGCCGTTCTGCTGCATGTGCGTGTTCGCGTCGCTCCCGTCGTGGCAGGAGGAGCACACCGCGGCGGTCGGGGAGATGTTCAGGTCGTCGGTGGGATCCTGCAGCGCGGCGTTCACGGTGGCGGCCGCATCGGCGGAAGTCAGCCCCGGCGTCGAGTCAATCGTGCTCCCCAGGACGCTGCCGAAGGTCGACGAGGTCGGATCCCAGATTCCGGTCAGCTCATAGGTCCCGGTCAGGTGGCAAGTCGTACAGTCGTTCAGGATTCCCGGGAAGCGCATGCCGCTATAGTCCGTGCCGCTGACCCACAGGCCCTTTTCACGGAAGCCGTACAGGGTCTTGGTTCCGTCGAGCGAGGTCTTCGCTCCCGCATGGATGCCGTGGATCATGCGCTTGAAGTCGATCGCTTCCTCTTTCTTGCCGTCGGCGATGACGGCGGCGTTCGGCAGCCCGTTGGCGAACTTGGTGCGGGCTGACGCCTGCGCGTCGGTGTTGTTCGGGTTATGGCACATGACGCACAACTGCACGTTGTCGTTGCGGCCCCCGCCGTGCAGGGACAGTTGGTCGTGGCAATTGTCGCATCGAGTCGCAGCGTCCACCGCCACGCGTCGCGCCGCGAGCGTTGCATCGGTGATGCCGAAGTAGGCAACCTCCCCCTTGATCGGGATGCGGTTGGCGGCCGACCCTGACAGACCGGGATCGGCGACCACGCTGAAGGCGCGGCCCTCGAGCGCCACCGCGCCGCTTCCCGTCGCGCTCGCAGGAACGGGCGTCGCCGCGGTCAGCGTGAACGTTCCGTCGCCATTGTCCGCTGCCTTGACGGTCGTGAACCCTGCGCTCTGGCCGTAGGGCGTGCTGGTGGTGCCGCCGAACACGCTGAACTGGTTGGCACGCGCCGGACGAGCCTGAGAACCGCCCGTGTTGTTGTAATCGCGCGTATCCCAGGCGATGTCGACGGTGATGCTGCCCGCCGCCGAACTGGTCGCGGAGTTCCAGAACTCGGGATCGTTGAAGATGCCGTACTTGTTCCCGTACTTGTGCGTAGTCGCGCCGGTGGGATCGGTCACCGAGAACTTCACCGTCGGGACCGAGGTCGGCGCGCACACTGGTTTCGATGCGACGGCCGTACCGCAAATCTCGATGATGTTGAACTTGAAGTTGCCCCTTGCCAGCTTCGAAATGATGGCATGGCTGTCTTCAACCGGTCCGACCTCGCCGCCGATCGAGTGGCATGCGAGGCAGGTGGAGTTGTCCTTGATGCCGCCCGCGTGGCCAGCCCCGGTGGCAAAGTTGACGTTGTCGTGGCACGAGCCGCAGGCTTCCCGGCTCGGCTGGATCTTCCAGTTGTCGCCCTGCGGGGTCGCCGGGTCGGCGCCGTCGTGGCACTTGGTGCAGTTGCGGATGTCCTGCGGGAAGGCGACGGTCGAGAAATCGCTCGTCCCGATCATGTACTTGCCGTCGTCCGCGGTCCCCGCGACGCCGTCTGTGCCGAGCACACTCGGCAGATCCTCGCCGCGGTGGATCTTGTGGATCATCACCTTGAAATCGACCGTCGTATTCGGAGAGCCAGCAACCCAGCTTCCCGGGTTATGGCAGGTGACGCACAGCTTGGTCTCGACGCGGGTGCCGCCGTGAACGGCGAGCTTGTTGTGGCACTCGTTGCACTTGCCCGTCCTGACGATTTCGCGCCCGAAAACGCTGCCGCCCGATGGAACGAAGTCGAAGGTGGCGTTGTACGTCGGATACGCCGAGTTGGCTTGCTGAATCGAGACGCGGTGCGTCAGGCCAGGTTGATAGCTGATGTCGAGCGGGTTCCCGGCCGCGTCCTGGCACGGCAGCGGGCAGAAATTAGGCTGAGTGGACTGGGCGCAGTTGGCGAAGTTCTGGCTGGAGCCGACCGTCGTGACGCTCGTGACATCCGTGCAAAACGTATAGGTATAGGTGCCGTCGCCGTGAGGGACCAAGCTGCCCCATCCATAGTCCTTCTGGGTCCTAAAGCGCTCCTGCGAGCCCTGCACGGCGCCGCCGCTGGCGCGGTTGATGTAGTTCTGCCAGGTATAAGGATTGCCGAAGGTGCCCGGAACGAGCTTCGCGATGTTGAAGCGCAGGTCCGCGTCGGCCAATCCCGTTACGGACTCCCCATTCTGGTTTGTCACCCGGAAGTTGACCACCGGCGGGCTTGAGACCGAGGCGCCGGTGATGGTGATGGTCAGCGCGGTTGCGTCCTGTACCGGAGTGACGACCGCGCCGGGTGCCCCCGCCGCACCGTCGGAGCCGTCCTTGCTCGAGCAGCCGAGGAGCGCCGCCCCGACAAGGCTCGCTGCCGCGAGCACGCTTGTCCACTGCGCTGCAACTTGACGCTGGCCCATGGCTGCGCCCGCCTACTTGGCATGCATGGCGGCGATGGCGGCGATCTTTCCCGGCCCGTGGCATACGAGGCAGGTCTCGGTCTTCAAGAGGGCCGCGCTGCGGGGTTGGTAGATCGAACCTCCGTTTGCCTCCATGTGCGCCCGGTCGACGGCGCTGTCGTGGCAGGAGAAGCACGCGGTGGCGATCGGTGAAGTCGCCAGGGTGGTGCCTGCCGCCTGCGTGGTCACGCCCGTGGCCGGGGCGTAGCTGAAATTGACGCCGTAGTTGGTGACGCCGGTGCAGTCGACGTAGGGCGAGCACGTGAAGTCCGTCGGTGTCATCGCGCCAGTGGCGACGATGGTGTACGGCAGATTGCTCATCAGCGCGTCCGTATACTGGCTTCCGCTGAAGTCGTACGCGCCCGGCAGGTGGCAGGTCTCGCACTTGTTGAGGATGCCGGGGAAGAGAATCTGCCAGAAGCCCGTGTCGATGAGGACGGGAGCTGCCGCCTTGGTGCCGTGCCAGGTGAAGTTGACCGTGCGCTTGCTGGCGCCGTGGATGGCGTGAATGAAGCTGTCCGAGCGGCCCGACCAGCCGGCGCTGGTCCTCGCCGCATAGTGGCAGAAGCCGCAGACAGTCGGATCGTTGCGGTTGCCGCCGTGGAAGGTCGGGTCGGTTCCCAGCGTCGCGTGGCAGGCGTTGCACTTGTCCTTCGAGGCGATCTCGCGCCGCGCCGTATAACCTGCGGCCACCAGCTTCGTGACCGGCGTGATCAGCGTCACGCCCCCGGGATAGGCCGGCACGTTCGTCTGTATGAAGGCGCCAAACCCGAAGCCCGCGGTGACCATGACCGCATTCGCCGGAATATCCATGTTGGGGTAGCTGCTCGAACCGCCGCCGAGGCTCGCAGTGTAGTAGCCGTTAGCGTCGGGGCCCGACAGGCTGCCCCGGGTGCCGTCCCAGACGTTCAACAGAGATATATTGGCGGACGCGTTGAAGTCCGTGGGAGCCGTGATCGCGTCCTGGGGCACGGCGTAGGCCAGGTAGAACGCCGGTCCGGCGTTGCCCGGGCTGGCCGTGGCGCCCGCCGTCAGACTGAAGTCATCCATCAACTTCACGCCCGTGCCGAACGTGTTGAACGTTTGCGGCACGCCGTCGCGCAAGACCCTGAACGTGACCGTCGCCCGCTTTGGGGTGCCGCTCACGGTGACGCCGTTTGCCTTGATCTCGTAGGCCATCACGCTCGCGCCCGCGGGCAGGTTGTCCTGGTACGCGGCCGTCACCGCCTCCGAGCCGGGGGTGCTGTTGGTCACTACCAGGGGGATGTGCACCGCCGGGATGTAGAGCGTCGGGTAGTTGGTCGCGTCGCTGTGGCAGCTGGCGCACTGGCTGTTGTCGGTGAGCGGACCGACCGAGTTGGCGGTTCCGGGCACCACGAAGTTCATGTGCGCGAGGGTCTGATACGTCTTGCCGGTGTCGGGTCCCGCCCCGAAATACACATCGTCGTGACAGGTACTGCACGCGTACATGTTCGGCCGGTTCTTCCAGTTATCGCCTTGCGGGGTATCCGGATCGGTCCCGTCGCCGTGGCACTTGGTGCAATGGGTGTTGTGCTGCGGGAACTCGACGCCCTTGAAGCTGGTAAACCCGCTAAAGCCGGTGATGCCGTAGTCGCCGTCGTCCGCCGTGTTGAGAATGCCGTCGGGCCCGAGGACGCTGGGCAACTCCGGCGCGTTGTGCAGCTTGTGGATCAGCACCCTGAAATCGACCGGCGTGTCCCCGGTCACCGTGCCGACCGTGCCGGTCGCCGTCGTGCCCGGGTTGTGGCAGGTGACGCAGTATTTCGTGTCTGTGCGCTGGTCATGCGCCTGCAGCGTGCCGTGGCACTCGTTGCAGCGCGAGGTTTTCACGATGTCGCGCAAGGTGATGCCGGTGGTCGCTCCGTCGGAAGGCCGGAACGTATAGGTCGCGTTCGACAGCGGCAGCGTGGTCGAGCCGGTCACGATCTGCATGCCGACCCGATGGGTGAGGGTCGGGTCGTAGCTCACGTCGATGGCATTGCCGTACGAGTCAACGCACGCCGACGGCGGCGTCGGAGGGTTCGTCACCGGCGGGCAGGTGACGTTCTTGATGTCGGTCTGGAACGTATAGGTATAGGTGCCGTCGCCGTTGTCCTTGAAGTTCGCCGCCGTGGGTGTCTCGCGGTTTCCCTGGACATGGCCGCCGCTCACGCGCAGCACGTAATTCTGCCAGTTGCTGAGGTTGCCGTTGGCCGGCGTCCCCGGGGTGAGCTTGGCGATCGTGAAACGCAGATTCGCAGGAAGAAGTCCGGACACCGGGGTGCCGTTCTGGTCGGTCGCCTTGAACGTCACCACCGGCGGGCTCGCCACCGTGACGCCGGTGATCGTCATGTTGAGGGTCGAGGTCGTGGTCAGAGCGGATGCCGGCACCGTCGCGACCGCGTTGGAGCCCGCCGCCCCGTTGCTGCCGTCGCTCCCGGAGCAGCCGGCGAGCGCGAAGAGCGCGGAAGCTAGGGCGCCGAAGAGGCTGAAGAAATACGCTTTGGATCTACGGTGGTCCATGGCCAAATCCCCTGTCTCGCTCTCTCCTCTGGAACGAACGCCTGTCCTCGAGCCCTGCGGCCGGGCGGAGGATTTGGGAGAAAACGATATAAGTTTGGGCCGCGCGAGCCTTTGACCTAGGTCAAATCGGCGCGTTATTCACCTGTCATCGATTTCCAGGAAAACGCCTTTGAAACGCGGCACTTATTATCCCCTCCGCCGCGCGCCGCGACCGATAGAGATAGACTCAGCCGCGACGCCCGGGGATCTTCTCATTTCTTCTTCAGCGAGGCGTAGTAGGCCGCCAGATTCTCCATGTCCTTCTCCGAGAGCTGGCTCGCAAACCCCTTCATGATGGGCTTGTTGTTCTTGCCCGACTTGTAGTCTTTCAGCGCCTGCACGAACTTGTCTTCCGCCATGCCCGCCAGCGCGGGATTCGGCGCCTTCCCTTCACCGCTTGCGCCATGGCAGCCCGCGCAGGTCGTGGCCTTGGCCTTGCCGGCCGCGGCGTCTCCCGCCGCCTGCGCCAGACCGAAGACTCCAAAAAACGCGACAAACCCTATGAGCAATCCCGTGCTTTTCATGCGTTCTCCTCAAAGTGAATGACAAGACCAAGGCGCGTCGTGCCTGATCGCAGAGCGTATCTTGCCACATCGGTATGTCGATGCCTTCCGGCGCCCGCCGCAACCACGCTTGCACGCCGGCGGGCCGTCCGCTTTTGCCCCGGAACAAGCTCCCATGCTATCGTCCTGTCCGCGACGGCCTCCAACGACGGAGAGAACCAACCATGGCAGACGCACCGAAGGATCCATCCGCTGGCGGTTCCCAAAGCTCACCCCGGCGTGGACTCATCCGCCGGATCTGGGACGTGCTGCGCCGTCCCAGCGCGAGGCTCTCGCTGCTCACTCTCGCCGGCGGCGGCTTCGTCGCCGGGATCATCTTCTGGGGCGGGTTCAACACCGTCCTCGAAGCCACGAACACACTGGCCTTCTGCGCCAACACCTGCCACGAGATGCACGATACGGTCTACCAGGAATACATGAAGACCATCCACTACTCGAACCGTACGGGGGTACGCGCGGTCTGCTCGGATTGCCACGTGCCGAAGGACTGGGTTCACAAGGTGGTGCGCAAGATCAAGGCGAGCAACGAGCTCTACGGCAAGATCACCGGCGTCATCAACACGCCGGAAAAGTTTGAGGCCAACCGCGCGAGGCTCGCGCAGCACGTCTGGAAAACGATGGAGGAAACCGACTCGCGGGAATGTCGCAACTGCCACAGCTTCGATGGCATGAACCCGCAGAAACAGTCGGCGGCAGCGGCAGAGATACACGCAACCGCGAAAAGCAGCGCCTTAACCTGCATCCAATGCCACAAGGGGATCGCGCACAAGCTGCCTGCGGGGAGCTGAACCGACTTTGCCCTCCAGATCGACCATCCCGACGCTGCAGCAGGGCCATCTCGCCGAGAACGTCATGCACTTCGCGCGCGTGCTGCGCGCCGCGGGGCTGCCGATCGGTCCCGACCGCGTGATCGACGCGGTGCGCGCGCTCGAGGTCGCCGGTGTCGAGCGGCGCGACGACTTCTACTGGACGCTCGCGAGCGTGTTCCTCGACAGGCGCGAGCAGTTCGAGGTCTACGACCAGGCCTTTCACATCTTCTGGCGCGATCCGCAGCTGCTCGAGCGCGTCATGGCGATGTTTCTCCCTCAGGTCTACGGGCGCCAGGGCAAGGAAGAGCGTCAGGCTTCCTCGCGCGTCTCCGAGGCGCTCCGCCCCAGGGCGAAGAAGCCCGAGAACACCCCGGCCGAGCCGCCGCAGGAGACGCAGCTCGACGCGAGCCTGTCCTTTTCCGCGCGTGAGGTGCTCCAGCACGCGGACTTCGAGACCATGACCTCCGAGGAGATCGCTCAGGCGAAGAAAATGCTCGCGAACCTGCGCCTGCCGATACCGGAGATACGCACGCGCCGGCTCACGCCCGACTCCGGCGGCGCGCGCGTGGATCTGCGCGCGAGCCTGCGCGCGAGCCTGCGCAACGGCGCGCAGATCATCCAGCTCCGGCGCCGCTCGCCGCAGCGGCGCCACCCCCCGCTAGTGGTCCTGTGCGACGTCTCGGGCTCGATGAACCGCTATTCGCGGATGTTCCTGCACTTCCTGCATGCGATCACGAACGATCGCGACCGCGTCACGAGCTTCGTCTTCGGCACGCGCCTGACGAACATCAGCCGCTACCTCCGCCACCGCGACGTCGACGTCGCCATGAGCGGCGTCGCCGACGCGATCGCGGACTGGTCGGGCGGGACTCGCATAGGCAACTGCCTGCGCGAGTTCAACCTGCGCTGGTCGCGCCGCGTTCTCGGCCAGAACGCGGTGGTCCTGATGATCTCCGACGGCCTGGACGGAGACGTAGGCGAGGGGCTGGCGCGCGAGATGGAGCGACTGCACAAGTCGTGCAGAAAGCTCATCTGGCTTAACCCGCTCCTGCGTTACGAGGGCTTCGAGGCGCGCCCTGCCGGGGTGCGCGCCATGCTGCCCCACGTGGACGAGTTCATGCCGGTGCACAACGTCGCGAGCCTGATCGAGCTCGCCCGCGCCCTCGAGGGTTCTCACACTCACCGCCGCGCCGCCTGAGCCCGCCCGCTCCCCTGCTACAATGGGCCGGTCCCGGACCACGGGAGGTCTCGTCGGGGGGAACATGCTTGGGCGGCCGGGCCGCTGTGGGATCGCGGCTCTCCTGATCTGCGCCGGCGTTTCGGCCTTCGCTCAGACTGTCGGCGTCCTCACTGTCGCCGACGGCGGCGTCGTTCTCGTAAGGGGCACGGCGACCTACGTCGCCGCGCAAGGCGTGCCGGTCCACAACGGGGACATGCTCGCCGCCGGCGCCAAGGGACAGGCGCAAATCGAGTTCGACGACGGCGCCATCCTCAACCTGACCCAGGGTGCCCGCGCTTACCTGCTCCCTGCTCACGCTGCGGGCGGAGAGCCCGGCGTGGCACTCCAGTCCGGGTGGGTGAAATTCACGCGCAGGGCCGCCAAGGGCAAGCCGTACCACTACATCACGGCGCTTTCGCGGCTGGGCACGTCCGGAGCGACCGGCGTGCTCCGCGTGAGCGGCGAGGCGAATGAACTGTTCATCGAGTCGGGTACCGCCAGGCTGGTGGAGGTGCTGAAGAACGGATCGATCGGCGCGGGCCGCGACATCAAGGGCGGCGAGTTCGTCGCTCGCCGCGACGGGCAGCCGCTCGCAGTCTCACCGCGCCCGTCGGCCGATTTCGTCAAGGCCATGCCGGCATACTTCAGGGATGACCTTCCGGTCTTCCTCGCCCGGGCGCGCAACAAGCGCGTCGAGCCGAAGCGTGAGCACGAAGCCACCTACGAGGAGGTCGAGCCCTGGCTCAAGGCGAGCCTGCCGGTCCGCAGGGGCCTGGCCGAGCGGTTCCACGCCCGCGCCAAGGACGCGCAGTTCCGCAGCAAGGTGGCTGAGAACCTCGCGGCGCACCCCGAATGGGACCCGATCCTGTATCCGGAGAAGTACCGCAAGGACGACGAGAAGGCCGCTGGCAAAGCCGAGGAAGCGAAGAAAGTCCAGTAGGGTAACGTGGAGGAAATCTCATGAAGCTGATCATCAAGTTCAACCTGGTGTTCCTGCTGATCTTCGCGGTCGGATTGATCGTTGCGGCCTACATCTCGCGCGATCTGCTCCAGCGCAACGCGCGCGACGAGGTCCTGCAGAACGCGCGCATCATGATGGAGGCAGCGCTGGCCGCCCGCACGTACACCAGCAACCAGGTGCGCCCGCTGCTCGAGACGCAGATGAAGTACGAGTTCCGCCCGCAATCGGTTCCGGCGTTCGCCGCCACCGAGCAGTTCAACGACCTGCGCAAGAAATTCGCGGACTACAGCTACAAGGAGGCGACGCTGAACCCGACCAACCCTCGCGACCGGGTGAACGACTGGGAGGGCGACATCGTCAACCAGCTGCGCCAGAACCCCGAGCGCGCGGAGATCATCGGGGAGCGCGAAACGCTGACCGGCCGCGCCCTGTACCTCGCGCGGCCCATCCAGATCAAGAGCGAGGCCTGCCTGCCCTGCCACAGCACCGTCGACGCGGCGCCGAAGACCATGATCGACCTGTACGGCCCGGCCAACGGTTTCGGCTGGAAGCTGAACGAGGTCGTCGGCGCGCAGATCGTGTCGGTGCCGATGACGCTGCCGATCAAGCGGTCCGAAGACACGTTCAAGGTGTTCATGATCTCGCTCACGCTGGTGTTCGCGTTCATCTTCGTCGCGCTCAACGTCATGCTCTACTACATCGTGATCCGGCCCGTGACGCGGCTTTCTCAGGTGGCCGACCAGGTGAGCCTCGGCACCCTCGACGCTCCGGGATTCGCAGTCCGAGGCAAGGACGAGATCGCCGCGCTGGCGGGATCGTTCGAGCGCATGCGCGCGAGCCTGGTGCAGGCGATGAAGATGCTGGGCGAGTGAGGGGGAGGAGGAGAAGCGCCTGGAGCACCTCCGACAGCTCGGCAAGTACCGGATCGGCGAGGTGATAGGCGCGAGCGCGCTCGCGACCGTCTACAAGGCGACCGACCCCGAGCCCCAGCGCACCGTCGCGCTGAAGATCCTGCGCAAGCAGGGTCTCGATCCCAGGATCACGGCGCTCGCGATCGCGAAGTTCAGGAACCAGCTGCTCGCGGCCGAGCGGCTCGCCCACCCCGGAATCGCAGACGTCTACGACAACGGCGAGGACGACAGGCTCGCCTGGCTCGCCATGGAGTACCTGGCGGGACGGGGCCTGCGCGACTTCCTCACGCTTCGCCTGCGCCTGGGGCTGAAGGACACGATCAGCATCATGAGCCAGCTCCTGGCGGCGCTCGACTTCGCGCATGCCAACGGCGTCGTTCACCGCGACGTCAGGCCCGCCAACATCGTCATGCTCCTCTCCGGTCGCCTCAAGCTCGCCGACTTCGGCATCGCGCTGATCGACACCTTCGACCTCGCGCAGGCGGGACCGGGCGCCGGGTCTCCGGCCTACATGTCCCCCGAGCAGCATTCGGGAATGGAGGCCGACAGGCGCAGCGACATTTTTTCCAGCGGCGTCGTGCTGTACGAGCTGCTCACGGGCCGCAAGCCGTTCCAGGGGCCTCCCGAAACCGTGGGCGAGAAGATCCGCAGCGACTCCTACCACCCCGCCTCGGAGCTCAACCCCAAGGGATCGCCCCCCGCCCTGGACCCTGTGATCGCCCGAGCGCTCGCCAAGAATCCCGAGGATCGCTACCCCACCGCGCGGGATTTCGCGAGCGCCCTCGACGCCGCGTTCAAGGACTCGAGCGAGGGCCAGGGCTCCGCAGACGCCGACGATCCCGGCCGGACGCTGCGGCCGGGCGACGGCACGGTGCAGATCTCGGCGTCGCTGAGCCTCGGCGCGGAAGACCTGCGCGCGGTCGAGAAGCTGCTCACCCTGCGCATCGGGCCGGTGGCGAGGGTGCTGCTCAAGCAGTCCGCGAGGCTTGCGAGCGACGGCCCCGCGCTGGTGGGCATGCTCGCGAAGTACGTTCCGGCGGAGGCGGAGCGCAAGGCGTTCGTCGCGGCGGCGATGGAGAAGCTCCCCGCCGCCGCGTCTCCCGGCGCGGCGGACGACCCTTCGGTCCGGTTCCTGAGGAACCTGATCGATGGCCAGATTCTTGACACGGCGGCCGCGCGGCTCGCGCGCTACCTCGGGCCGATCGCCAGGGTAATCGCGAAGAAGACGCCGGGGCGGCCGAGCGATCTCGGGGCCTACTACCGGCAGCTCGCCGAGCACATCCCCGACGCGGCCGACCGCGCCCGCTTCCTCAAGGACGCGGGGTACGGGAAATAGCTAGGCCCTCAGCGTCGGGAGCAGCCTGAGCGCGTTGTCGCGCTCGATCGCGCGCAGCTCCTCGCCCTTGAAGAAAGCCGACAAGCCGCCGATCTCCTCGGCGCCGTCGCGGAAGGGGAAATCAGTTCCGAACAGGACCTGGGACGGAACGACGATCTTCATGAGCGCCGCGAGCGCTCCCGAGTGGTTGCCCTGTGCCGTGTCGTAGTGGAATTTCTTCAGCTCGTGCATCACGCCTTCCGGCATCGCCTTCGCCGCCTTCTCTTTCATGTCGACCTCCTGCCGCACGAAGCGGGAAAGGAGGAACGGCATGGTCCCGCCCGAGTGCGAGAAGATCCACCGGATGTCCGGGTAGCGCGCCGCGGTCCCGCTGAACACGAGGCTCGCGATCGTGCGCGTGGTATCCGTGGCGTACTCGATGACCGCCGGCGGAACGTCGCTCTTGATGTTCCGGCAGCACTCGGGCGAGAGCGGGTGCGTGTAGACCACCGCTTTCCTCCGGTTGAGCTCCGTCCAGACGGGAGCGAAGGACGCGTCGCCGAGATACCTGTCCCCGTAGCTCGTCATCAGCCCGATGCCGTCCGCCCCGAGCGTGTCCAGGGCATGGGCGATCTCCTTGAGCGAGCCGTCCGTGTCGAGCAGCGGCAGCGTCGCGAAGCTCGCGAAGCGCCCCTTGTGGTCACGCACGAGCTGCGCGGCGTATTCGTTGGAGGTCCGCGCGATCCGCCGCCCTTTCTCGACGTCCGCGGTGGCGGCGCTCGGCTGGATCAGAGACAGCACCGACAGCGCGATGCCGCTCTGGTCCATGTCCTCGAGCGACATCTGCGGCGACCACTTGAAGATCGACCCCGCGCGCCGGCCGCCGGCTTCCTCGAGGTACCCGGGATAGCTGAGGTGATGATGCACGTCGATGCGGAAGGGCTTGGCCTGGGCGAAGAGCCCGCCCGGCAGCATCGCCGAAGCGCCGAGCGCGGAAAGGCCGCCGAGGAAATCACGGCGTGCGACCATGCACCACCTCCTTCGTCGGATTCTCCCGAAAAGTATCCTATCATGGGGTCGGAGGCGGATCGCTTATGAAAAATCCGTTGGTGCTTGCGGCACTCGCCGGCTTGATCCTTCCGATGCCCGCCTGGGCGCAGGATCCGGCGGCGACCTACCCGAGCCGGCCGATCCGCGTCGTCGTTCCCTTCCCACCGGGCGGCGCCGCCGACGCGCTGCCCCGCATCGTGGGCGAGCGGCTCGCCGCGCGGTGGGGCCAGCCGGTCGTCGTCGAGAACCGCGCCGGCGCGAGCGGATCGATCGGCGCTGAAGCCGTGTGGCGCGCCGAGCCCGACGGCTACACGCTGCTCTCGACGCCGCCCGCGCCGCTGGTGATCAATCCGAGCCTCTACGCGAAGCTGCCGTACGATCCCGCGCAGCTCGTCCCGGTGTGCGTGATCGCGGCGATACCCAGCGTGCTCCTCGTCAACGCCGCCAAGGTTCCCGCGACCACGCTGCAGGATTTCGTTGCGCTGGTGCGCGCCAACCCTGACAGGTTCAACTACGCGTCGCAGGGGACGACGACCGTCTCGTTCCTCACTACCGAGATGTTCAAGGCCGCGGCAGGCGGCCTGCGCATCACTCACGTGCCCTACAAGGGGACCGGGCCGGGCCTCGCGGCGCTGCTCGCGGGCGAGGTGGAGGTCATGTTCGACAACCTGGGGGTAACCGTGCAGCACGTGCGCTCGGGGAGGCTCAGGGCGCTCGCGGTCGGCAGCGAGCGGCGCGCGCCCGCGCTCCCCGACGTGCCGGCGATGGCGGAGTTCTATCCCGGCTTCACCTCGGTCGCGTGGTTCAGCGTGTCGGCGCCGCCGAAGACACCCGCTGGCATCGCCGAGAAGCTCTCGCGCGCGATCGCCGAGGCGCTGAAGGAGCCGTCGGTCGCGGACCGCCTTGCCGACCTGTCGGCCGAAGCGATAGGCAGCACCCCGGCGGAGATGACGGCGCTCATGAAAGCGGACGCGGAGCGCTGGCGCGCGGTGATCCGCGCAGCGGGCGTGAAGGCCGACTAGCGGCGCCCGCTACCGGTAGAAGACGTGCCCGCCGATCCGCGCGAGCGGCTTCTTGGTCTTCGCCCAGTCGGGCTTGACGTAGGTGGCGTGAAAGAACATTGCGCCGTCGAGCACCGAAGGCTCGCGGCCGTAGTAGACGGCCTCGGCGATCTCCCAGGCCTGCATCCATTGCTCTCCTGCAGGCGGCGGGAGCGAGTCGAACTCGGTCCAGGAGAAGGCGCTGACGTAGCGCTTGCGCAGCGGATCCCAGTTCTTCTGGTAGACGACGCCGCAGACTGTGCCCGGGTACCGGCCCGAGGCCCTGCGGTTCATGGTCACTTCCGCCACCGCGTGCTGCCCCTTCACGGGCTCGCCGCGAGCCTCGAAGTAGATGTTGCGCGCGAGGCACGCCAGATTGCGCCGATCGTCCTGCCGCGCGTAGGCGGCGCGCAGGGCGAATACGAAGGCCCCTCCGATCAGGACCAGGACAGCTACAAAGACCAGCGGCTCCTTGTCCGCAAGGGTCCAAGACAGTCGCAAGTTGTTGAGAAATCTAGAAACCATGGGACCTCAATTCTCATCGAAGCCCGATTCTGGACCCTCCCGAACCCGCAAGTCCCGTGCCCGGCGGGCCCTGCCTCGACCCCGGACCCGACACCCCGTCTAGGTTACACGAGCGCGGGCGCCGGGGCAGGCGGGCTTTTGGAGCCCCCTGTGAAGTAGTTAATAAAAAGTCCTGTGACTTTGGCATACTCTCTTCTCCCGCGGGAGGCGCGGAACGGGGGAGACAATGAACACCACGCTGGTCATCAATCCCAAAGGCGGCTCGGGCAAGACCACCGTCGCGACCAACCTTGCCAGCTATTACGCCTCGCGCGAGGTCCCGGCGACGATTCTCGATTACGATCCCCAAGGCTCGAGCCTCAACTGGCTGCGCCTTCGCGACCGCTCGGGAACCCGGCTTCACGGGGCCAACGCCGCCCCCCAGAAAGGGGCTCGCATACGCGGCATCGAGATGCACGTTCCCCCGGATACGCGCCAGCTGCTGGTCGACGCACCTGCCGGGGCCTCGGGCCTGCTGCTGCAGGAAATGCTCGCGCGCGCGAACAACATCGTCATTCCCGTCGCACCGTCCGCGTTCGACATCTACGCCACGGCGAATTTCGTGAAGGAGCTGCTGCTCGTCGGCTGCATCCGCTCGCGCGGCATCAGGCTGGCCGTCGTGGCGAATCGCGTGCGCAGCTCGGCGCCGGTCTACCGCCCGCTCGAGCGTTTCCTGGGCTCGCTCAGCCTGCCCTTCCTCACGCGCCTCACCGACTCTGAGGTGTACCTGAGGGCCGCGGAGTCCGGGTTCGGCGTCTTCGAGATGAGCGACGCCGTCCCCGAGCGCGAAGAGTTCATGCCGATCATCGAGTGGGTCGGCGGACAGCGCGCGCCCGAAACCGCACCCGAGAGGAAAGTGGTCGACCTCGCGCAGCCCCGCTGGACCGATAGGATCCACGTCCCGTTCGGCCGCCAGGGCCTGTCTACCGTCGGCGGTCCGAGCTAGCCTCGCAAATCCCCGGCAGCTCCGCCACGCTCCTGGCCAGGTGCGCGTGCGGCTGCGATCAGATGGGGATCGCGAGCAGCGTGTCGACGGCTCGGCTGTCGAGCACCACTATCCTTTCCTCGAAAAGCGCGCCGGAGGCGTCCAGGCGGATCCGGTCCAGGCAGCGTCCGCTCGCGAACAGCGCGGACTCGCCGGTGCGCATGACGCGCACGATCTGGAAGCTCGAGGTCGCCTTCGCCGTGCGCGCGTCGACGCGCTCGACCAGGACCGCCGACACGGCGTGCCGGTAGCGTTGCGCCTCGTAGATGTTGGCGTGGCGCAGCGCGGAGACGCGGTCGCGCAGCATCGCGCGCGAGTCGGCGTAGATGATGGGGAGCGGCAGCCCGCGCTCGAGGTTCTCCGCGGTCGTGATCCGATAGCGTCCGTTCTCCGCGAAGAACTCCGGCCATTCCTCGAGGCGGTCGTCGTCGAGCGCGTGGGCGTAGCGAGCGAGCAGATTCTCTACCGCGAGCTGGAGTTCGATGTCCATTCGTGCCAGTCATTCCGAGCGCAAAGCGCGAGGAATCTCCTTAGGGTAGGATCCCTCGTTGCGCTCGGGATGACGCCTATAAGTCCATCTGCCTGCGGTACTGCTGCCACAGACCGCGCACCGAGGTCTCGGTGATGCGCGACTCGTTCGACTCCACGCTCCTGCCGCCCATCTCCACGACCGAGGCGTGCGCGGCCGCGCCCTGCACGCCGCGCTGCACAAACCCCGTCGCCGCCCCGTCCTCGAGCGAGATGTAGCCCGAGGGCCCGACGAGATTCGCCTGCTTCATGCGCCGCTCGGTCATCCGGTCGTCGTCGCTCGCATAGCCGAACGCCGTCCACACCAGCTCGGTCCTGCCCGGACCCTTGGGGAGAACCTGGCGGACGGCGAGCGAGTTCATGATCTGCTGCAGCACGAAGCCCGGGAACACGGTGAGGATCTGCAGCGTGATCCCGTCGCCGAACTCGTCCACCGACTCGAGCATCTGCGGCGCCTCGAGGCGGTAGCCGCCCGAGACCGAGCGCATCCCCGCGCGCTCGTACTCGTCGCCGCCCGCGTCGGTCTTCATCATCGTGAAGCTGACGTGGCTGCCCCCGTCCCCGCCCACGATCACCCCGCCCTTCTGCTCGAGGCGGTTGAGCCGGAACGTGGAGAAGAACAGATGCAGCAGGCTCGCGTGGTAGGTGTCCTTCACGTTCTCGAAGTAGAGCTTCCAGTTGCTGTGCAGTATCTGACTGTAGCCGCCCAGGACGCGCACCGGCTCCTTCATCACGCGCCGGATCCTCGCCGCGACCTCCGCGCCGACGTAGCGCTCGAAAGGCGGAGTCTCCTCCGACAGGGTCGCGAACACGAGGCCGCAGAACGCCGTCACGCGCAGCTTCCGCGGCGCCTGGCTCTCGGGCCGGGCGTCCTCGGGCATGCCGCCCTGCCCCCTGATGCCGCGCCGGAACGCGATGCCGGTGAGATTGCCGCGCAGGTCGTAGGTCCAGTTGTGGTAGACGCAGGCGATCTCTCTTGCGCTGCCGCGGTCCTTGAGGCACAGGAGCGCGCCGCGGTGCGCGCAGCGGTTCTCGAAGCAGTTGAGCGCGCCCGTCTCGTCGCGCGCCATCACGACCGGCATCTCGCCGACGAAGGTCGTCTTGAAGTCGCCCACGTTCGGCAGCTCGGCCTCGAGCCCGAGAAAGTTCCAGGTCGCGCCGCGGTAGAGGCGCTCCTGCTCGCGCGCATAGATGCGCTCGTCCTGGTAGACCCAGTAGGGAACCCGGGCAAGCCCTTCAACGGGCCAGGTGCGCGAATCGGTGGACATGGTTCGACCGGCGGATTCTAACACCGTAGAATGTCCCGAAGACCGGGAGAAACAATGACTTGCCGACCGCTTCTCGCTGCCGCGTCCGCGATGATCCTCACGTTCGCGCACGCCCAGGACTATCCGGCGAGGCCGATCAGGATCGTCGTGCCCTACCCCGCGGGCGGAAGCGCCGACCTGGTGCCGCGCGCGGTGGTGGACCGGCTCCGCACGAAATGGGGACAGGCGGTGCTGGTGGAGAACCGGCCCGGCGCCGGCGGCAACCTCGGCGCTGAATCCGTCTACCGCGCGGAGCCCGACGGCTACACGCTCCTCGCGACTCCGCCGGGACCGCTGGTCGTCAACCACAACCTCTACCGCAGCCTCGCGTTCGACCCGTCGAAATTCGTCCCCGTGAGCGTTCTCGCCGAGATCCCCAACGTGCTTCTCGTCAATCCGAAGATGCAGGTGTACCGCGTCAAGGACCTCATCGACTACGCCAAGGCGAACCCCGACAAGCTCAACTACGGCTCGCAGGGCAGCGGCTCGACCTCGCACCTGACCGCCGAGCTGTTCAAGTCCACGGCCGGCGTGAAGATCACGCACGTTCCCTACAAGGGGTCGGCACCCGCGATGGCCGCGCTGCTCGCGGGGGAGATCGACCTCATGTTCGACAACCTAGGCGTGACGCTCCCGCAGGTGAAGGCCGGGAAGCTGCGGGCGCTCGCAGTGTGCAGCGAGAGCCGCGTGGCGTCGCTGCCAGGCGTGGCGGCGATGTCGGAGGTGCTCCCGGGCTTCGTCTCGTCGACCTGGGTCGGTGTCGTCGCGCCGCCGAACACGCCCCCGGCGATCGCCGAGAAGCTGTCGTCGGCGCTCGACGAGGCCGTCCGCTCTCCCGAGGTCGCCGCGCGCCTCGCCGCGCTCTCCGCCGAGGCGGTCGGCGGAACGCCCGCGCGGATGGCGGCTTTCATGGAGCTCGAGGAGCGGCGCTGGAAGCTCGTCATCGAGTCCGCCAACGTGAAGGCGGACTGAGTTGTCGCTGCCGCGCATCGCCATCGCGACCGGCGATCCCGCCGGGATCGGCCCGGAGATCGCACTCAAGGCGGCGCTCGACCCGGGGGTGAGGGCGATCTGCCGGCCGCTCCTCGTCGGCGATCGCGGCGCGCTGCGGGCGCACGCCGAGGCCTGCGGCCTGGAGGCCGAGATCCAATCGGTGGTGCGCGCGGCAGGCTCGACCTGGGAGAGCGGCGCCGTGAACCTGATCGAGCGCAGGCAGTTCGAGCCGGGCGAGCTGCACATCGGCGCGATCGCGGCTCCACACGGCGAGGCCGCGCTGGACTCCGCCAAGGCCGCGATCGACGCGGCGCTCGCGGGCGAGGTGGACGCGGTGGTCGCGGCGCCGCAGACCGAGAGCGCGATCAAGCTCGCCGGAATCGAGTTCGACGGCTATCCGGGCTTCGTCGCCCGCTGCACCGGAGTGCCGCCCGAGGACGCCTTCCTCATGATCTGCTTCGATTCACGCGGGACCGAGATGCGCATCGCGCACGCCACGCTGCACGCGAGCCTGAGGCGCGCGATCGAGCTCGTGACGCGCAGCCGCGTGCTCAACGCGATCCGCTCGACCGAATCCGCCCTGCGGCGCCTCGGGGTCGGCTCTCCGCGCATCGCGGTGTCGGGGCTCAATCCCCACGCCGGCGAAGGCGGGCTGTTCGGCGACGAGGAGAGATCCATCATCGGGCCGGCGATCTCGGACGCGCAAAGGAGCGGCGTCGCCGCCGAGGGGCCGTTCGGCGCAGACACCCTGTTCCTCAGGAAGGACTATGACGCCTTCGTCGTGATGGTTCACGACCAGGGGCACATCATGGCGAAGACTCACGCCGAGGCGGGTGCCGCGGCGCTCACCATAGGCACGCCCGTGCTGTTCTCGTCGGTCGCGCACGGCAGCGCGCTCGACATCGCGGGCAAGAACCGCGCCGACCCCGGCGCGATGATCGCCGCGATCCGTCGCGTGGCGGGCGCCGCGACCGTCTAGCATGGGTCCCAAGGTCACCGTCATCACCCTGCGCAAGATGAAGCGCGACGGACGCAAGATCGT
This sequence comes from Burkholderiales bacterium, assembly GCA_035499735.1. GTDB lineage: Bacteria > Pseudomonadota > Gammaproteobacteria > Burkholderiales > SG8-39 > VBDM01. The sequence continues at coordinate 125,334 of DATJYC010000062.1, forward strand.
CGGCGTCGTCGCCTGGGACTTCCAGATCGCGCAGATCGCCGAACGCGCCGGCGTCGATGTCGTCTCGGTCGGCGACTCGGTGGGCGTCAACCTGTGGGGACACGCGACCGACGCGGAGGTCACGCTCGAGGAGATGCTGGTCTGCTGCAAGGCGGTGCACCGCGGCGCGAAGCGCGCGCTCGTCAGCTGCGACCTGCCCGTCGGCGCGGCGCGCGCCGGCGAACGCAACGCGGTGCGCGCCGCGGTCCGGCTGGCCGAAGAAGGCGGCGCGGAGATGGTGAAGCTCACGGGGGCCCCCGACCTCGTCCGCGCGGTCGTCAAAACGGGTGTTCCCGTGTTCGCCGAGATCCACGGCGAAGGCCTTCCGGCCGACGCCCTGGTGGAACAGGCCCAGAGGCTGCAGGACGCCGGCGCCTCGCTCCTCGACTTCAGGCACTCGGGCCCGGTGGCCGGCCCCGCGGTAACGCAGGCCGTCTCGATCCCGGTGCTCGGCGGCCTCGGCGGCGGCCCCTGGCTGGACGGTCGCTTGCGCCTCGCGCACACCGCGATCGGCTACGCGGCGAAATGGATCGACTCGGACTCCGAGACCTACGGCAACGCCGCGAAGCTCAGCCTCGAGGCGTTTCGTGCGCTGATCGACGACGTGCGCGCGGGGCGGCAGATCAAGGGCGGCTGATCCGCTCTCGCAGCCGTCGCAATCCACGCCGTCGCATCGCGTGAGCGTGCAGATGCGTGCGAGAATGCGCCGATGGCGCATCCCGACCGATTCCTCCTCGCCGGCGTCATGGGCTGGCCGGTGATGCATTCGCGCTCGCCGATGTTTCACAACTACTGGCTCAAGAAGCACAACCTCGCGGGAACCTACGTTCCGCTCGCGATCCGGCCCGAGCATCTCGCCGGCGCGCTGCGCGGCCTGCACCCGCTGGGTTTCGCCGGGGTCAACGTCACGATTCCCCACAAGCAGGAAGCGATGAAGCTCGTCGACGAGGTCGACGCGCTCGCAAAGGCGATCGGCGCGGTGAGCTGCATCGTCGTGAGGCCCGACGGATCGCTCGCCGGGACGAACAACGACTGCTACGGGTTCATCCACGCGCTGAAGCAGGAGCATCCCGAATGGCGCGCGGACGCGGGGCCGGCCGTGGTCGTCGGCGCGGGCGGCGGCTCGCGCGCCGTGTGCTACGGGCTCGCCCGGGAAGGCGCGAAGGAGATCCGCCTCGTCAACCGGACGTTCTCGCGCGCGCAGCAGATCGCGCGCGAGTTCGGCGGACCGATCCGGGCGCTCGCCTGGGAGGAGCGCCACGACGCGCTCGAGGGAGCGGCGATCGTGGTCAACACCACCAGCCAGGGCATGGTGGGCAATTCCGCTCTCGACCTGAAGCTCGACAGGCTGCCGATTACCGGCCTCGCCGCCGACATCGTATACATCCCGCTCGAGACGCGGTTCCTCGCCGAGGCGCGCAAGCGCGGCAACCGCACCATGAACGGCCTGGGAATGCTCCTCAACCAGGGCCTGCCCGCGTGGAAGGCGTGGTTCGGGATCGAGCCGGAAGTCACGGCGGAATTGAGGGCGATGATCGAGAAGACGATCTGAGCGCGGAATTGCCCTTCGCGCCCGCGGCGCTGCACCGCAATACGGGGGGTCGAAGCACCGTGCAGACTCCCATTGTGCTTCCCCGCCGCCACCACCCATAATGGCCACCGTCCAACCCGGGAGGATGCCATGTCCAACGCCGCAGCCGCAGCAGCGCACCCGTGGTACCGCAGCCTCGACCGCAAGCAGTGGAACACGCTGCTCGCGACCAACCTGGGCTGGATGTTCGACGGCTACGAGACGTTCGCCCTCATCCTCACCGTAGGCGCCGCGCTCCATCAGCTGCTCGCGCCCGCCGAGTTCGCGCAGATCCCGAGGTTCGCCGGCGCGACCATCGCGCTCACGCTGCTCGGCTGGGGCCTCGGCGGAATGATCGGCGGCATCCTCGCGGACTACATCGGCCGCAAGCGCACCATGATGTACTCGATCCTCGCTTACTCGCTGACGACCGGCCTTTCCGCGTTCGCGTGGAGCTGGGAATCCTTCGCGGTGCTCCGCCTCATCGTCGGCATCGCGATCGGTTCGGAATGGGCGACCGGCGCCTCGATCACCGCCGAACTGTGGCCCGACAAGGCGCGCGGCAAGGGCGCGGGCCTGATGCAGTGCGGCCTGGGCATCGGGTTCTTCCTCGCGTCGTTCGTGTGGCTGTTCGTCGGCAAGCTCGGCGCCGACGCGTGGCGCTACATGTTCCTCATCGGCATCCTTCCAGGCTTTTTCACGCTGTGGATCCGGCGCGGCATCCCGGAATCGCCGAAGTGGGAGCAGGCCGCAGCGCAGCGGCGCGCCGGCGCGACCGCGCGTTTCACGCTGGTCGAACTGTTTGCCCAGCCGGAGGTGCGCCGCAGGGCGATCCTCGCGTTCCTGATGTCGCTCAGCACCACGGTCGCATGGTGGGGCATCTCTGCGTTCCTGCCGCCCTACATCGCTTCGGCAGCGGCGAAGGCCGGCCTCGCCGGGCCGCAGTGGGCGAGCTACGCAGGGATGTCCTACAACGCCGGCGCGATCGCCGGATACATCAGCCTCGGCTTCCTCGCCGATCTCTACGGTCGCAAGCGCGTGACGCTCGCGTACTTCGCGCTCGCGTTCCTGTCGACGCCTCTGGTGTTCCTGTGGACCCACGACCTCGGCCTGCTCCTGGCCGCGGCCTGCGTGAACGGCTTTTTCACGCTCGGGCTCTACGGATGGATGCCGGTGTGGCTGCCGGAGCTTTTCCCGACGCATGCACGGGCGACAGGCGCGGCCTTCGCGTTCAACACGCCGCGCTTCATCGCATGGATCGGACCGCTCGTGGCAGGTACGCTGATCGCGAGCTTCGGCGGATTCGGCAACGCCGCCATGATGATCGCGGTGATCTACTTCCTCGGCCTGGCGAGCGCGCCGTTCCTGCCGGAGACCGCCGGCAAACCGCTGCCGGAGAGCGTGTAGCCCGACCCGAGGTTCTCGGGAACCGCCGGTGCTTCGGCTACGGGAGCTTCGCCCTGAAGTGATCCCAGGTGCGCTTGAATAGCCGCGCGTTCCGCAGCTTCTCGCGGCACAGCGCGATCTCCTCGTCGCTGAACACGTAGGGCTTGCCGATCTGAAGCGCCATGTACTGGCGGTACGAGTTCTCTTCCATGTAGTTCGCGAGCACGAAGGCCTCGACGATGTCCTTCCCCACGGTCACGGCGCCGTGGGACTTCATCAGCGCCGCGGGGCGGTCGCCGAGCGTCGCCGCGAGCCGGTCGGCCATGGCGCGATTGTTGATCGAGTTGGGCGAGTCGAGCAAGGGGACCGGGTACACGAGCGACCCCTGCGCGTACACCGGCTTGTAGCTCTCGCCGACCATGGTGAGGAAGGTCGACCATTTGGGATGCGCGTGCACGATCGCGCGCACGTCGGGCCGCGCACGGTAGATGCCGCAGTGCAGGTGGCGCTCCAGCGGCGCGTTCCCCTTGCCTTCGAGCTGGTTCGCCTCGAGGTCGATCACGCAGATGTCGTCGACCGTGAGGCTCGAGCGCTGGCATGAGCCGATGTTGATGAGGACGCGGTCGTCATCGAGCCGGATGCTGCAGTGGCCGTTGTAGTCGATGATGTCCGAGCGCTCGAGCATGCGGATGCAGTCGACCAGTTGCTGCCTGAGCTCCGGCAGCGAAGCCGCGCCTCCAACTTCCTTGAGTTTGGGCTGCGACATGGATTCTCCTTACCACTTCACCTGATTGCGGACCATGGTACGCCACAGATGCCAGGCGCGCATGCCAGCGCCCAGATTGAGGGCGTCGGCGAGCCGGCCCTCCTCGGGATCGAGCGCGGCGATGGGCTTGCCCTGGCCGAGCGCGCTCGTCCAGTGCTGGATGCGCGCGTTCACCTCCGCGTACACGGCGCGGAACACCGCGGCCTCGAGCGAGGGCCCGCAGGCGACGCTGCCGTGCGCCCGCATGAGCACGATGTCCTGCCTTCCCATGACCTCGGAGAGCACCGCGCCCTTGGCGCCGTCGCTCACCAGCAGGTCGGTCGCGCCGAATTTCTCGCGGATGTCGAACACCGGCACGCCCGCGGCGATAAAGGCCGCGTTGTGGAACATCGCTCGCATCGGCACGTCGACGAGCCCGAAGGGAATCACCGACGGCGAATGGCTGTGCACGACCGCCATGACCTCCGTCCGCGCCTTGTAGATCTCGCCGTGGATGAAGCGCTCGAGGAAGCTTCCGCGGCCCGCGGCGTGGCAGGGGTTGCTGTCGAGGTCGTACTCGATGATGTCCCTGGGCGTGACCAGCGCCGGCGCGAGCGCGCGGGCCATCAAGTAGCGGTCCGGCGCGGACGGATGGCGCATCGACACGTGGCCGAAGCCGTCGACGACCCCCTGCGCAGCGAGGATGCGGCTCGCCGCCGCGAGATCGGCGATGCGCTCGGCCGGGACCTTGCCTCCGGATTTCGGTGAGTCGCCCGAGGGCGACTGGCGCTTCGGTTTCGGCATGGCGTCCCTTGTATGATTGGCGGGAGCGATGATATCCGGATTCGGCCGGAAGAGTAGAATGTCGCGGCGCGCGCGGCCATGCAGTCGATCATCTCCGTAGCAAACCTCTCCAAGACCTACGCCTCCGGCTTTCAGGCGCTGAAGAACGTCGACCTCGAGATCCGGCGCGGCGAGATCTTCGCGCTGCTGGGGCCGAACGGGGCCGGCAAGACCACGCTCATCAGCATCGTCTGCGGGATCGTGAACGCGACCGAAGGCAGGGTCACGGTCGGCGGCCACGACATCGTGCGCGACTACCGCGCCTCGCGCTCGCTCATCGGGCTGGTCCCCCAGGAGCTGACGACCGACGCCTTCGAGTCGGTATGGAACACGGTGTCGTTCAGCCGCGGCCTGTTCGGCAAGCCCGCGAACCCCGCGCACATCGAGAAGGTCCTCAAGGACCTGTCGCTGTGGGACAAGAAGGACGCCAAGGTAATGACGCTCTCGGGTGGAATGAAGCGGCGCCTGCTCATCGCCAAGGCGCTGTCGCACGAGCCGCGCGTGCTCTTCCTCGACGAGCCGACCGCGGGTGTCGACGTGACGCTGCGCCAGGAGATGTGGAAGCTCGTGCGCGAGCTCCAGGTCGCCGGTGTCACCATCATCCTCACTACGCATTACATCGCCGAGGCCGAGGAGATGGCCGACCGCGTCGGCGTGATCAACAAGGGCGAGATCATCCTGGTCGAGGAGAAGGCGACGCTCATGCGCAAGCTCGGCAAGAAGCAGCTGACGCTGCACCTCGAGCCCGCGCTCGAGGCCGTTCCGCCGGAGCTCTCCGCGTACAAGCTCGAGCTCGCCGCCGGCGGCTCGCAGCTCGTATACACCTACGACGAGCGGGGCGAGTCCGCGGCGATCACGGCGCTGCTCGAGGACCTGACCGAGTGCGGCATCCGCTTCAGGGACCTGCAGACGACGCAGAGCTCGCTCGAGGACATCTTCGTCACGCTGCTCGAGGAGAAGAAGACGGCATGAACCTCTACGCGATCCGCGCGATCTACATATTCGAGATGGCGCGCGCCCGGCGCACGCTGATGCAGAGCCTCGTCTCGCCGGTCATCTCGACGGCCCTCTACTTCGTCGTGTTCGGCGCCGCGATCGGCGGGCGCATCCCCCACGTCGAGGGCGTGAGCTACGGTGCCTTCATCGTGCCGGGCCTGGTAATGCTATCGCTCCTCACGCAGAGCGTCTCCAACGCCTCCTTCGGCATCTATTTTCCGAAGTTCGTCGGCACGATCTACGAGCTGCTCTCGGCGCCGGTGTCCTATCTCGAGATCGTGGTCGCCTACGTCGGCGCTGCCGCGACCAAGTCGGTGGTCCTGGGCCTCGTGATCCTCGCGACCGCCGCCTTCATCGTGCCGCTCAGGATCGAGCACCCCGTATGGATGGTCGCCTTCCTCGTGCTGACCTCGGTGACCTTCTGCCTGTTCGGCTTCATCATCGGCATCTGGGCGGACGGCTTCGAGAAGCTTCAGGTCATCCCGCTCCTCATCATCACCCCGCTCACCTTCCTCGGCGGCAGCTTCTACTCGATCAACATGCTGCCGCCCTTCTGGCAGACGGTCTCGCTGTTCAACCCAGTCGTGTACCTGGTGAGCGGCTTCCGCTGGAGCTTCTACGGGCTCGCCGACGTCGACGTCTGGGTGAGCCTCGCCATGACCGGCGTGTTTCTCCTCGCGTCGCTGGCCGTCATCGCCTGGATCTTCCGGACCGGGTACCGGCTGAAGACCTGAGTTGACAAGGCAGGCGGTTTGTATTTAACCTATGGGTTAAATACATGACGCCCGACGCCCTCAGCGCCACCTTCGCAGCGCTCGCCGACCCCACGCGGCGGGCCATCCTCGCGCGCCTCGCCGGGGGCGAAACCTCGGTCCTCGATATCGCGAAGCCCTTCGACATCAGCCTGCCCGCGGTGTCCAAGCACCTGAAAGTGCTCGAGCGCGCCGGGCTGATCGAGCGCGGCCGCGAGGCGCAATGGCGTCCCTGCCGGCTGCAGGCCGGGCCGCTGAAGGGCGTCGCCGACTGGGTCGAGTTCTACCGGCGCTTCTGGGAGGAAAGCCTGGACAAGCTCAGCAGCTACCTCGAGGAGCTGCAGCGAATGGACAAGGAAGATCGAAAGGAGAAGAGAGATGGCCGCAAGAAGTAGTCCGGCGACGAAGGACGATCCGCTCGTCCTCGAGCGCGTGTTCGACGCTCCCGTCGCGCTCGTGTGGAAAGCGCTCACCGACGTCGACGACATCAAGCACTGGTCGTTCGACGTCTCCGGATTCGAGCCGCGCGTCGGGTTCGAATTTCGTTTTACCGGGGTCGGCAAGGATGGCGCGAAAAAGTATCACCAGTGCAGGATCACCGAAGTCGTACCGGGTAAGCGCCTCGCCTACACCTGGCGCTACGAAGGCCACGCCGGCGACTCGCTCGTGACCTTCGAGCTGCTCGCCGAGGGGAAGAGGACGCGGCTGCGGCTGGCGCACACGGGCCTCGAGTCCTTCGCCGCGATCCCCGCCCTCGCGAAGGCGAACTTCGAGGCCGGCTGGACCCAGATCATCGGCTCGAGCCTGAAGACCTTCGTCGAGACGCGACGCAGCGAGAAACTCGTCGGCGACCGCGAGATCGCCGCGACGCGCGTGCTCGACGCGCCGCGCGAGCTGGTGTGGAAGGCGTGGACCGATCCCGAGCACATCGCAAAATGGTGGGGACCGAACGGCTTCACCACGACGACCTTCAGCATGGATCTACGGCCCGGGGGCGTGTGGCGCTACGTCATGCACGGGCCCGACGGCCGCGACTACCAGAACAAGGTCACCTATATCGAGGTGGTCGAGCCCGAGCGCCTGGTCTACAAGCTCGGCGGCGCCGACGACGTCGAGCCGGTGACCCACCACGTGACCGTGACGTTCCGGGATGTCGGCGGCAGGACCCGGATCGACACGCGCATGGTGTTCGATTCCCCGGAGATCCGTACCCATGTCATCGAGACCTACGGCGCCTTCGAGGGCTTGAAGCAGCACCTGTCGCGCCTGGAGGCTCATCTGGCGAAGGCGTAGGCGTTTCAATCACTTAGCTAACCGCCGAAGAAAAGCAGGCGCCTTTGTCGATTTCGCCGTAATCCGTTCGTCGTAGAGTGGCGAGCGAGGCTTTCCTCGCTCCCTGACTCCAGGAGCAGACCATGCGGTTCATGATGATCGTGAAGGCCACGAAAGACAGCGAAAAGGGCGTGATGCCCGGCGAGAAGCTCATCAACGAGATGCAGAAGTACCACGAAGAGCTGCAGAAGGCCGGCGTGCTGCTCGACGGCAGCGGGCTCAAGCCCAGCCGGCACGGCTGGCGGGTGAAGTACTCGGGCTCGAAGCGCACCGTCGTCGACGGCCCCTTCGCCGAGGCGAAGGAGCTCGTCGCGGGGTACACGCTGATCCAGGTGAAGTCGCGCGAGGAAGCGATGGAGTGGGCGCGGCGCTTCCCGAACCCGTCGATCGACGGCGGCGAGGCCGAGCTCGAGGTGCGGCCGCTCTACGAGCTGGAGGACTTCGGCGACAGCGAGGGCATCCAGCGCTTCCGCGAAATGGACATGCAGCTGAAGAAGAAATAGCGCGCAAGGATCATGGCTCTCGACAAGCGCAAGCGCTGGATCGCCCTCGTCGTCCTGTGCCTGGGCGAGCTGATGATCGTGCTCGACACGACCATCGTGGGCGTCGCGCTCCCCTCGATCCGCGAGGACCTGCGCTTCACCGAGGCGACGCTGGTGTGGGTGGTGAACGCCTACATGCTCACCTACGGCGGGTTCCTGCTGCTCGGAGGCCGGCTCGGCGACCTCTACGGCCAGAGGCGCCTGTTCGTCGGCGGGACGCTGTTCTTCTCCGCCGCGTCGCTCGTCTGCGGGCTGGCGAGCTCGCAGTGGCTGCTGGTCGCGGCGCGCTTCGCGCAGGGCCTGGGCGGCGCCGTGGTGTCCTCGATCGCGCTCTCGCTCATCATGAACCTGTTCCAGGAGCCCGCCGAGCGCGCCAGGGCGATGGGCGTGTACGGCTTCGTCTGCGCGGCCGGCGGCTCGATCGGCGTGCTGGTAGGCGGCCTCCTGACGAGCGGTCTCAGCTGGCACTGGATCTTCCTCGTCAACCTCCCGATCGGCGCCGCGGTCTGCGCCTTCTGCGTCGCGCTTGTTCCCGACGATCGGCCGCGAGGCGGGGAGCGCCTCGACGTTTCCGGCGCGGTCCTCATCACCCTTGCGCTCATGTTCGCGATCTACGGCATCGTGAACGGCAACGACGCCGGCTGGACTTCGCCACAGACGCTGGGGTTCATCGGCGCGGGCGCCGCGCTGTTCGTCATGTTCGTACTCGTCGAGGCCTTCGCCAGGGTCCCGCTCATGCCGCTCGGGCTGTTCCGCCTGCGCAACCTGTCGAGCGCGAGCGTCATCGGAGCGCTGTGGTCGGCCGCCATGTTCGCCTGGTTCTTTCTGTCGGCGCTCTACATGCAGCTCGTGCTCGGCTACAGCCCGCTGCAGGTGGGCCTCGCGTTCCTGCCCGCGAACCTGATCATGGCGGCGCTCTCGCTGGGGATCTCGGCGAGGATGGTCATGCGCTTCGGGAACCGCCTCCCGCTCGCGGCGGGCCTCGCGCTTGTCGCGGCCGGGCTTGCGCTGTTTGCGCTCGCTCCGGTCGAAGGCAGCTTCCTGCTGCACGTCCTGCCCGCGATGACGGTAATGGGCATCGGCTGCGGCATGGCGCTCAACCCCATCCTGCTCGTCGCGATGGGCGAGGTCGAAGCGAGCGAGTCCGGCCTCGCCTCGGGCGTGGTCAACACCGCGTTCATGCTGGGCGGCTCGCTCGGGCTCGCAGTGCTCGCGAGCCTTTCGGCGGCGCGGACCGCAGACCTGCTTGCTGCCGGCGCCGCAATGCCCGGCGCGCTCCACGGCGGCTACCAGGTCGCCTTCGTCTTCGGCGCGATCTTCGCGGGGATCGGGGCGCTGCTCTCGGCGGTGTTGCTGCGCGGCGACCGGCTGTCGCCTTCGTACAAGGGAGCCTGACGATGCAAAAGATCACGCCTTTCCTCTGGTTCGATACCCAGGCCGAGGAAGCCGCGAAGTTCTACGTTTCCATCTTCCCGAAGTCGAAGATCCTGAAGACCGCCCGCTACGGCGACGCCGGCCCGGGACCGAAGGGCAGCGTGATGACGGTGGAGTTCGAGATCAACGGCCAGCGCATGATCGCGCTGAACGGGGGGCCCGTGTTCAAGCTCACCGAGGCGTTCTCGCTGGTCGTCGACTGCAAGGACCAGAAGGAACTCGACCACTATTGGAACAAGCTCTCCCAGGGCGGCCAGGAATCGATGTGCGGCTGGCTCAAGGACAAGTATGGCCTGTCGTGGCAAATCACCCCGACGATCCTCGGCAATCTGGTTTCCGATCCCGACCCCAACAAAGCGAAGCGCGCGATGGAGGCGATGCTCAAGATGAGGAAGATCGACATCGCGGCCTTGAAAGCCGCAGCAAAGGAAGCGTCATGAGGGAGCTACGGTACGGCTGGGTAATGGTGGGGCTCGGTGCATTCATGACCTGCATCGCCATCGGCGCGATGTTCTCGCTCGCGGTGTTCCTGAGGCCGATCACCGAGGCGACCGGATGGTCGACGACGGCCGTCTCGACCGCCATGACGCTCAACTTCCTCGCGATGGGCGCGGCCGGCTTCGGCTGGGGCGCGCTCAGCGACCGCATCGGCCCGCGGCCCGTGGTCCTCGCGGGCGCGGTGCTCCTCGGGCTCGGGCTCTTCTTCGCGAGCCACGCGCAAACCCCGCTCCAGTTCCAGCTCGCCTTCGGCCTGCTCGTAGGAATCGCGGTCGGCAGCTTCTTCTCGCCGATGATCGCGGCGGTCATGGGCTGGATCAGCGGGCATCGCGGCCTCGCGGTGTCGCTGGTCTCGGTCGGCGTCGGGGTCGCGCCGATGACGATGTCGCCGTTCGCGGCCTGGCTCATCACGCAGATGGACTGGCGCTCCGCACAGCTCGTCATCGCGCTGCTCGTGTGGACGACGCTCGTTCCGGCGGCGCTCCTCGTGCGCCGCCCGCCCGCCGCGCCGGCGGCCGGACCGGGCTCGGCCGAAGGACCGCGGCCGGCCCTGCGCGACGCGTTCTTCTCGGCGCCGTTCGTCGTCCTCGCGCTCACCTTCTTCTGCTGCTGCGCGGCGCATGCCGGCCCGATCTTCCACACCGTCACCTACGCCCAGGTCTGCGGCCTCGCGCCGCTCGCCGCGGTGACGATCTACAGCGTCGAGGGCCTCGCGGGTCTCGGCGGGCGCCTCGCGCTCGGCGTGGCCGCGGACCGCCTCGGCGTGAAGCGCGTGCTCATCGCGGGCCTGGCGATCCAGGCGGTCGCCGCGTTCACGTTCATCCTCGCCCGCCAGCTCGGCGAGTTCTACGCCGTCGCCGCCACGTTCGGCTTCGCCTACGGCGGCGTGATGCCGCTCTACGCGGTCCTCGCGCGCGAGTACTTCGGCCAGAAGATCCTCGGCGGGGTGTTCGGCGCCGCCGCCATGGTGTCCAGCCTCGGCATGGCGGCCGGGCCGGCCATCGGCGGCTGGATCTTCGACACCTTCGGCCAGTACACATGGATGTACGTCTACTCCGGCGCGATCGGCCTCGGCGCCGTGGCGATCGCGCTGGCGTTCCCGCCTTTCCCCGGAGCGGCAAGAGCGCTCAACCCCACTTAAGGAGGCAATCATGTACATCGACGCAGTCGTGGTCCCTGTCCCGAAGAAGAAGCTCTCGGAGTACCGCAGCATGGCGCGCAGGTCGGGCAAGGTGTGGCGCGATCACGGAGCGCTGCAGTATCTGGAATGCGTGGCCGATGACGTGAAGCCCGGCAAGCACACCTCCTTCCCGCAGAGCGTCAAGCTCAAGTCCGGCGAGACCGTGGTGTTCGCCTACATCGTCTACAAGTCGCGGGCGCAGCGCGACCGCGTCATGAAGAAGGTCTTCAAGGACAAGCGGCTCGCCGACATGATGGACCCCAAGAAGCTTCCCTTCGACGGCAAGCGCATGTTCTGGGGCGGGTTCAAGCCGCTGGTGCGGGCGTGAAGGAGGCCGCCATGCGATTCATGATGCTGATGATCCCCAAGGGCTACGAGAGCGCGAAACCCGGCGCGATGCCCGATCCCGATGCGGTGAAGGCGATGATGAAGTACAACGAGGATCTGCAGAAGGCGGGGGTTCTCATCGCGCTCGACGGACTGCACCCGCCCTCGATGGGCGCGCGCGTGTCCTTCAAGGGCGGCAAGCCGAAGGTCACCGACGGCCCCTTCGCCGAGGCGAAGGAAGTGCTCGGCGGCTACTGGATGATCCAGGTGAAGTCGCGCGACGAGGCGATCGAGTGGGCGAAGCGCTGCCCGGGCTCGGACAACGAGATGATCGAGATCCGGCAGGTGCAGGAGATGTCGGACTTCGACGAGAAGGTCATGCCGTCCGAGGTCGCGAAACAGGCGCAGCGCATCGAGGCTGGCCTTCCCAAGAAAGGCAGAAATCGCTAGCGTGGCTTCGGCGACACACGCTGCGATCGACGCGGTCTGGCGCATCGAGTCGGCGAAGATCGTCGCCGTGCTCGCGCGCATGACGCGCGACGTCGGCCTCGCCGAGGAGCTCGCGCAGGAGGCGCTCGTCGCGGCGCTGGAGAAGTGGCCGGAGTCCGGCGTGCCCGACAAGCCGGGCGCCTGGCTCATGGCCGCCGCGAAGAACCGCGCGCTGGACCATTTCCGCCACCGCAAGCTCGCCGAGGAGAAGCACGCGGAGATCGCCCGCGAGTCGGAGGAAGGTTTCACGCCCGACTTCGACGCTGCGCTCGAGGACGACATCGGCGACGACCTGCTGCGGCTGATCTTCGCCGCGTGCCACCCGGTGCTCTCGACCGACGCGCGCGCGGCGCTGACGCTGAAGCTCCTCTGCGGGCTCACCACCGACGAGATCGCGCGCGCCTTCCTCGTCGCCGAGCCCACCGTCGCGCAGCGCATCGTGCGGGCGAAGCGGACCCTGTCGGAGGCGCGCGTGCCCTTCGAGGTGCCGCGCGGCGAGGAGCTGGGCGCGCGCCTTTCGTCCGTGCTCGAGGTGATCTACCTCGTGTTCAACGAGGGCTACTCGGCGACGGCGGGCGACGACTGGATGCGTCCCGCGCTGTGCGAGGACGCGCTGCGGCTTGGCCGCATCCTCGCCGAGCTCGCGCCGGAGGAGCCCGAGGTGCACGGCCTCGTCGCGCTCATGGAGATCCAGGCGTCGCGCTTCCGCGCGCGCACGGGGCCGGCGGGCGAGCCGGTGCTGCTGCTCGACCAGGACCGCGCCCGCTGGGACCACGTCCTCGTGCGCCGCGGCCTCGCCGCGCTCGAGCGCGCCGAGGGCCTCGGGGGAACGCTGGGACCGTACACGCTGCAGGCCGCGATCGCCGCCTGCCACGCGCGCGCGAATGCGCCCGCGGAGACCGACTGGAGGCGCGTCGTCGCGCTCTACGACGCTCTCGCCCAGCTCATGCCCTCGCCCATCGTCGAGCTGAACCGCGCGGTCGCGGTGGCGATGGCGTACGGGCCGGAGGAAGGCCTCGCGCTCGTCGACTCGATTTCATCCGAGCCCGCGCTGCGCGGCTACCACCTGCTTCCCTCGGTGCGCGGCGACTTCCTCGAGAAGCTGGGGCGCTTCGACGAGGCGCGCGGCGAATTCGAGCGGGCGGCGTCGATGACGCGCAACGTGCGAGAGGTCCGCCTGCTCCTCGACCGCGCCGCGGCCCTGCACCCCGGGCTGCGCGTCGTAAAATAGGCAAAAGCCGATGACAAGAAGCGATGACCTCGCACGCCTTTCACGCCGTCGCCTTCGTGGAGAACCTCGTCCTGAAGGAGCTCGCGGCCTCCTTCCCTGAGGCCAAGCGCACGCCGCGCGAGCTCTGGTACACGACACCGGCCGGCGGCACGGTATTCGTCTATCCCTTCGGCGCCGTGGTCTTTCACAACACGCCGCCGGCCGAGCGCGAGCGGCAGATGAGCCGGCTGCACGCCGCCCGGCCTGGCCTCACGCTGGGTTCCGAGGAATCCTTCTCGGTGCGCGAGGAGCCGGGAGCGCGGCCCGACGTCAAGGAGGGCGTGCTGATCGTCGACAAGCTCAGCTTCGAGGGCGCGAGCGTGGTAGCGATGACCATGGCGCAAAGCGCCGAGATGGAGTACTACGAGCGCATCGTCGAGCAGATGTTTGCCCGCACCGACCGGCTGGTCGACCAGCTGGAGAAGGCCGGGCGGGCGCCCTTCTGGACGCGCCCGCTGCACCGCTTCATCGGCACCGCCATCGGGACGCGCAACGAGGTGCTCTCGATCCTGCACCTGCTCGACAAGCCCGACGCGGTCTGGGAGGACTACACCGCGGACCGCATCTACAACGAGCTGCGGGCGGAATTCGACCTCGCGGACCGCTACGCGGCGCTCGAGCTCAAGCTGCGCAGCGTGCAGGAAGCGCTCGAGCTGGTGCTCGACATGACCCGGGATTCGCGGCTGGTGCTGCTCGAGGCCTCGATCGTGCTGCTCATCGTCATCGAGATCGTTCTCGGCTTCGTCCGGCACTGATCCAGCCTAGATCACCACCTTGGTCTCGATGCCCCGGGGAAAGATCTCCTCGGGGGTGAAGCGGCGGCGCGCGATGCCCTGCTGGTGCGTATACAGCGCCATCTGCTCCCAGGTCGACCGGTTCGCCTCGACGCCGTAGGGAAACGGGTCGCCGCCGAAGAGGTCGCGCATTTTCCGGGCGTAGGTCGGAAGCCAGGCGAGCGGGTAGCGCGACACGGCCGGGTCGAGCAGGCGCTCGACGCTTCTGCGCTTGGATTCCTGGAACGCGTTGTAGAGGTTGCGCGCCGCCCAGGGATGCGCGTCGACGACGCTCTTCTTCATCGCGATGATGTGCATGATCGGCCACACCTTGGTGCGCTCCCAGTACTTCTCCTCCATTTCCAAGTAATCGGGGAAGAGACGCACAACGTCCGGGTGGCCTTCGAGGAAACACGTCGGCGGACGCGCAATGATGGCGCAGTCGATCTCGCCCGAGGAGAGCAGCTGCGACAGCGACGTGTCGGCGATGCGCGTGAGCTTGACGCCTTTCGGCAGGTCGAGCTCGACCTTCTCTTCCCGCCCCGGCGAGTTCGCGCCCGCCTGCACCCATTGCACCTCGTCGAGCTTCACGCCCATGTCGTTGTGCATCCAGCCGCGCATATAGACCGCGGCCGAGTGCGCCCACTCGGGCGAGCCGACCTTCCTCCCTTTCAGGTCTTCGACCTTCCTGATTCCGCTCTTCCGGTTGACGTAGAACGAGGAAAAACGGAACAGCCGCGAGCACACTACCGGCAGCCCGACGATGTCGCTATCCGGGCGGGTCACCTGCGCCGCGAACTTGGCGAAGGACAGCTCGGACAGGTCGAACTCGCGATTGGCGGTGAAGCGCGCGAAGCACTCATGGTGGCCCAGCGTCAGCCAGTTGTGATCGATGCCCTCGGCTCGAACTTCGCCGGTCCTGAAGTCGCGGAAGTGGTCGTAGTCGGTGGTGGCGATGCTGAGGCTCAGCTTCGACATGGCGCGATGATAGCGAAAAATGGGCTACGATTCGTCCGGAATGAAAATCGCCACCTGGAACGTCAACGGCTTCCGCGCGCGAGAGAAGCAGTTCGCCGAGTGGATCGCGCGCGATCAGCCCGACGTCGTGTGCCTGCAGGAGCTCAAGGCCGAGCGCACGCAGATCCCCGATCTGCCGGGGCTCGCGGGCTATGACAGCTACTGGCACGGGCTGCGCGCCTACTCGGGCGTCGCGCTGCACGTGCGGAAAGGCCTGCTCGACACCGCCCCCGCCTTCGGCCACCCCGACTTCGACATGGAGTCGCGCATCGTGCAGGCCGAGATCGGGAACCTCGTGCTCGCCTCCGTCTACGTTCCCAACGGCGGCAAGGACTACGAGGCGAAGCTCCAGTTCCTCGTGCGCCTGGCAGACTGGACGAAGCAGCTTGCGCGCGAAGGCCGCGAGCTCGTCCTCTGCGGCGACTTGAACGTCACGCGCAGCGACATGGACCTGCACCCGAAGGAGGTGAAGCCGGGCGCGATCGGCCAGCGCGAGGAGGAGCGGGACCTGCTCGAACGCGTGCTCGGCGACCGGCTGGTCGACGTGACGCGGGCGCTCCACCCGGACGATTCCAATCTCTTCACCTGGTGGGCGCCGTGGCGGAACATGCGCCAGCGCAACATCGGCTGGCGCATCGACTACGTCCTCGCCTCGCCCTCGATCGCCTCGCGCGCGTCGAGCTGCGCGGTGCTCGCCGACGTGGGCACGAGCGACCACGCGCCGGTGATGATGACCACGGCCTAAGCCCGCACGCCGGCGAGCCGGTGCAGCAGGCAGCCGTTGGTCCGCCAGCCGTGGCCGGGCTCGCGCAGCATCGGGTAGAGCGCGAGCCATGCGCCTCCCGCGGAGTCGGTCATCCTCACCGGCTGCACGACCTCGCCGTGGACGAACTCGGGCGGCTGGAACTGGACCGACTTCGGCCGGTACACGACCGGATACTGGGTCCTCACCATCTCCATGAAGGCTTCGGGCGTGCCGAACGTCGCCTGGATTCCGGCGGTCGCGAGCGAGAACGCCCGCGGCCCGTCGTCGTGCGCGAAGGCTTCGAGCTGGTCCGAGATCACCTTGCGGATCGCAGCGGCGTCTTCCCTGGAGACCTCGGCGGCGAGCGAAGCGGCCGATGCGAGGAGAAAGAGCGCGAAAAGAAGCGGGCGGGTCACCCGATGCAGTCTGCCATCGTGCTACAGTATTTGAAAGGATCGCACGGGACAGGAGCTCACATGAAGGAAGAGGGAAAGGTTCTCGGGCACATTCAGAAGCTGGTCGCCGAGGAGCACCAGCTGTTCGGACACCCCTCGCCTTCCGCGGACCAGTCCAAGCGCCTCGCCGAGCTGCAGAGCGAGCTCGACCAGTGCTGGGACCTGCTGCGCCAGCGGCGGGCGAAGCGCGAGTTCGGCGACGACCCCTCGCAGGCGCACGTGCGGCCCGCTGGCGTCGTGAAGGGCTACGAGGGCTAGAGCCCGGTGGACGAGTACCGCAGCAGAAGCATCGTCGTGCGCTTCGACGGCGCGAAGTGCATCCACTCGCGCCACTGCGTGCTGGAGCAGCCCGCGGTATTCAAGGCCAACGTCTCCGGCGCCTGGATCGATCCCGACGCGGGCGTTCCCCAGGCCGTAGCCGAGGTGGCTCACCGCTGTCCCTCCGGCGCCATCACCTACGAGAGGCGGGACGGCGGACTCCAGGAAGCCCCTCCTCCAGTCAACACGGTACACGTCCGCGAGAACGGGCCGCTCGCGTTCCGCGCCGAACTCGTCTTCGCCGGCAGGCCCGCGGGATTCCGCGCGACGCTGTGCCGCTGCGGCGCGTCGAAAAACAAGCCCTGGTGCGACACCAGCCACGTCGCCGCGGGCTTCAAGGCGAGCGGCGAGCCGGCGACCACCGAGGCGCCCAAGCCGCTCGCGAGGCGCGACGGACCGCTGTCGATCGCGCCGACCCCGAACGGGCCGCTCGAGGTCAACGGCAGCCTCGAGATCTGCAGCGGCACGGGCCGGACCGTCGTGCGCACCGCGCAGACGTGGCTGTGCCGCTGCGGCGGCTCGGAAAACAAGCCGTTCTGCGACGGCACGCACAAGAAGATCGGCTTCGCCGGCTAGGACGCGACGTGGCCGCGCAATGCTCCCATCTCGACCAGGTCCGCAAGGTGAAGCCGCGCACGCCCAGGGGCTGCGAGGAGTGCCTCAAGGCGAACATGAGGTGGGTGCACCTGAGGCTGTGCCTCAGCTGCGGCCACGTCGGCTGCTGCGACAGCTCGCCCGGCAGGCACGCGACGAAGCATTTCCACGACACGCAGCACCCCATCATCCGGGACTACGACCCAGGCGACGACTGGGGCTGGTGCTACGTCGACGAGCTGATGATCCAGCCCGCCCCGAAGGCGAAGTGAGCGCCTAGAGCCCCATCATCGGCCCGAGCGCGGCCGAGCCGTCGCCGAGCAGCGCGAGCACGAGAAGGCCCACCGTCCAGAACGCGGGGTATTCCCAGCCGCCGTCCTTGTTGGTGAACATCCATCCGTTCTTGCCGTGCACGAGCACGATGGTGCCGAGCATGAGCGGCACCAGCAGCAGCGCCACCCAGCGCGTCTCGATGCCGAGAAGCAGCAGCGTCGCGCCGCCGATCTCGGCCGCCATGGTCGCGTACGCGAACCACCCGGGCACGCCCAGCGACTCGAAATACTTCACCGTTCCCGCCGGCGTGAACACCTTGATCTTCACCCAGGCGTGCGCGAAGAACATGATCGCGAGCGACAGTCGCAGCAAGAGCGCCGCGATGCCGACGAGCTCCGGATTGGTCATGGCTCCTCCCTCGAGTAGACGTTTACCATCCTGCCACAATTCATCCGCGCCTTTCCAGAGCGCGGCCTCCGGCAAGCCATCTTCCCGCGCTCCAATGCCATGATCATCAAGGGAGTGGAGGCGCGAGACGCTCAGCCTGCGATCACGGGCTCGTTGACGAGGACGGCTTCGCCTTCGTCCAGTTCGCGGTGCTGCACTTCCACCACGGCATCCAGGCGGGCGCCGCCTCCCCGGACCTGCTACGTCCTCGTCGGCATCTGGTTCGAGAAGCGCGATCTGATCGGAAGTTCGGCGAGCGCCGCCGCGCGTACCGCGAGCAGGTCGGGATGCAGATGCCGCGGGTCCGTATCTCCCGCGCGGAGGAGCGCTAGTCGTCCAGGTGGATGTTGCGCTCGCGCGCGAGCTTGGTCCAGCGCGCGATGTCGGCCTTCATGAAGTCTCCGAACTGCTCCGGGCTCATCGGCATGGGCGTGATCGCCTCGCTCGACAGGCGCTCGTGCAGGGCCGGCGAGGCGAGCGACTTGTTGATCTCGGCGTTCAGGCGCCTGGTGATGTCGGGCGGCAGCCCCGCCGGGCCGACGATGCCGTACCACTGCACGCCGTCGAAGCCTTTGTAGCCCAGCTCCTCGAACGTGGGCACGTCGGGGAGGAGCGGATGCCGCTGGGTGCCCGTGACGGCGAGAGGACGCATCTTGCCCGCCTTGATGTGCGGTAGCGCGGCGGCGAGTCCCGGGAAGAGCGCCTGCGTATTGCCGGCGAGGATGTCGGTGATCGCGGGACCGATGCCGCGGTACGGCACGTGCACCATGTCGATGTCCGCGCTCACCTTGAGTTGCTCCATCGCGAGGTGCGTCAGCGTGCCCGGGCCCGACGAGCCGTACGACAGCTTGCCTTTGTTCGCCTTCACGTAGGCGACGAATTCGGCGAGCGTGTTGGCCGGCACCGAGGGCGGCACGACGAGCACGTTGGGGGTGCCGCCGACCATCGCGATGGGCGTGAAGTCCTTCACTGCGTCGTAGGGCAGCTTGCGCACCGCGGGGTTCGTGCCGTGGGTGCCGACGTAGCCGACCATCAGCGTGTAGCCGTCCGGCGCGGCCCGCGCCGTCGCCTGCGAGCCGACGATGCCGCCGCCGCCGCTCTGGTTCTCGACGACGACGGGTTGGCCAAGGGCCTTTTGCAGCCGCTCGCCGACCTGGCGCGCGACGAGGTCCACGCCGCCGCCGGGCTGGACGGGGGCGATGATCTTGATGGGTCTGGTGGGGTAGGCGCCTTGCGCGAACGCGCCCGCCGCGAGCATCGCGCACAGCGTCGCCAGGACTTGTCGCTGGAATTTCACCGTGCTGCCTCCGGAAGTGGACGGGCCATTATCGCAAGACGCAAGCGGCATGGCAGAATGAATCATGGCCTGCCGCGACCTTCCGATGGGCTTCGCCGGCGTGGGCGACGCGCAAGCGCTCGCCGTGATGTCGCGTGACCTGATCGAGGCGGGCCTCGGCTGGGATTATCGGCGCGACCGCATCGCGGCCATGATCTCCCACCGCGACAACGTGGCGCTCGTGACTCGCGACGGCCCGCGCGTGGCGGGTTTCGCGATCATGTCGTTCGGCGATGAGCGCGGACATCTTGTGCTGCTCGCCGTGCGGCCGTCGCATCAGCGGCGCGGGGTCGGGCGCGCGCTGGTGCAGTGGCTCACCGAGTCGGCGCTGGTGGCAGGCATGGCGTCGCTGCACGTGGAGCTTCGCGCGAGCAACGCCGCCGCGTATGCGCTGTACCGCAGCGCGGGATTCTCCGAAACGCTTCGGGTGCCGGGCTACTACCGGGGGCGCGAAGCGGCCGTACGGATGATGCGGCTCCTGCGCACGCCGGGCACGCCGCTTCCGGCCTGGTCGCCGCCCACGCTCGACGGCCGCGCGAAGTGACGGGGAATCAGCCGCGGGCGAAGAAGAAATCGACCATGCGCGCGATCTGGCCGCGCATCATCTCGCGGCCGCGCACGGTCGTGCAGCCGCAGCGCTCGGCGAGCGCGAGCAGCGGCGTGCACTCGGGCTTGACGATCGCGTCGAACACGACGAGCCCGCGCGGGAGGGCGTGCGCCTCGATCGGCATGCGCGGGTCGTCGAGCATGCCCACGGGGGTCGCGTTGAGCAGCACGTCGATCCCATCGAGGGTGAGCGCCCCGGCCGACACACGCGCGTCCGGCACCGCACGCATAACCGCGGCCGCGAGCGAACGCGAACGCGCGACATCGGCGTCGAAGATCGTGAGCGACGCCGGCGCCTCGAAGGCGACGGCGGCCGCGATGGCCGAGCCCGCTCCGCCGGCCCCGACCAGCATCACGCGCTTGCCGCGCAATGCGATGCCGCGACGACGGAAGGCCTCCACGCATCCTTGGCCGTCGAAGATCTCGCCGCGCCAGCGGTCTTGCGCGTCGCGCGCGAGCGCGTTGATGGCGTTGACGATCCGCGCCTGCGGCCCGAGCTCGGACGCCAGCGCGCACGCTCGCGCCTTGTAAGGGATCGTGAAGACGAGGCCGCCCAGGTTGCGCATGCGCAGCAACTGCGGCAGGAACGCATCGAAGTCGGCAGGCAGCACGTGCATCGGCACCAGCACCGCGTCGTGGCCACGGCTTGTCATCTCGGCGGTGATCATCTCCGGCGAGCGCACCTGCTCGATCGGGTCGCCGACGATGCCGAAGACGCGCGTCTTGCCGGAGAGATAGTCGACCTGGTCGGGACTTTCCATGTGCGCCGATGGTAGCATCGGGACTGCTGACGTGAATCGATCGGGCCCCGGCATGAGCGCCATTTTCGACCTGGACCGCGAGGCGGAGGAGCTGTACGACCGCGACGGGCGACGCTTCGACGTCATTACGCGCACGTGGACGTACGTGCGCTCCTCGGAGAAGAGCGCCGACTGCGAAGCCGTCGACATGCTCGGCGCTGCGACGTGGCTCATGCGCGAGAGTGGGCACCCGCTGCGCGTGCCGATCGGCGTGATCGGCCCGCGCGAGGCGACCGGCGCGCAGATGAAGGGCGCTCTGCGCGTGGGCGAGCTGCTTGCCGACTGCGGCTTCGTCGTGATCTGCGGCGGCCGGGACGGCGTGATGCAGGCTGTTTGCGAGGGCGTGGCGCGCGTGGGCGGCGTCTCCGTCGGCCTCTTGCCCGGTGGCGATGCGTCGGAGGCCAATCCCTTCGTGCGCGTGGCGCTTGCCACCGGCATGGGCGAGGCGCGCAACGCGCTGATCGCCCGCGCGGCGTTCGCGTTGATCGCGATCGGCACGAGCTTCGGCACGCTGTCCGAGGTCGCGCTCGGGCGCCAGTTCGGCAAGGTGGTGGTGGGCATCGAAGGCGCGGCGGACGTCGACGGTGTCATCGGCGTCGACACGCCGGAGGCCGCCGTCGCACGCGTGGCCGCGGCCGTGCTGGGCGTCGTCTAGCGCGAAAGCCCGCGCCGCACCGCGTCCCAGAACTCGCGCGTGGCGCCGAGCGTGTTGTGCTCGGCGCGCGGCACCACGACCCATTCCTTCGGCCCGGCCCAGGCGTCGAACAGCGCGCGCGAGTGCGCGGGCGGGATGATCGAATCGGATGCGGCAACGATCGCGAGCAGCGGCGCCGAGCATCGCGGGGCCTCATCCGCCGGTGCGAAGCGATGGCGCAGGAGCAGCGACACGGGAAGGAACGGATAGTGCCGGCCGCCGACGGCGGCAAGCGAGTCGTAGGGCGACACGAGGATGACGCGCGCGGCCGGGCGATTCGCCGCCACGTGCGTGGCCACGGCCGTGCCGAGGCTGCGCCCGAAGACCACGATCTGCCTGCCGTCGACGTCGTCGCGCGCGGCCACCGCGTCGAAGATCGCGAGGCCGTCGGCCAGGAGGTCGGGCGCCGACGGCTTGCCCTCGCTCGTGCCGTAGCCGCGGTAGTTCAGCGCGACGAGCGCATAGCCCGCCGGCCAGCGGCCGTCGGCCAGCGTCCACGAGACTTCCTCGGCGTTGCCGCCGAAGTAGACGACCGCGGGCGCGCGGCCCGTTCCGGCGGGAAGGATCCATCCGGCAAGACGCGTTCCGTCGGCGCCGGCGATCGAAAGCGGTTGCGCGCGCGACGGCAGATGCGCGGTCGAGACGACCGGTTGCGGAAAGAAGATGAGCCGATCCTGCCCCAGCCAGACCGCGGCGAGGACGCCGAGCACGAGGATGGCGGCGGCGGTGAGCCAGAGCATCGGGAGGCGAAGCGGAGCGCGGGCCACGGAAGACTATACGATGTGCCGAGCATCGTCTTGCCAATCCTTGCGACGGTCTTTATCTTCGCAAGAAGCGCCTCGAGTCGGTCGCAACGGGCCCTGCGCCGCATGCGACGGTCGCGGTTTCGCGAGGACCGAGGCCTCGTGCCCGCCACAAACGCGAAGCCCCGCGATGAATTCGCAGGGCTTTGCAAGCTTGCCACCTGCTCCGGTCCACCGACTCGGGACGATCCTCGGACATCGCGTCGAGGGTGGTCGCTACCCGTTCGCCTCAGGTGCACCCGCAGTTCGGGGCGCGCACAACAGCGAAACACCAGCGCGGCAACCGCATCATCAATTTTGGTTCGAGAATCGATCCCGAACCGGATCGCCGAAGCACGTTCAGTCGACGCCTTTCGCAAGGCCCTGTCAAGGGGGCTTGGCGTATCGCATCGGTGCCTCGACGACTGACTTCACGCTTTCTGACGCAGGTCAATGAACGCCCGGAGTGGTCACAGCACCGCTTCGGGATAGGGTTGCAAGAGTCGTGCCGAGGCCGGCCCGCTTCTGCTATTGTGAACACGTGAACGAGGAAAGAATCAAGGTACGCGTCACGAGCTCCGGGCAGACGCTCGAGGTCGTGGTCTTCAACAAGCGTCTCGACGTCATTACGGTGGTGCTGGGCGAGGGCGTCCACAACGTGCGCGTCGACCTGACGCCTACACGCAACGGCATGGCGTACGC
>DATJYC010000063.1:0-43248 GCA_035499735.1 Burkholderiales bacterium
GAGCGCCGCGCGAGCGGGTCGGCGAAGTAGATCGGCACGTCCGCGATGCGCTGTATGCCGGAAACGGTCGGCTGGCTTGCCTTCATTTCCGAGATTTCATTCGACAGAAGCGTCGAAACCTCTCTGCCGGCAAGGCAAGCCTCCCGCACCTGCTCGACCGTCTCGTACTCGAAGCCCGGCAGGCCGAGCATCGTGCCCAGCACGCGCAGCACCTTCCAGGCCGGGCGCGCCTCGCCGAGCGGCCGCACCGCGGCGTGGAAGCTCTGCACGCGGCCCTCGGTGCTGACGAAGGTGCCCGGGGTCTCGGTGAACGGCGCGATCGGCAGCAGCACGTCGCCGACGTCGGACTTGAACGCGCTCAGGTTGACGACGAACTTGCCGGACGGGACCGGGGTCGCGCAATCGAGCGACGGGTCCATGTTGAGCAGCACGAGCGCGGGCTGCGCCAGCGCCGCCGGCAGGCCGCCCTTCGCCGGCAGCCCCGCCACGTAGCCGCCCACCGAATTCGCCGCCTCGCCGAGGAAGCCGACCTTGACCCCGATGGCCTGCGCGGCGGCCTGGATCGCGGCGGCCTGCGGGTGCTGCTGGGCGAAGTTGCCGAGAAGAATGGCCGCGTTCTTCCCGGCTTTCAGGGTTTCCTTGAAGAACTCGACACCGGAAACGAGCTCGGACGGCGGCACGATCTTCTTCGACTTGACCGGCATCAGCCAGTCGTCGTCCACCGAGTGCAGCACGTGCACCTGCAGGCCGCGCTTGGCGGCCTGGCGCAGGCGCTGCGCGATGAGCGGATGGTCCTTGCGCAGGAAGGAGCCGACCACCAGCACGCGGTCGAGCTTCGCCAGCTCCTCGATCGGCATTCCCAGCCAGGGAATGCCCGCGCGCTTGCCGTCGCCCGAGAAGTCGCCGTGGCGCAGGCGGAAGTCCGCCGGGCCGCCCAGCGCGCCGGCAAGGAACAGCTCCTCCAGCGTGGCGTGCGGCGAGGCCAGGACGCCGAACGGCCTTTCCTTCAGGGCAGACGCCGCGAAATCCAGGGCGCCCTGCCAGTCGGTCTCCTGCCAGCGGCCGTCCTTCTTCACCATCGGCGCCGTCAGGCGCTCGTCGGAGTTGAGCGCCTCGTAGGAAAAGCGGTCCTTGTCCGACAGCCAGCACTCGTTGATCGCCTCGTTCTCGAGCGGCAGCACGCGCATGACGCGGTTCTGCTTCACCTGCACCACGAGGTTCGAGCCCAGGCCGTCGTGCGGCGAGATCGACTTGCGGCGCGCGAGCTCCCAGGTGCGCGCGCTGTAGCGGAAGGGCTTCGACGTCAGCGCGCCGACCGGGCAAAGGTCGATCATGTTGCCGGAGAGCTCGGAATCCACGGTCTTGCCGACGAACGAGACGATCTCCGAGTGCTCGCCGCGGCCGATCATGCCGAGCTCCATCACGCCGGCCACTTCCTGGCCGAAGCGCACGCAGCGCGTGCACTGGATGCAGCGGCTCATCTCCTCGGCGGCGACCAGCGGCCCGATGTCCTTGTGCAGCACCACGCGCTTCTCTTCCTGGAAGCGCGAGGCCGAGCCGCCGTAGCCCACCGCGAGGTCCTGCAGCTGGCATTCGCCGCCCTGGTCGCAGATCGGGCAGTCGAGCGGGTGGTTGATGAGCAGGAACTCCATGACCGCGTTCTGCGCCTTCTTCGCGTTCGCGGAAGCCGTCTTCACCTTCATGCCGTCGGTCACCGGCGTCGCGCAGGCCGGCAGCGGCTTGGGCGCCTTCTCCACCTCGACCAGGCACATGCGGCAGTTGGCCGCGATCGACAGCTTCTCGTGGTAGCAGAAGTGCGGCACGTAGATGCCCAGCTTGTGCGCGGCGTCCATCACGGTCGAGCCGTGCTGGACCTCCACTTCCCTGCCGTCGATTTCGACCTTGAGCATCTATGCCGCCTTCGCGATCGGATCGGCATGGGCGCCGGCGCGCCCCCATTTGGGTTCGATGCCTTCCCGGACAAGGCAATTCTTGTGTTCGATGTGATGCACGAACTCGTGCCGGAAGTGCTTCAGGAAGCTCTTCACCGGCAGCGCGGCGGCGTCGCCGAGCGCGCAGATGGTGCGGCCGGCGATGTTGTCGGCGACGTTGACGAGGAGGTCGAGGTCCTCGTTGCGGCCCTGGCCGTGCTCGATGCGGTTCACCATGCGGTAGAGCCAGCCCGTACCCTCGCGGCACGGCGTGCACTGGCCGCAGGACTCCTCGAAGTAGAAGTACGACAGCCGCTCCAGGGCCTTCACCATGCAGGTGGTCTCGTCCATCACGATGACCGCGCCCGAGCCGAGCATGGAGCCGGCCTTGGCGATCGAGTCGTAGTCCATGTCGGTCTTCATCATGATCCCGGCGGGCAGCACCGGCATCGACGAGCCGCCCGGAATGACGCCCTTCAGCCTGCGCCCGCCGCGCATGCCGCCCGCCATCTCGAGGAGCGTCGCGAACGGTGTGCCGAGCTTCACCTCGTAGTTGCCCGGCCGCGCGACGTGCCCGGTGACCGAGAAGATCTTGGTGCCGCCGTTGTTCGGCCGGCCGAGCGCGAGGAAGGCGTCGGCGCCGTTGTTGACGATCCAGGGCACGGCCGCGAAGGTCTCGGTGTTGTTGATGGTCGTCGGCTTGCCGTAGAGGCCGTAGCTCGCCGGGAAGGGCGGCTTGAAGCGCGGCAGCCCCTTCTTGCCCTCGAGCGACTCGAGCAGCGCCGTCTCCTCGCCGCAGATGTAGGCGCCGTAGCCGTGGTGGTTGTAAAGCTCGAAGGAGAAGCCGCTGCCGAGGATGTTCTTGCCGATGAAGCCCGCGGCGCGCGCCTCGGCGAGCGCTTCCTCGCAGCGCTCGTAGATGTCCCAGATCTCGCCGTGCACGTAGTTGTACCCGACGCCGATCCCCATCGCGTAGGCGCCTATCGCCATGCCCTCGATCACCGAGTGGGGGTTGTAGCGCAGGATGTCGCGGTCCTTGCAGGTCCCGGGCTCGCCCTCGTCGGAGTTGCACACCAGGTACTTGGCGCCGGGAAACTGGCGCGGCATGAAGCTCCACTTGAGGCCCGTGGGAAAGCCCGCGCCGCCGCGCCCGCGCAGTGCCGACTTCTTCGTCTCGGCGACGAGGGTCTCCGGCGGAATCTTCTCGGCGAGCACCTTCTTCAGCGCCGCGTAGCCGCCGCGCTTGACGTAGTCGGCGAGGCGCCAGTTGGAGCCGTCCAGGCCCTTCATCAGGATCGCGTCGGGTCCGTAGTCGAGCGTCACTTGAGGCCTTTCATCCAGCCGTCGAGCTTCTCGGGCGTCATGAAGGAGAGCATGGTCTTGTTGTTCACCAGCATCACGGGTGCGTCGGCGCAGGCACCGAAGCATTCCCCTTCCTTGAGCGTGAAGCGGCCGTCGGCGGTGGTCTCGTTCCAGTCGATGCCGAGCTTCTGCTTGAGATGGTCGGCCGCGTTCTCGGCGCCCGAGAGCGCGCACGGCAGGTTGGTGCAGATGCACAGCTTGTACGTCCCCGGCTTCTTCAGGTCGTACATGGTGTAGAAGGTCGCGACCTCGTAGACGGCGATCGGCGGCATGCCGAGGTATCCCGCGACGAAGTCCATCACCTCGGTCGACAGATGCCCCTTCTCGTCCTGCGCCACGGTGAGCGCGGCCATCACCGCCGACTGCTTCTGGTCGGGCGGGTACTTCGCGATCGCCGCGTCGATCTTCTTCAGGGATTCCGGGCTCAGCATCAGCGGTCGATCTCCCCGAACACGATGTCCTGCGTGCCGATGATCGCGACCGCGTCGGCGAGCATGTGGCCCCTGGCCATCTCAGAGAACGCGGCGAGGTGCGCGAAGCCCGCGGCGCGGATCTTCATGCGGTAGGGCTTGTTCGCGCCGTCGGAAACCATGTAGATCCCGAACTCGCCCTTGGGGTGCTCGACCGTGGCGTAGGCCTCGCCCGGCGGCACGTGGATGCCCTCGGTGAAGAGCTTGAAGTGGTGGATCAGCTCTTCCATGTTGCTCTTCATCTCGACGCGCGTCGGCGGCGCGATCTTGTGGTTGTCGGTGATCACCCGCCCCGGATTCTTCCGGAGCCACTCGATGCACTGGCGGATGATGCGGTTCGACTGGCGCATCTCCTCGATGCGCACCAGGTACCGGTCGTAGCAGTCGCCGTTCACGCCGACGGGGATGTCGAATTCCATCCTGTCGTAGACCGCGTACGGCTGCTTCTTGCGCAGGTCCCATTCGACCCCCGAGCCGCGCAGCATCGGCCCGGTGAACCCGAGCGCGAGCGCGCGCTCGGGGGAGACCGCGCCGATGCCGACGGTGCGCTGCTTCCAGATGCGGTTGTCGGTGAGCAGGGTCTCGTACTCGTCGACGCACTTCGGAAAGCGGTCCGTGAAGTCCCCGATGAAATCGAGCAGCGAGCCCTGGCGGTTCGCGTTCAGGGCCTTCACGTCCGCGGCGCTCTTGTACATCGAGGTGCGGTACTGCGGCATGGTCTCCGGCAGGTCGCGGTAGACGCCGCCCGGGCGGTAGTAGGCCGCGTGCAGGCGCGCCCCCGACACCGCCTCGTAGCAGTCCATCAGGTCCTCGCGCTCGCGGAAGCAGTACAGGAACACCGTCATCGCGCCGATGTCCAGGCCGTGCGCGCCCAGCCACAGCAGGTGGTTGAGGATGCGCGTGATCTCGTCGAACATCACACGGATGTACTGCGCCCGCAGCGGCACCTCGACGCCGAGCAGGCGCTCGACCGCGAGGCAGTACGCGTGCTCGTTGCACAGCATCGACACGTAGTCGAGGCGGTCCATGTAGGGCAGCGCCTGGACGTAGGTCTTGTGCTCGGCGAGCTTCTCGGTCGCGCGGTGCAGCAGACCGATGTGCGGGTCGGCGCGCATGATCACCTCGCCGTCCATCTCGAGCACGAGGCGCAGCACTCCGTGCGCCGCGGGGTGCTGCGGGCCGAAGTTCAGCGTGTAGTTCCGTATCTCAGCCATTGAGTTCGGCCATGTCAGCGCTTGCCGCCCAGGCCGCCGTACTCGTCCTCGCGGATCACCCGCGGCGTGACCTCGCGCGGCTCTATCGTCACCGGCTGGTAGATGACGCGCTTCTGCTCCGGGTCGTAGCGCATCTCCACGTTGCCCGAGAGGGGGAAGTCCTTGCGGAAGGGATGGCCGATAAAGCCGTAGTCGGTGAGGATGCGCCGCAGGTCCTCGTGCCCGGCGAACATCACGCCGAACAGATCGAAGGCCTCGCGCTCGTACCAGTTCGCGTTGGACCAGATCCCGGTGAGCGAGTCGACGACGGGGAAGTCGTCGTCGGGAGCGAATACCCGCAGCCGCAGGCGCCGGTTGTGGGTCACCGAGAGCAGCTGGGACACCACCGCAAATCGCCGCCCTTCCCACCCGCCCTCGCCGTAGCCGGAATAGTCGACTCCGCACAGGTCGATCAGCTGCTCGAAGCGGGTCGAGGGGTCGTCGCGCAGCCACCGGGCGGCCGCGGCGTAGTCCGCCGCGCCGACGACCAGCGTCAACTCGCCCAGTGCGTGCGTGAGCGAGACGATTCTGCCGCCGAGGCCGGCGGTCAGCGCGCCCTTCAGTTGTTCGAGCTTGGCGGACATCTTCAGCGTGCGATGGTGTTCGTTCTCTTGATCTTGTTCTGCAACTGCACGATGCCGTAGAGCAGCGCCTCGGCCGTGGGCGGGCAGCCCGGGACGTAGACGTCGACCGGGACGATGCGGTCGCAGCCGCGCACCACGGAATACGAATAATGATAGTAGCCGCCGCCGTTCGCGCACGAGCCCATCGAGATCACCCAGCGCGGCTCGGCCATCTGGTCGTAGACCTTGCGCAGCGCCGGCGCCATCTTGTTGCACAGCGTGCCCGCGACGATCATCACGTCCGACTGCCTCGGGCTCGGCCTGAACACGACGCCGAAGCGGTCGAGGTCGTAGCGCGCAGCGCCCGCGTGCATCATCTCCACCGCGCAGCAGGCGAGGCCGAAGGTCATCGGCCACAGCGACCCCGTGCGCGTCCAGTTGATGAGGCTGTCGAGGGTGGTGGTCGCGAACCCTTCCTCGAGAATGCCTTCGATGCTCATGGTGTCACTCCCACTCGAGAGCGCCCTTCATCCATTCGTAGACGAATCCCACGACCAGGATGAGGAGGAAGATCATCATCGACCAGAAGCCGACGCTCCCGATCTCGCCGAGCGTCACCGCCCACGGGAAAAGGAACGCGATCTCCAGGTCGAACAGGATGAACAGGATCGCGATCAGGTAGTAGCGCACGTCGAACTTCATGCGCGCGTCCTCGAACGCCTCGAAGCCGCACTCGTAGGGCGAGAGCTTCTCGCTGTCGGGACGGTTGGGGCCGAGGACGGCGCCGATGACGACCATGATGCCCCCGAACGCGAGCGCGATCGCGATGAACAGCAGGACCGGAAAATAGTTTTCCAGCATCTCTCAAAATAGGGGACCTGAGCCGGAAGTCCTCCGCTTCCGATCCAAGTCCCCTTTGCCTGGTGCCGACGGAGAGATTTGAACTCTCACGGCTTTCGCCACCGCCCCCTCAAGACGGCGTGTCTACCAATTTCACCACGTCGGCGTGAGCGGTCTTGACGGTTGTCTCGAACTTCGCGATTTTACTACTTCGGCACCTCGTTTGCTTTCGATTTCTCGCCCTCGGGCGCCTTGCCCGGCTCGGGCGCCGGCGTGACGGCCGGCGCCTCCGGCAGCTTGGGCTGCTCCTTCACCGTGTCCATGACTCCCCCGCCCAAGCGCGGCTTGTGGGTGACGAGGTAGGCGAGCACGAAAGTCGTGAGGAAGAAGATGACCGCCATGATCGCAGTGGTGCGCGAGAGGAAATTGGCGGAGCCGCTCGCCCCGAACAGGCTTCCGGAGGCGCCGCTGCCGAAGGCGGCGCCGACGTCCGCGCCCTTGCCGTGCTGGAGCAGCACCAGGCCGATGATGCACAGCGCGACGATCACGTCGACGACCAGAATCAGGGTGAACCAGAAATCCATGTGTTCCTTCCTTTCAAGATGATGACACGCGACGCGGGCGGCGCGCCGCCGCGCAGATCGCGATGAAATCCGGCGCCGAAAGCGACGCTCCGCCGATCAGGCCCCCGTCGATGTCCGGCATCGCGAAGAGCTCCGCTGCGTTCGCCGGCTTGACGCTGCCGCCGTAGAGAATCGTGAGCTCCTCCGCGACCGCCTTGCCGCGCGCCGCAACTCGCGCACGAAGGAACGCATGTACCTCCTGGGCTTGCTGCGGCGTCGCGTTCCTTCCGGTGCCGATCGCCCATACCGGCTCGTACGCGAGAACCGCCCCCGAGAGAGCGGATGCGCCGACCGCGTCCAGCTGCCGCGCTACCACGCTCTCCGTCTCGCCGCGCTCGCGCTGCTCGAGGGTCTCCCCCACGCACAGGATCGGAGTGAGGCCCGCGCGGAGCGCGGCGACGAACTTGGCGGCGACCCGGTCGTCGCTCTCGCCGTACAGCGCGCGCCGCTCCGAGTGGCCGACGATCGCGTAGCGGCAACCGAACTCCTTGAGCATCGCGCCGGAGACCTCGCCGGTGTACGCGCCCGAGTCGTGCTCGGAAACGTTCTGCGCGCCCCAGGCGATCGCGCTGCCCGCGAGAGCGGACGAAACCTGCCCAAGATACGGAAACGGCACGCACACGGCAACATTGTCGGTGGGCTCGAGGCCGGCCTTGACCGCGTCGAGCAGGGCAGCATTGGCGCGCAAGCTGCCGTTCATCTTCCAGTTGCCCGCCACCAGCCGCGCGCGCATGCCAGACCCGCCAAAAGACGGCAATTCTAGCGGAAATACATGACCTTGCCGATGTTTTTCTACGCCGCCTGCTGCACTGCCCGGGCGATCTTCGCAGCCAAGCTCTTCACCGCAGCGCCGTCCTTGCCTTCGACCATCACGCGCAGCACGGGCTCGGTCCCCGAGGGGCGCAGCAGCACGCGGCCTTCGGCGCCGAGTGCGCGCTCCGCGTCTTCCTTCGCCTTGGCGATCGCCGGCTTCTTGTTCCAGTCGAAGCCGGCCGGCACGCGCACGTTCACCAGCTCCTGCGGGTACAGCGTGAGGCCATGGCACAGCTTCGCCAGGGTCGCACCGCTCGCACGCACCGCCGAGAGCACCTGCAGCGCGGAGACGATGCCGTCGCCGGTGGTGTGCTTGTCGAGGCAGATGATGTGCCCGGAGTTCTCGCCCCCGAGCTGCCAGGATTTCTCCTGGAGCATCTCCAGCACGTAGCGGTCGCCGACCTTGGCGCGCGCGAAGGCGACGTTCATCTTCTCTAGCGCGCGCTCGAGCGCGAGATTCGTCATGAGCGTTCCCGCGACGCCCTTCAGCCCGCCGTTCCTGGCGCGCTCGCGCGCGATGACGTAGAGCAGCTCGTCGCCGTCGTAGAGCCGGCCCTCCCCGTCGCACACGAGCAGCCGGTCGCCGTCGCCGTCGAGCGCGATGCCGAGGTCGGCCTTGCGCTCGAGCACTGCGCTCTTCAGGCTCCCGGGATGGACCGTGCCGGCCTTGTCGTTGATATTGAAGCCGTCGGGCGCCGCGCCGATCGTCTCGACGTCCGCGCCGAGCTCGTGGAACACGTGCGGGGCGACGTCGTAGGTCGCGCCGTGCGCGCAGTCGACCACGATCGTCATGCCGCGCAGGTCGAGCGCGGAGGGAAAGGTGCTCTTGCAGAACTCGATGTAGCGGCCGGCCGCGTCGTCGACGCGCCGCGCTCTGCCCAGGCTCTTCGACTCCCTGCAGCGGATGTCGCTCCCCAGGCGCTCCTCGATGTCCAGCTCGACCGCGTCGGGAAGCTTGCTGCCGTCGGCCGAGAAGAACTTGATGCCGTTGTCCTCGTAGGGATTGTGCGAGGCGCTGATGACGACGCCTGCCTGCAGCCGCAGCGCTCGCGTGAGATACGCGACCGCCGGGGTCGGCAGCGGGCCGGTGAGCATCACGTCCACTCCGGCCGCCGAGAACCCCGCCTCGAGCGCGGCCTCGAGCATGTAGCCCGAGATGCGCGTGTCCTTGCCGATCAGCACCGCGGGGTGGGCGCCGCGGGGCAGCGCCGAGCGCTTGATCAGCACCTCGCCCGCCGCGAAGCCCAGGCGCATCACGAACTCCGGCGTGATGGGGGACTCGCCCACGCGCCCGCGCACGCCGTCGGTTCCGAAATATTTCCTACCCATGTGGCTGGCTGTTCCCGTCGAAGGCCGCGAGCACGGCAAGCGCGTCGCGCGTCGCGGCGACGTCGTGTACGCGCACGATTCTAGCTCCGCGCTGCACCGCGAGCAAAGCGGCGGCGATGCTCGCCGCGAGGCGGTCGTCCGCGCTCCGGCCGGTGATCGCGCCCAGGGTCGACTTGCGCGACCAGCCGGCGACCACCGGCCGCCCGATCGCGGCGATCCGGTCCAGCTTCCGGAGCAGCTCGAGGTTGTTCTCGACCGTCTTGCCGAACCCGAAGCCGGGGTCGACCGCGATGCGCTCGCGGGCGATTCCGGCGGCGACGGCCGCCGCGACGCGCTCCTCGAGAAAAGCGGCGACCTCGGCCGCCACGTCGCCGTATTCGGGCTTTCGCTGCATCGTGCGCGGCTCGCCTCGCATGTGCATCAGGCACACTGCCGCGTCGGAGGCGGCGACGGCTTCCGTGGCGCCCTCGGCGCGAAGCGCCCGGATGTCGTTGATCATCGACGCTCCGGCGGCGAGCGCCGCCCGCATCACCTCCGGCTTGACCGTGTCGACCGACACCGGGACCCGGCAGTCGCGAAGTCCCTCGAGCACCGGCATGAGCCGCGCCAGCTCCTCCTCCGCGGATACTCCCTGCGCGCCCGGGCGGCTGGATTCGGCGCCGACGTCGAGCATGTCGGCGCCTTCCTCGATCAGCGTCCGAGCGTGCGCGATAGCGGCCTTCGGCTCGAGGAAACGCCCGCCGTCGGCGAATGAGTCGGGCGTAACGTTGACCACGCCCATGAGAAGCGGCCGCGAAAGGTCGAGCCCGAAGCGGCCGCAGCGGAGCGTGTGCGAGTTGCCGGGGATGGCTTAGGCCGTCTGCGGCTCGGCGGCGCCCGGCGTGCCGCCGGTCTGCGGCGGTTGCTGCGGCGCCTGCGCCGGCTTGGGCGGACGCGGCGGCTTGCCGGCCATGATGTCGCCGATCTGGTCCGCGTCGATGGTTTCCCACTCGAGCAGCGCCTTCGCCATCGCCTCGACCTTGTCGCGGTTGTCCACGATCAGCTTGCGCGCGAGCGAGTACTGCTGGTCGATGATCTTGCGGATCTCCTGGTCGACCTTCTGCAGCGTCGCCTCGGACACGTTCTTGTGCGTCGTGATCGAGCGGCCGAGGAACACCTCGCCCTCGTTCTCGCCGTAGACCATGGTGCCCAGCTCGTCGGACATCCCCCACTGCGTCACCATGTTCCGCGCGATGGTGGTCGCGCGCTCGAAGTCGTTCGAGGCGCCGGTCGTCATCTGGCCCATGAACACTTCTTCCGCAATGCGCCCGCCGAAGAGCACGGCGATGGTCGAGAGCAGGCGCTCGCGGTCCATGCTGTAGCGGTCCTGCTCCGGCAGCTGCATGGTCACGCCGAGCGCGCGGCCCCGCGGGATGATGGTGACCTTGTGCACCGGGTCGGTCTTCGGCAGGAGCTTTGCGACGAGCGCGTGGCCCGACTCGTGATACGCGGTGTTCCTTCGCTCCTCCTCGGGCATGACCATCGAGCGGCGCTCGGCGCCCATGATGATCTTGTCCTTGGCGCGCTCGAAGTCGTCCATGTCGACGAGGCGCTTGTTCTTCCTCGCGGCGAAGAGCGCCGCCTCGTTCACCAGGTTCGCGAGGTCGGCGCCCGAGAAGCCGGGCGTGCCGCGCGCGATGATCTCGGCCTTGACGTCGGGCGCCACGGGGACCTTCCGCATGTGGACGAGCAGGATCTGCTCGCGGCCGCGGATGTCGGGGAGCGGCACCACCACCTGCCGGTCGAAGCGCCCCGGGCGCAGCAGCGCCGGGTCGAGCACGTCCGGGCGGTTGGTCGCGGCGATCACGATCACGCCGGTCGTGCCTTCGAAGCCGTCCATCTCGACGAGCAGCTGGTTCAAGGTCTGCTCGCGCTCGTCGTTGCCGCCGCCGAGGCCCGCGCCGCGCTGGCGGCCGACCGCGTCGATCTCGTCGATGAACACGATACAGGGCGCGTGCTTCTTCGCCTGATCGAACATGTCGCGCACGCGCGCCGCGCCCACGCCGACGAACATCTCGACGAAGTCGGAACCCGAGATCGAGAAGAACGGCACCTTGGCCTCGCCCGCGATCGCGCGAGCGAGCAACGTCTTTCCGGTTCCGGGATTGCCGACCATCAGCACGCCCTTGGGGATGCGGCCGCCGAGCTTCTGGAACTTGGCTGGATCGCGCAGGAAGTCGACGAGCTCGGAGACTTCCTCCTTCGCCTCCTCGCAGCCGGCGACGTCGGCAAAGGTGATGCTGTTGTTCGACTCGTCGATCATCCGGGCGCGCGACTTGCCGAACGAGAACGCGCCGCCGCGCCCCCCGCCCTGCATCTGGCGCATGAAGAAGATCCACACGCCGATCAGGAGCAGCATCGGGAACCAGGACACGAAGATGTTCATGAGCAGCGAAGGCTCTTCCTCGCGTTTCGCCTTGATCTTTACGCCGTATTTGAGCAGGTCGGAGACGAGCCAGATGTCGCCGGGCGAATAGCTGTTCACCGACTTGCCGTCGGTGGTCTTCGCCTTGAGGTCGCGCCCTTCGATCTGGACCTCCGCGATGTGGCCGGCCTTGACCTCCTCCATGAACTGCGAGTAGTCCATGACCGACTGGGTCTGCTGGCGCGTGTTGAACTGGTTGAACACGGTCATCAGGACGAGCCCGATGACGAGCCAAATCACCAAATTCTTGAACAGGTTATTCAACTTCCTTCCTTTCCCTCTCGTCCCCTGCCGGCCATTCTAAGCCCTTTACCCCACAAGTACATCTCCCGCGACTCGTCGCGCGACGCACCGGGCTTTTTCGATGCGACCGTAACAAAAGCACGCTTCATCTCCACCAGAAACTCCGGGTATCCCGAGCCCTGAAATACTTTGACCACGAAGGCGCCGCGCGGATTCAGGTGCGTCCTGGCGAAATCCAGCGCCAATTCGCACAGATGGATGCTCCGGGCCTGGTCAGTCGCGCGCACCCCGCTTATGTTGGGGGCCATGTCGGATACTACAAGGTCGACTTTCCGGCCTTCGAGCGCCGCCTCGAGCCGCTTCAGAACCTCGTCCTCGCGGAAATCCCCCTGGATGAACGTCACGCCGGGAATCGCGTCGACCTCCAGGGGATCGACGGCGACGACCTTCCCCGAGGCGCCCACGCGCTTCGCAAGCACCTGCGACCAGCCGCCGGGCGCAGCGCCCAGATCCACCACCGTCTCGCCGGGACGGGCGAGCCCCTCGCTGTTAACGATCTCGATCAGCTTGAACGCCGAGCGCGCGCGGTAGCCCTGCGCGCCCGCCTTGCGCACGTACGGATCGCTCACGTGGCGCGCGAGCCACGCGCCGCTGGATTTGCTGCGTGCCATTGCCTAGACTGCCTCGATGCCCGGATTATCGCCCGCCGAGCGCCAGAAGCTGAAAGGCCGCGCGCACAAGCTCGACCCCATCGTCATCATCGGCGCCGACGGCCTCTCGGCCGCCGTGATCGCCGAGATCGAGCGCGCGCTAAAGAGCCACGAGCTCATCAAGGTGCGCGTCAACGCCGACCGCGAGGCGCGCGAGGTGATGCTGGAAGAGATCTGCGCGAAGACAGGCGCGCGGCCGGTGCAGCACATCGGGAAGATCCTCGTCGTTTTCCGACCGGTACCTGTCGATTCCGGACCTTCCCGTTCGTCGTACTGACAAGGCCGGGCTGAAGACCCGGTCTTCGTCCCGCCTGGACGCTCCAGGCACTTCAACGACAAGGAGTTAGTCAATGCGATTTCTTTCGATGATCCGCATCAACGAGCGCTCGGCCATGAAGCCGAGCGAGAGGCTCATGGCCGACATGGGCAAGCTGATCGAGGAGATGACCCGGACCGGGACCCTCGTCGCCACCGCGGGGCTGCGCCCGACAGCGGAGGGCTTCCGTGTGAGGCTGTCCGGCGGCAAGATGCGCGTGACCGACGGCCCCTTCACCGAGGCGAAGGAGGTGATCGGCGGCTACGCCATCCTGGAGGCAAAGTCGAAGGCCGAGGCGCTCGAGCTGACGAAGCGCTTCCTCCAGGTCCACGGTGACGAGTGGGAGCTCGAGTGCGAGGTGCGCCCGCTGGACGGGAACGGAGTCGACGTCGCCTGCGAGGACCTGCGGGGAACTACTCGTACCTGACGTCCAGGACCTCGTACTTGCGGACGCCGCCCGGGGTCTGCACCTCGACCTGGTCGCCGGCGTAC
This sequence comes from Burkholderiales bacterium, assembly GCA_035499735.1. GTDB lineage: Bacteria > Pseudomonadota > Gammaproteobacteria > Burkholderiales > SG8-39 > VBDM01. The sequence goes on from DATJYC010000063.1 coordinate 13,410, forward strand.
TTGCCGATGATCGCGCGGGCGATGGGCGAGCTGATCGAGATCTTGCCCTTCTTGATGTCGGCCTCGTCGTCGCCGACGATCTGGTAGGTGACCGACTCGCCGTCCTCCTCGAGGTCGACGGTCGCGCCGAACACGCAGCGACCCTCCGCGTCGAGCAGCTTCGGGTCGATGATCTGCGCGTTCGCAAGTTTGGCCTCGATCTCCTTGATGCGCCCCTCGATGAAGCTCTGGCGCTCCTTCGCCGCGTCGTACTCCGCGTTCTCCGACAGGTCGCCGTGCGTGCGCGCCTCCGCGATCGCCGTGATCGCGCTGGGGCGGTCGACGGTCTTCAGCTTCTGCAGCTCCTGCTTCAGCAGCTCCGCGCCGATCGTCGTCAAAGGTACCGTGCTCATGTCGGAAATAAGCTTCCCGGCGCCCTGGGCGCCAGGCAGCGGCATGGGTTATTCGATACAGGAAAGCTCGGAAATCGCCTTCAATGTGACCACTTTTCCAGCCATTTTGCAATAGGCCCGCGCGAGCGCAGGCCCGCGTGCAGCCCCTGCAGCGGATACGGAACGAGCGCCTCCATGTGGCGCATGCCCTCGCAGGCGGCGCGCGCGCCGGCCACGGTCGTGTAGTAGGTCACGCGCCGTTGCACCGCGCTCGTCCGTATGGAGCGCGAGTCGGAGACCGCGCTGCGCTTCTCCTCCACGGTATTCACGATCAGGCTCACCTCGCCGTTCTTGATCATGTCGACGATGTGCGGGCGGCCCTCGACGACCTTGTTCACGACGGTCAAGGCGATGCCGTGCGCCGCGAGCACGGCGGCGGTGCCGCGGGTAGCGATCACCTTGAAGCCCAGCTCGATCAGGTCCCGCGCGACCGGCACCACAGCCAGCTTGTCGCCGTCGCGCACGCTGATGAACGCGGTGCCGGTCCGCGGTACCTTCGCGCCCGCGCCGAGCTGCGACTTCACGAAGGCCTCGCCGAAGGTCCTGCCCACGCCCATCACCTCGCCCGTCGACTTCATCTCGGGGCCGAGGATGGTGTCGACGCCCGGAAACTTCACGAAGGGGAACACGGCCTCCTTCACCGAGAAGTAGCCCGGCACCACCTCGGACTTCACGCCCTGCTGCGCGAGGCTCTTCCCGACCATGCAGCGGGCCGCGATCTTCGCGAGGGGCACGCCGGTCGCCTTGCCGACGAAGGGGACGGTGCGCGAGGCCCGCGGATTGACCTCGAGCACGTAGATGACGTCCTTCTGGATCGCGAACTGCACGTTCATCAGGCCCACCACCTCGAGGCCGTGCGCGAGCTCGACGGTCTGCCGGCGCAGCTCGCGCTCGATGTGCGAGGACAGCGAGTGCGGCGGCAGCGAGCACGCGGAATCGCCCGAGTGCACCCCCGCCTGCTCGATGTGCTCCATGACGCCGCCGATCACCACGCGCTCGCCGTCGCACACGGCGTCGACGTCCACCTCGGTCGCGTCGGACAGGAAGCGGTCGAGCAGGACCGGCGAGTCGTTCGACACCTTGACCGCCTCGCGCATGTAGCGCTCCAGGTCCCTCTGCTCGTGGACGATCTCCATCGCGCGCCCGCCGAGCACGTAGCTGGGCCGGACCACGAGGGGATATCCGATCTGGCCGGCGAGCTGCAACGCCTCGGCCTCGTTGCGCGCCGAGCGGTTGGGCGCCTGCCTCAGCTCCAGCCGGTCGATGAGCTGCCCGAAGCGCTCGCGGTCCTCGGCCATGTCGATCATGTCGGGCGTCGTGCCAATGATGGGCACGCCGTTCGCCTCGAGGTCGCGCGCGAGCTTGAGCGGCGTCTGGCCGCCGAACTGCACGATCACGCCGTAGGGCTTCTCCTTGTCGACGATCTCGAGCACGTCCTCCAGCGTGAGCGGCTCGAAGTAGAGCCGGTCGGAGGTGTCGTAGTCGGTCGAGACCGTTTCCGGGTTGCAATTGACCATGATGGTCTCGAAGCCGTCCTCGCGCAGCGCGAGCGCCGCATGCACGCAGCAGTAGTCGAACTCGATGCCCTGGCCGATGCGGTTCGGCCCGCCCCCGAGCACGATCACCTTCTTGCGATCGCTCGGCTGCGCCTCGCACTCGTCCTCGTAGGTCGAGTACATGTACGCGGTGCGCGTGGCGAATTCCGCCGCGCAGGTGTCGACCCGCTTGTATACCGGGCGGATGCCGAAGGCGCGCCTGACCGCGCGCACGTCGAACTCGCTCGCGCGCAGCAGGTGCGCGAGCCGCCGGTCGGAGAAGCCCTTGCGCTTGAGCATGCGAAGCGTCGCGGCGTCGATGTCCGCGAGCCGCTTGTCGTCGAGCTCCATCTCGAGGTCAACGATCTCCTTGATCTGCTCGAGGAACCAGGGGTCGATGTGGGTGAGCTGGTGGACCTCCTCGAGCGTGAAGCCGTTCTCGAAGGCGTCGCCCACGTACCAGATGCGCTCGGGGCCGGGCTCGCCCAGCTCCTTCTCGAGCTTCTCGCGGTCGGTGGTCTTCTGGTTCAGCCCGTCGACGCCGACCTCGAGGCCGCGCAGCGCCTTCTGGAACGACTCCTGGAAGGTGCGCCCGATCGCCATCACCTCGCCCACCGATTTCATCTGCGTCGTGAGCCGGTCGTTCGCCTGCGGGAACTTCTCGAACGCGAAGCGCGGAACCTTGGTGACGATGTAATCGATGGTCGGCTCGAAGGAGGCGGGCGTGGCCCCGCCGGTGATCTCGTTCCTCAGCTCGTCGAGGGTGTAGCCGACGGCGAGCTTCGCCGCCACCTTGGCGATCGGGAACCCGGTCGCCTTCGACGCGAGGGCGGACGAGCGCGACACGCGCGGATTCATCTCGATGACCAGCATGCGGCCGTTCTTCGGGTTGACCGCGAACTGCACGTTGGAGCCGCCGGTGTCGACCCCGATCTCGCGAAGCACAGCGATCGAGGCGTCGCGCATGATCTGGTATTCCTTGTCGGTCAGCGTCTGCGCCGGGGCGACCGTGATCGAGTCGCCGGTGTGCACGCCCATGGGGTCGAGGTTCTCGATCGAGCACACGATGATGCAGTTGTCCTTGCGGTCGCGCACCACCTCCATCTCGAATTCCTTCCAGCCGATCACCGATTCCTCGATGAGCAGCTCGTGCGTCGGCGAGGCCTCGAGGCCGCGCTCGCAGATCGCGACGAATTCCTCGCGGTTGTAGGCGATGCCCCCGCCCGAGCCGCCGAGGGTGAACGATGGCCGGATGACCGCGGGAAAGCCGATGTCCTGCTGGATCCTCAGGGCCTCATCCATCGCGTGTGCGAGCGTGGACCGCGGGCAGGCGAGCCCTATCCTCGCCATCGCCTGCTTGAACTTCTCGCGGTCCTCGGCCTTGTCGATCGCCTCGCTCGATGCGCCGATCATCTCGACGCCGTATTTCGCGAGTACGCCGTTCCTCGCCAGGTCGAGCGCGCAGTTCAGGCCCGTCTGGCCCCCCATGGTCGGCAGCAGCGCGTCGGGCCGCTCGCGCGCGATGATGGACTCGATCATCTGCCAGCTCACCGGCTCGATGTAGGTGACATCGGCCAGCTCCGGATCGGTCATGATGGTGGCCGGGTTGGAGTTGACGAGGATCACCTTGTAGCCTTCCTCGCGCAGCGCCTTGCACGCCTGCGCCCCGGAGTAGTCGAACTCGCAGGCCTGGCCGATGACGATGGGCCCTGCGCCGATGATGAGGACGCTCTTGATGTCGGTGCGCTTAGGCACGCTTGCGCTCCTCCATCATCTTCGCGAAGCGGTCGAAGAGGTAGCCGATGTCGTGCGGCCCGGGGCTCGCCTCGGGGTGGCCCTGGAAGCAAAACGCCGGCCGGTCGGTGCGCACCAGGCCCTGCAGGCTCCCGTCGAAGAGCGAAACGTGCGTCGCCCGGAGGTTCGGCGGCAGGGTCGCCGGGTCGACCGCGAACCCGTGGTTCTGGCTCGTGATGACCACCGTCCCGGTGTCCAGGTCCTTCACCGGGTGGTTCGCGCCGTGATGGCCGAACTTCATCTTCAGCGTCTTCGCCCCGGAAGCGAGCCCCATGAGTTGGTGGCCCAGGCATATCCCGAAGGTCGGAACCCCGGCGTCGATGATTTCGCGGATGGCGCGGATCGCGTAGTCGCAGGGCTCGGGGTCGCCGGGACCGTTGGACAGGAACACGCCGTCGGGTCCGAGGGCCAGGGCCTCGGCCGGCGGCGTCTGCGCGGGGAGGACCGTCACCCGGCAGCCGCGGTCGACGAGCAGCCTCAGGATGTTGCGCTTCACGCCGTAGTCGTAGGCGACGACTCGGAATCGCGGCGCCGGCGCCGTCGCGAACCCGCCCCCGGTCCTCCATCTTCCCTCGGTCCATTCGTAGGGCTTGGTGACGCTCACGACCTTGGCGAGATCCATGCCGGCGAGCCCGGGGAAGGCGCGCGCGGCCTCGAGCGCTCGCGCGACGTCGTCCAAACCGGCGAGCAGTGCGCCGTTCTGGGCGCCCTTCTCGCGCAGGATGCGGGTCAGGCGGCGCGTGTCTATTCCGGCGATCGCGGGAACGCCGTTCTCCCGCAGGAATCCGGGAAGGTCGCGCTCCGCGCGCCAGCTCGACACCTTCGCGGGCACGTCCCGCACCACGAGCCCGGCGGCGAACACCTTCGCCGACTCCATGTCCTCCCGGTTGGTGCCGGTGTTGCCGATGTGCGGATGGGTCAGCGTGACGATCTGGCGGCAATACGACGGGTCGCTCAGGATCTCCTGGTAGCCGGTGATCGCCGTGTTGAAGACCACCTCCCCTGCAGCGAGGCCGTCCGCGCCGGCTGAGGCGCCGCGGAAGACCGTTCCGTCGGCTAATACCAGCAGGGCAGACTGAGCGACAGGCACGGCGGAAGGCTCATTTTGGGGGCCAGATGTGCAGAGCGGGACCGGCTCGCGCCGGTCCCGCTCTGAAGCCAGCGAAGTATACCGTTATTTGCACCAAACTTCACGTGCCGCAACGCGGGCGCTTGCGTGCAAGCGGCGCCGCGCACCAAACCATGCCAGAATTCCTGTTTGCGGGACGACTCCGACCAAGAAAGCGTGGCCAAGCCGAGCTCATCCATCGCCGACCTCTCCTCCGCCGAGTTCCTGCCTCAGCGGGTTTCGCTGCTGTACCGTCTGGCAGGGACCGACGTCCCCGCGATCTTCGCCGTCTCGGCCATCGCCGCCTTCGCCCTGTGGGGCTATATCAGCGATGCGCTCCTCGCCGCCTGGCTGATCTGGCTGGTCGTGACCAGCCTGGTGCGCCTCGCGCTGAACCGCACCTTCAAGATGCGCAAGCCGGGACCGGACGGCGCGCAGCGCTGGGAGGGATATTTCTGCCTCACCAGCGCGGCGGTGGGCGCGGCCTGGGGGCTGACCGTCATGCTGCTCTATCCGGCGCACGGCCAGCTCCACGAAGTGCTGATTCCCTTCCTCATCGGCAGCGTCGCGATGGGCCTCCCGCCGGCGCTCGCCCCCAGCCCCAAGGCCTTCGCCTGCCTCATCGTCCCGATCTTCGCGCCCATGATCGGCCTGCTGTTCTCGCAGGGCGGCGCCTTCAACACCTCCGCCGGGATCCTGATCCTGGTGTTCGCCGCGGTGCTCCTCGCCCTCTACCTTTCCTCGAACCGCGCGCTGACTGAGACGCTGCGTTTCGGCCGTGAAAACGAGCGCCTGCTCGAGCAGATCAAGGAAGCGAAGGAGCGCCTGGACCTCGCGCTCCAGGCGGCCAATATCCTGATCTGGGACTGGGACGCGCGCAGGACAGACGTTTTCCTCGGCGGCAGCTGGGCAATCATACTCAAGGTGGGCAAGGATACGAGCGCCCTGACGGTCGACCAGCTGGCGCAGATGGTGCATCCCGACGATCTGCCAAAAGTAAGACAGACGCTGGTCAACTGCCTGAGAGGAGCCGAGCCGGAGTACGTCGCCGAGTACCGCATCAAGACCCTTGCCGGAGGCTGGGTGTGGAGCCTGAGCCGCGGAAGAGTGGTCGAGCGTGACGCAACCGGGCGCGCGCTGCGCATGACGGGGGTCAACGTGGACATCGACGACCGCAAGCGCGCGGAGGCGGAACTGCTCGCCGCGGTCCAGCGCGAGAAGGAACTCTCGGAGATGAAGTCGAAATTCGTGTCCACCGCCTCGCATGAGTTCCGCACGCCCCTCGCCACTATGCTGTCCTCGGCGGAGCTTCTCGAGCACTACTCCAACAGCCTCGGCCAGGACGAGAAACGCAACCTCCTGCAGACCATCCAGGCCAGCGCCAAGCGCATGAGCGAGATGATCGACGACGTGCTCACGCTCGGACGCGCGGAGTCGGGCGTGCTCAAGCTGAACGTCGGGCCGACGAATCTGCGCGAGCTGTGCAACCGCGTGGTTTCCGAGTTTCGCATCGCCCAGGGCAGGCACCACGTGATCACGCTCGACGACCGTTTCGACCGCCTCGAAGCGCTGATGGACGAGCGCCTGCTGCGCCACATCCTCAACAACCTGCTCTCGAACGCGGTGAAGTATTCCCCGCCCGGCAGCGAGGTGACGTTCTCGCTGGAGCGCCGCGAGGAGAAGGCCGCGATCGAGATCCAGGACCGCGGGATCGGCATCCCGCCCGAGGACCAGCCGCGGATGTTCGAGAGTTTCCACCGCGCCTCGAACGTCGAGAACCGTCCGGGAACGGGCCTGGGTCTCGCCATCGTGAAGAAGGCGGTCGAGCTCCACGGCGGAGAGATCAGCCTGAAGAGCGCGGTCGGGGCCGGGACCCGGTTCACCGTGGTGCTGCCGCTTCGCCCGGCGGGCCAGACGGCCGGGGTGGGGTGATGGAAACCCCGGCCCCGAAGAAAGTCCTCGTGATCGAGGACGAGCCCAGCATCCGCAACAACATCATGCTGATGCTCAAGGTCGAGCGCTACGCGGTGGTGGGAGCCGAGAACGGCCGTGTCGGCCTTGAACTCGCGCGCAACGACCCGCCCGACCTGATCCTGTGCGACGTGATGATGCCGGAGGTCGACGGGTTCGCGGTGCTCGAGACCCTGCGCGCGGAGCCGCGCTTCGCGGAGATCCCCTTCATCTTTCTCACCGCGCTCGACGACCGCTCGAGCATGCGCCGCGGCATGAATCTCGGCGCCGACGACTACCTGCCCAAGCCCTTCACGCGCAACGAGCTCCTGGAGGCGGTGAACAGCCGGCTGAAGAAGTTCGAGACGCTCACGCAGGCGCTCGCGGCCAGGCTCGTCCCGGAGCAGGACCGGCTCACGCAGAAGTTCCGGGAGAAGATCTCGGGAGGCGACGGGACCGCGGCACTCGAGGACGCCGACGCCGCGAGCCTGACGGGAAAGATCACCGAGGCGACGGTTCTCTTCTCGGACATCCGCAACTTCACAACCTATTCGGAGCGACTCACGAGCGACGAGATCGCGGAGCTGCTCAACGCGTATCTCGAGCAGGCCTGCGCGCCCGTCATCCGCTACCGCGGCGTGGTGATGAAGTTCATCGGCGACGGCATTATGGCGCTCTTCGAGACGCGCCCCGGCGAGGCCAGCGGGGAGCACGCGCACCGCGCGGTTCGCGCAGGCCTCGCGATGCAGCTCGCGGCGCTCGAATTCCGCAAGTGGATCGCCAGGCGCCATCCTTCGAAGAGCCTGCCCGAGTTCTCGATCGGGGTCGGCCTGCACACGGGCGAAGTGCTGCTGTGCCACGTCGGGGCGCAGGGACGCGGTGAACTCACCGTGGTCGGCGACACGGTCAACATCGCGTCCCGCCTCGAGGGCCAGACGAAGCCGCTCGGCTGGGCGGTCGTCGCGAGCGATGCGATCGTCAACCTGACGCGACCGGCGATCGCCGTCGGAGCCGCGCAGGAGGTCCTGCTGCGCGGGCGCAGCGCGCCGGTGCAGGCGTACGAGGTCATCGGCATGGCCGCCGGGGAGGCCGACGATACCTCGGTGCACATCCCCGAGGAGATGCGCCAGGCTCTCGCCGAGAACGCCCGCATCGCCGCCGGGGCCGCCAAGGCGGCGCTCGGCATCACGTTGAGCATCATGACCGGCGATCTGGGCGACAAGCTGGTCTCGGTGCAGGGCTACCGCATCGTCTCGAAGATCGGCCGCGGCGGCTCCTCGGTCGTATACCTGGCCGAGCGCGAGAGCGACAAGAAGCAGGTCGTGCTCAAGATCCTCGACGCCAAGGCCGGACTGGACGAGATCCTGCTGCAGCGCTTCGTGCAGGAGTTCGACATCATCTCCTCGATCGACCACCCCAACGTAGTCAAGATCTACGACCGTGGCTTCAGCGACCGTCACGCCTACATCGCGATGGAGTACTTTCCCGACGGCAGCCTCGTCGAGGTCATCCAGCGAGGCCTGAACCCCCGGCAGGCCCTGTCGCTGCTCGCGCAGGCGGCGAGCGCCCTTCGCGAGGTCCATCATCGCGGCGTGATCCACCGCGACATCAAGCCCGGCAATCTCATGGCGCGCGGCGACGGCAGCATCGTGCTCGCCGACTTCGGCATCGCGAAGCGCGTCGACGACGAGCGGAACCGCACGCGCCACGGCGAACTCTACGGCACGCCCTACTACGTCTCGCCCGAGCAGATCGAGGGCAATCCGGCCACGGCACAGTCGGACATCTATTCCCTGGGGATCATCTTTCACGAGATGCTTACGGGACAGCGCCCGTTCGAGGCCGAGTCGGTGTCCGGCCTGATCGCGCAGCACGTCAGCGCGCCGCGGCCCAGGCTTCCGGAGCAGCTCTCGGACTTCCAGACGCTGCTCGACCGCATGATCGCGGTCGACCCGCGCGAACGCTACAAGACCGCCGACGAGCTGATCGAGGGAATCGACCAGGCCTGGACGAGCCAGGCGCTGCGCGCGATGAAGCAGAGCTGAGCTCGCGTCTAGCGCAGCCCCAGCACGTCCTGCATGTCGTACAGTCCGGTCGACCTGCCCTGGAGGAAGCGCGCGGCCCTCAGCGCTCCGGCGGCGTAGGTCGCGCGGCTGCCCGAGCGTACCGTGATTTCGAGGCGCTCGCCCTCGCCGGCGAAGAGGACCGTATGCTCGCCGACGATGTCCCCGCCGCGTATCGCATGAAACCCTATCGCCCTGGGATCGCGCTCGCCCACCTCCCCCTTGCGCCCGTGAACGGCGTCGCGCGACAGGTCCCGCCCCAGCGCGCGTGCGACCGCTTCGCCGAAGCGAAGCGCGGTGCCCGAAGGCGCGTCCACCTTGTGCCGGTGGTGCGCCTCGATGATCTCGACGTCGTAGCCCTCGCCCAGCGCGCGCGCCGCCGTCGCGGCCAGCGTGAACGCGACGTTCACGCCCACCGCCATGTTGGGAGCCAGGACGATGCCGATCCGCCTGGCCGCTTCGGCGATGCGGCTGGCCTGCTTATCGGAGAAGCCCGTGGTGCCGATGACCATGCGCATGCCCTTCGCGAGGCATCGATCCAGGTTCGCGAGCGTTCCCTCGGGGCGGGTGAAGTCGATGAGGCAGTCGCCGCCGGAGAACTCGCTGGAGATCCTCACCGGGCTCGGCAGGCCGACGAGCTCTCCCGCGGTCTTCCCGATCGCTGGACTGCCGGGAGCCTCGATCGCCGCGGCGAGCTCGAAATCGCCGGAGCGCAGCACCATCTCGATCAGCGTTCGCCCCATGCGCCCGCCCGCGCCCGCGACGACGAGCTTCATTGGCCCGCCTTTCCGGCGCCGGCCAGGATGTCTCCGTCCACGCGCTTGAGCTTGCCGTCCTCGAAGAACACCGCGATGCGGCGGTGCTCGACCTCCTGGCTGTTCGCGCGCTCCCGCACGAAGACGTAGTCCCAGCGCTCCTCGTGGAAGATGTCGCTCACGAGCGGTGTCCCCAGAACGAAGCGCACCTGGTCCCGGGTCAGGCCGGGTTTGAGCTGAGCGGCCATCTCCTGGGTCACATAGTTTCCCTGCTGGATCTCCATCCGGTAGGGCGCGAGGAGGCCGCACGCTGCGGTGAGGAGGGAGAGGCTAACGACCAGGGTTCGCGGCACGATCCGTTTGGCGGAGGCAAAACGCTATATCATATCGGAAACGGCCATCCTCACCGGCGTATCCCGTGACGAACGTCCACGACCTGAAGACCAGCGGCTTGAAGGCGACCGGCCCGCGCCTTCGCATCCTTAAACTTTTCGAGACCAGCAAGGTCAGGCACCTATCTGCCGAGGACGTCTATCGCATCCTCATCGCCGAGGGGCTGGACATCGGGCTGGCCACCGTCTATCGCGTGCTCACCCAGTTCGAGCAGGCCGGAATCCTCAAGCGCCATCACTTCGAGTCCGGCAAGGCGGTGTTCGAGCTGAACGAGGGCAGCCACCACGATCACCTGGTGTGCGTCACCTGCGGGCGCGTCGAGGAGTTCTATGACGCCGAGATCGAGAAGCGCCAGAGCAAGGTGGCCAAGGACCGTGGGTTCGCGATCCGCGACCACTCGCTGCACCTCTACGCCGACTGCACCAAGCCCGACTGCCCGTACAAGGGCGGCGCGGGCACCTAGCTGGTGCGGAATACGCCGCCGCTCGGCAGTCATTTTTCGCGCTCCCGGGAATGAAGCGGGCGGCCGCCCCGTCTAATCCGCGTTCTCGACCATCAGCCCGCAGAAGGTTCAGGGCGCAGCGCTATCTGTCTATAATTAGGCTCTGCCCTCTCGCCGGACCCGGAGGGGAAACTGGGAGGAATCATGGGCTTGAGACTGAAGTTCAATCTGGTGCTTCTGTTCGTGTTCATTCTGGGGCTGGGCGTCTCGGGGTTCGTGTCCTACGACCTGCTCCATAGGACCGCGCGCGACGAAGTGCTGCGCAACGCGGGAGTGATGATGGAAGCGGCGCTGTCGATGCGCCAGTACACCGTCAGCCAGGTGCGCGACAAGCTTGTCCAGAAGGAGGGCGAGTTCCTCCCACAGAGCGTGCCCGCCTTCGCGGCGACGGAAATCATGAACCAGCTGCGCAAGAAGTATCCCGACTACGCCTACAAGGAAGCGGCGCTCAACCCCACGAACCCGCGCGACCGCGCGGTCGAGTGGGAGGCCGACATCGTCAACGATTTCCGCAACAATCCTTCCCTGCCGGAGATCTCCGGGACCCGGATGACGCCCACCGGGATGTCGATGTTCCTCGCGCGGCCGTTCCAGATCAAGGATCCCGCCTGCCTGGCCTGCCACACCACGGCCGAGATCGCGCCGGTGTCGATGGTCAAGCTCTACGGCACCAACAACGGCTTCGGCTGGAAGCTGAACGAGATCATCGGCGCGCAGGTGGTGTCGGTGCCGATGTCGCTGCCGATCCAGAACGCGAACCGCGCCTTCTACACCTTCATGGCGTCGCTGACGGGCGTGTTCGTGGTGCTTTTCATCATTCTGAACGTCATGCTCTCGTTCATGATCGTGCGCCCGATCACGCTCATGTCGGACGCCGCGGACCGGATGAGCACGGGCGACCTCGAGATCCCCGAGTTCGACGAGGCCGGGCGCGACGAGGTGTCGCTGCTCGCGAAGTCCTTCAACCGGATGCGCCGCAGCCTCGAGAAGGCGATCAGCTTGATCGACCAGAAGTAGCGCTCGATGGCCGCCGAGATCGCTCTCCCCAAGGGTTTTGCTCTGCACGAATACCAGATCGAGCAGACCCTGGGGATCGGCGGTTTCGGCCTGACCTACCTCGCCACGGACTCGAATCTCAAGCTCAAGGTCGCCATCAAGGAGTACTTGCCGGGCGACCTCGCGCAGCGCGGCGAGGATCAGTCGGTGCGGCCGAAGGCCGAGTCGACGCTCGAGTCCTTCAAATGGGGCCTGTCGCGCTTCCTCGAGGAATCCCGCACTCTCGCTTCGTTCCGCCATCCCAACATCGTGCGAGTCCTGCGCTTCTTCGAGGCGAACCTCACCGCCTACATGGTGATGGAGTTCGTCGCGGGGGAGCCGCTGGGAGAATGGATCCGCAGCCGCAGGCCGCTCGGCCAGGGCGCCGTGCTTGCCATCGCCGGCCCGCTGCTCGACGGCCTGGAGGTCGTGCATCGCAGCGGCTTCCTGCACCGCGACATCAAGCCGAGCAACATCTTCATTCGCGACGACGGCTCGCCCGTGCTGCTCGATTTCGGCTCGGCGCGCTCGGCCTCGTCGGGCGGCGAGCTCACCGCGATTGTCACGCCCGGCTACGCGCCGATCGAGCAGTACCACTCGCAGGGACAGCAGGGGCCGTGGAGCGACCTCTACGCTTTCGGCGGGGTCATGTACTGGATGATCACAGGGAAGAGGCCTGTCGAGGCCGTGGCGCGGGTGCGCCAGGACATGCTGCCTCCGGCGGCGCAGGCCGCGGACCGCAACCGCTACGGCGGCGACCTGCTGGCCGCGATCGACTGGGCGCTGTCGCCGCACGAGGAGCGCCGTCCGCAGTCAGTCTCGGATTTCCGCGCCGCCCTTCCAGGGCTGACCACAGTCGAGCAGAAGACGATCAAGGTCGAAAATCCCGCTCAGGGCTCGCCCGCGTCGGTGCCGCTCACCACGCTGCCGACGGGCGTGACCTTCGACCGGGAGACCCTGAAGAAAATGGAAGCCGAGCTGGCCAAGCACATCGGCCCCATCGCGCCGGTAGTGATCCGGGCCGCCGCGAAGAAGACTTTCACGGTCGCCGGCCTCGCCGACCTCGTGTCGGTCGATATCACCGACGACAAGGACCGCGCCGCCTTCGTAAAGAAATTCTCGAGCGACAAGTCGACGCCGACCGGGGACCCCGCGAGGGGGACGCAGTCCGTGCTGTCCGCGCCTTCGAACATCGACGCCCAGACCCTCGCCAAGGCGGAGGCCGCTCTCGCCAACTACATCGGCGCCGTCGCCAAGATCGTGGTCAAGCGCGCCGCGGCCAAGGCGCGCGACTCCGGAGAGCTCTACCTGCTGATCGCCGAGGAAATCGAGGACAGGAACGAGCGGAAGGCGTTCATCCGCAAGGCCATCTCCGCCACCGGCAAGGACTAGCCGGACCCGGGCCTAGCCTTCGTACTTGAACGACAGCATCACGCGGGTGCGGTAGGCCGCCACCTTGCCGTTCTCTATCTTCAGGTCCTGCTTCACGACTTCGGCGACCCGCAGATCCCTGAGGGTCTTGGATGCGGTTTCCACCGCTTTCTTGGCGGCGTCCTCCCAGGAGGTGCTGCTCGTGCCGACTACCTCGGTGATCCTGTAGACTCCGTCAGCTTTGGCCATCGTTGGTCTCCTTTGGTGGGAATCGCCCCGTCAGTGCAAGAGCGCTGCCGGATAATACTCCAATGGACTTGATTCTCTGGAGGCACGCCGAGGCCGAGGACGGCAGCCCCGACGCGGCACGCAAGCTCACCAAGCACGGGCGCGAGCAGTCGCGCGACGTAGCGGACTGGCTGAAGCCGCGCCTTCCCAAGCGCTGCGAAATCCTGGTGAGTCCGGCGGCCCGCGCGCAGGAGACCGCTTCGGCGCTGGGACTGCGCTTCGCGACCTCCGCGTCGGTGGGAACGGGCGCGGGCACGGCGGAAGTCATCGCCGCGGCAGGCTGGCCCTCGCACAAGGCCGTGCTCGTCGTCGGGCATCAGCCCACCCTGGGCCGGGTCGCCGCGATGCTGCTCTCGGGGACCGAGGCGGACTGGCATTTCGCGAAGGGCGCGGTGTGGTGGCTGCGGCGCGTCGACGGCGACACCCGCCTCTTCGCTGTCATGCACCCCAAGCTCGCAGGAGGCTAGAAGCCGTAGTGAAGCCGCGCGGATGCGACGCTGACGGGACCGCGGTCCGAGTTGTACGCCGGATCGAAGATTCTCTGAAAATCGGCTGAAACCCAGAGATCCTTCGCCACGCCGAAGCTGTAGAATGTCTCGAAGATGTTCTCGGTCGCGTAGCTCAACCGCCCGTCCCCGATGAAGAATCCCAGCCCTCCGGCGGACAGATAGTCGCGGTGCGGCCCCGAGATCCCGTTCCGCGCCAGCGCGATCCCGGCTGAATCCGCGGCGCGGCCCCAGGCGGCGCCCCGGATCAGCATCCCCAATTGCACCGAGCGGTCGATTTCGGCGAACGCGAACTCCTCGGCTTGCCCGTTGTTCCAGCTCGCCCGGGCGAAAACTCCGGCCGAGGCAGAGACGCCCTGTTCGAGATTGACGCCGAAGCCGTATTTCACGCGCCTTTGCCGCGAGGTCGCCAGGTCGGGCGTGCCTCCCGTCGCGCCCGCGTTCGCGAGAGCGTCGCGGTATCCGCCCATGTCGGCCTGGTTGCGGTAAGCGAGCAGGCGCAGCTTGCCCGCCTGACCGCCGAGCGTGTGCGAATGCTCGAGCTCGACCTGGTCGCCGAAGCTCGCGAAAATCCGCGGATTGAGTGCGAGCCCGTTCGACTGCTTGGGCATCATGAAGCGCGCGGCGCGCAGCGCCCACCCGTCGTCGAAATACTCGAGCGCGACGCCCCAGGAATAGCCGCGCGCGTCGGCGGCGTAGTCCCACGCGCCGTGGGTCATCAGCGACCAGTTCAGGAACTGGGTGCGGGGATCGTGGTTGTAGGCGTTGTCGTCGAAGAGATCCGGCAGCGACAGCTTGCCCGCGGTCAGCACCAGTCGGCGGCGCTCGACGGATCCGGCCAGCTGGTTGGCGTCGGACTCGACCGCTTCGCGGCCTCCGCCCAAGCCCCAGGTCTGGCGCAGGAACGCCCGGGCGAAATAGAAGCTCGGGGTGGGGCCCGAAGTGCGCGCGATTTCTCCGTTGCTGAACCCGCCCAGCCCTGTGAGATGCGACAGGGGCACGCCCTGCGCGACCTCGGGGTCGACGTAGACTTCGCCGCCCTTCCAGGTCCGCGCGCCGAGTGTAGCGGTCCCGGTGAACGAGTAGCTCTTCTCGATATCGGGAATCAGACTGTTCATTCCGGTATAGGCGGCGCCGAAGGGATACTTGCGCTGCCACACGTAGGTCGCCTGGAACTTCGCGCCGTAGGATTCCTCCTGGACATCCTGAGCTTGGCTCGCGGCTGCGAGCCCGACGCCGATCGCACTGAAAAAAAATCTAAATATTCCATCCCGTCGCACCGCGGCATGCTATCAGTTACCATCGCCGGGAGGAGAACTTCATGAGCCTCAGAGGCAGAACCGCGATTGTGACCGGCGCAGGACGAGGCATCGGCAAAGCGATGGCGGCGCGCCTGGCCGCCGACGGAGCGAGCGTGACCGTCGCCGACATCGCGGGCTACGACGTCGCGACGGCCGAGCTGGCGAAGGCCGGCGCGCGCGCCCTCGGGTTGAAGGTCGACGTTTCCTCGGAAGCGGAAACCGAGTCCATGGCCGCGGAGACCCTGAAAGCCTTCGGCCGCATCGACATTCTCGTCAACTGCGCCGCAATGTTCGCCGGAGTGAAGATAGGGCCGTTCGAGGAAATCCCTGCGGAGGAATGGAAGCGGCTGCTCGAGATCAACGTAGTCGGGGTCGCGCTGTGCTGCCGCGCGGTGACCCCGCAGATGCGGAGGCAGAAGAGCGGCCGAATCATCAACCTCGCATCAGGCGCGCCGCTGAAGGGCGTTCCGCACTTCCTCCACTACATCGCGAGCAAGGGCGCGGTCATCGCGATGACCCGGGGACTCGCGCGCGAGCTCGGCGCCGACGGGATCACCGTCAACGCCATCGCTCCTGGCCTCACCTTGACCGAGGCCACCAGGGCGCGCCCCGAGCACCTGAGAAACCACGCCGAGAGCATCCGCGCCCGCGCCATCCAGCGCGAGGAGCGTCCGGACGATCTGATCGGCGCGGTGAGCTTTCTTGCGGGCGACGACGCCGCCTTCGTGACCGGTCAGACCCTGGCGGTCGACGGCGGGTCGGCGATGCTGTAGCGCTAGGCCGCCCGCACGAGATCGCCGACCAGCCAGATCACTCCCACGCCTAGCGCGATCAGCGTCACCTGCTGCGCGGTGGCGTGCAGCTCCGGCCACCGGTGCAGTCCCGGGATGAGATCGTCGACCGCGACATAGATCATGCTGGCCGCGGCGAGCGCGAGCACTGTCCCGATCCACTGCTGCGAGCCGATGGCGTGGGGCAGGATCTCCAGAAACACTGCGCCGAGCAGGGCGCCGATGGCGAAGCTCACCAGCGCGGGAACCCAGCTCGCGGGCGCGGACAGTGCGAACAGCGCGGCGATCGCGATGCTGATGACGCTTCCGGCGACGGCGGCGCCGGAAATCCAGGCCAGAGTCGGCACGGCTAGGAGTCCTCGATCCAGATGAGGCTCGCCATTCTGCCTGTTGTGCGATCCCTGCGGAAGGAGAAGAAGCGCTCCTCGCCCGCGGTGCAGAACCCTCCCCCGTACGTCGCGCCGACTCCGGCCATCGCGAGCCGTCCCCGCGCGAGCGCGTAGAGATCGGCAAGGTATCTGCCTTCGCGGCTCGGCGAGAATGCCGCGGCGGCCGCCGGGTCGCTCGCGACGAACGCCTGGCGGACCTCTTCGCCAACCTCGTAGCGGCGGGCTCCGATGCCCGGCCCGATGTAGGCGATCAGGTCCCCGGGCGGCGCTTTCATCGCTCCCGCGGCGCTCTCGATGACCCCGGCCGCCAATCCCCGCCAGCCCGCGTGCGCGATGCCCACGACGCTGCCGCTCCGGTCGCTGAGAAAGACTGGCAGGCAGTCGGCACTCGTCACCGCGCACACGACGCCGGGCGCGCGCGTGACCGCCGCGTCGGCTTCGGCTCCGGAAGGCGCTCGTTCCGGATCGACCACCGTCGTTCCGTGAACCTGCCTCATCCACGCCGGCTCTGCGGGCAGGCAGGCGCGAAGGATGGCGCGGTTGCGCGCGACGCAGCCCGGGTCGTCGCCGACGCGAGCGGCGAGGTTCAGGGTCGCGAACGGGCCGGAGCTGACTCCGCCCGAGCGCGTCGTGACGAGCGCCCGCACGCGTCCGGCCGCGGGCCAGTCGGGAACGATCCAGTCGCGGTGGGGCGCGCTCCTCACTTGAGCGCCGCCAGCAAGCCCCGGAAATCTTCAGGCAGCGGCGCTTCGAAGCGCCGGCGCGCGCCAGAAACCGGGTGCAAGAATTCAAGCCGCGCGGCGTGGAGCGCCTGGCGCCCGATGCGCGCTTCCGCCCTCTCTCCAGGGCGCCCGCGACGGTACACGGGATCGCCGAAAAGCGGATGGCCGAGCGCCTGCATGTGCACCCGGATCTGGTGCGTCCTTCCCGTGTCCAGGCTGCATTCGAGCAGGGACGCGTGCGCGAAGCGCTTCGCCACCTTGTAGCGCGTCCGGGCCGGCCGCCCCGCCGGCACGACAGCCATCCGCGTCCGGCTGCGGGGATCGCGGCCCACGGGCGCACTGACCTCTCCTCCCGCGCGCACGGCGCCGTGCACCACGGCCAGATACTCGCGTTTCATCGTTCGCGCCTGGAGCTGCCGCACGAGCTCGGTCTGCGCGCGCAGCGTCTTCGCCACCACGAGAAGGCCGCTCGTGTCCTTGTCGAGCCTGTGAACGATGCCCGCGCGGGGAACGGCGGCGAGCTGGGGGGAATGATGCAGGAGAGCATTGAGCAGCGTTCCCTTCCAGTGGCCGCTTCCGGGATGGACCACCAGGCCGGCGGGCTTGTTGAGCACCAGGACGTCGTCGTCCTCGTAGACGATGTCGAGCGCGATGCGCTCGGGCCGGTGCGCCGTGTCGGCGGGAACGGGACGCGGGCGTATCTCGACCCGCTCTCCGCCCCAGATCCTTTGCTTGGGCTTCGCGGAACGCGCGTCGAGGCTTACGTGTCCTTCCTTCAGCCACCGCTGCAGCCGGTTCCGCGAATGCTCGGGGAACATCTGCGCGAGCGCCTTGTCCAGCCGGAGCCCAGCGAGCGTCTCGGGAACGCGTCGCGTCACCGTCTCCGCGGTATAATTTTCCGTTTCTTCCGCCTGGATCATCGTGAAACGTAGTGTAGCTTCATTCGTCCTCGTCCTGACGGCGGCCCTGGCCGCTTGCTCGTTCCTCGACAAGCAGGATCCCACCAAGTCGATGAGCGCGGACACGCTCTACGCCGAGGCGAAGGAGGCTTTGGAGAACGGCCAGTACGATCTCGCGATCAAGCGCTACGAAGCCCTGGAAGCGCGCTTTCCGTACGGGCGCTACTCGCAGCAGGGCCAGCTCGAGGTCGCGTACGCTTACTACAAGCAGAAAGAGCAGGCGTCCGCAGTCGCCGCCGCCGAGCGGTTCATGAAGCTCCATCCCAACCACCCCAACGTCGACTACGCCTACTACCTCAAGGGTCTCGCATACTTCAACGAGGACCTGGGACTGATTTCCAAGATCTCGCGCCAGGATCCGACCGAGCGCGATCCGAGGTCAGCGCGGGAATCGTTCGATGCGTTCAAGGATCTGGTTCAGCGCTTCCCGGACAGCAAGTACACGCCCGACGCTCTAGCGCGTATGAAGTACCTCGTGAACGCGCTCGCCTCCAACGAGATTCACGTCGCCCGGTGGTACATCAGGAGGGGAGCGTACGTGGCGGCCGCCAATCGCGCGCAGTACGCTCTGAAGAACTATCCCGAGGCGCCGGTCCAGGAGGAAGCGCTGCTCATCATGATCCGGGCCTACGACTCACTCGGCATGCGCGACCTGCGCGACGACGCCCGGCGCATCCTGGCCAAGAATTTCCCCGACAGCGAGCACGCCAAGAACATGCTCAGCCAGCTCGGTCGCTGACCGCGGAAGGGTCCGGGATGCCCGGATCGCGCTCGAAGAAGCGGACCGCCTGGTCGAGATCGCGCGCGAGCTTCATCGGCGGCAGGCTGGAGAGAATCCTCCTCCCGTAGGGTTTCGCGAAGAGCCTTGGGTCGCAGATCATCAGCACGCCGCGGTCGGTCTCGTCGCGGATGAGCCTGCCCGCCCCCTGCTTGAGCGCGATGACGGCCTGGGGCAGCTGGTAGTCGAGGAAAGGGTTGTCCCCCGCGCGCTCCAGCGCGTCCAGCCTTGCAGCGAGCACCGGGTCGTCCGGCGGCGCAAACGGAAGCTTGTCGATGATTACCAGCGACAGCGCTTCCCCGCGCACGTCCACTCCTTCCCAGAAGCTCGCGCTCCCGACCAGCACCGCGTTGCCCAGCGCCCGAAACCGCTCGAGCAGCTCGCTGCGCGAGCCCTGGCCCTGGAGCATGAGCGGGTAGGAAAGCCCCGCGCGGTCGAATTGCTCGCGAAGCAGGCGGTGCGCGAGCCGCATCGCGCGCAGTGTCGTGAACAGCAGAAACGCTCGCCCCCTGCTCGCCTGGATGACGGGAAGGGAGGCTGCGACCACCGCTCGCGTGTGCTCCTCGCTGTTCGGGTCGGGCAGGCCCTTGGGCACGCAGAGCATGGCCTGGGATGCGTAGTCGAAAGGGCTGCCCCAGCACGCGGTGCGCGCGCCGTGCAGGCCCATTTCCTTGCTGTAGTGCGAGAAGTCCCCTGCCACGGCCAGCGTCGCGGAGGTGAAGATCCAGGCGCGGGGTCTGCCCTCGAGCTGCCGTCGGAAGATCTCCGCGACCGATAGCGGCGTGGCGTTCAGCCTGAGAGAATGGCCGAGCACCTCGATCCAGCGAACGAGGTCGGCGCGCTCCTCGTCGCGCCAGCGCTCGAGCAAGGCCTGAGCCTCCCTGGCCCGGGCGGAGCAGCGGGCGAGACCCTCGCTTCTCTCCGCCAGGTCGCCGAGCGCATCCGCCAGCGACGCCAGCGCCGAGTCGAGGGTCTCGAGCGAATCCGAGAAGGTGCGCTCGCGCGCGAGCGATGCCGCGGCAACGCGGACGCCGTCCTGAGGGACCACCAGACGCAGGTCCCGCGCCGCCTTCTCGAGCGCGGCCGCGAGCTGCCGCGCCTCCGGCATGTCCCCGGCCCCCGCCAGCGTCTCCGCGCGCACGTCACGCGACAGCTCCAGGAGCTGGACGGTGGACAAGGTCTCGCCGAAGAATAGGGTCGCGATGTCCGGGAGCTGGTGCGCCTCGTCGAGGATGACCGTGTTGCAGGCGGGAAGAAGCTCGGCCGTCCCTTCGTCCTTGAGCATCACGTCGGCGAAGAACAGATGGTGGTTCACGACGACGAGGTCGGCCGCCTGGGCCTCGCGGCGCGCGGCCATCACGAAGCAGTCACGATATCGAGGGCACGACTGCCCCAGGCAGTTCTCCCGGGTGGAAGTCGCAAGATCCCAGGCGCGCGCAGCCTCCGGCACGTCCGCGCATTCGCTCTTGTCTCCGCTATGGGTGACGCGGGCAAAGCCCGCGATGCGCCGCAGGTCCGCCTCGACCTCGCGAGCGTGCTGGCTCTCGAGGGCGCGCTCGAGATGATAGTGGCAAACGTAGTTCGCGCGCCCCTTGAGCAGCGCTGTGGTCACGGAAACACCGAGCGCCGAGCGCACCGTCGGCAAGTCGCGGCGGTAGAGCTGATCCTGCAGGGTCTTGGTGCCGGTGGAAACGATGACCTTGCCCGCGGAGAGCAGCGCAGGAACGAGGTAGGCGAAGGTCTTGCCCGTGCCCGTCCCCGCCTCGCACACGAGCACCGCGTTGTCCCGGATCGCCTCCGCGACGCGAGCCGCCATCTGCCGTTGCTGCGTCCGCACGCGGTACTCGGGCACCCTCGCGGCCAGGGGTCCGGCGCGGCCAAAAACCGCCTCGAGATGCTCTTCGCTGAGGATTTTCTCCAGGACTCGCCCCTCCAAGCGCTATGAGCTTCCGGCGCCGCGCTGGCTCATGCCGGCGCGAGCTTTACAGCCACGGTGCGATAGTCTAAGGTGCTTCAATGATGCGCTGTAACTATCTGTTTCTTGGTGCTTTGGCTCTCTACGGCTGCGCGACGCCTCCGCCGCCTTCGACGCGCGGGCCGGAGCTGGTGTTCCAGGCGCTGGCCACCGCGGGCGTGCCGTACCGGCGCGGCGGCGACTCGCCCGAGACCGGCTTCGACTGCAGCGGCCTGGTCGCTCACGTGTATCGCGAGGCCTTTCGCATCGAGCTGCCGCACAACGCGCTCGCGCAAAGTCGCATGGGCAGACACATCACGGTGGCTGGGCTCGCGGCGGGCGACCTCGTCTTCTACAACACCGAGCGCCGGCCCTACTCTCACGTGGGGATCTACGTCGGAGACCACCAGTTCATCCACGCGCCGAAGCCCGGAAGCGCCGTGCGCGTCGAGGACATGCGCACCGCCTACTGGACCCGGCGGTACGACGGCGCGCGCCGTGTTCTGCAATGAGAATCAGCCGGTCTGAAGCTCGAAGACCACCGGAACATCGACAGTGAATTCCCGGCCCATAGGTGCCGGCCGGACCTGCGCCAGCGCGCTGAACGCCTTTCTCACCATCTCGAGCGCCTGGTCGTCCAGGACCTGATACCGGCTGGAGCGCCTCACGAGCGCGCTCTTGATCATCCCATTGGCGTCCACCGTGACGCGAATCTCCACGCGCCCCTCCCAACCTCTTTCCATCGCCTGCACCGGATAGCGCTTGTAGCGTTTCGCCGTGTTGATCAGCGCTAGCCTGTAGGCATCGAACAGGCTGGTGTCGGCCGCCTCGGTCGCTGGCGCCGGAGCCGCCGTTGCAAGCGACGGCGTGGACGCTGGCTCCGGAGCTGGTTCCTGCACCGGGACCGGCTCGGTGGCCGCCGGCGCGGCAACCGGGATCGGGTCGGGTGCCTTTTGCGCCGGGATGCGCTCGGGCTCTTGCCTCTCGCGCGCCCTTCTGAGCGGGGTTGGAGCGGCCGCCGATGCGAACATGGCGGTCAGCGCTGCGGGCTCCTCCGGCGCGGCCGCGACGCGCAGCCCGGGAAAGGCAACCATCGCGAAGGCGTGCAGCGCGACGGACGCGCCCACGGCGGCGTAAAGGGCGTGGAGCTCCCTGTGGTGATGCAAGCGTGCGGTGGCGGGATCCGGGTACCACATCATGCGAAGTATCGCACTTAGGCGGGTTTCCGGTAGTAGCTTTGGTACCACTCGGCGAATCGCCGCACTCCGACCTCGATCGGTGTCTGCGGCCTGTAGCCGACCGCACGCTCGAGCTCGCTGACGTCGGCGGAGGTCGCCGGGACGTCCCCGGCCTGCATCGGCAGGAGCTCGAGCCGGGCCTTCTTGCCCAGGCACTCCTCGAGAACCTCGATGTAGCGCATGAGCTTCACCGGGCGGTTGTTGCCGATGTTGAAGATGCGCCAGGGTGCGTAGCTGGTCGCCGAATCCGGGTGCTCGCCGCTCCACCCGGCTGCCGGCCGCGCCGGCCGGTCCACGGTGCGGATGACGCCCTCGACGATGTCGTCCACGTAGGTGAAGTCGCGCACCATCTCCCCGCGGTTGAAGACCGGGATGGCCCGGCCGGCGAGGATTCCCTCGGTGAACTTGAACAGCGCCATGTCGGGCCGGCCCCAGGGTCCGTAGACGGTGAAAAACCGCAGACCGGTGCATGGCATGCCGTACAGGCTCGCGTAGCTGTGTGCCATCAGCTCGTTCGCCTTCTTGGTGGCGGCGTACAGCGAGACGGGGTGATCCACGTTGTCGTGCTCCGAGAACGGCAGCCGGGTATTCGCCCCGTACACCGAGCTGCTCGAGGCGAACACGAGGTGGCCGACTCGCGAGTGCCGGCACCCCTCGAGGACGTGCAGGAAGCCGACCAGATTGGCGTCGACGTAGGCCGACGGATTCTCGATCGAGTAGCGCACCCCGGCCTGCGCGGCCAGGTGCGCGACCGCATCGAATTTGCTTGCGGAGAAAAGCTCGTCCATCGCCCCGCGCTCGACGATATCGAGCTTCTGGAAGGAAAAGCCGGCTCTGGGGCGGAGCCGGTCCAGCCGCGCCTCCTTCAGGCGCACGTCGTAGTAGTCGTTCAGGTTGTCGATGCCCACGACCTGGTCACCGCGGTCGAGCAGACGGTGCGCCAGCGTGGACCCGATGAACCCCGCAGCCCCCGTGACAAGAACCTTCATCTTCGAACAACTCCTCCCCTGATCCGACCCGCCGGCATCCCTCTCACCTGGGGACGGCCGCGTGGGCTTCGCGGTACCCGCGCGGGTTCCCGCTTTGCCACCGCCACGCATCCCGGCACATGTCGTCCAGCCCCAGGGCCGCCTTCCAGCCGAGCACGCGCTCGGCCAGCGAGGGGTCGGCGTAGGATTCGGCGACGTCGCCCGCGCGCCTGGCGACTTTTTCCACTGGGATCGCGCGGCCGCACGCCCGCTCGAAAGCGTGGATCGCTTCGAGCACCGAGATTCCGCGCCCGGTGCCGAGGTTCACCGTGAATCCGCGGCCGTCGCGGCGCAGAGCGTCCAGCGCGGCGAGGTGTCCGCGGGCGAGATCGACGACGTGGATGTAGTCGCGTATCCCCGTCCCGTCGCGCGTGGGATAGTCGCTGCCGAAAACGCGCACCTTGTCGCGCACGCCGACCGCGACCTGGGCGATGTTGGGCATTAGGTTGTTCGGAATCCCCTGCGGGTCCTCACCGATCAGTCCGCTCGGGTGCGCCCCGACCGGGTTGAAGTAGCGAAGCAGCGCGATCCGCCATGAACCGGGCTTGGAAGCCCCGAGATCGCCGAGTATCCGCTCCACCATCAGCTTCGATTGCCCGTAGGGGTTGGTCGGCCCCAGAGGCGCGTCCTCGCGCAGCGGCATGGAGGAAGCGTTCCCGTAGACCGTCGCCGAGGAGGAAAAAACGAGCGTGCCGACGCCGGCTTCCGCCATCGCGCGGCACAGCGACAATGCGCCTTGCACGTTGTTGTCGTAGTACTCGAGGGGGTTCTCGACCGATTCACCTACCGCCTTGAGCCCCGCGAAATGGACCACCGCATCGAATCGATGCCGTCTGAACGCCTCGCGCAAGGCGCCGGCGTCGCGGACGTCGGCCTCGACGAATTCCGGGGGCTTGCCGACGATTCTCGCGACCCGAGCGAGAACCTCGGGGTGGCTGTTGCATAGATTGTCCAGCGCGACCACATCGTGCCCGGCTCGCATGAGCTCGACACAGGTGTGCGAGCCGATGTAGCCGGCGCCGCCCGTCACCAGCACCTTCATGGCGGCTGTGCTAACACTCACGTTCGGCAGAGCGGCTGTCCGGGCCCGGACGGGCTCGCCGATCGAGCATCACGGGTGATCGATTCCACGAGGCTTCTCGCGCGAGCGCGGAGTCTAGCTGATTTCCGCGGCGGTCGCTTCATTCGTCGCCGAAGGCCCAAGAACGCGCTATTCCGCAAGGGTCGAAAGGCACCCGCTTCGGAGTCAAACCAGTGCCGCCGGGAGGACCCGCACGGAATGAAACAAGCTCTCCGCCGGGGATAATGCCTGAACGGACTTAGTGGACCCTGCGCCCGCCGTTAGCCTGGCGCCGCCCTTTGGTCTGGGCTGCTGCACGCGATGAAACCCGGTCGTGCTTGGCGCGACGCAGGTAGCTCAAGACCGGAGGAGAGAGCTGACCGGCGTTACCGTAGACCTCGCCCCGGTGCGTAAAGCGGCCGAACAAATAGGCGACGGCCAGCCCTATCAAAGGCCACGCAACCAGTATTGCCACCCACGTGATCCAGCTCATAGGCCCCTTCCGCGACAGGAGGTGCGCTTATCCGTACAGCAGTTTGTTTGCCGGCGCGATGACAATAGCATGAAGTTGTAGGCAAAGCCAAACGATCCCCGGTACCACCCGCCTCTTTCTCCCCGAAACGCGCCAAGAATGCTCAAATCGAGGACCCCAGGCCGAGTTCTTGCTTCCTCCAGGGAACATTGCCGCCTCGAGGATGTTTGGGCCCTCCCCTCGGGGCTTCGGCGGGCAGCCGCCCTCCCAGAGAACAAGGCGCGGGTTCGGCGGTACCTTGGAATTTCGGCGAGAATTGCACGCCCAAAAAGAAAGAAGGACGGGATATGCCCACAGTTGCAGTCGTTGGTCTCGGATACGTCGGCTTGCCGCTCGCGGCAGCATTCGGCACGAAGTTCCGGACCATAGGATTCGATCTGAGCGCCGAGAAGGTGGAGGAATACCGCCGCCACATCGACCCGACGGGGGAGGTCTCCGGCGATGCGTTGCGCGCGGCAGCCCAACTGACCGTAACAAACGATCCGGAGCACCTGGCTGCCGCAGACATTATCGTGGTCGCGGTCCCCACGCCCGTGGACAACGTCCGCCAGCCCGATTTCGGACCGCTGATCAGCGCGAGCACAATGGTGGGCAAGCACATGAAAAGGTCCGCCACCGTGGTGTATGAATCGACTGTCTACCCGGGCGCGACCGAGGAGGTGTGCATTCCAGTGCTCGAAAAGCACTCGGCAAAGACCTGGCTCAAGGACTTCAACGTCGGGTATTCGCCTGAGCGCATCAACCCAGGCGACAAGGAGCACCGACTGGAGACCATCGTAAAAGTCGTGGCGGGCGACACTCCGGAAACGCTCGATCGGGTCGCTCAACTCTACGGCGCCGTCGTAACCGCGGGCGTGTATCGCGCCTCCAGCATCAAGGTCGCCGAGGCCGCCAAAGTCATCGAAAATACCCAGCGGGACCTCAATATCGCCTTGATCAACGAGCTGGCGATCATCTTCAACCGCATCGGAATCGATACCCTCGAGGTTCTACAAGCAGCCGGAACCAAGTGGAATTTTCTTCCGTTTCGTCCCGGTTTGGTCGGCGGCCACTGCATAGGCGTCGACCCGTACTACTTAACCTACAAGGCGGAGATGCTCGGCTACCACCCGGAGGTCATACTCGCGGGGCGACGGATAAACGACAATATGGGAAAGTTTATTGCCGAGCAAACGATCAAGCAGATGATCCGCAACGGCAACCCCGTGAAGGGGGCGAAGATCAACGTCCTCGGGTTGACCTTCAAGGAAGACGTCCCCGACCTGCGGAATTCCCACGTGATCGACGTCATCAACGAGCTGAAGAGCTATGGCGTTCAGGTTTTCGTCCACGACCCTGTGCCCAATCCCGAAGAGGCTCGCCGCGAGTATGAGCTAGAGCTGGTTTCGTGGGAGGAACTGCCGGTCGCCGAGGCGATGGTCGCTGCGGTGGCTCACCGCCAGTTCAGGAACATGGGCGAGGACAAACTGGCGAGCAAAGTAACAAAGGGCGGTTGCTTCATCGACGTCAAGTGCCAGTTTGACCGCAACGCTCTTGCCGCAGCCGGACTTTCCGTGTGGCGCCTGTGAACGCGGCGCCCTCCTCAGATATGCGAGAAACCGTAGTAAATGACGAAGCAATGCGGGCGTAGTTCAATGGTAGAACGAAAGCTTTCCAAGCTTAAGACAGGGGTTCGATTCCCTTCGCCCGCTCCATCCAACTCAATACCCGCATCCTTTAGCTAGTTATGCAGACTTTGCATTGATCAAGATTCTAGACATTGCGGTTTTAAGCGATTGTCTAAGTCCATTTGCTCTCACATGTCCTAGAATTTCCTGCCCCCTGCGCATCACGCGCAGATACTTTGGGCACATATGCATAGATGTCTTATGGCCAACAATGGGGCCCCATCGTTTTTTATGCTCTGCATGGTCTCCTCCAAGATCAATGCCGGTAAATCCCGATTCGATAGCCCATTTGATGGCCACATCCATTAAATAGGTTCCAACTCCAAGCTTGTCATATTGAGGGTCTCGATAGGTGTATTGCCAGACAAGAGACTTTTCATGAACTAGAAACGTATGCCCCCCCATTGGCCTTCCACGGTCATGGAGCGTAAATGTGAAGTTCTTAGCTTGTCGTTCTAGATACTCTGCAATGAGTATTTTGTCTTGAAGATCCGCTCTTGGCGCCGTTGGCGTTTCCCTCCACTTCCGCTCCCAGCTTCTAATCACCCATTCCGTCATACCCTCGCCGCTGATGCGCACCTCAAAATCCTTGCAATGACCCCGATCACGCTTGACTGTATTCAGATGGCTATACTCGCGCCAATATTTCTCATAGTCTCCGGTTAGATCGATTCCATACGTCGGAACTACCTCCCGACTGATTACACCGACAATGTCCGAAGAACTTTCCCCCATCCGCCACCATGCAAGCCTTACGTTCCTATGAAGAACAGATAGAACTTTCCCCAGAGAGCCCTCTTTTGTCGGAAAGATCATGCCCGGAATTGAATAGTGAGTGACTGGTACCCAATCGTGAAGCGTTTCCCTCCTTCTTAAGCAAACAACGCCGATTGGCTCTTCGTCCTCTTCTACTATTGCAAATGTCTTGTGGGGGTCCTGGCTAGTGCAAACAAGCCGATAGAGTTCACGTGAACAGCATTCCGATTCTGGCAGCACGTCCAGAGCTGCATCAAGCTCCGCATTCCAACGTCTGAACCAGCGCGGGCGAATTCTCGGTCTAAGAACACGCATGATGGAAATCATACCGCCGAAACTACTGGATCGTACCAGTCGTAACGACTGAGCTCGGAGTGCTCCCCGCGCTAAACGGCGAGCTCACGGCGCTGAGCGCACCGGTTCCGGAATTGACCTTGTAGGCCGAGACGGTGCCGTCGCCGCTGTTCGCCACGTAGGCAAACTGGCCGGAGGCGTCGATGGTGACGGACGCGGGACTCGTGCCTGTCCCGATTGTGCCAAGGAAAGTCAGCCCGCCGGTCGAAGGGTTGATCGAGTAGGCCGCAACAAGGGCGTCGCCCTTCTCCGCCACATACAAGTACTTGCCGGCCGCGTCGAAGGCGATGGAGGCTGTATTGGTTCCCACCACCCGCGGGCCGATGGAGCCAATGGAGATGAGCGCGCCGTTGGTGGAATCGATCCTGTAGACCCAGATCGTGCCGTCCCCGTTCGGGACATAGGCGAAGTTCCCGCTCGGATGCACGCTCACCGACTGAGGACCTGTTCCGGTGGCGAAATTATCGATCACGAGCGGCGTCGCCGGTATGGCATCGATCTGTGTGAGCGCCCCGGTCGTAACGCTGATCGCGTAGGCCGAGACGTCGTTGGAGTTGAAATTCGCGACGTAAGCGAACCTGCCCGACGGGTCGATGGTGACGGAGGCGGGACCGGTCCCCGCCGGCGCGGTGCCGTTGGCCGATAGAACGCCACCGGAATCGATTGTGTAGGCCGAGACGGTGCTCGCAGTCAAGCCGTCGCCGCGGTTCGCCACATACGCGAACCGCCCGGACACATCCACGCTGACTGAGGCGGGACTGACACCCGTCGGAGCGGTACCGTTAGCCGATAGCGCGCCGGTGCCCGTGATGATGTAGGCCGAAACAGTGCTCGGATTGACACCGTCGCCACCATTCACCACGTAAGCGTAGCGTCCGAAGAGATCCACGCTGACCGATGTCGGAGCGGTGCCTGCGGTAACCGGCGAGCCAATGGCGGTGAGCACGCCGGTGCCTGGGGTGGGCGGGATCCCGGCATCGATCGTGTAGGCCGAGATGTTGTTCGAAACGCTGTTCGCCACGTAGGCGAACTTGGGCGTGTAGATGAGTGGCGCGCCCTTGGTCATGGCCATCGCTTCAGGTTGCAGCCGGCCGATGGTCTTGGGCAGTACGGTCAGGGCCCCGGTGGTGTCAATGCTGTAGGCCGAAATGTCATCGGAGCCGACATTCGCAACGTAGGCGAGCTTGCCGGAAGGATCGATGGCGATGCCGACCGGAATGTTTCCCGTCGCTACGTCTGCGGCACCAGTGGGAGTGAGCGCCCCGGTGGCGCCGATGCTGTAGGCCGAGACACTGCCCGTGATCCCCCCATTTTGATTCACGACGTAGGCAAACTTCCCCGAGGGGTCGACCGCGATCGACCGGGGACCAATTCCCGTTGCCACGTCGGGAGTAATGGGGATAAGGCCGAGTGTGGCATCGATTGTGTAGGCCGAGACGGTGTTGGAGGTGAAATTCGTTGCGTATGCGAACTTCCCAGAAGGATCAACGGTGATCCACATTGGTTTTTGCCCTGCCGCCACGGGTGCGCCGCCGACGGGGGTAAGCGCTCCGCTCCCGGCGTTGATGCTGTAGACCGATATGTTGTTGCCCGCATCGTTCGCCACGTAAACGAACCTGTCCGAGGGATCGACGCTGAGGCTGCTGGGATTGGTTCCCGCGGCATAGTTCGCGTCAATGCAGTCCTCACTACAGGTGATCTGACTGAGCGCGCCGCCGCCAGTGATCGTGTAGGCCGAGACGGAGCCGGTGCCGTTCTGGAGGCCGGCGTTCGCAACGTACACGAAGTTACCGGTGGGATCGACGACGATCGACTGGGGACTGGTCCCCGCTGCCACGTCACCGATCTTGGTGAGCGCCCCAGTCGCCGAATTGATGGTGTAGGCCGAGACCGTACCGGAGGTTTGATTCGCCACGTAGACGAACTTGCCCGAGGGGTCGATGCTGACGGCGTCGGGACCGGTCCCCGTCGCAACATAGCCGTTGTGGCGCAACTGCCCGGTCGCGGCGTTCACCGCATAGATGGAAAGGGTGTTATCCCCGAAATTCGGCACGTAGGCGAAACGCGGACTGGGTGTGGAGCACACCACGCTGACGTTGGTGACGTTCGCGCTCACCACCGTTCCCGCGCCGTTCAAGACTGTGCAGGCCTGCTCTGGGACCGAAGGCTGTGTTAGCACGGAGACGTTGTATGTCTGTCCGCTCGCAATCGGGGTGGCGAAGGTGAACACTCCGTTGGCCGAGATAATCTTGTTGTCGGTCCCGTTGTTCTGCAGCATGAGTCCACTACCCGCGAGCCCAGTGACACTGCCCCCGATCGTGAAGCTGCTGGTCGTGCAGGAAACGCTCACGTTGGTGACATTCCCGGCTCCCACGTTACCCGAGCCGTTGTTAGCCACCCCACCGCCTGTAACCGTGCAGCTCTGCGTGGGATTGCTGGGCTGCTGGGACACCGTCACCGCATAAGGCTGACCGCTCTGGATGGACGTCGCGAAGGTGAACGGGACCGTGCCCGTGCCCGTTACCGTGAACTCATCGCCGCCATTGTTCTTCAGCTTGAGTCCACTACCCGCGAGCCCG
>DATJYC010000064.1:0-16241 GCA_035499735.1 Burkholderiales bacterium
CTTCCTGCTCACGGGCGTGTCGCTCTTCGTACTGCGCGCGAGGAACCCGGACGCCCCCAGACCTTACCGCGTCCCGCTGTACCCGCTCACGCCGGCGATCTTCGTGGCGAGCTGCGCGTACATGCTCTATTCGAGCCTGGCTTACACCGGTGCAGGGGCGCTGGTCGGGGTCGGCGTGCTGGCGACAGGGGCGATCGTCATGCTGCTCGGGACGCGGGGAGCGAAGGCCGGTTCCGAAGCGAAAGGGGGATGAAAAGCCTTGGGCGGCCGTGACGCGTCCCGCCCAGCCGCCCTCGATGTGAGGCGGCGGCCCGCTCTCGCGCTGCTGCTGGGCCTGTTCCTCTTCCTTCCGGCCTGCGCCGCGCTCGACCGCGAGTTTGGCGACACCAAGCTCAGCGACGGTCCCGCCACCGGGCCCGACCCGCAGGTCCCTTACTTTCCGAGCAGCTCCGAGGAGGTGACCGGGATGCTCAAGCTCGCCGGGACCGGGCCGAACGACGTGGTCTATGACCTCGGCTG
Source organism: Burkholderiales bacterium (assembly GCA_035499735.1). Classification (GTDB taxonomy): domain Bacteria; phylum Pseudomonadota; class Gammaproteobacteria; order Burkholderiales; family SG8-39; genus VBDM01. The sequence continues at coordinate 520 of DATJYC010000064.1, forward strand.
CGGCGACGGGCGAATCGTGATCGCGGCCGCCAGGGATTTCGGCGCGCGCGGCGTCGGCATCGAGATCGATCCGGCGCCGCTGCGCCTGGCGGTGTACAACGCCAAGCGCGCCGGTGTCGAGGACCGCGTGCGCTTCGTCCGGGGCGACATCTTCGACGCCGACATCGGTGGCGCGACGGTCGTCACGCTGTTCCTTTTCGAGTCGCTCAACCGCCAGCTGCTGCCCAAGCTCAGAAGGGATCTGAAGCCTGGCACGCGCATCGTCGCGCACCGCTACGGGTTCGGCCCCGACTGGCCGCCGGAGAAGACGATCCAGGCGGGCGCGAGCACGCTGTACCTGTGGACGGTGCCGAAGCGCTGACCTGGAACAATCGGCGCCGATCGGGCGTGGCGCGTCGTCATGGAGACGGCGTGCGAAGCCGGCGGGCCGCTTTTTTTCGCGCGACGGTGAATTTGTCCTCGCCCAGAGCCATTAGAACTTTCTAATATACGCCCTTCGGACTCCCGGCCCCGCGACGGCCGGGGGCATCGTTCATCTGCTACGGGAGGGCATCATGCGCGCTGTCCTTTTTTGCATCGCGGGCGTCTGTGCCGCAGGCGTCGTCACGGCGGGCCCGGCCGCGGTGCCGCAACTCAAGCTCAGCATCTCGGCGGAAGCTCGCGAGGAGATCAATACCGCCGCGTTCATGGAGCGCTACGCGGCGCTCGCCCGGTACGTGCATGCATCCACCGGCGCCGACATTCACCTGACCTTCGGGCGCGACCTGACGCGCGAGCTGGCGCAGACGCGCTCGCGGGGCTACGACCTGATGATAGGGCCGGCGCACGTGATCGGCAGCGCCCTCCGCTATGGCTACGAGCCGGTCACGCGCTTCGAAGGCGAAGAGCGCGCCGTTTTCATCGCCAGCGAAGCAAGCGGCGTGACCACGCTCGCGAACGCGCGGAGCAGGCGGCTCGCCCTGCCGCCGGCGGACTCGCTCGCCACCTATCTCGCACGCGGGGAGCTCAACGCGGCGGGGATCCAGGCGAAGTCGTTCTTCGGTGAGATCCGCGAATTCCGCTACCACGAGGCGGCGCTGCTTGCGCTTGAGCTGGGCGCCGCGGACGTCGCTGTCGCCGACCGGCGGCTCGCGCAAGAATGGCTCGGCCGCAACAAGGGCCGGATCCTGCTGGAGACCAAGGCCGCTCCCGCGACTGGAGTCGCCGTGCTCAGCACGCTCGACAAGGGGCTCAAGGACCGCATCCGCCTGGCCTTCGTGTCGCCCAACGCGAAGGCCGCCGTGGCAACCGCCCAGGCGGGGCTCGACGTGCGCAGGATGGAGCCCATCACCGCGAAGGAATACGACTACGTATCGACGCTCGGCTACTTCACCCCGCGTTCGCTCGAAGGCGTGAAGATCGTGACCGCCGAAGAGGCCGCCGAGATGATGCAGAAGGGGATCGTCCTCTACGACACGCGCATCGAGGAGGAGCACCGCGAGGGCCACATCAAGGGCGCGCGATGGCTGCCCTACGCCGAGAAGAGCGCGAAGGAAGTCGGGTTCGACGGCGGCGCGGACAGGTTCGACCTCTCGCGCATCGCAGGCAAGAGCGCGCCCGTCATATTCGCCTGCAACGGGCCCGAATGCTGGAAGAGCTACAAATCCTGCGTGACGGCGCTCAAGGCCGGGTACACGCAGGTCTACTGGTTCCGCGGCGGCTTCCCCGAATGGGCGTCGAAGGGCTACCCCGTGGAGTCCTTGCCGGCGAGCGTCGCGCTCTCGCGCTGAGCCGCAAACCCGCTGCCTGAGGGCAGCGGGTTTCGGAGGGACTCCGGCTAGTACAGTTTCTGGCCGGTATCCGGATCGAGGATCAGCACGCGCGAGTCGCGGTCGTCGCGGTCGTCGCGCCGCTCGAAATCGAACCAGCCGAGCGCCCGATCGAAGCTGCCCCGCCAGTCGACCTCCCCGCGGCCGAAATCGAACAGGCTGTCGAGCGATCCGGCGACCTGGTCGAAGGAGCCGCCCTGGGCGACCGATTTAGGCATCGCATCGATCCGCCCGAGCTTGAAGTTGTCCTCGATGAATCGCAGGATCGAGCTCTGGTCGGCGACCGTGTGGTCCACGTAGTTCCGCTTCGCGAAAGGCGAGATCACCAGCAGGGGCAGGCGCGGGCCGTAGCCGCAGCGGCCCATCGCCGCGCCGGCGAGCGGAGTGCCGCATTGTCCCGGACCGGTGAGCGCATCGTTGCTCGCCGGAAGGCTGGCGGGCGCGTTGAGCGCGGACGGGTTCGCGATCGGCGGATAGACGTGGTCATACCAGCCGTCGGAATCGTCGTAGGTGATGAAGATGGCGGTGTCCTTCCAGTACTTCGACTTCATCACGGCGTTGATCAGCTGCACCATGAAATGCTGCTCGAGCAGCGGGTCGGAATACTGGGCGTGGCCGTCCATGAAACCCGGTGCCTTGATGTAGGTGACCGCGGGAAGCGTCACGCCCGGCTGGAACCCGGTGATGTCGTAGGTCCGGCTGCCCGCGCCGCTCACGCTGTTGATGGCGAAGAGCTCGCTCAGGTCGTACTGGTGGCTGGCCTGATCGTCATGCCCGACCTTGGCCGGCGAGCTCGGCGGAAGGTGGTTCAGGTTCTGGGTCGACGGGAAGTAGTTGAACGGCTCGTGATGCCCGATGTAGTCCTGCTTCACGGAGCCGTCGCTCGCCATGTGGATCGAGCTGCACGCGCCGAACCCTCCCTGGAACCAGCCCCAGGTGAGCCCCTTGGCGGAGAGGAGGTCGCCGACGTTCCGGCTCGGAGACGTGATCGCGACCTGGGCCGAGCCGAGGGGATTGCAGACATCGCCGGCCGGGCGCGGATCGCCCACGACGGAGCCGCCGCCGGTGTTGCCGTTGGAATTGCTGCCGGCGAGCGTCACGTTCCGGACGCCGGGCAGGCCCGTCGTCTGGTCGATGCCCGGGGCGTTCACGATCGTGGAGTTGGGCAGCGTCGGCGTCCCGTTCGAGGCGAGCACGCCGTAGGTGTTCCCCGAGACGAGGTTGATCGCGCCCGGGGCCGACGGGCCGTAAGTCGTGTTGAAGAAGTTGTCGCTCATCGCGAAATGCTGCGCATAGTTCCACAGCGCGGTGACGGTGTTGCCGTCGTAGTAACCCATCACCGTCGATTTGTCCGGCGCGCAGTTCGCCGCCGTGGAGCTGAGCTTCTGCACCACCAGGTCCATCTGGCCCGCGTGATAGGCGGCCTGCTCGTCGGTGTAGTTGTGGTCCTCGTCGCAGGTGGTCGCCTGGTTGCGGCCGAGGCGGAAGGGCTGGACGGTGCCCGTGCCCGCCGCGTTGAGCGTCGGGTTGTCGGGCGGAGCCGCCGGGCCCGTGAGCAGGCCGTTGACGGCCGGCGTGTCGGGCTTCGCCTGGAACAGCGGCTCGCCGGGCGTGGTATTCGCGGCGAAGGGGTAGGTCGCGAAGTAATGGTCGAAGGAAACGTTCTCCTGGAAGATGACGATGACGTGCTTGATCGGCGTCGTCGTCGTCGCGAGGTCGTTCGCCAGGCCCGGCACTGCCAGGGCGGAGGCGACGGCCGCAGCCAGCGTCGCGAGCTTTCTGATGCGTGTGTTGCGTCGGTCGGTCACGGGATCTCCACTGGAATTGTTGGAATTGCGCGCGCCGGCGGCGCGAGGCCGCACGCGCGCGCCGGGAGAGCCTAGCCGGCGCAGATGACAGGAATCTTGCGGATTTGTTGCTGGGACGCGAAGTGCTTGTGCGGAAAGCCGAAGAAGGCTTTCTCAACTGCGTGTCTTCTCCCAGTCTTTGACGCCGCCCTCGACGATGCGAAACAGCGGATGCGCGTCGGGGACCTTGACGCTCCTGAAGAGACGGTAGGTCCGGGGAGAGCGCGCGCGGAGCTTGGCGCGCAGGTGCCTCCATTCGTAGAGCAGCTGCCCGCGCGTCTCCCGCATCCGGGCCTTCATCCTGCCGCGGGCGATCTTGCGGCCGTCGAACCGGTAGCCGCGGCGCCGCGCCTCCTCGGCGATGCCGGCGAGGAAGGCGGCGATCGCGGCAACCGGCCGCCCCCTGGGAGCGAAACCGCGCGAGCTGCGGATGGCGGGTGTATCCGCGGGTCGCGCCGCGCAGGACCTTCTGGGCGAGCAGCGCTTCCCGCCAGGCCGCGACGAGTCCCCGGGCGTCGAGGTAGCGCGGATGCAGCGTCCAGAGCCGCACGCGGCGTCCTAGCGTGCGCGCTTGAACGACGGGCGCTCCATGCAGCGCTTGCACCAGTCCGCGGTGCGCGGATGGCGGTCGAGCGGGAGCCCGAACATGATGCCCAGCGCGAGCCAGCTCGCCGCGGCGACGTCGGCGAGGGAGAACGTGGTGCCGAGGACGTAGTCGCGGTCGGCGAGGCGCGCTTCCAGCGCCGCGAGGATGCGGTCGAGCTGCGCCTTGTTGTACGCGGCGGTCGCCTTGCTGCGATCCTCGGGCTTGTAGGAAACCGGCGTGTCCATGCCGTGGTACATGTACTGCATCATGTAGGGTCCCAGCTCGGTCATGGACCATACCGTCCAGCACAGCGCGTCGGCGCGGGCCTGGCCCCCCGGCACCGGCCAGAGCTTGCGCTCGACCGCGTACTTGTGGGCGAGGTGCAGCAGGATGGCGAGCGACTCGAAGAAGCGCTGTCCGTCGTCGACGAGGGCCGGCACCTTGCCGTGCGGGTTGATCGCGAGGTGCGCGGGCGCGAGGTGCTCCTTCTTCTTCATGTCGACCTCGACGTACTGGTAGGGCACGCCCAGCTCCTCGAGGGCCCAGGAGACGCGCGTGCCCGAGCTTCTCGGCGAGGAATGGAGTTCGATAGCCATGCAGATCCTCCCTTGGTTGGCGTCCGGGCTCAGCCCGCCGGACAGGGCTTGAAAGACGACCAGTCGACGCCCTCGACGAAGCGCTCGTCCGCGGGGAACGGGTGCTTGAAGGTGAACGCGAACGCGCTCGGGCCGTGGGCGTCGAGATGGGCGAGGCGCTTCTTGGCCTCGTCTATGCCCGGCCGATGCCCCTGCGGAACCCACCACAGCGCGGCGTAGGCGCCCGCGAATTTCTCGAACCAGTCGTGCCGGCGCCTGAGGACCTCGACGTGGACGCTGTAGTAGACGTAGCGCTTCAGCTGCTCGATCGATTCCCACACCGACATGTTGAACAGGATCCGGTCGTCGTCGTAGGGCCGCAGGTACGTGGCGTTGCCCGCCTCGGTCTTGAGCCGCCATACGAATCCCGGGCTGCGGTCGGCGAGCGCGTTGATCTCGTCCAGGCGCGCGACGAATCCGGCCATGACCGGGCCCTCGAGCGGGGCGCGCATCCTCCCGATGTTGACCTGGGCGATGTGCAGGACTTTCATGCGGCTCCTCCCGCGGATTGTCTCACTCATCGACCGCTGCGTCGACGAATCGCACGTCGGAAATCCAGCTGCGCCTGCGCCGCGCAAGGCGCGAGTCCTTGCCTTCGCCGTCGAAGCTCGCCGGTGCCCTGCGGATGAGCGACGGGTCGACGCCCTCGAAGGCGTTGACGCTGACCACGGCGTGGAGGCGCCCGTCGATGCGGCTGGTGACGACGGGCACGACGCCGCACTTCGAGCAGACGTGGAAGTCGGCGGTGCGGGTGCCGTGCGCGTACAGCGAGACGAGCGAGCGGTCCCGGATGGTCACCTTGAGCGCGCCCTTCGGGTTGGAGGTCCACACGCCGCCGTGCTTCGCGCAGAACGAGCAGTCGCATGCGCGCGCCGGGATCTCCGCCGGGGCCGGCTCCCAGGCGAGCGAGAAGGCGATGTTGCCGCAGTGGCACTTTCCGTGGATCAGCACGTATCCGCCCCCGCGCTCAGGCAATCCGCTCGGCTTCGCGCTTCAGGTCGCCGGCGAAGGCCTCGAAGATCGGACGGAAATCGGGCATCACGCCCCGGACGAGCGCGAAAATGACGCCGGAGAAGCGTTCCTCCATCAGGAATTCCGTCGTGGCGCCGCCGCGCGGCTTCAGGGCGAAGGTGCGCACGCCCCTGAAGACCGGCGCGATGCCGTCGGCCCAGGTCATGCGCTCGTTCTCGACGACGCCCGAAACCGTCGGCGTGAAGGTGCGTTTCGTGCCGGGAACGTGCAGCCGGATGCGCTCGCCCTCGCGGATCTGGCCGTCGATGCCGGTGATCGTGGAATTCCAGCGCGGGAACCCCTTCGCGTCGGTCAGCAGGCGCCACACGGCCTCGGGCTTCGCTTCTATATCGACGCGAACGGCGCAGGTCATCGAGAGCATGCTCCGGTTTCGAGTGAATGTCGGCGCCATGTTCAATCCTCCAAAGGGAAGGTCGGGCCCGGCCCGCCCCCCGCGTCGAGCGCCCGGACCAATGATGCCATGGCGCCGCGGATTCTCGGCGCGACCTCGGGGGAAGCGACCATCGCGTCCTCGGTGACGCATCCGCCGAGAAGCGGAAGCGTGACCGAGGCCTCGGACAGGATCCGGGCCGACATGGTCTGGAGGATCTCGCGCAGCGCCTCGTGGGCGTGGCGCGCACGGGGCGAGGTGTTGACGAGCGCGACCGGCTTCCCGATGAAGCCCTCGAAGCTCACCAGCCAGTCGAGCGCGTTCTTGAGCACGCCCGAGATCCCGTGCGCGTACTCGGGGCTCGCGATGAGGAGCGCCCCCGCGCCCTCGACCGCGGCGCGGAACTCGCGCACCGCGCGCGGCGGATCGGCCTCGAGATCGGGGTTGAAGAGCGGCAGCTTGCCCAGGCCGGGGTAGAGGGCGACCTCGAGCGGCGCCGGCGCGAGGCGCGAGGCGGCGCGGCAGAACGCGGAGTTGATCGACGCCGTGCGCAGGCTTCCGGAAAGCGCGAGCACTTTCATTCCGGAGTTTCGATCCTGACGAGCTTCGTGCGGCCGGAGGCGCCGCTCCTGATCGCGACGGCGCTCCTGCTGCACCGGAAGTGGCGCGCGACGAGCGCGATCAGCTCTTCGTTGGCCTTGCCGTCGACGGGCGGCGATTTCAGCCGCGCCGTCCACGTGCCGTCGGGCTGCTGCGCGAGCGAGGACTCCCGCGCGTTGGGCTTCACCCTGATCTTCAGGTACGTTCCGGCCATGCTGTCTTCCAGCGTCCGTTCCGGCCGGCCTAGCGGCTTCGGGTCTTGGCCTTGTTGAAGGCCACGGCGGCGCGAACGAGGGTCTTCAACGCCTTCTCGTCGATCTTTCCGCCCTCGTGGAAGTCGATGGCGCGCCGGGTGCTGCCGCCGAGGCTGGAGTTGAAGAGCCCCGCGGGATCCTTCAGCGCCGCTCCCTGGGCGAAGGTCATCTTCACGGCGTTCTTGTAGGCCTCGCCCGTGCAGATCAATCCGTCGTGCGACCATACCGGAACGTCCCACTTCCACTCCTCGACGACCCCGGGATCGGCTTGCCTGACCAGCGCGCGGAGCCGGCCGAGCATCCTGCCCCGCCAGCCGCCCAGCTCCCTGATTCTCGCGTCGATCAGCGCGGATGGAGACTTGCCTCGCGGCCCTCTTTTCTTCATGTCCGTTTCACTGGCGCCAGCGTCATTCGAGGGGTTAGATGGCGCCCGTGAGCGGCTCATAGTGTTCAACCGTCGGAAAAGGATCATAGATGTGATGGAGCAAGCCCTTCGATTCTTTTTGATGCGGCTTCACATCAAGAACGGCGGACTCGAGAATCATCGCTGCATCGCTCTTGTTGCTATCGAACGTTCGCGGCCACCGGGCCGACGAGATGATGGAAACGACAAGGTACGCCGCTTCAGAGGCTCCAGGTGGGCCGTGGGGTTAGACGGCATATCGGCGAACGAACCCATAGACGCCGACGCCCACGGACCTCCTCCACGCGGAGCCCGTACTGCGGTCGCGCGATACCGCGCAGGCGTTTGATTCGGCTACGGCTGGTCTTGGTCGGCTCGTGTCTCAAATGGGTTTCGCGGCGCGTCGCTCTGCAAGCCGTTGTTAGGTGGCACATTCTCGAACTGGGCCCAACCTTGGAAGGTCCGCAATCGGCTGCTGAAAGCGGACGTTCCGTTAATCATTCCGACCGCCATGGGGTCATCCGCGGTATCCAGCGCGGGACGGCGGCGCGGAACGCCTCGTACTCTCTCCCAAACGTCTGCTCGAGCGTGGGTTCTTCATACGCCACAACGAAGACGTGGAAGAAGAGCCAGAGCAGCGCGCCGTAGACGATGAGGCGCCAATCGCCCATCAGCACCGCTTGACCCAGGATGATGGCAACGACCGCGACGTATATTGGATTACGCACATAACGGTAGAGACCGGTCACCACGAGATTCCGGGTCGGCGCGATGGGCGCGGGGGTGCCGAGACCCTGCAGCGCGAAACGCGCAAACGCGTCAACGAGCCCAGGCACGCCTGCGAGAATCATTATCGCGCCGAGGCCGCGCGTCAGCTCCAGACCAAGGAACGGCGGCTGGAGTTGCCAACCCGTGATCGACCATGGAACGAGCCCCGCCAGCGTACATGGGGCGACCACGAAGAAAACCGCCGAGCCCAGGACGGCAATGATTCGTTGCACGGCGGTTCCCGACACTCGTCGCTGCGAGCTCATTCCAACCTCCCCTTCATTAGGACTACCAACCAATGCCATACCGGACGTTCATGCTCGTGTGTGGGCCGCGCTGTTAGGCTGCATCGGACGTGCGATCGATTCGTACCGTAACAAGCGCAGACGCGATGAGCGCGAGAATCGTGGTTCCCACTGTTACCACAAGCACAGATGCCCAGACTTCCTCAGTCGGGACGAGCAGGAACGGCAGTGGACCGAAGATGCATAACAGCATGGTGGCACCCATGTAGCTCAACCGAAGTGGAACGTGGCATCCGGGGCAGTGAAAACGCGTGTCTAGTTCTCTCCACGCGAGCCGATATCGGCATGTTGGGCAGCTTGGTGGAAAGAAGAGCCTCTTCACAAGATGCAACCTAACGTGCCGCTCAGCGGCGCGCCGCTTGCGGCGCGTCCGCTGGAGCGGGTGGTTGGGCGTGATTCAGCCGCAGATCCGCACGCGCTTCACGAGCAACAAGGAACGCCGAACGAAGGAACAGGGCGCAGATAAGCGCGCCAACTGCGATGTCTGGCCAAGGCGAAAGCGTCATCCGCACCGCCAACGCCGCCAACAACACCGAGACGTTTGCGATGAGGTCGTTTCGAGAGCATAGCCAGACCGACCGCATGTTGATGTCCTCGGCACGGTGGCGCCAAAGCAAGGCAAGGCAAACGCCGTTCGCGGCAAGCGCAAGAGCACCTACAGCACCCATTGCCTCGACTGTCGGGAGCTGAGGATAAAGGAGCTTGTACACGATCTGCCCGAAGACGAACACGCCGAATAGCCCCATCACAGCCGCCTTCGCCACAGCGGCCCGCGCTTTCCAGACGGGGCCTCGCGCGACGACGTAGAGACTGAAACCATAGACAAGGGCGTCGCCCAGCATGTCGAGGGAGTCGGCGAGCAGGGCCATGGACCCGGCGAGCAAGCCCGACACGAGCTCCACGACAAACATCGCAGCGTTCACCAGCAGGACTAGGCGAAGCGTCGCCGTTTGGCGCTCGCGCAGCCGGTCGATGGCGTCGGTCTTATCGATGCAGCAATCGTCCATTGTCTCAATCACGCCCAACGTCTGAAATCAGCGGGGGGCACGCGTGGTGGTCGCCAGAAGGACGATCGCTTCCGGTCCGTCCGCTCTGGATTGAGGGGTTAGGTTTCACGAGACTCTGATATTCATGGGCACGGAACCTCGACCGCCGTCGGCAGCGTGCTCAACAATGGAAAAGACAACAACTGTGCTTGAGCTGACTGACTCTCGGGAATCTCGAAGATATTTATGGCACCATCGGAAGCACCACATACAGCAATATGCACTAGTCCATCGTTTCCACAGCTGAACGATTGGACATCGATGCCGGCGTTCGTAAGCTCCATGCTCATTACAGCAGGCGCCGTCCCACCGCCTGTGCATTGCAAGGAACCGCGATACTTGTATACCTTGGTGGTTACCACTGGATTTGTGTTATCTCCCCCGCACGCCGTAAGTACGCTCACAACTACAGCCGATAGCCAAGGTCGCCACATTCGTTCCTCGCGTGAAACCTAACGTTTGAGTTCACCCGCGTGCGGAAGCTGGCGCGGCCAGCCGTAGCACGTCGGTGTGGGACGAAGGGTTAGGCCGCACGTCAGGCCAGTTGGTAATGGTCACCGCTCGCGGGAAGGTGGCCCGAGACATTGCTCCACTGCCCAGCACGCTTCAATTGGACGGACGACATGGCAAATGGCAAGAGGTTCTGGAACAGGGGGAACGGCTCGGCAGAACTCATGACTTGAAAGTGTAGGTGAGGTTGCAGGGAAGAACCCGAGTTTCCAACATATCCCAATACGTCGCCTGTCGCCACCGACTGCCCGGGCTGCACCCGAACGGAGCCGCATTGCAGGTGAGCGTACAGCGGGTAGACGCCTCCACAGTCAAGAATGACGTGGTTGCCTCCAAGGTTGGAGAACGGTGGTGCGCGCTTTGGCCCGAAGAGCAGGAGCGCAAGGAGATCCCGAACCATTGAGAGGTCGAGACGATCGGGTGTTCCGTCCGAGGCGACGACGACCTTGCCTGGAAGCACGGCGTGAACGGGCATTCCCCAGGCGAGTGTGTTCTCGACGCGGATGCGCGAGAGAACATGCTGCAGGAGAGAGGCGTTCTTGTAAGGACTGCGCTGCGGGTCAACGGCTAGGAAGTCGAAGGCCAGCTTTGGGTGCCCCGGCGGGTTGAAGATAGACCACTCGCCCCGGACGGGGGGATTCACGACGATAGGCGGAGGCATGGTGTCTGGTGCGGTCTAACGTTCACGCCCACCGGCGCGCGACCGCGATCGGTGGGGACAAAGCACAGCAGCTTCCCGCGCGTCCGGGTGGGGCGTGGGGTTAGAAGGCGCTATTTCGCGCGGCGGGCAGCGTCTAATGCAATGCCAACAAAGAGCAGTGCGACGGCAAGCATGATGATACCGACGAGAAAGTCCATGGCTATAGCCTTCCAATCTGCTCGATACGACGCTCGATTTTGCGATGGAGAAGGAAGATGCCCAAGCTTAGCACGACAACGACAACCACCGCGAAAGACAGCAGTGTAGGAGTTGCGGTATCACCTGCAGAAGCGAGCCAGCCCACCAAACTGATATCCGCAACGACCATTATCCCCTGCCAGAACCTGAGATAGACGAGTTGCTCCTTGATGCGATCGAGTTCTGACATACATGCGAGGATACATCAGAGCCGGACGCAGCGCTCTCGGTCATGGCGCCTTCTAACGTTCCCGGCAACCGGCGCGCGGCTGCGATGAGAAACCAAGGCGCGGTCCTTCCCGCGCGTCCGAGTTGGCCGGGCGGTTAGACGACAGCGGCTCCTCAGTTCCTAGCGGCATCCCGTAAGCCCTTAGTACCGCCAACGACCTGTTCACTCGCCGCATCCTCGATCCACACCCAGAACTCTTTGCGGCCGTGGACTTTCTCAGCGGCGCGGATGCGGTAGGTGTGTTGAGCTTGTGCCTCAAAAGGTACCTCGACATCAGACAGAGGCACGCAAAAGCGCTCTCCGGTGCACAGACTGATAGATGCGCGCGCGATCGTCTTACCGGGTGGGATCAAGAACTCCCGCTGCGCTTGAGAATTGCGCTTGGCTGTGCCCACCGAATCGAGGGTTACTCGCCCCCCTCTATACACCGCGCCCCACCAACCGCTCCATACAGTGGCGGCCTGGGCAAGGTTCAAGCCTGGGCCCTGGGCGGGCTGTGGCGGGGCCGAAGTGCATCCCGCAACCCACGACGACAGCAGTGCGACACGTAGCCAGCGCCTCATGTTTGGTGTCGTCTAACGTTCGCGGCCACCGGGCCGACGAGATGACGGAAACGACGCGGTACGCCGCTCCAGAGGCTCCGGGTGGGCCGCGCTGTTAGAAGGCTTAGCCGTGACCAGCATTGCGAGCCCACCAAATGAATTTCCTAATACCGGAAGCCCCGAGAATTAGACCTACCCCGATTAGAAGCTCTATGAAGTAATAGAGCAGTCCATCTCGCAGAGAGGATTTGTCCATTTCGTAGGACCGATAGAGATATAACACAATCAAGTTCCGGAGTAGGCGCGGTATCGCTGATGCTAATACCCACAGGCAAAGGAGTCCGCATCCCACGGTAAACCATGTTTCTGGTGATGCGGGTGGTGCAGGCGCGTCGCTCGATAGAGGGAGCAAACTCCGAGCAATCGTTCTAGGGAAGAACCAGAGAACGAGAAGAAAAATGATAGCGAGAACAGAAACCGTTGCGACGATGAGAGGCGAATACTCATCGCCCTGCCTGCTACCGGCGGCATAGAAGGCCAGCATCTCGCGTGCGACGTAGATTGCCAGCCAAATCGCAAACAGCCTGAGTGCGAGAGCAACGGTCTGGTGCGGCGACATGCTAAGCCTTCTAACGTCCACAATGAGGTGCGCGCGCCGCTCTTGCGCGCGTCCCTCTCGATTGTGCGGTTAGGTGTCGGGTCACAAGGTGGATGCTGTCACTACCCCGACAAGAATAAGACCAGCCCCTGCCGCGTAAAACGTGGTGACGTAACGCCTTAGCACGGCCTCGTACTGCACGGGAGCGCTTTCGAACGAAAGCGTCGGCGCACCGGGCTGCGGCAAGGGTATGCGGTCGCGACTAAGGAGGGCACCAAACGCGATTGTGCAGAAACCCTCAACCATGAGTCCTGCGGCCCAAACGAAGGGTGAATATGCGCTCGGCGCGAACCCTGCGCCTGCAATCAATGGCGTGCCACCGAAGAGTACTAGCAGATACTTCAAGGGTACCCTGCGCATTCCGACACCTAACGACCTAGTTGAGCGGCTTGGCGCGACGCCCATTCCGCGCCGCCGAGCACGCCATCTATTGCGAGGACGGTGCGGCCACGATGATCGCCCGTCCGCTCCAACGCGTTGTTAGAGGGCATCACGGCACCTTTCTGCGAACAGCGACAATTGCACGAACCACCACGCACGCTGCGAAACCGACTAGGAATGTGGCTCCGGCAATTGAGAGGAATATCCCCACCCCAACCCAGTCCCAAGGATGAAGATAAGGCGTCGCGAGAAACAGCAGCGGCACAGAAAACAACCCCGGAAATAACCACGGGCGGTCGGGCTTTGCCCACGCGGACAGCGCGACCAGGCTCAGAAATGCCCCTGACGCGAACATCGCGACAACCGCGGGCAAAGGCAGCGAACTTTCGTGTCCCCAAATATCGCTGTCCAACGCGAACGCGTAGGCCACGCCGAGCACAACCGCAGCCACGCCTCCCAAGGTGTCGCGCCTCACGATGCCCTCTAACGCTCGCGCTGAGCCGCCGCCGAGGAGCAAAGCGACGAGGGCATCGCCAGCAAGCGAAGCGCGCTGGCGGCGGTCGGTTTGAGCGCGCGGTTAGGCCAAGAGGCCATGCAGGAACCTTCGGATCCTGCGGCTGTTAATTGGACGGTCTGACGCACGCCTCTTTGATCCCGGGGACACAACCTCCAGCGCAGACAGCTTTGCCACTTTGATCCACCGTCGCTCCCCCGCGCGGCTGACTGGAACAAAGGACATTTCCGAGTTGATCTTTGACGCAGTAGCCAGGACCACAGAGCTGCTCGCCATATTGGTCGTTCATCATGCCGCCTCCGGGCTTTGTACAAACGACCTCACCGCGCTGATTCGGTGCGCAGGTTGAATCGGGTTGGCCACAGACCACCTTTCCATTCTGATCCGTCACACAGCCGCTCTGGGCGACAACTAGAGTAGGAGCGATCCAAAGAACGGCCACGCCGACTAGAAATCTCGCAAGCCTATTCATGCGACGTCTTCTTGGGAGTCGTCCTAGTGTAAGTGCTCTGTCCGGCGAGCGCGCCACTTTCCGTGTGGCCTAACGTTCGACATGAGCGGCAGACGCAGGCAGGCGGGGTCAGGCCGCATTGTCGGACTCACATGAGCCGAGTGTCCTCTGGTGCGCGATCGAACCGATCGTGCCGGTTGTCGATGAACTTGAGCGGTGCAGCGGCCAACTCATCGGTTGAGACGTTGTCGAACGTGGCAACTGCGAGCGCATAGAACTTACCACCCATGAACTCGGCGTCGCCCGTTGCGTAGACACGCACTCCACAAGTCTTGCAGAACCGATAGGTCAGACCGGGACTTGGCCTACCAGGTGGTGTCCACTGGTACGAACTCATGTTGCTCTCTCCAGCGAGAAGATGGAACTGCTCGCCGCCGGCGAACGTAAACCAAGCACGGGCTTTGGTGCAGATCGAGCAATTGCAGCGAATTGTCCCCTTGGAGAGGTCGACGTCAGCTTCGTACCGAACGGCTCCACAGTGACAACTACCAAGAACATGCTTCAGTGACATGGGCAGCTCCTCTGAAGGTCAGTGTGGAAGGAGCGAAACGTAGCTGTGCGGCCTAACGTCGGTGTTCACGCCGCGGCGAGCCGAGCGAAGCGAGGCGAGTCCGTCGCGCGTGGAACACCTTGTTAGCCGGCACCAGACGACAGCGCCTTGATCATTTCAGTTGCTGCGGCCAACCCGCGTGCAGTCAGTGTGTAGCCCGACTCCTTGCTCCCAGAAACTTCGCCCGTGAGACTCTTGAAGTTAACCGCAAAGTTGGCGGCGTCAAAAGCGTCATAGTGCAGACACGCTTCCTTCATCTGCTCGTGCGTAAAACGTGCTGCCCCGGTGCCGATATATGCCGCCACGCCCTTCAGGAGGAAGACACTGTGCATGCGCTCCTTCTTATTCTTGCCTGGGACCTTCTTCGCCACCAGATCGATTTCGTCCACACCGAGACTGAAGAGCGCTGAGAGCTTCTTCGCTTCTAGGCCATTCCTGGCCATCCATTTCTTCGCTACCGGACTAACGCCCTCCAACTCATCCCCGCTCTGCTCGCTACTCTCCGCAGAGTTTATCTTCTGTTCCATCGCGGGCTGTTCTCGCGACTCAGTGTATGATGAACCATCATCCTTCAACGCTGCGGTGAGCTTGAGCTTGTCTCGAACATAATTAAGCACGCGGGTTTGAGCAGACGATTCAAGGTCTTTGAGCGCTGCATACACGCTACTGATGGCGGCCACCTCAGGGTCCACCTCCACTGCGTCTCGCTTCTTAGGCATCTTTCCTCTCCAACGTTATCCGTACTAGATTGTGGGCCAAAGCGAGTCCCACTCGCGCGCGATGAAGGCCACCGCGAACTCAGCCGCGACAAAAGCCGCGTATTCCTGCCAGGAATCGGTCTTTTCCGCCGCGAAGTCGCAAACCGCCTTGAACGAGACCACTCTAGGCTTAGGTTCTGGCGCTTCCTCAACGGCGCGATATACACCGTAGGTTTCCATTTCAACGCCAATGAGTTTTCGCCAGTTTTTCTGAATTTCAAGAACCCGTGCAGCGTCATCAATTACTTGGTCCGCAGCGCCAACCGGGCCGATATGCAAGCGATTGCCGTCTGCTGGAGTCTTGCCGGTCCACTTCGCGCGAATCTCCTCGAACAGCAGATGAGCGCCGCGGTACTTGTGTAGGAGACTCCGAAGCCTTGGATTAAGGCCGATTGGATACGGATCTGGTTGGAATTCTCGGATTCCTTTCTCCAACACGACCTTGCCCGAGTTGTAGTCGACGCTCGGATCAGCGACAAGAACGTCACCAAACTGCTTCCCCCCCGAGCGAGTACCT
>DATJYC010000065.1:0-20471 GCA_035499735.1 Burkholderiales bacterium
CGCATCCGCGAGGCACCGGACATCCCCACGCTCGACGAACTGGGGCTGCCGGGATTCGAGGCGACGCCCTGGCTGGGGCTTGGAGCGCGCGCCGGCACCCCCAACGAGATCATCCAGCGGCTCGCCGGGCGCGCCGCGCTCGCGCTCGCCCGGCCCGAAGCGGCGAAGCGCATGGCGGGCCTGGGCATCGAGCCGCGGCCGATGGGTCCGGACGAATTCTCCAAGTTCCTGCGCACGGACTCGGCGAAATGGGCCGACATCATCCGCCGCTCCGGGGCGAAGCTGGACTAGCCTACAGCTCGTTGCCGCGCAGCCCGAGCACGATCGCCTGCAGCCCCTCGGGGGTCACGTCCTTCGGCGGGACGGGTGGCGCCGCGACGAGCGCGATGCGTGAGTAGATACGCTTCGCGATGCGGCCCCACTTCGTCATGGCGGGGCCGCCGCGGCGCGAGAAGAAGCTGCCCCACAGGCCGCGCAGGGCGAGCGGTATCACCGGCACCGGCGTCCTCGCGACGATGCGGCTGATGCCGGGACGGAAAGGGCCGAGGTTGCCGTCATCGGTGATTCTGCCCTCGGGAAAGATGCCGACGAGGTCGCCTTCCTCCAGGGCCTTGGCAATGTCGTCGTAGGCGCGCTCGAGCGCTTGCGGGTCCTCGCGCGCGGGCGCGATCGGGATCGCCCGGCCCGTGCGGAACACGAAGGAAAGCACCGGGATCCTGAAGATCTGGTGGTCCATCACGAAACGCACCGGCCGCGGGCAGGCGGCTGCGATCACCAGGCCGTCGACGAAGCTCACGTGGTTGCACACCAGCACTGCCGGACCCGACTCGGGGATATTCTCCATTCCCGACTTGTCCAGGCGGTACACCGTGTGCACCAGCAGCCAGATGAGAAACCTCATCAGGAACTCCGGAACGAGCGAATAGATATAGATCGCGACCGCGGCGTTCAGCAGCGCCGCGGCGAGGAAGAGCTGCGGAATGCTCATCCCCAGCTCGAGCAGCCCGATCGCCATGCCGGCCGCCGCCACCACGAAGAGCGCGTTCAGGATGTTGTTGCCCGCGATGACGCGCGAGCGCTCGCCCGGATCCGAGCGGGTCTGGATGAGCGTATACAGCGGGACGATGTAGAACCCGCCGAACACGCCCACGAGCGCGAGGTCGGCGATCACGCGCCAGTGCGCGGGCTCGCGCAGGAACTCGCCGGCGCCGAAGGGCGCGTGCGCCGCCAGGCCGGCGCTCGCGAAGTGCAGGTCGATACCGAAGAGCGTCAGGCCGATCGAGCCGAACGGCACCAGGCCGATCTCGATCCTGCGGCCGGAGAGCCGCTCGCACAGAAGCGATCCCACTCCGATCCCCACCGAGAAAATGGCGAGCAACGTGCTCACCACCTCCTCCCTGCCGTAGAGGATGTCCTTGGTGTAGACGGGGAACTGCGACAGGTAGACCGCGCCCAGAAACCAGAACCAGGAGATGCCGAGCACCGACAGGAACACCACCCGGTTGCGCTTCATGAACTTCAGGATCCGCCAGGTCTCCGAGAACGGGTTCCAGTTGATCGCGAGATCGGGCGCCGCGGGGGGCGAGCGCGGTATGCCGCGGCTCGCGGCGTAGCCGAGCGCCGCGAGCACGAGCACCGTCGCGCCGATCGGGCCCGATTCGCCGCCGGCGATGAGGAACCCGCCGAGCAATGTCCCGACCAGGATGGCGAGGAATGTTCCCATCTCGACCAGCCCGTTGCCGCCGGTGATCTCCGCTTCGTTCAGGTGCTGCGGCAGATACGAATACTTCACCGGGCCGAACACCGTCGAATGCAATCCCATCAGGAACAGGGCCGTCATGAGCAGGGTGAGGTTTTGCAGGTACAGTCCCGCCGCGCCGATCGCCATGATCGCGATCTCGGCGAGCTTCACCCAGCGCATGAGGCGCGATTTCTCCATCCTGTCGGCGATCTGCCCCGCCGTCGCCGAGAAGAGGAAGAACGGCAGGATGAAGATCGCCTGGGCGAGGTTCGACAGCGTGCCGGCGCTCAAGGAGGAGAGGCTCGCCGCGTGGAACGCGACCAGGATCACCAGCGCGTTCTTGTAGACGTTGTCGTTGAAGGCGCCGAGAAACTGCGTGACGAAGAACGGCAGGAAGCGCCTCTGCCTGAGCAGTGCGTACTGGTTGGGCTGGCTCATGGTCGGTGCGCGCAGTATATGATGTCCCATGGCCAGGGAACTCACCCGTCTGTCCGCCGTCGAGCTGGCGCGCCTGGTGCGCACCCGCAAGCTCAGTCCCGTCGAGATCACTGAGGCGCATCTCGCGGCGATTGCCCGCGTCAACGCCGCGGTCAACGCGTTCTGCACCGTGGCCCCGGAAAAGGCGCTCGCCTGGGCGCGGCAGGCCGAGAGCGCGGTGAAGAAGCGCGGCAAGCTCGGGCCGCTGCACGGAGTGCCGGTGGGGATCAAGGACCTGACGGTCACCGAGGGCATCCGCACGACGTTCGGCTCGACGCTGTTCCGCGACCACGTGCCCACCGAGGACGCCGAGGTCGTGCGCAGGATCAAGGCCGCGGGCGCGATCGTCCTCGGGAAGACCAACACGCCCGAGTTCGGCGCGGGAGCGAACACCTTCAACAAGGTGTTCGGAGCGACGCGCAACCCGTGGAACACCGCGCTCTCGGCGTCGGGCTCGACCGGCGGCGGCGCGGCGGGGCTCGCGGCGCGCATGATCCCGCTCGCCGAAGGGACCGATTTCGGCGGGTCGCTGCGCACGCCGGCGGCGTTCTGCGGCGTGGTGGGCCTGCGCACCACGGCGGGCCTCGTGCCCAGGCACCCGGTGACCCTGCCCTGGCACGACCAGAGCGTCACCGGACCGATGGCGCGCTCGGCCGAGGACTGCGCGCTGCTCCTCGACGTCATGGCCGGCTTCTCGCTCAAGTCGCCGCTGTCGGCCGCTCCGCCCTGGAGGAGCGCGCGCGACGCGGTCGCCAAGGCGAGGAGCCTGCGCGGCCTGCGCTTCGCCTACGCGCCGGACATCGGCGGAATCGGCGTGGACCGCGAGATCGAGGAGATCTGCCGCGACGCCGCTCTGGCCTTGCGCGACGCGCGCGCGACGGTCGACGAGATCGAGATCAACATGTCGGACGGCCGCGACGCCTTCCTCGCGCTGCGGGGCGAGGCGATGGTCGGCAACCACCTCGACAGGCTCGAGCGCATCGGCGAGCTGGGCGACAACCTCGCCGGAAACATCCGCGCCGGCCTCGCGCTCACCGTCACGGAGATCGCGCGCGCCGAGCGCAAGCGCGCGGAGATCTGGCACCGCTGGCGCGGGCTGTTCGAGACCTACGACCTCGTCCTCACCCCGGTCGCTCCGGTCCCGCCCTTCCCGGTGGAGAAGAACTTTCCGGACGTGATCGAGGGAAGGAAGCTGCAGAACTACGTCGACTGGATCGCCCCGACCTTCCTCGTGTCGCTCGCGATCCTTCCGGCGGCGAGCGTCCCCGCGGGCCTCACCGCGGCGAAGCTCCCGGTGGGCCTGCAGATCGTCGGGCCGAGATTCTCCGAGCCGGCGATACTATCGGCAGCGAAATTCGTCGAAGAAGCGCATCCGATCGGGCTGCCGCCGAATTGCGCCTGACTCGGTCGTTAACACCCTGTTACATGACGGGCGAGGCGAGAGCGGCGATAATCCGCCGGGACGGTTTTGACACGGAGAGCTCGTGACGAGAGTTGTTCGATTCCTGGTGGTTCCGGTCGCCGCCGCGGTCGCGCTCGCATCCTGCCACGGCACCGAGCCGCAGTTCACCGTCGGCGGAGACATTTCCGGGAATACCGTCGACGTGGTGCTGAAGCTCAACGGGGGGAACGATCTCGCCGTGAGCGGCAGCGGGAGCTTCAAGTTCGACCAGAAGCTGGTGAAGGACGACACCTTCAACGTGCAGGTCGTCGACACCAACGACCAGTGCACGGTGGCAAACGGCGCCGGCACCGTGGACAAGTCGAACATCACCGACGTGAGCATCACCTGCATCGCGCAGGCGTCGCAGAGCCCCCAGCTGACGATCATCCGCACGGCGAACCTCAGCGGCTCGCAGGAGAACCCGGTGGTGACGACCGGCGCGAGCGGCGCCGGCGGCATCATCGTCGTGCCCAGCACGACGCAGCCGATGCCCGTCACCGGCGGCATCACCTTCTCCGGGCTCGCGCCGCTCGGGGGGCAGATCAACATCCACCTCGCCCCGAGCGGCAATCCCACGGGAAACGGCTCGGCGATCGTGGCGCTCGTCCTCGCCTCGGACGGCCTGACCGCCGTCGTGCCGCCGGACACGACGCTTCCCGCTGCGCTGCTTGGTCCCCTGCTCCGGGGCGAGCTCTACTTCAACGTCGGCACGGCGGCCAACCCGAACGGCGAGATACGCGGCGCGATCGAGCTGCAGGGGGGCGTTGCGGCCAGCGTGGCGGCGCTCGACCAGTCGCAGGTCCTGCCTCCGACGGGCTCGGGCGCCACGGGGGTGGGAACGCTGCTCGCCGACCGCGCCAGCGGCAAGGTGCTCATCTCCTACGTCACCCACACGGTCGCCGGAACGAGCGCAGCGGCCCTCTACACGGGAATCGGGAGCCTTATCGTCGACTTCCCCAACCAGCGGACCAACATCGACGGGGCGGGGACGAACTTGGCGAACCCGGCGCCGACGGCCGTCCTGAGCGCGCAGAACCTCTCGGACTTCGACAACAGCCTGCTCTATTTCAACGTGACGAGCACGGGCTTTCCGAGCGGCGAGATCCGCGGAAACATTTCCCAGCTCCCGCAGTAGGCGCTCGGGAGGATCTAGTCGAAGACATAGACAGCCCCTGCCTTCGGCGCCGAGTTGTCGTTCTGGCTGTTGTTGGCGCTGGCCTCTCCATTGGCCCCGACCGCGAGTGTGGCGCCATCGCCGCTCAGCGCGACGCGCACGCCAAAGAAGTCTTGCCCCTGCGGGTTAGAGGCCTTGACGTAGACGTTCTGCACCCAAGCCGTGCCGCTCCGTTGGTACATGTAGACTGCTCCGACTCCGCCGCTTCCCCCGATCGTCTGATCGCCGTTGATGCCGGAGGAAGTGTGGTTCTCGACGTCCGATCCCACGGACAGGACATTGCCGTCGCCGCTCAAGGCGACTGATATGCCGTATTCCTGGAGAACTTCCGTGTTCGAGGGCTTGACGTACGCTTGCTGTGTCCAGGTCGTTCCGCTGCGAGTGAACACATAGGCCGCACCTGCGCCCGTCGCAGAGTTGTCGGCGCCGTTGCCGTTGACGCCGGTCGCGTTGCTGCCCTCGTTCGGCGCGCCCACCGCGAGCGTGTTGCCGTCGCTGTTTAGCGAAACCGAGTTGCCGAACGCATCGCCCTGTCCCGCGTTGGATGCCTTGATGTACGCCTGCTGCGTCCAAGTCGTGCCGCTGCGCGTGAACACGTAGGCCGCTCCCGCACCGGGCGCCGAGTTGTCGGCCTGGCTGCTGCCGTTGCTCGCCTCGAAACTCGCGGCGACAGCGAGCGTGTTGCCGTCGCTGCTCAGCGCGACCGCGTCGCCGAACCCGTCTCCCGCCTGCGTATTCGAACCGCCGAATTTGGCTTGCTCGGTCCAAGTGGTGCCGCTCCGGGTGAACACGTAGACCTCGGTGCCGCCTAGCGGCCCGGCGGCGAGCGTATTGCCGTCCGCGCTCAGCGCAACGGACGTTCCGAAAAGGTTGCCCGCAACGACGTCGGAGCCCTTGATATACGCCTGCTGGCTCCAGACCCCCGAGTTGTTGCGGCTGAAGACGTACACGGCGCCGGCGCCAGATGCGGTGTTGTCGGTCTGGCTGCCGTTGATGGTCTGCGCGGCGCTGTCCTCGCCGTCCGCGCCGACCGCGAGCGTGCTGCCGTCTGCGCTCAGCGCCACGGAGCGTCCGAAGGTGTCGCCGGCTTCGGCGTTCGAAGCCTTGATGTAAGCCTGCTGTGTCCAGGTCGTGCCGTTCCGGGTGAATACGTATGCCGCGCCCGCGTTCGCGGCCGAGTTGTTCGTCTGGTCGCCGCCGATGCCTTGGGCGTTGCTCGCCTCGCCGAACGCGCCCACTGCCATTGTGTTGCCATCCGCGCTGACCGCGAGCGCGGCGCCGAAGAGGTCGTTCGTACCGGGGGTCGAGGCCTTGACGTAGGCGAACTGCTGAACGATTACGGGCTCCGAGGTGCCGGCGTTGCCACCGCCTCCACCCCCTCCGCACGATGCCAGGACAATTAGCAACGTCACGCGCAAAAACACCAGGGGCTTCCTGCGTTCAGCTGTACGCATATTCCCTCCGATCCTCGTGGTTCCTACGTAGGGGGCCTTCTCCTCCTATCCCCAGGGTCCCAGGTAGGGCTCGCCTGTATACGTATCGGACTTCGGCTCGAGCGCCTTCGGCCAATCGGCGACGCGCGTCGGCGCGCGCCGCCTCCCCAGGCGCGGGCGCCCGTCCCAGCCGATCTGCTCCATGTAGTAGTAGAGCTGGATCGCGTGGCCCGCGGGGTCGAGAACGTGGGCGCTGTAGTCGATGCCGGGCGACAGCGCGCTCGGGATCTCGACGAACCTGCAGCCGCGCCCTTTGAGGAAATCGATCGCGTCTCGGAGCTGCCGGTAGGTCGCGACCTGCACGCCGAAGCTCATCACGGTGGTGTGCGGGGAAAGACCGAGCTTCTCTCGCAGCGCGATCGGATAGAGCGCGAGCGAATGGTGCTCGGTGCCGCAGCGGAAGAAGGCGCAGCGGTGCCCCTTCCAGCCGATCGCCTCGGTGCGCGTGAAGCCCATGATGTCGGTGTAGAAGGCCTCCATCCTCCTCATGTCGCGGGCGAAGAGGCGGATCGGGCCGTGGCGCACGATCTTGAACGGGCGCGGCAGCATGATGCCGTCGACGTCGTACTTCGCGGGCATCTTCTCCGGGTCGCTGAAGCCCGAGTCGAGATCGACGCCCTTCGCGCGCGCCTCCGCGACCTCCTGGTACTCGGGCATCTGCGGCAGCGGCGGGCGCTGGCGGAAGCCGCGCTCGTGCATCGCCTTGGGCTTGGACAAGCCCGTCCAGCCGATCTGCTCCATGCCGTAGTACAGCTCGTTGCGGTGCCCCTCGATGTCGTAGGGATAGCAATGCCAGTTCGATCCCGGCATGTCGCGGCCGGCACGGCTGATGCGCACGCCCCTGGAGTTGAACCAGTCGATCGCGCCGGAGATCTCGGCGAGGCTGGAGACCTGCCAGGTCATCTGGTTCACGGTGACGTCGGCGGGAACGTCGCCGCCGCGGCCGGCTGCGTTGTAGATCGGGCCGTTCGCGAGCACGATCGAGTGGTGATCCGTGCCGTGGCGGAGGAAGTACATGTTCGTGTCGCCCATCTTCTTCAGCTCGTCGCGCTTCGGATGATGCTCGGCGATGTCGAGCGGATCGGAAACGCGGAAGCCCAGGCCCTCGCAGTAGAAATCGAGGCAGGCCCCGGGATCGGGCACGTTCAGGCCGAAATGGCCCAGGCGCCGGATCTTGAAGGGCTGGGGCAGCATCACGCCCCCGACGTCGAACCGCGCGTTCTTCTTCCTTGCCATGGGACTACTCCTTGTAGTCGGGAAAGAGCTTCTCGGCGAGCGCCATGCTCGCCACCCAGTCCCGGCTCTGGTGGTTGTACTGGCCGATGCGGCCGAACTTCTTCGCGCGCTCCTCGCACACGTCCGGCGCCGGCACGATGAGCTCGGCGCCGCCCGCGAGCGCGCCCACCTGCGCCCGGCACGCGAGCTCGAAGAAGTGGTGGTAGATGTAGGCCTCGGCGAGCGAAGTTCCGCACACGAGCGCTCCGTGGTTCTCGAGGATCATCACCCATTTGTCGCCGAGCGCTCCAGCAAGAGCAGCGGTGCCCTCGGCAGTGGTGTCGTCGACCTCGTTCGGATAGGTGGCGACCCGGTTGTAGAAGCGCATCGCCTGCTGCGTGATCGGGCGCAGCCCGCCGACCTGCGCGGAGACCGCGAGGTTGGCGGGCGAGTGCGTGTGCACCGCCGCGACGACATCGGGCCGCGCCTTGAGCACGGCGGCGTGCAGGTTGTAGGCCGCTGCGCTCGCCCGGTATCCGGATTCCATCGCCTGGTTCCCGTCCACGTCGTACTTGACGAGATTCGACGCGGTGACCTGCTCCATGAATACGTTGTCTGCCTTGACGAGGAAGTGCCGTGGCTCGCCCGGTACGCGCACCGAGATGTGGTTGTAGGTGAGGTCGACCGAGACGAAGTGCGCGACCAGGCGGTGCGCGGCGGCGAGCTCGCAGCGCAGCCGCCATTCGCCGGCGCTCACGCGCTCGCGGACCGGGGTTTCGACAGCGGCATCGCGCTTCATGGGGAGCGGCAATTCTAGCCTGATAGAATTGAAGGCGTATGGCCTACGAGAACATCCGGGTCGAGACGCACGGGCGCGTCGGCCTCATCCGCCTCGATCGCCCCAAGCACCTGAACGCGCTCAACGATGCGCTCATGGACGAGCTCGGCGAGGCGCTCGCGGGCTTCGACGGCGACGAGGCGATCGGCGCGATCGTCCTCGCGGGGAGCGACAAGGCCTTCGCCGCCGGAGCCGACATCGGGGCGATGAAGGACTGGGGCTACATGGACGTCTACAGGAGCGGCTACATCAGCCGCAACTGGGAGAGGCTCAAGGCGGTCCGCAAGCCGGTGATCGCGGCGGTCGCGGGCTACGCGCTCGGCGGCGGATGCGAGCTCGCGATGATGTGCGACATCATCATCGCCGCCGACAGCGCGAGGTTCGGGCAGCCCGAGATCAAGCTCGGCGTGATCCCCGGCGCGGGGGGCACCCAGCGCCTGCCGCGCGCCGTGGGCAAGGCGAAGGCCATGGACATGATCCTCACGGGGCGCATGATGGACGCCCAGGAAGCCGAGCGCGCCGGCCTCGTGTCGCGCGTGGTCGCGGCCGACAGGCTGATCGACGAGGCGCTTGCCGCCGCGGCGCAGATCGCCGAGTTCTCGCTGCCCTCGGTGATGATGGCGAAGGAGGCGGTCAACCGAGCCTACGAGATGCCGCTCGCGGAGGGCATCCTCTTCGAGCGGCGGCTGTTCCACGCGCTCTTCGGCACCGAGGACCAGAAGGAAGGCATGGCGGCGTTCATCGAGAAGCGCAAGCCGGACTTCCGGCACAAGTAGCTCAGGCGAATCCG
This sequence comes from Burkholderiales bacterium, assembly GCA_035499735.1. Lineage (GTDB taxonomy): Bacteria > Pseudomonadota > Gammaproteobacteria > Burkholderiales > SG8-39 > VBDM01. The sequence continues at coordinate 9,173 of DATJYC010000065.1, forward strand.
TGACCCGATTCCCCGCGTGGCGGGTCATCGCCTGGATGTGCGCGGCGCACGTCGCGAGCATGGCCGGGTTCTCCGTGTACGCAACTTTGCTGCCCCGCTTGCAGGACGAGTGGGGCATGAGCAACGCGGAGGCGGGGTTCATCAGCGGCATGTTCTTCGCCGGCTACATGGCCGCCGTCCCGGTGCTGACCAGCCTGACCGATCGCGTGGACGCGCGGCGGGTCTACCTGGCTTCCAGCCTGGTGGCCGCCGCAGCGCTTGCCGGCTTCGCGCTTCTCGTCGACGGCGTGAAGTCCGCCGCGCTGCTGCAGCTCGTCGCCGGTGCCGGCATCGCCGGAACCTACATGCCCGGCCTGCGCGCCCTCACCGACAACATCGAGGGCACCCGCGGCCAGAGCCGAGCCGTCGCGTTCTACACCGCGTTCTTCGGGCTGGGCAGCAGCCTCTCCATACTGCTCTCGGGGATCATCGCGGATTCGACCGGCTGGCGCTGGGCTTTCGCGCTCACCGCCGCGGGCCCCGTGCTCGCCGGCCTGATGGTCGTGCGCGGGCTCCCGCCGCGGCGTCCCGAGCGCTCGCACGCGCAGCACGTGCTCGATTTCCGGCCGGTGCTCGCGAGCCGGGAGGTCCGGCCCTATATCCTCGGGTACGCGGTCCATTGCTGGGAGCTCTTCGGCTCGCGCTCGTGGCTGGTCGCCTTCGTCGTGTTCGCGCAGGGGATGCAGGCTGCCGGAGAAACCTCGGCCGCCTGGTCGGCCGTCACCATCGCCGCGGTCGCGAACGTTTTCGGCCCGCCGGCGAGCATATACGGCAACGAGCTCGCGATGCGCCACGGCCGCGAGCGACTGATCTGGAAGGCGATGCTCGCCTCGGGCGTCCTGACGTGCGCGCTGGGCTTCGTGTCGTTTCTCCCCCTGTTCGCGCTGGCGGGCCTGATCATGCTGCACATGTGCCTCGTCATGGGAGATTCGTCGGCGCTCACGGCGGGGGTGGTGACGCGCGCAAGCGAGAGCATCCGCGGGGCGACCATGGCCGTGCATTCGATGCTCGGATTCGGCGCGGGCTTCGTCGCGCCGCTCGTCTTCGGCGTGGTCCTCGATCTTGCCGGCGGCAAGGAGAGCCCCCGAGCGTGGGGTCTCGCCTTCACGACGCTCGGCGTGGGGGCGATCCTCATGGCCGGCTTCATACGCTCCCTCGCGCGCGTAGGAGCGAGCCGGGCGGAGCCGTCTTGAAGCTCGGTGCGGGCGCGGCATGCCTCGCACTCGCCGGCGCGGCGCACGCCGCCGCGCTCGCGCCCGGCGATCACCGCTTCTCGATCCCGTCGGGGGGCATCCAGCGCAGCTACATCGTCCACGTTCCGCCCTCCGGACCCGCGGATCCTCCGGTCATCCTGAACTTCCACGGCGGAGGCGGAAATGCGCCCGCCCACCAGCAGTACGTGCGCATGGACCCGGCAGCCGAGCGCGCGGGCGTCATCGTCGTCTATCCGAACGGCACGGGCCGGTTCGAATCGAAGCTCCTCACCTGGAACGCCGGAGCGTGCTGCGGCTCGGCCGCGCGCGAGCGCGTCGACGACGTGGGATTCGCCGCGAACCTCCTCGACGATCTCGCCCGTAGAATTCCCTACGACCGCTCGCGCGTCTATGCGACGGGGTTCTCGAACGGAGCCATGATGGCGTACAGGCTGGGGGCGGAGCTGTCCGACCGGATCGCAGCGATCGCGCCGGTCTCGGGTGCGATGGCGCCCGACAAGATCGAGGCGCGGCGGGCCGTGCCGATCATGCATATCCACAGCGTCGACGATCCGCGCGCGCTATACGCAGGCGGGCTGGGCCCGCCCTTTCCCGTTTACCACCGCGCGCGTCATGCACGCCCCGGTCGAGGCGACGTTGGCCCGCTGGGTCGAGTTCGACGGATGCAGCGCCTCGCCCGAGGAATCGGGCCGGCGCGAATGGCAGTCGGGCAATGGACGGCACACTGCCGTGCGCCTCGTGTTCGCGGGCTGCCGCGGCGGCGCCGAGATCGTCCTGTGGAAGCTCACCGGCCCTGGGCATGTCTGGCCCGGCGGAACGCGCGACTACCTGACGCGGTGGCTGGGGCCTTCGACCCAGGTCATCGACGCGAACGACGAGATCATCCGCTTCTTCCTGCGGTTCAGAATAGCGCCCCGCGGCGGGGCAGCCTAGAATCCGCCCGGAGAGACTGCAGTGAAAAGAAGACCGCAAGTGATCATCGCGGGCGCGGGGCCCGTAGGGCTGCTCACCGCTCTCGCGCTGGCAGCGAAGGACGTGCGCGTGCTCGTGCTCGAAGCCGAGCCGGCGCTCACCATCGACCTTCGTGCAGGGACCTACCACCCTCCCTCGCTCGAGATGATGGCGCCCTACGGCATCACGGATGAAATGCACAAGACCGCGATCAGGGTTCCGCGCTGGCAGATACGCGACCGGCGCCAGGGCGTCGTCGTCGAGTGGGACGTGACCGAGATCGCCGACCTGACGCCCTACCCCTACCGCCTGCACCTGGAGCAGCACCGGCTCACCCCCATCATCCTGGCCAAGCTCAAGGCGTATCCGAACGCGGAGGTGCGCTTCTCGCACAAGGTGATCGACGCTGACCAGACAGCCGACGAGGTCACTGTCAACGCGGAGACGCCCGGCGGGACCGAGATCTTCGGCGCGGACTGGCTGGTCGGAGCCGACGGGGGCCGCAGCACCGTGCGCAAGTGCACCGACGTCGGGTTCGACGGATTCACCTGGGACGAGCGCTTCGTCGTAGCGAGCACCACCTACGACTATGCGCCGCACGGATACACGCTGAACGCCTACCTTGCCGACCCCGAGGAATGGGCGGCGCTGTTCAAGATGCCGGACGAGGGCCCGCCCGGCATCTGGCGCGTGATCTTCCCGGTTCCGCCCGAGGAGGAGGAGGCCTTGACGCTCTCCGAGGAGATGGTCGAGCGCCGCATGCAGAGGTTCCTCCCCCGCAAGGAGCGCTACCAGATCAAGTACAAGAGCATCTACCGCGTGCACCAGCGCGTCGCCAAGGAATTCCGGCTTGGCCGCATCCTGCTCGCCGGCGACGCCGCGCATCTCAACAACCCGATGGGCGCGTTCGGGCTGAACAGCGGGATCCACGACTCGTTCAATCTGACCGAGAAGCTCGCGAAAGTGTGCCGCGGCGAGGCCGATGCGTCCCTGCTCGACGTCTACGTGCGCCAGCGGCGCACCGTGAACCTCGAGTACGTCCAGGAGCACTCGATCAAGAACCTGAGGCGCCTCAACGAGAAATCCGAGGAGAAGCGCAAGGCGAACTTCGACGAGCTCAGGCGGCAGGCGTCCAGCCTGGATGGCCGGCGCGAGTTCCTTCAGGTGAGCAGCATGATCGCGAGCGTGCGGCGGGCCAATGCGATAACCTAGCAAAATCCCGGTCGAATGCAAGGTTCCGCGTCCCGCAGAGGGCGCCCTTGAGGGAGGAGCGTGCGTGGAGAAGATCTGGCTCAAGCACTACCCGCCGGGAGTCCCTAGCGAGATCGACGACGGGCAGTATCGCTCGATGGGGGAGTTGTTCGAGAGCGCTGCCGAGAAGTACCGCGACCGCCCGGCCTATACCAACATGGGCCGGACCATCACTTTCGGCGACCTCGAGCGCATGACGCGCGTTTTCGGTGCCTGGCTCCAGTCCAGGGGCATCGCGCAAGGTGCCCGGGTCGCGGTGATGATGCCCAACTGCCTGCAGTACCCGGTGTGCATTTTCGGCATCCTGCGCGCCGGATATATCGTGGTGAACGTCAATCCGCTGTACACGCCGCGCGAGCTCGAGCATCAGCTGAAGGACTCCGGCGCCGAGGCGATCGTGGTCCTGGAGAACTTCGCGCACGTCCTGCAGCAGGTCATCGCCAGGACCTCGGTGAAGCACGTCGTGGTCGCCGCGCTGGGCGACCTGCTCGGCGCGAAAGGCGCGGTCGTGAATCTCGTGTTGCGCCACGTGAAGAAGATGGTGCCGGCCTGGACGCTGGAGGGCGCGGTGCGCTTCAACGCCATGCTTGCGCAGGGCAGGGAACCTGCTCTAGCGAGGGTCACAATCGGGCACGCCGATGTCGCTTTCCTCCAGTACACCGGAGGCACGACCGGCGTCTCGAAAGGTGCGGTGCTCTCGCACGGGAACATCCTCGCCAATCTGGAGCAAGCCGCCGCGTGGCTCAAGCCCTGGGTGAATGAGAACGAGCCGCAGGCGATCATCACCGCTCTCCCCCTGTATCACATCTTCTCGCTCACGGCCAACTGCCTGCTCATGATGAGAGCGGGCGGGTGCAATATTCTCATCACCAACCCGCGGGACATTCCGGGGTTCGTGAAGGAGCTGCTCAGGCACAAGTTCACCATGTTCACGGGCGTGAACACCTTGTTCAACGCGCTCATGGATAACCCGGATTTCGCGAAGGTTGATTTCTCCCGGCTCAGGATCGCGCTGAGCGGGGGGATGGCGGTGCAGAAGGCCGTCGCCGACCGCTGGAAAAAAATCACGGGTTGCACGCTGGTCGAGGCATATGGCCTGTCGGAAACCTCGCCGGCGGTGACCATCAATCCGCTCGACCTCGAGGACTACAACGGATCGATCGGGCTGCCCATCCCGTCGACGGAGGTCCAGCTGCGTGGCGAGGACGGCAAGGAAGTGCCGCTCGGCTCGCCCGGCGAGCTGTGCGTGCGCGGGCCCCAGGTGATGAGCGGTTACTGGAATAACCCGTCCGAGACCGCCAAGGTCCTCGGGGCGGACGGCTTCCTTGCCACGGGCGACATCGCCGTGATGGACGAGAAGGGCTACGTGCGCATCGTCGACCGGAAGAAGGACATGCTGCTCGTGTCGGGCTTCAACGTATACCCCAACGAGATTGAGTCGGTCGTGGTCATGCACCCGGGCGTGCTCGAGTGCGCGGTGATCGGCGTGCCCGACGAGCGCTCTGGCGAGGCGGCCAAGCTGTTCGTCGTGAAGCGCGACCCTGCCCTCACCGAAGAAGACCTGCGCAGGCACTGCGAGGCCAACCTGACCGGTTACAAGCGGCCCAAGTACATCGAATTCAGGAAGGAATTGCCCAAGACGAACGTGGGCAAGATACTGCGCAGGGCGCTGCGCGAGGAAGCGGGCTAGGTCAGCTCCGCTTCTTGGTCCGGCCGCGCTTCCTCGGCGCGGCAAGCTGCGTCTCGATCGCCCTGATCAGCACGTCACGCGACACGGGCTTGGTGAGGAAATGCGACGCGCCGAGCTCCCTGGCGCGGGCGAACGCCTCGTCGTCGCTGCGCCCGGTTAGGACTATCAGCGGGATTGTCCTCGTCGCCGGGTCGTTGCGCAGCGCCTTGATCATCTCGAAGCCGTCGAGATAGGGCACGGTGAGATCGAGGAGGATCAGGTCGGGCGCCTCCGTGATGACCGCGCGAAGGCCCAGCGCTGCGTCCTCGGCGGTAAGGACCTCGTGCCCTGCGCTCGCCAAGTGCACGCGCAGCAGGTCGAGGAAGGTGACGTCGTCTTCGATGACTACGATCTTGGCCAAGCTTGCTCCCCTCGCGCGCGGCGAGGCCGGACGGTGCCTGCGGAATTGCGGACGAACGCGCAATTCTAACACCTGCGCCAACCGGACTCTTCCGGGTCCGCGTAGCGGAACGAGAAGCGATACAACGGGAAGATTCGGCCCCTGGGGGCGTCAGCGCGCTCTGGACGCTGCCAGCTCCGGATGCATGGCGAGCACGCGCCGGCGCAGCTCGAGCAGGTAGGGATCTCTCACGCCGTGCTCGACCAGCCCTCCCACCGTATCGAGGAGGTATTCGGCAGGCGTGCCGAGCTGGCCGCGCGCGCTGACGAGGGCCCTGATCACGGTCTCCAGCGGGAGCCTTCCCGCGTAGTTTGCGTGATCGCGATTCACGAAGAACGCGATCGCCCTGACCGCGCCGTCTCCGGTTTCGACGTCGGCCCAGCGCGGCGCGTACGCGCCCAGCACCATTTCACGGCGCCACAGCAGGCGCAGTTCCGCGACGGCGTGGTGGCCGGCGATGCGGAACACCACGCCGCGGCAGCTCCCGCCCGCGTCCAGCCCGAGCACGAGCCCGGGCTTCTGGAGCGAGCCGCGATTCACGTGCGACCACAGGCAGAAGCTCCTGTGGAAACCGTGCAGGCGGGCGACGCGGCGCTCCTCGTGGTGCACGATGGGGTTCCACACCAGCGATCCGTAGCCGAACAGCCACACGTCGGCGCCCGGCGCATGCTGCTCGAGTATCCCGCGCAGCGACGCCTCCTGCTCGGCGTCGGAGAGCACGGGCACGCCGGGATGGGCCTTGCGGAAGGTCTCCCGCAGGAGATCGCGCTCCAGGTCGGCCCGCGTAAGCGACACGTCAGGCGGCTCTTGCCGGAGCCCGGGCGGTGCGGAACGCGGCGAGCAGCTCCGCCTCGCGTTTTTTCGCATCGTCCAGATGGCGGCGCTTCACGTGTCCGAATCCGCGGATGCGCTCGGGGATCGAGGCGATCTCCACCGCGCTAGCGAGATTGCCGCGGTCCAGGCGCTCGAGCAGCTCGCCCACCGTGGCTTCGTAGTCCGCAACGAGACGGCGCTCTAGGCGGCGCTCCGCGGTCATCCCGAACGGATCGAGCGGAGTTCCGCGCAGGCCCTTCAGTTTCGCGAGCAGGCGGAACGCGGACATCATCCACGGGCCGAACTCCGATTTCCTCGCTTCTCCCGTGCCCGGATCGGGCCGGCCGAATACCGGAGGCGCCAGGTGGAACTTGAGGCGGTAGTCGCCCTCGAACATTCCCTCTATCCTGCTCCTGAACGACGGGTCCGCGTGAAGCCGGGCCACCTCGTACTCGTCCTTGTACGCCATCAGCTTGAAGTAGTAGCGGGCCACCGCCTCGGTGAGGTCGGTTCCGCCGGTCTTGCGCGCCTCGACCTCGCGCGCGCGCTCGACGAGGCCGCGGTAGCGCGCCGCGTAGGCGGCGTTCTGGTAGGCGCTGAGGAACTCCGCGCGGCGCGCGATCAGCTCCTCCAGGTTGCGCGACAGGGTCTGCGAGATCGGAATGACCTCCGCCGGTGTCGCCACGCGCTCCACGCGCGCGGGATCGACCGCCGCGCGCCGTCCCCAGAGGAAGGCTTTCCGGTTGAACTCCACGGCGACGGCATTCAGCTCGATCGCGCGCAGAAGCGAGTTTTCCGCGAGCGGCACCCAGCCCTTCTGGAAGGCGTAGCCGAGCATGAACATGTTGGTGGCGATGGCATCGCCCATGAGCCCGGTGGCCAGCCGGCCCGCCGGAACGAAGTCGACGTTCTTCGCGCCGGCCGCCTCGACCAGGTCGGCCTCCAGCCCGCTCCCGGGAAGCCGCCAGTCCGGGTTCTTCACGAACTCGGCCGTCGGCGAGACCGTGGCGTTCACCAGGACCTTGGTGATCTTGTCGTTCATCCTGGAGAGCGCCTCGGTTCCGGCGGTCACCACCAGGTCGCAGCCGAGGACCAGGTTCGCGGCGCCGACGCCGACGCGCACCGAGTGCAGCTCGCCGGGCGAGCGCGCGATCCTCACATGCGACATCACCGGTCCGAACTTCTGCGCCAGGCCGCTCATGTCGAGTACCGTCGCGCCCTTGCCCTCGAGGTGCGCCGCCATCGCCATGATCTGGCCGACGGTGATGACGCCCATGCCCCCGATTCCGGTCACCAGCGTCGCGTGCGGGCTGTCGAGCTCGCGTGCCCGCGGCTCGGGAAGCGGCGCGAAATCCGCGTCGCCTCCGGGCGCGGCGGCCCTGCCCCTTCTCAGGGACCCGCCTTCGACGGTGACGAAGCTCGGACAGAAGCCCTTGAGGCAGGAATAGTCCTTGTTGCACGCGGACTGGTTGATGGCGCGCTTCCTGCCGAACTCGGTCTCCAGGGGCTCGACCGAGAGGCAGTTCGACGCGACGCTGCAGTCGCCGCAGCCCTCGCACACGAGTTCGTTGATGACCACCCGGCGCGGCGGATCGGGGAACTCGTCGCGCTTCCTGCGCCGGCGCTTCTCGGTCGCGCAGGTCTGCACGTAGATGATGGCCGACACGCCCTTCTTTTCGCGCAGCTCGCGCTGCACGGCGTCGAGGTCCTCGCGCGGACGGATCGTGAGGCCCGGCGCCCAGTTCAGGCTCGCCGGGAGCGGTTCCTTCCCGTCGACGACCGCAACGATGTTCGCGACGCCTTCTGCGGCGATCTGCCGCGAAACGATGGCCGGATCGAGGGGGCCGTCGTGGTGCTGGCCTCCGGTCATCGCGACCGCGTCGTTGTAGAGGATCTTGTAGGTCATGCTCACGCCTGCCGCGACCGCAGCGCGTATGGCGAGCAGGCCCGAATGGAAGTAGGTGCCGTCGCCGATGTTGGCAAAAACGTGGGGGCAGCTCGTAAACGGGGCCTGGCCGATCCAGGTCGCGCCTTCGCCGCCCATGTGGGTGAAGGTCGCGGTGTTGCGGTCCATCCAGAGCGCCATGAAGTGGCAGCCGATGCCGGCCAGCGCCCGGCTGCCCTCGGGGACCCGCGTCGAGGTGTTGTGCGGGCAACCGGAGCAGAAATACGGCTGCCGGTTCGCCACCACGCGCGGCTTCGCGAGCGCCTTTTCCTTGAACTCGAGGTAAGCGACGCGCTCGCGGTAGCGCTCGCCGAGCAGCTTGTCGATTCCGAGCTTCGCGAAGCGGGCCGCCAGGGCTTTCGCGATCAGCGCCGGTGAGAGCTCGTAGTGGGCAGGCAGCAGCCAGTTGCCCGCCGGCTGCCCCGCCGCGATAGACCATTCACCGTTGTCGTCGAACTTGCCGACCACGCGCGGCGGGCGCGAGCCCTCTCTCCAGTTGTAGAGCTCCTCCTTGATCTGGTATTCGATCACCTGGCGCTTCTCCTCGACCACGAGGATCTCCTCGAGCCCCTCGGCGAAGCGCCGCGCGCCCTGCGGCTCGAGCGGCCAGGACATCGCCACTTTGTAGAAGCGCAGGCCGACGTCCGCGGCGACCCGCTCGTCGATGCCCAGATCCGCGAGCGCCTGGAGCGTATCGCCGTAGGATTTTCCGGTCGTGACGATGCCGAGCCTCGCTCGCGGCGAGTCCCAGACGATGCGGTCGAGTCCGTTCACCCGACAGTACGCGAGCGCCGCGTACACCTTGTAGTCGAGAAGCCGCGCTTCCTGCTCGAGAAAGCCGTCCGGCCAGCGGATGTTCAGTCCGCCGGGCGGCATGGCGAAATCCGAAGGGAGCGCGACCTGCACGCGCTGCGGGTCGATCTCCACCACAGCGCCCGATTCGATCACGTCGGTGACGCATTTGAAGGCGACCCAGCAGCCTGAGAAGCGCGACATCGCGAAACCGTGCAGGCCGAGGTCGAGGTACTCCTGCACGCTCGAGGCGTTGAGCAGGGGGATGCAGCAGGCCTTGAACACGTGCTCGCTCTGGTGCGCGAGCGTCGACGACTTTGCGGCGTGATCGTCACCCGCGAGGACCAGCACTCCGCCGTGCTTCGACGTGCCTGCGGAGTTGGCGTGCTTGAATACGTCGCCGCAGCGGTCCACCCCGGGCCCCTTGCCGTACCACATGGCGAACACGCCGTCGTATTTCGCGTCCGGGTACAAGTTGACCTGCTGGGTTCCCCAGATGGAGGTGGCGGCGAGGTCCTCGTTGACCCCGGGCCGGAAAACGATGTGGTGATCGTCGAGGTGGGGCTTCGCTTTCCACAGGGCCTGGTCGAGGCTGCCGACCGGAGAGCCGCGGTACCCCGAAATGAAGCCGGCGGTATTAAGCCCCGCGGCGAGGTCGCGGGCGCGCTGGAGCATCGGCAGCCGGACCAGGGCTTGCGTGCCGGTCATGAAAGCCCGGCCCGACTGCAGGGAGTACTTGTCGTCGAGGGTGACCCGGCGGACCCGATCTGGGGCGTTCATATCTCCAGGCATTCTACCCGGCCGCCAGCCATGCCTTGAGCGCCTGGCTGACCTCGGCCGGGCGCTCAAGCGGCGAGAGATGGCCGCATCGCTCTATGACCCTCAAGGTTGCGCCGGAAATCCCGCCCGCGATCTCCTCGTGTCTGTCGAGGGGCGTGATCGCGTCCTGGCGGCCGCACAGCACCAGGGTGGGGCAGCCGATGGTCGGCAGCAGGGGCAGGCTGTCGGCGCGGCTCATGATCGCTTGCTCCTGGCGAATGAAGGCCTCACGTCCAATGTTCTTGGCCATTCCCTTGACAGTGTTCACTAACTCTGCGTCGTCGAGTCTGTCGCGGTGAACGAACAACGGGAGGAGCGCCCGGGTAACCCCAACAAATCGCCCCCTCTTGGCCAAGGCGATGAACGCTTCGCGCTTGCGGCGCTGCTCAGAGCTGTCGGCGCGCGCGCTGGTGTCGAGCAGCGCGAGCCGGTCTACGCGGTAGGCTGCCCGGCGAACGATTTCGAAGGCGGCGTAGCCGCCCATGGAGAGGCCGGCGAGGGCGAAGCGCTCGAAGGGCGATTCGCGCAGCACGTCGGCCGCGACGCCTGCCATCGTGTCCGAGCGGGTGTGATCGGCGATCCAGCACTGGAAATCCGGCTGGAGCGCCTCGATCTGGGCCTTCCACAGGAGCGCATCGCAGAGCAGGCCGGGGATCAGCACCACGCCGTGTTTCGCCGCGCGCATCATCGGCGTATCATTGCGGTTTCCCGCGCCTTTTCGCCCTGTGTGACCGGGCGTCGGCGCGGCCTAAGCGAAATATATGCCAGCGAGCGTTGACACCCCCCGAAAAACTACGCATAATCAGCAGTTTCGTTCGGAGGGGTGCCCGAGCGGTTAAAGGGGGCAGACTGTAAATCTGTTGGCCTTGCGCCTACGTTGGTTCGAATCCAACCTCCTCCACCAGGCCACCGGTGCTTCGAGTCGGGCTTTGAAGGGTTCGGTCGCGAAACTTGGTTACACACGACGCGGGTGTAGCTCAATGGTAGAGCAGAAGCCTTCCAAGCTTACGACGAGGGTTCGATTCCCTTCACCCGCTCCAGATTTCTGCACTCTGCAATTCTTGAACAAGCGAATCTATCGAATTCATAGAAGCGCACGCAGCCGTTGTAGCTCAGTGGTAGAGCACTCCCTTGGTAAGGGAGAGGTCGTGCGTTCAATCCGCACCAACGGCACCAGGGTCACAGTAACGGCAAGGAAGAACTAGCCATGTCCAAGGGCAAATTTGAGCGCACGAAGCCGCACGTGAATGTGGGGACGATCGGTCACGTGGACCACGGCAAGACGACGCTGACGGCGGCGATGACGCACGTGCTGGCGAAGAAGTACGGAGGCGAGGCGAAGAACT
>DATJYC010000066.1:0-19750 GCA_035499735.1 Burkholderiales bacterium
CGAGCACCGCCTGGAGCTTCGCGCCGCCGAGCGACTTGATCCCGCCCGAGGCGTTGATCTCGTCGATCGCGATCTGCGCCCCGAGGCGGCACAGGTTCCCCGAGTAGGAGAGAAAGCCCGTGACCGGGTGCAGCACGCCGACCTTCACCGGCCCGGACTGCGCGCGCAGGACGGCGGGAAAACCCAGCGCCGCGCCGGCCGAGAGGGCTGCTGATTGTTTGAGGAACTTGCGGCGGTTCGAGCGGGTCATGCGGATCTCCTCGGAGTGCAGAGCGCCATGGTAACTGCTAGCCGATCGTCTGTCCCTCGCGAATCGCCTTCGCCGCCTCCTTGCCGCGGTCGAACTCAGCGCGCCGGCGGGTGAGCTCCTCGGGCGAGAGGCGCGCAGCGTTGCTGTAGTCGAGCTTCCACTCCGCGCTCTCGCTCCACCTGAGCGGCGACTGCAGCGTGGTGCGCGGCTCGGCGGCGGTGTCGAGCAGCGCCAGCGCGAGCTCGAGCGTCAGCTCCTGCGAGTCCGCGTCGTGCGGCCTGCCGGCGCTGTTGCCCAGCGGAAAGTCGCTGAAGAGGAATCGCGACACCGCACAGTGCTCGACGATGTCCTTGGCGCAGCCCATGACGACGGTCGCGATGCCGTTCGCCTCCAGGTGGCGCGCGACGAGGCTCACGCTCTGGTGGCACACCGGGCAGTTGGGGACGAGAAGCGCGGCGTCGACCTCGTCTTCCCTGCAGCGCCTGAGGATCTCCGGCGCGTAGACGCCGCTCGTCTTCTCCTGGCTGCGGTCGGTCGGCAGGCCGTGGAAGCGCGGGGCGAGCCTGAGCCTTCCCCGGGCCGCGGCTCTCCGCAAGGCGGGGAGCGGGAACCACGTGCCGCTGTCCTCCATGGACGTGTGCTTGCGGTCGATCGCCACGTGCGCGATGCGCAGGTCGTGGTCGGCTGCGGTGTCGCCCGAGTACACCTCGTAGAACTTCGCTTTCGCGTTGTACGGCGCACCCGGCCCCTGGTCGCCCTTGTCCGGCTGGTAGGGCGCGGCCGTGGTGACGATCGTCACCCGCGAGCGCGCGAGCGGCTTCGCAAGAGGCTGAAAGGGCGCATCAAGGTGGTGCGCCCAGACGTACGGATTGCCGTAACCCAGCGCGAGATAGTACTCGCGCGTCCGCTGCATGTAGGCTATCGGCTCGTCCAAGGGGTCGGGTTTTCCCTACAAAGCTTGTCCCGTTTTGCCGGATATACACAGGCTCGTAGAAACCCTAGCGTAGCATGCGCAAGACCCTGGGGAGGGACACCAAGATGGCAGCAGCGCCGGAGAGCTCCGCCGGGGAAAAGGCTGAGCAGCGCAGCGACGCGCAGGAAGCGCCCCCGGACAGCCTCGAAGCGAGGATGCAGACCGCCGAGCGCTTCACCGAGGCGCTCAAGCAGGACCAGTTCACCCTCTTCGGCCAGCCTATCGCCTCCCTCGCCCAAGCCAAGACCGGCCGCAGGCAGCTCGAGATCTTCGTGCGCTTCCGCGAGGAGGAAGAGCACCTGGTCCCGCCCGGGACCTTCTTTCCGATCCTCGAGGCGAACCATCTGACGCCGCTGCTCGACCGCTGGGAAGTGCAGAAGGTCCTGGGCTGGTCCGCGGAAAAGCGCCAGGCGAAGCCCGACTGGCAGATCCCGAGCTTCAACATCAACCTCGCCGACGAGACTTTCTACGACACGGGCTTCCCGCGACACGTGCTCGATTCCCTGTTCGAGTCGCGCATGCCACCCGACCGGCTGTGGTTCGAGATCACCACCAGGCAGCTCTTCGAGCTGGGCGACCCGGCGCGAAAGATGATCGCGGCGCTGAAGGGCCTGGGCTGCGCCGTGGCCGTGTCCGACTTCGCCGGCACCGAGGCCGACGCGCGCGATTACCGGGCCGCGGGCGTCCAGCTCGTGAAGCTCGCGGCAAGCTTCGTGCGCGATATCCACAAGAGCCAGAAGGCGATGGCCGGCCTGCTCGGCGTCAACACCGCCTGCCACAAGGCCGGGCTGCAGACCATCGCCCAGTTCGTCGAGACCACCGAGACCCTGACAGCTCTGCGCAAGGCGGGCGTCGACTACGCGCAGGGCTTCCGCATCGCCGTTCCCGTACCCCTCGCTCTCCTGAACTGATTTCCAGGGCCAATCCGGCCGCGCGCGTGTGTTTACGTGGGGAGCGCCCGCGTAACCGTGCTGCACTGCATTAGACCTTGGTCGTGGCAAGCACGGGAGATTGGTTCATACTTGCCGCGCGATATACCTACGGAGGAGAAACAACAATGCGCCTCACCATAAACGGCAAGTCACACGAGGTCGACGTCGATCCCACCACGCCCCTGCTCTGGGTGATACGCGAAAACGTCGGCCTCACCGGAACGAAATACGGCTGCGGCGTCGCGCAGTGCGGAGCGTGCACCGTGCACGTCAACGGCCTGCCGGTGCGCTCGTGCTCGATCCCGGTGAGCGCGGCTGTCGGCGCCAAGATCACGACGATCGAAGGCCTCGCCACGGGCAAGACGCTGCACAAGGTGCAGAAAGCCTGGCTCGACCACGACGTGCCTCAATGCGGCTACTGCCAGTCCGGGATGATCATGGCCGTCGCCGCGCTGCTCAAGTCGAACCCCAAGCCGACCGACGCCGACATCGACGCGACGATCACCAACATCTGCCGCTGCGGCACCTTCCAGCAGGTGCGCGAGGCGATCCACATGGCCGCCAAGGCCACCGCGTGAGGGAGACGACCATGACGACGAAAATCTCCCGCCGCACCTTCCTTATCTCCAGCGCCGCGGTCGGCGGCGGGCTCGCGCTGGGCCTGCGCCTTCCGCCCTTCGGACCCGCCGTCGCGCGCGCGGCCGACGGCTCGCCGGAAATCACCGTCTGGGTGGCGATCCGCCCGGACAACACGACCATCATCCGCGCCGTCCGCGCCGAGATGGGACAGGGCACGATCACCGGCCTCGCGCAGCTGATCGCCGAGGAGCTCGAGTGCGACTGGAAGGGCGTGTCCATCGAGTACCCGACGCCGGGCCAGAGCGTAGCGAGGAAGCGCGCCTGGGGCGAGTTCTCCACCGGCGGCAGCCGCGGCGTGCGGCAGTCGAACGAGTACGTGAGAAAGGGCGGCGCGGCCGCGCGCATGATGCTGGTGCAGGCGGCGGCGAACGAATGGAAGGTGCCCGCCTCCGAGTGCACCGCGGCGAACAGCGTCATCACCCACAAGCCCTCGGGAAGAAAGACGACCTACGGCAAGGTCGCGGAGGCCGCCGCGAGGCTCGAGCAGCCGAAGGACGTGCCGCTCAAGGACCCGAAGACCTGGAAGCTCGCCGGCAAGCCGGTGAAGCGCCTCGACACCGCGCAGAAGGTCAACGGCACCATGACCTACGGCATCGACCTCAAGCTGCCGGGGATGCTGAACGCCGCGATCCGCGACTGCCCGGTGTTCGGCGGCAAGGTGAAGAGCTTCGACGCGAACCAGGTTTCCGGCATGACCGGTGTCAAGAAGGTCGTCCAGGTGGGCGATACGGCCGTCGCGGTCATCGCCGATACCTGGTGGCAAGCGAAGACCGCGCTCGACTCGCTCTCCATCGCCTGGGACGAGGGCCCGAACGCAAAGATCTCGAGCGCCGACATCGCACAGACGCTGAAGGAGGGCCTCGACGCCGAGCAGACCTTCGTCGGCAACAAGGCGGGCGGAGACGTGAAGCAGGCGCTCGCCGGCGCGGCGAAGAAGATCGAGGCGGTGTATTCGTATCCGTACCAGAACCACGCGTGCATGGAGCCGATGAATGCGACCGTGCGCTGGACGCCGGAGCGCTGCGAGATGTGGGGACCGACGCAGAACGGCGAAGGCGCGTTCGCGCAGGTGCTCGCGGCCTCCGGGCTCGCGGCCGACAGGGTCGACGTGCACAACGTGATGCTGGGCGGCGGCTTCGGCCGGCGCGGCACCTACCCCGACGACTACGTCACCCAGGCGGTGCTCATCGCGAAGCAGATGCCCGGCACGCCGGTCAAGATGCTGTGGTCGCGCGAGGACGACATGGCGCACGGCAAGTACCACCCGGTGATGCAGTGCAGGCTCACCGGAGGACTGGACGCGAGCGGCAACCTCACGGCGCTGCACATGCGCCTGTCGGGGCAGTCGATCCTCGCGTCGGTGCGCCCCGAGGTGCTCCAGGCGCAGAAGGGGCGCGACCCGCTCACCTTCCAGGGCGTGTTCGAATCGGGCGAGCACTCGCTCAACTACACGGTGCCCACGCTGCTCGTCGACCACGCGATGCGCAACCCGCACGTGCCGCCCGGGTTCTGGCGCGGCGTCAACATCAACCAGAACGCGGTGTTCATCGAGAGCTTCATGGACGAGCTCGCCGAGGCCGCCGGCCAGGATCCGGTCGAGTTCCGGCGCAAGCTCCTTTCGAACAGCCCGCGCGGGCTCGGCGTGCTGAACGCCGTCGCGAAGGGCATCGGCTGGGACAAGCCAGCGCCGGCGGGGACGTTCCGCGGCGTCGCGCAGATGAAGGCCTTCGACAGCTTCGTCGCGGCGGCCTGCGAGATCTCGGTGAAGGACGGCAACAAGGTGAAGATCCACCGCATCGTCGCCGCCACCGACCCGGGCTACGCGGTGAACCCGGCGCAGATCGAGCGCCAGATCGCGGGCTCGTTCGTGTACGGCCTATCGGCGCTGTTCTTCCAGGAGTGCACGGTGAAGGACGGACGCATCGAGCAGACGAACTTCCACCAGTACAACTCGATGCGCATCGCGCAGATGCCGAAGGTGGAAAGCATCATCATGCCCACGGGCGGCCCGATCTGGGGCGGCATCGGCGAGCCGACGATCTGCGTCGCCGCGCCGGCGGTGCTGAACGCGTACGCGAAGGCAACCGGCAAGCGCATCCGCTCGGTGCCGCTGAAGAACCACGGCATCCAGCTGGTGTGAGGCTGGCGGCGGGCCTCCTGGCGCTTTGCCTGGGGCCCGCTTTCGCCGCGGGAGATCCGCAGCGGGGGCGGCAGATCGTCGCCAGCCGGCAGGTGGGCCTGTGCCTGCTATGCCATGCCGCTCCCATTCCAGAGGAGCGGTTTCAGGGTGACCTCGCTCCGGATCTCCGCGGTGTCGGTTCGCGCCTCTCGGAAGAACAGATCCGCGCGAGGATCGTCGATCCCTCGCGCGCGAGTCCGGACACCATCATGCCCGCCTACTTCAGGACCGAAGGCCTTGTCCGGGTCGCCCCCTCCTTTCGCGGCAAGACGATCCTCTCCGCGGAACAAATCGACGACGTGGTTGCCTACCTGGTAACGCTACGATGACGACTCGACGCGAATTCCTGGTCCTCGCTGCGGCCCTCGCGGCTCCGACGGCCGCGAGGGCGCAGGTCGACCCCAACCTCGCCGCGAACCGCAAGGCCGCGTTCCAGGCCGCGCTGAAGAGGATCGCCGGCGACGCCCCGGTGCGCAAGGGGCGCGTCAAGCTCGTGCTCCCGCCGCTCATCGACAACGGCAACTCGGTTCCGCTGACGGTCTCGGTCGAGAGCCCCATGACCGAGGCCGACCACGTGAAAGCGATCCACGTGCTCACCGAGAAGAACCCGCTGCCCGACGTGGTGAGCGTGGCTTTAGGCCCTCGCGCGGGCCGCGCGACGCTGACGACGCGCGTGCGCCTCGCCGACACGCAGACCGTGACCGCGATCGCTCAGACGAGCGACGGCGCTTTCTGGTCCGACACCGCCGAGGTCGTCGTCACGCTCTCGGCCTGCCTCGAGGAAGGGCTGATCTGATGGCGCGCGCGGTCGTCACCGTTCCCCCGAGGGCGCGCCGCGGCGAGATCGTCGAGATCAAGACGCTGGCGCAGCACCCGATGGAGACCGGCTTCCGCCGCACGCAGACGGGCGAGTTGATCCCGCGCGACATCATCCGGACCTTCCGCTGCAGCTACAACGGCACGGAGGTATTCCGCGCCGAGCTGCATCCCGCGATCGCCGCGAACCCGCTGATCGCCTTCACCACCGTGGCGACCGAGTCGGGGACGCTCTCCTTCGAGTGGGCCGGCGACAACGGCTACACCGTGACCGAGATCGCGGCGATCAAGGTCGAGTGAGCCTGCGTCTCCTGCTCCTCGCCGCCTGCTTCGCCGGTGCGAGCGCGCGGGCGGGCGAGATCCCGCCGGATCAGCGCCGCTCCGGCTACGAGACCATGAGCCGCGAGACGCGCGCCATCCAGGACGACGACGCGACCAATCCCGGAATGCTCTCGGTGCTAGACGGCGAGGCGCTGTGGAAGCGCAAGGCCGGCGCAGCCGATCGCGCCTGCGCGGACTGCCACAAAAGCATGAAGGGCGTCGCGGCGCGCTACCCCGCGTTCGATCCGGCGCGCGGCCGGCCGGTGACGCTCGAGCAGCGTATCAACGGCTGCATCGTCGAACGGCAGAAGGCGCCGGCACTCGCCTACGAGAGCAAGGAGCTGCTCGCGCTGACAGCGTACGTGGCGCTTCAGTCGCGCGGGCTGCCGATCGCGCCCAGGATCGACGCGAAGACAAGGCCCTTCCTCGAGGCCGGACGCGAGGCCTTCCACCGTCGCCAGGGCCAGCTCAACCTGTCCTGCGCGCTGTGCCACGACGACAACTGGGGCAGGCACCTCGCGGGAAGCACGATACCGCAGGGGCATCCCACCGGCTATCCGATCTACCGTCTCGAGTGGCAGAGCCTGGGGTCGCTCGAGCGCCGCCTGCGCAACTGCCTCTTCGGCATCCGCGCGCAGGTCCCGGGCTTCGGCTCGGACGAGCTGGTCGACCTGGAGCTCTACCTGATGTGGCGCGCGCGTGGGATGAAGCTCGAGGCGCCGGCAGTGCGGCCCTAGAGCCCCGCGGCCGCCCAGCAGCCCCAGGCGTGCGGGTCTAGCTGCCCTTTTTCAGCTTCAGCCGCTTGCGCAGCGTCGCATGCAGGTCGGCGACGTCCTTCGCGCGCTTGAAAGTGGCGTCGCTCACGTCGACCGCGATCTCATGCAGCCTCTGGCCCGGCCCGGCGCGCAGGAACGCGGTGGGCGCAAGCGGGTCGGTCACGGGAGTCACCGGCGGTATCCATACGCCGATCAGGCGACCGCGCTGGCTCAGCACCTGGATGTCTATCTTCATTGCCAGTCTCCGACGTTGAGGTTGTAGGCCATCGTTACGGGAAAGGTGCCGTTGTTGTGGATCTGCACGGTGTAGTGGATCGCGGGCGCCTCACCCCCCTCTCGCTCGACCACCCCCTGGTCGCGCGCGACAAGCTCGACGTTGAGCTCGCCTTCCTGGAGATCGGGCGCCGCGACGACCGTGCCGACGTCGCGCCCGTTGGGCGGATAGACGATTTCCCAGAAGTGGGTCGATCCCGGGCCTATGAATGCGAGACCGCCAATGTTTCGCCACAGTGCCATGATTGCGACTCCTCTCGGTTGAACACGCC
Organism: Burkholderiales bacterium; assembly: GCA_035499735.1. GTDB lineage: Bacteria > Pseudomonadota > Gammaproteobacteria > Burkholderiales > SG8-39 > VBDM01. The sequence goes on from DATJYC010000066.1 coordinate 7,432, forward strand.
CGAGGATGATAGGCACAAAGCCGCGCGCCGCTCTACCTTGCGATGCTGGCGGCCGAGTCAGGCTCCCTTGCGCGGCCGCGCCCCCCGCCGCTTCTGCTTGTCCTCGTACATCCGGCGGTCGGCGCGGCGGATCAGGTCCTGAACGCCGTCGCCGTCGTCGGGGACGATGGCGACGCCGATCGAGACGCCCACCTGGAGGGAGAGCCCCGCATAGTCGATCGGGGTCTCGATCGCGCGGCGCACGCGCTCGATCAGATCCGGGATCCTGTCGCGCCCCGCGTCCTCGAGCACCACGATCATCTCGTCGCCCCCCCAGCGCCCCACGCTGTCGACGCCGCGCACCGCGCGCGTCGAGCGCTCGGCCACGCCCTGCAGCACAGCGTCGCCCGCGCGGTGCCCGTGCTCGTCGTTGATGCGCTTGAAATCGTCGAGGTCGGCGAAGAGCAGCGCCGACACCGATGCCGGATTGCGCCGCTGCGCCGCGATCGCGCGCTCGAGCCGGTCCTCGATCAGCGTGCGGTTGGGCAGGCCGGTCAGCGCGTCGAACATCGCCAGGCGCGCGAGCCGCGCCCGCTGCTGGAGAAGCGCGTAGACGCCCCAGGCGACGGAGAGGGCGAGGACCCAGGCGAGGAGCCGCAGCCGCCACGCGTTGACGTCCGGGAATGCCTTGGGACCGCCGCGGATGGCCATCACCCACTTCCCGCCGGGCACCTGCACGTCGACCAGCTCGACGCCGCTCTGCCCGAAGAGCTTCGCATCTCCGCGGAACACCTCGCCGCCCGTGCCGCGCCCGTCGCGTCCGCGGATCGCGAGATCGACATTCTGCGCTTTCGCGAGCGCGAAGGCGTCCGCGAGGAGGGATTCGGAGTCGATAATCGTCGAGATGAGGCCCCAGTACTTCCCGCGCACGGAAACCGGGACGCGGTAGATCAGGCCCTGCCCTCCCTGCACGAGCCTCATGGGACCGAGCAGAAGCGGCGCGCCGCCCTCGATGACGCGCTGGACAGCGGCCAGCTGGCTCGGAACCTTGCGGTAGTCGAGCCCCAGCACCTTCTCGTTGCCCTTGACCGGGTAGACGTAGAGCAGCCGGAGGCCGACCGCGACGCCGAAATTGCGCACGTGGCGCGAGTCCTGGTAGAGCTGCCGCAGGATCGCGTCGACCTCGCTGCGCACGAGCACGCCCTGGCGCACCACGAGGTAGCTCTTCAGGCCGACGGTGAGGAAGAGCGCGTTGTCCAGCTCGCGCGTCAGCCGGGTCTGCAGGAGCGAGCCGAAGGACAGCAGCTCCACCTTGCGTCGTCCCTCGACACGGGCGTCGAGGATCACGCTGCCGGCGAATCCGACGACGAGGAAGATCGAAGCCCCGATCGCCGCGTGGCCCCAGCGCACCCACAAACCTCGCAGCCGCTCGCGGACACTCTTCGGCTGTTCCGGAGAAACCATGGACGTCCCCTCCCGTGTTGGGGTCGTTCTCGCGGCGACGGCCGGGACACCGCCGATCGCGCGCAATGATACCGCGTTGCGCATAGAGATATAGTATTCCCGGATTGGAACCGGCCGGCTTGGTTTCCTCTCGGAGGGTTGTGCAACCGTGCGTCGTCCCAGCATCCGTACCCACCTTCTCGGCCTCACCCTGGCGGCGATCCTGCCGATCGCCGGGGCCGTGGTCTACGTGATCGTCGACAGCGCGCGGGTCAGCCTGGACCAGGCGACGGCGGAAATCGACAACATCGCCGAGAGCACCGCGAACGAGATCAGGGCGAGGATCAGCGAGAACGAAAGGCTGATTTCCGGCCTCGCGCAGCTCCCTCTGGTCCGCGCGGTCGACCCCAGGCGCTGCGATCCCATCGTGACCAAGTTCGCGAACCTGCATCCGGACTACACCAATCTCGCCGTGCGCGACGCGCGCGGCAACAGCGTGTGCTCGCGACTTCGCATCGCCCCCGCGAGCACGGCGGTCAAGTTCCCCTGGTTCCAGGAGGGGATACGCAGCGAGGGATTCGTCGTGGGCGAAGCGATGCGCGGCGATGCGAGCGGCCGCTGGTTTGCTCCCCTCACCTATCCCTTGCGAGACGACCGCGGGAAGGTCACCGGCGTGCTCTCGCTCGGGATCGACCTGCTGAGGTTCCAGGAGCGGATCTTTCCGACGGTGCCGAAGAACGTGGTCCTGGCCGTGATCGACCGGCAGGGAAGGTTCCTCATGCGCTCCGAGAATCCGGAGGAGTGGATTGGAAAGAGCATCAACAAACCCGGCAACGCAGGGGAGTTGCAGCGCCGGGCGGAGGGGAGCTTTCGCCTCGAGGGCGTCGACGGGGTCTTCCGCCATTTCACCTATCGGACCGTCTCCGGGCCCGGGTGGATCGTGGCCGTCGGCATTCCCCAGGACGCGCTCATGGCTCCCGCCGAGCACAGGCTGTCGACCGCGCTGGCCATCGTCGTCGCGACCGCGCTGCTGGCCGTCGTGCTCACGCGCCGCATCGGCGCGGCCATAGCAAAGCCGATACACGATCTGGAAGCGACTACGGCCAGAGTCTCGGCGGGTGATCTGGGAGCGCGCGCGCCGGTGAGCGGACCGGCCGAAATCGCCCACGTGGCAAGCGAATTCAACCGCATGGTGGAGATCCGATCGCGCGAGGAGGCCGAGCTCAGGCAAAGCGAGCAGCGCTTCGCCCTTGCCGCCTCGGCAGGCGAGCTGTGGGAGCTCGACCCCCAGACCAACCATACGCGGATCTCGGAGAGCTTCTTTCGCCGCCTGGGCTACGAAGGCGAGGATCTCCGGCGCGCGCATCAGACGGTCGAGGAGAACTGGACCGTACTGGTGCATCCGGACGACCTGGGATACGTGCGCGAGGCGCTGAAGGCCCACCTGGAGAAAAAGACCCCCTTCGACGTCGACGCGCGTGTGCTGACGAAGTCCGGCGGGCACCTCTGGTTCAGCGTCAAGGGGCAGGCGCTATGGGACGAGCTTGGGCGCCCGGTACAGATGGCCGGCACGGCAACCGATGTCACCGAAAAGAAGGCCGCCGAAGCTCACGTCAGGAACCTGAACCGGATCTACGCCGTGCTCAGCGGAATCAACGCGCTCATCGTACGCGTGGGGGAACGCGAGGAGCTGTTCCAGGAAGCCTGCCGGATCGCGGTCAGGGACGGCAAGTTCCGGATGGCGTGGATCGGCGTGGTCGACCAGCGCACCGACGCGGTCAGGCCGGTGGCCTGGGAGGGGACTGTAGGCGACTTCTTCGAAGTAGCCCCTCTCGCGGTGACCGCGACCCGCCCGGGCGGGCAAGGGCTGGCCGGCAGGGCGGTCATCGAGAGGAAGCCGGCGGTGGCGAACGACATCGCAAGCGACCCGCGGCGGATGATGAAGAAGGAAATGGCGGAGCGCGGCATCAACTCCTTCGCCGTCATTCCCCTGATCGTGAGCGGCGAAGCGGCGGGCGTCATCGCCCTTTACGCGGCGGAGACCGGATTCTTCGACGAGGAGGAGATGAAGCTCCTGACCGAGCTGGCCGACGACATCTCCTTCGCGCTCGATCACATCGAGAAGGCCGAGAGGCTCAACTACGTCGCGTATTACGACGTGCTCACCGGCCTGGCCAACCGCACCCTGTTCAACGAGCGGCTGACGCAGCGAATCAAGGTCACCGACCCGGACCAGGGGCTCGCGCTGGTGCTGCTCGACATCGAGCGCTTCAAGGGCATCAACGATTCCCTGGGACGGCGGGCCGGGGACGACCTGCTGAAGCAGGTCGCCGTGCGTCTTGCGCGTTGCACCGGAGACGCGGGTCTCGTCGGCCGCATGAGCGCGGACAGCTTCGCGATCGTGCTCGACGGCCGCAGGAGCGTCGACGAGCTGGCGCACGCAGTCGAGAGCCAGGCGCGCGCCTGCTTCGACGAGCCGTTCCGGCTCGAAAGCGGGACGGATCTCCGCATCTCGGCGCGGGGAGGAGTCGCCCTGTTCCCTCGCGACGGGACGGACGCGGAGACGCTGCACCGGAACGCCGAGGCCGCGCTGAAGCAGGCAAAGTCGACCGGCGAGCGCTTCGTGTTCTACGCGGAGCACATGACCGAGCGGGCGGCCGAGAAGCTCACCCTGGAAAACCAGATGCGCCTCGCGCTGGACCGCGAGGAATTCGTGCTGCACTATCAGCCGAAGGTGGGTGTCGAATCGCGTGCCGTCGAAGGCTTCGAGGCGCTGATCCGCTGGCAGAGCCCCGAGCTCGGGCTCGTGCCGCCGATGGACTTCATCCCCCTGCTCGAGGAGACCGGGCTGATCCTGGAGGCGGGCGCCTGGGCGATGCGCCGCGCCGCGCGCGACCACCGCGGTTGGGCCGACCGCGGGCTCTCCGCGCCGCGCGTCTCGGTCAACGTCTCCGCGATCCAGCTGCGCAAGGCGGACTTCGTCCGGACGGTGCAGGCCGCTCTTGCCGAGGGCGCGGAAAGCACGGCGCTCGACCTCGAGATCACCGAAAGCCTCCTGATGGAGGACGTCGAGGACAACATCAGGAAGCTCGCCGCCGTGCGGGATCTGGGCGTCCAGATCGCGATCGACGACTTCGGCACGGGCTACTCGTCGCTGCGCTATCTTGCGAGGCTGCCCGTCCAGTCGGTCAAGATCGACCGCTCGTTCGTCGCCACCATGCTCAGGGACTCCAACACCCTGACGCTGATATCGACGATCATTTCCCTCGCGCACTCGCTGGGCCTGAAGGTCGTCGCCGAAGGAGTGGACTCGGAGGAGGAGGCGGCGATGCTGCGCACGCTCATGTGCGACCAGATGCAGGGCTACCTCATCAGCCGCCCCCTGCCGCCGGGCGAGCTGCGCCCGTTCCTGGTCTCGCCCGAGCGGGCGGCGAGCTAGCCCCCGCCCTCCGGGGGCGGCAGCTTGAAGTGCTTGGACAGCGCGATGCCCTGCCGCTGGTACGAGGACTTCACCGTGGCGCCGTAGAGCCTGGAAGGCGGCGCGGTCAGCCGCTCGTAGACCAGCCGCCCGACGACCTGGCCGTGCTCGATGACGAACGGCATCTCGAAGGAGCGCACTTCGAGCACCGCGCGCGAGCCCTGCCCGCCGGCCTGCGGATCGCCGAAGCCGGGATCGAAGAAGCCGGCGTAGTGCACCCGGAACTCGCCCATCAGGGTGTCGTACGCGACCATCTCGGCGGCGAGCATCGGCGGCACCCTCACCGCCTCGCGCGAGGCGAGGATGTAGAAGTCGGCGGGGTCGAGCACGAGCCCTCCGCGGCGCGGCGCGTGCACCGGCTCCCAATAGTCGAGCACTTCGTAATGCCTCACGCGGTCGACGTCGATCAGGCCGGCGTGGTCTCTCGCCTTGTAGCCGATCACCCCGCCCGAGCGGTCGCCGACGAGGTCCACCGACACCGGCACGCCGTCGCGTATTTCTTCCGCAGTTATCGAGTCTACGAGCTGGTGCTCCTCGTGCAGGCGCCTCAGCGTCTCGTCGCCGGTGGGCGGACTGCCGCGGCGGATGCGGATCTGGTTGAGGCGCGAGCCCTTGCGCACGAGCACGCTGAAGGTGCGCGGCGACACCTCCGCGTAGAGAGGCCCGTTGTAGCCCTCGCGCACGCGGTCGAACTCGGTGCCGTGGTCGGTGATGAGCCGCACGAACACGTCGAGGCGCCCGGTCGAGCTCTTGGGGTTGCCCATCGCCGAAGTGCGCCGCCTGAGGGCGAGGGCCTCGAGCAGCGGCACGATGTAGACGCAGCCGCGCTCGAGCACCGCGCCCCCGGTGATGTCCATCTTGTGCATCCCGAGGTCGTCGAGGCGCTGCATCACCGTCGCTTTCTTCCCCGGGAGGAAGCTCGCGCGCACGCGGTAGGCGACGCTCCCGAGGCGCAGGTCCAGGCTCGCCGGCTGGATCTGGTCCGCCTCGACGGGCTCGCGCGTGACGATCTCCTTCGATGCCCGAATGAGGTACTCGACCTCCTGCGAAGGGAGGATGCCGGTCGAATGCGACTTGGCGTCGGACTCCGCGTCGCCGCGTCCGAGCAGGTCTTGCCGCGGCAGGCTCATGCCCGCATGCTACCTCGGATACAGCACCAGCTGCGTGCAGCGGAACAGCGCGAGCCTGCGCCGCTCCGGGCCGTGCGTCACGACCGCGTCCCACACCTGAGTGGTGCGGCCCAGGTGCACGGCGCGCGCCTCCCCGTACAGCGTCCCTTCGCGAGCGGTGTTCAGGAAATTCGTCTTCAGCTCGACGGTGGTGAAGTTCTCCGCGCTCTCCGGCAGGTGCGTGATGCAGCCGTAGCCCGACAGCGTGTCCGCGAAGGCGACGACCGTGCCGGCGTGCAGGTAGCCGTTGGGCGCGAGCAGGGGCTTGCGCAGGGCGACCTCGCCCTTCACCAGGCCCTCGGAGATCTCGGTGAAGATCACCCCGACCAGCCCCGGAAGGAAATCCTTCCCGAAGGCGTTCATGCGCGCGAGGTCGAATCCGGGCCGCAGCGGCATTGATTCCTCTCCCTTTGTGTCGCCAAAAAAGCATAATATCCCGGCGCATGCATTCACGGCCGGAACATGACGACGCCTGACCATCTGGGCAAGTACGAGATCACCGAGGTGCTCGGGCAGGGCGCCATGGGCGTCGTGTACAAGGGCTTCGACCCCGGCATCAGGCGCACCGTCGCGATCAAGACCATACGCCGGGAGCTGGTCGAGGGCGAGCGCCACGCGGCCGCGATGCTCGCGCGCTTCCGCAACGAGGCGCAGGCGGCGGGCAAGCTCGCGCACCCGGGCATCGTCGCGGTGTACGACTACGGGGAGGACGCCGACGTCGCCTACATCGCGATGGAGTACGTCGAGGGCAATTCGCTCCGCGAATACATCGGGCGGGGGACGCGCTTCGCCGAGCGCGACGCGGTGAGCATCATGTCGCAGCTGCTGGAGGCGCTCGGGCACGCGCACGACCGGCGCGTATGGCACCGCGACATCAAGCCCGGCAACGTCATCGTGATGCGCAACGGCAAGGTCAAGATCGCCGACTTCGGCATCGCGCGCATCGAGGCCTCGGAGCTGACCCAGACCGGCGTGATGATGGGCTCGCCCGGCTACATGGCGCCCGAGCAGTACGCCGCCTCGCAGATCGACCACCGCGCCGACCTGTTCGCCTCGGGTGTGGTCTTCTACCAGCTCATCACCGGCGCCAAGCCCTTCGTCGGCACCGCCGAGCAGGTATCGTACGCGACCTGCCACACCGATCCGCTGCGGCCCTCGATGGCCGACCCCGGCAAGGGCTGGGAGCGCTACGACCCGATTATCGCGAAAGCCCTGTCGAAGAAGCCGGAGGACCGCTATCAGTCCGCCGAGGCCTTCCGCGCGGCGGTCCTCGCGGCGCACGACGCGCCTGCCGCCGCAGCGGTCTCGGAGGAAACCATCATCGTGGAAGTGCTGCGGCCGGCGGCTGCCGTGGAGCTGAGCGGCTCGCCGCGCCCCAAGCAGGGCGCCGTTCCCCGCTCAGCCGCCGCGCCGGCGGCGAAGCCCGGCTCGCGACTCGGATGGATCGTCGGAGCGGCCGTCGTCCTCGTTCTCGCCGCGGCGGGCGGCTGGGCGTGGCGCGCCGGGTGGATCCTGCCTCAGAAGCCCGACGTGGAGGTCCAGCTCGCCAAGGCGCGCGCCGAAGCCGAGGAAGCGCAGCGACGCGCAAAGGCCGCGGCCGCGGACGCGGAGAAGGCGAAGAAGCAGCTCGAGAGCGAGCGCATCGCCGAGGCGAAGGCGAAGGCCGAGGCCAGACCCCCGGCGAAGGCGAAGGCGCAGCCCCGTCCTCCCGTCCAGGCCCCACAGCCCGCGGAGCAGCCGCCCGTCGCCGTCGCGCGCAAGGACCCGGAGCCCGCTCCCAAGCCCGCGGCGCAGGAAGCGCCGCGCTCCAGCACCTTCCTCCCGAGCCTCCTGTGGGGCTCGGCGCAGAGGCCCGCCGCGCAGCAGCCGGCGCCGGCGGGATCGCGCTACGACGGCTCCTGGATGGTCACGCGCTCGTGCGAGGCGTACGCCGAAATCCCCGCGCGGGTGAACAGCTGGAAGGTCACGGTCAGGGACGGCGAGTTCGTGATCGCCGGCGGCAACCTCGGAGAGCCCGGCTCCTACGAGGCGCGCGGAAAGCCGGCCGACGACGGTACCCTCGTGCTCTCGGGGAAGGGCGTCTCGGAGACGAAGAGCAACTACGGCAAGGCCTTTCCCGTGTTCTTCCAGGGGCGCTCGGACGGCGAGCGCTTCGTCCTCAAGGGCGGCCTGGGGAACCGTCCCTGCACGGTGGTGATCGCACGACAGTAGACCTCTAGAAGCGCTCGACCCAGGGCCGCAGCTCGACCTCCCAGGTCCAGGCACTGCGGTGCTGGCGATGGACCGCGAGATAGCTCCTCGCGATCTCGTCCGGCAGCAGCATGCCGTCGTTCGGCTCCCGGCCGATGCGCCCGTCGATGACGAAGTGGGCCACGTGCAGGCCCCTGGGCGCGAGCTCGCGCGCCATGCTCTGCGCGAGCCCCCGCAATGCGAACTTCCCCATGGCGAAGGGCGCCGACTCTGCGTAGCCCTTCACGCTCGCGGAGGCCCCGGTGAAGAAGATCGAGCCGCTCCCCCGGGCGAGCATGCGCTTCGCCGCGGCCTGCCCGACGAGGAATCCTCCGTAGGCCGATATCGCGAGCGTGCGCTCGACTTCCACGGGGTCGAGCGACACCAGCGGCCCGCGCGTGCGGTAGCCAGCGTTGTAGACGACAAGGTCGGGCGCGTCGGCCTTTGCAAACAGCGCTTCGACCTGGGCGGGAGCCGATGCGTCGCACTCGATCGCGGAAGCGCCGGTTTCCTTCGCGAGCGCTGCGAGCTTGGCCGTGTTGCGCGCGGCGAGCGCGACGCGCATGCCCTCCTTCGCGAAGAGCCGGGCGAGCGACGCCGAGAGGCCGCTCCCGGCGCCGACGATGAGTGCCGTTTCCGCCATTGCCTATTTCAGGACACCTTGCAAGACCCGCCCTCCGCTCTGCAGAATGCTATGACAATGAGTCACATCGATCAACCGGAGCCACGCTGGCAGGTAATCCTCGCGCTCCTTGCGGTCTCCGGCATCTACATGGCGCTGCCAAAGGAGTTGATCGTCGGACCCACCTGGCTGCTGCCGGCTCTGGTCGTGGTGCTGCTGGTCCCGACCGTGTTCGCGCATCGGACGGGACGCCATTCGCTCAACCATGTTCTGGGTATTGTGATCGGCGCAATCATTACGCTCGGCCTCATCGTATCGGTGGTTCTGCTCGTCACCACTATCCCGGAGGGGAAGGACTCGGCGCTGGTGCTTCTGCGCTCGGGCGGGGCGTTGTGGCTGACGAACGTCCTGGTGTTCGCGCTCTGGTATTGGAGGCTCGACGGCGGTGGTCCGAGGAAACGCGAGACCGAGCACGAGTTCGGAAGCCGCAGCTTCGTTTTTCCGCAGATGCAAATCGAAAGAACGGAGCGCAAGACCTTTGGGGTCGATGGATGGCGCCCCGGATTTGTGGATTATCTATTCATCGCCTTCACCACCAGTTCAACGTTTGGTCCGACGGATGCGCCGGTTCTGACCCATTGGGCAAAACTCCTCGCCATGACGCAGATCTTGATCTCGCTCACGATCATGGCCCTTCTGATCTCGCGGGCGGTGGGCGTGCTATGAACGAAGGCCCTGCTATTTCAGGAACAGCCCGGGCAAGGCGAGCGAGAACGCCGGCACGTAGGTGACCAGCATCAGCGCCGCAATGAGCGCGCCGTAGAACGGCCAGATGGTGCGCATCACGTGGCCGATCGACACGCCGCCGATCGCGCAGCCGACGAACTGGGTGGTGCCCACGGGCGGCGTGTTGAGGCCGAGCGCGCAGTTGATCAGCATCACCATGCCGAACTGCACCGGGCTCATGCCGTACTGGGCGCAGATCGGAAGGAAGATGGGCGTGCAGATGAGGATCGTCGGCGCCATGTCGAGAAAGGTGCCGAGCAGGAACAGGATCACGTTCACGAGCAGGAAGATCACCCAAGGGCTGGTCGAGACGCTCGCGAGCGCCTTGCCGGTCAGCTCGGCGACCTCGTACAGGCTGATGAGGTAGCCGAAGGTCGCGGAGATCCCGATGAGGAGCAGCACGATCCCCGTGGTCTTGACGGCCTTGGCGGCGGCCTTGAGGAAGCTCTCCCAGGTGAGGCTGCGGTAGGCGATGGTCGTCAGGACGAGCGCGTACAGGACGGCGATCGACGCCGATTCCGTGGCGGTGAAGGCGCCCGAGAGTATGCCCGCGACGATGATCACGACGACGAAGAGGCCCGGGAGCGCGGCGGCGAAGGCGAGCCAGACGGCGTCCCAGCCCGGGAAGGTCCCCGCGGGATAGCCGCGCCTGATCGCGACCAGATACGCCGCGGCGAGATTGCACGCCGTGAGGATGATCGCCGGCAGCACCCCCGCGAGGATCAGCGCGGCGACCGACACCTTCCCGCCCGCGGCGAGCGAGTAGATGATCATGTTATGGCTGGTCGGCATGAGCACGCCGACGAGCGCCGCGTGCGTGGTGACGTTCACCGCGTAGTCGGCGTGGTAGCCCTCCTTCTTCATCATCGGGATCATCACCGCGCCCATCGCCGAGACGTCGGCCACCGCCGAGCCGGAGATCCCGCCGAAGAGCGTGCACGCCACGACGTTCGACATCCCCAGGCCGCCGCGGATATGGCCGACCAGCGCCTTGGCGAAGCGCACGATGCGGTCGGCGATCCCGCCGTGCAGCATGAGCTCGCCGGCGAAGATGAAGAACGGGATCGCGAGGAAGGAGAAGACGTTCATCCCCGCGCGCATCTGCTGGAACACCACCGCGAGCGGCAGGCCTTCGTAGAGGATGGTGCACACCGCCGAGAGCCCGATGGCGAACGCCACCGGAACGCCGAGCAGGAGGAAGAGCGCGAACGAGACCGCGAGCAGGGTCAGTGCCACGCGGGGACCACGTCCTCGCCGCGCAGCTGCGCGATGATGTGCTCGATCGAGAAGAGGAGGATGAGCGCGCCCGAGACCGCGATCGGGACGTAGTTGAGCCCTTCGGAGATGCCCAGCGTCGGTATGCGGTAGTCGTGAACCGACCAGGCGAGGAACGCTCCGTTCCACGCCATCATCGCGCCGAAGACCGCGACGAGCACGTGGATCAGCAGCTCGATCCGCAGGCGCAGCTTCTCGGGGACGAGCACCAGCAGCGACTCCATGCCGATGTGGCCGGCGTCGCGCACGCCCACCGCAGCACCGAGCATGGTGACGTAGAGCACGAGCAGCATCGCGAGGGCCTCGGCCCAGGTCGGCGTGTCGTTGAGGACGTAGCGGCCGAACACCTGGATGAGCACCGCCGCGACGACCGCCGCCAGGCCCGCCACCGCCGCCATCAGGCACAACCGGGCGGTCGCGGCACAGAAGCGGGTCAGCATGGCTACGCTACTTCGTCTGCTGTACCCGCCTGATCATGTCCTTCAGCCCGGGATCGGTGATGAACTTGTCGTACACCGGCTTCATCGCGTCCTGGAACGGCTTCTTGTCGACGGTGATCACCTGCGAGCCGGCCTTCTCGACGATGGCGCGCGAGGCGGTCTCCTTGGCGTCCCAGAGCTTGCGCATGTAGGGCACCGATTCCTTGGCCGCCGCGCGGAAGATCTTCTGCTCGTCGGGCGAGAGCCGGTCCCAGACGTTCTTCGAGATGAGGAGCAGCTCCGGCGCCATCGAATGCTCGGTCAGCGTGTAGAACTTCGCGACCTCGTAGTGGTGCGCGGTGTCGTACGAAGGCCAGTTGTTCTCGGCCGCGTCGATGACTCCGGTCTTCAGTCCCGTGTAGACCTCGCCGTAGGGCATGGGCGTCGCGTTCGCGCCCATCGCCTGCACCAGCGCCACCCACAGGTCGGACTGCTGCACGCGGACCTTCAGCCCCTTCATGTCGGCGAAGCTGCGCACCGGCTTCTTCACCGTATAGAGCGACCGGGCGCCGCTGTCGTAGAACGCGAGGCCGACGAAGCCCTGGCTCGCGCACGCCGCGAGGATCTGGTCGCCGACCGGCCCGTCGAGCACCTTGTGCATGTGCGCCTTCGAGCGGAACAGGAACGGCATCGTCGGGACCATGGTCTCGGGGCAGATGTTGTTCATCGGGGCGACGTTGACGCGCACGAGGTCGAGCGCGCCGATCTTCACCTGCTCGATCGTGTCCTTCTCGCCGCCGAGGGCGCCGCCCGAGAACACCTTGATCGAATCCTTGCCGCCGGTCTTCTGCTTGATGATGTCGCTCATGTAGCGCACGGCGAGAACCGTCGGATAGTCGTCCGGCTGGATGTCGGCCGC
>DATJYC010000067.1:0-6909 GCA_035499735.1 Burkholderiales bacterium
TGCGAGATGTCCTTCAGCGCGCGCGTGACCGTGGTACGGTCGAGCTCCTCCGGCACGACGATGCTGTCGCCGGGCATGAGGCGGCTGCTTTCGAGCGACGCGGTGAAGAAACCCTCCTGCCGTTTGCTCTTTACGGTGCCGTCAGCGCGGAGGACGTAGATGCTCCCCGCGTCGGCGCTTTTGGTGACTCCTCCCGCCTGGGTCAGGTAATCCTCGACGCGCTTCTCGGGCTTGTACACGAAGGAGCTTTCCCCGAACACCGAGCCGACCACGCTCACCATCGACGGCGGCGGCGGAACCACGAAGCGGTCCCCGTCCTCGAGCGGCATGTCGGGGAGGTCGCCGGCCTTCGCGTGCTCGGGCAACTCGAGCACGATGCGGCCGATGGGCCGGATCTGGCGCAGCCGCATGAGCAGGTTCTGCTGGTTCGCGGCCTGCTGCTGCAATGAAGCGGCGTCTTCGGGCGAGGTCACGTTCTGGGCGCGCAGCGCGTTGAACCGTTGCATGTCCTTCTCCAGGCGGTACAAGGCCTCCGAGAGCGTCTTTTCCTGCGCGAGCCGCGTCGACTCGCGCGTGAACTGCGCGCCGAAGACGTAGGCGTTGGGGGTGAACCCTCCGATGCGGGCGACGAGCTGCCTGAGCGTCTCCCCGGGCAGGATCTGGTAGATCCCTGCGCTCTGAAACTCGCCCTCGAGGCGGATGTACTGCGTCTGCCTGGAGATCGGAACCTTGACGTCCTCCTTGGAGAACACCGTGACGATGTCGCCAGGCTGCAGCAGCACGTTCTGCTCGGGGTCCCCGTCGATCACGGCCTTGCCCAGGTTGAACGGGATGAGCGATGTAGTGAGATCGTCGCGGTTGATGCGCTCGACCACGGCGTAGTCCCAGTTGACCTCGCGTTGCGACGGCTTGATCTGGTTGACGAGCCGCAGCGAGTCGGCCTTTGCGGTTTCAAGCCGGGCAAGCTGGTCCTTGCGCTGATCCTGCAGGCTCTCAGCAGCGGTCGAAGAGATCTGCGCGGCGCTCTGGGCCTGCGCCGTGCTCGAGGCCTGGGTCGGATCGAGGAACTTGGCGGCTTCCGATTCGGTCTGGATACGCCGGATGGTGTCGCCGACCGTCGCGTCGATCTCGCCCTCGCGCTGGCGCTTCCGGTTGAGGTCGTCGACAGTGAGCCGCGTGCCGGTCGCGCTCTGCTGGGTGAGGATGGACGCGACGCTGTCGTCCAGCCCCACCACCTGGTTGCGCTTGATCCAGTAATCGCGCGAAAGGAGCGCCTCACGATCCGGAATCAGGTCGCGCACCCGCATCCCTTCGCGCCACGGGAAGCGTCCCGGCTGGATCACGTTTCCGCGGAGCGTGACTGCGTTGTCGAAGCGGGGCGCGATCGAGTACACGGTGACGAGGTCGCCGTCCCGTATCGTGCGGGAGAGACCGCTCACGTCGAGCGGAAACTCCTCCACCTGGCGCTCCTTGTGGTCCGCGATGCGCTCTACCGTAGCCTTCTGCCCCGCGGCCGTGGTGGCGAGCCCGCCCGCCCAGCGGAACAGGTCGAAAAGAACCGCATTCTGCTTGAGCTCGAAGATGGCCGGCACCTTGACGCTGCCGGTAACGGCGACGAGCGATCCGACCGGCGGGATGTAGATCACGTCGTCGGGCAGGACCCGTGCGTCCCGCGACTTGTCGCCGCTGAGGAGCAGGTCGTACAGGTCGAACTCGGCAACGATCTGGTTGTTGCGCTTCAGCTGGATGCTGCGCATCGAGCCCTTGCCCGATGGCCCGCCCGCCGCGAAGAGCGCCGTCACCAGCGTGCTGAGCGAGCTGACCGTATAGGTCCCGGGGCGCCTCGCCTGACCCACGACGTAGATCTGGATCGAGCGGAGCCTGCCGAGCGACGCGGTGAGCTGGAAATTGCGGTACGTCCGCCCGAAAACCGTCTTCAGGTACGCATTGAGGTCGCTGAAGCGGATGCCCGCGACGTTGATCGACCCCACTTTGGGCACGTCGATCGCACCCGTGCGATCCACGATGGAGCTGACGTCCACATCGATCTGACCCCAGGCCCGGACCTGGATCTCGTCCCCGGGCCCGATAACGTACTCCGCGGTGACCGGAACATTGTCGGCCGGCGCGAAAGTGCTCGGCACGTCGCGGAAGAGGTTTGCCCCGAAAATGGGCAGATCGCGGCCGGTGGATTGCAGCACGAGCTCCTGAAACTCATTCCGTTCGCTCGGCGCAGCCTGGAGAGCCTGAATCTGCTGTTGCAGTTGCCGGAGCTGGATTTCCTCGAGCTTGCGTTTCACGTCGGCCGCAGTCCCGGCGACGGGCTCCGGCACAGCGGGTACCCTTCGGTTGGTGATCGTAGTCGAGAGCGGGCCTCTGAGATCCTGAAGACCCATCGCGGCGCCAAGGGAGCCTGCCGCGCCCCCTCCCTGACCCGGCGCCTGTATCTGGCCGGTCGCGGCGGAGTAGGGCAGCACCCCGTACTGTTCAACACCTTGGAGCTGGTCCAGTGTGGTTTGCTGCGCACGGACAGGGCCGGCGGCCGCAGCGCAGGCGAAGACGACTAGTGCAAGGCTCTTTCTGATCTGCATGTCAGTCCCCTCGACGAGAAGCTGCGAGCAGCTCCTAGGAGTTGCCCGCAGGGCGTTGAATCATATATTCATTGTCAGGCCGAGTCCAATCCGCCGGGGACGCCACGCTACAATACGCGCGGCCATGAAGAAACCGAAAGTCGCGTTGATCACGGGGGTCACCGGGCAGGACGGCGCCTACCTGGCGGAATTCCTGCTCGACAAGGGCTACTTAGTCCACGGGATCAAGCGCCGGACCTCGCTCTTCAACACCAAGCGCATCGACCACCTCTACCAGGACCCGCACGTCGGGTCACCGCGCTTCGTCCTGCACCACGGCGACATGACCGACTCGAGCAGCCTGGTGCACATCACCGAGCAGGTGCAGCCCGACGAGATCTACAACCTCGCGGCGCAGAGCCACGTGGTGGTGTCGTTCGAGGAGCCCGAGTACACGGCGAACGCGGACGCGCTGGGCGCGCTGCGGCTGCTCGAGGCGATCCGCATCCTGGGCCTCAAGGACAAGACGCGCTTCTACCAGGCCTCGACCTCCGAGCTCTTCGGGCTCGCCAGCGAGGCGCCGCAGACCGAGCGCACGCCCTTCTACCCGCGCTCGCCCTACGGTGCAGCGAAGCTCTACGCCTACTGGATCACGGTCAACTACCGCGAGGCCTACGGCCTGTTCGCCTGCAACGGGATTCTCTTCAACCACGAGTCGCCCATACGCGGCGAGACTTTCGTCAGCCGCAAGATCACGCGGGCGCTGGCGCGGATCAGCCTCGGCACGCAGGAGCGACTCTACCTCGGCAACCTCGAGGCCAGGCGCGACTGGGGCCACGCGCGCGAGTACGTCGAGGCCCAGTGGCTGATGCTGCAGCAGGCCAGGCCCGAGGACTTCGTGATCGCCACCGGCGAGCAGCACACGGTGCGCGAACTCGTGGTCGTCGCAGCGAGAGAGCTCGGGATCCGAGTTACCTGGAAGGGCAAGGGCGCGAAGGAGCGGGGCTACGACCAGGAGGGCCGCTGCATCGTCGCCGTCGACCCGAACTACTTCCGCCCGACCGAGGTCGACAGCCTGCTCGGCGACGCCGCCAAGGCGCGCCGCAAGCTCGGCTGGAAGCCCAAGATCCGTTTCGCGGAGCTCGTCGCCGAGATGGTCCGCGCCGACCTCGAGGAGGCCGAGCACGAGCAGTTCGCTCTGCGGCACGGGCACGGCGTCGCGCCGTCGCGGAGCTAGGTCGCTGCCGGCGATGGAACCGAGCGCGCGCATCTACGTTGCCGGCCACCGCGGCCTCGCAGGCTCGGCGCTGATGCGGCGCCTTCAGCATGCCGGCTACGGCAACCTGATCGGCCGCACTCACGCCGAGCTCGAGCTCACCGACCAGGCTGCGGTGAAGCGATTCTTCGAGAAGGAAAAGCCCGAGTACGTCTTCGTGGCGGCGGCGCGGGTCGGGGGCATTCTCGCGAACAACGACTACCCGGCGGAATTCATCCAATCCAACCTCGCGGTTCAGACCAACGTGATCCACGAGGCCTGGCGCAACGGCGTGAAGCGCCTGCTCTTCCTCGGATCGTCGTGCATCTACCCGCGCGACTGCCCCCAGCCGATCAAGGAGGAATACCTGCTCACGGGCCCGCTCGAGTTCACCAACCGGGCGTATGCGGTGGCCAAGATCGCCGGCGTCGAGATGTGCCGCAGCTACAACCGCCAGTACGGCGCGCGCTTCCTCGCCGCGATGCCGACCAACCTCTACGGGCCCGGCGACAATTACGACCTCGCGGCCTCGCACGTGCTCCCGGCGCTGCTCCGCAAGGCGCACGAGGCCAAGGCGCGCGGGCTCGACCGGATGGTCATCTGGGGCACCGGCAAGCCGCGCCGCGAGTTCCTCTACAGCGACGACATGGCCGACGCCTGCGTGATGCTGATGAACCTGCCCGAGGACAGGTTCGACGAGGTGCTGCTGGGCCCGAACGATTTTCCGCTCATCAACGTGGGCTGCGGCGAGGACCAGACGATCGCCGAGCTGGCGCGCGCGGTGGCCTCGGCGGTCGGGTTCCGCGGCGCCCTCGAGTTCGACACGAGCAGGCCGGACGGCACGCCGCGCAAGCTGCTCGACGTGGCGAGGCTCAAGCGCCTGGGCTGGTCGCCGCGCGTCGGGCTCGCCGCGGGGCTCGCCGCGGCCTACCAGGACTTCCTCGCGCACGAGGCCGGGGCCGGAAAAAGAACCATCAAGAACGAAACATCCGAGGCTAAGACATGAAGATCAAGACCAACGGCATCGAGCTGAACTACGTCGTCGAGGGAAGCGGCCCATGGCTCGTGATGAGCCACTCGCTCGCCTGCGACCTTTCCATGTGGGACGAGCAGGCGGCGCTCCTCAAGCGCAGCTTCAAGGTGCTGCGCTTCGACACGCGCGGCCACGGCAAGAGCGACGCCCCCGCGGGCGACTACACGCTCGACATGATGGCGTACGACGTGCACGGGCTCCTGCAGGGACTGGGCGTCGACCGCTGCCACTGGGTGGGCCTGTCGATGGGCGGAATGATCGGCCAGACCTTCGCGCTCAAGTTCCCGGGCATGTTCGCGACCATGGTGCTCGCCGACACCACCAGCCGCTACGCGCCCGATGCGCTGCCGCTGTGGCAGGGACGCATCAAGACCGCGCAGTCGCAGGGCATGGAGGCGCTGGTCGAAGCCACGCTCGGGCGCTGGTTCACCGAGCCGTTTCGCAAGAGCCACCCGGAGGTGACCGCGCGGGTGAGCGCGATGATCCGCGCGACGCCGGTTCCCGGCTACGTCGGCTGCTGCACCGCCATTCCGCAGATCAACGTGACCGGGCGCCTGAAGGAAGTGAAGTGCCCGACGCTCGTCATCGTCGGCGAGCAGGACGCCGGCACGCCGGTCGCGCTCTCGCGCGAGATCCAGGCGGCGCTACCGGGATCGGAGCTGGTGATCATCCCGCAGGCCTCGCACCTCTCCAACCTCGAGCAGCCCGCGGCGTTCAACCGCGCGCTGACGAGCTTCCTCAACAAGCACCGCTAGCGTTCGGGGCCATGAGGAGGCTCCTGCTCGCGCTGCTCCTCGCGTGCGCAGCGGCCGCGAACGCGCAGGACTGGCCCTCGCGGCCGGTGCACATGATCGTGCCCTTCCCCGCGGGCAGCTCGCCCGACCTGATCGCGCGCATCCTCGCGGAGAAGCTCGGCCCCGCGCTCGGACAGCCGGTCGTGGTCGAGAACCGCCCCGGCGCGGGCGGGAACCTCGGCACGGCGCTCGTCGCCAGGGCGGCGCCCGACGGCTACACCCTCGGCTTCTCGATCCCGGGCCCGCTCGCCGTCAACACCGTGCTGTACAGGAAGATGGAGTACGACCCGTTCAAGGACCTGGCGCCAGTGTGCCTCGTCGCCGCTAGCCCGAACCTGCTCGTCGTCGACCCCAGGCTCGGCGTCAACTCGGTGCGCGAGCTGGTGTCGCTCGCGAAGGCGCAGCCCGGCAAGCTCAACTACGGCTCGGTCGGCAACGGCAGCGCCTCGCACCTCACGATGGAGCTGTTCAAGGAGGCCGCGGGCATCGACCTCGTGCACGTGCCCTACCCCGGCAGCCCGCAGGTGAACACCGCGATCCTCTCCGGGCAGGTCGCCGCCGGCTTCGTCGTGCCGGCGACCGCGATGCCGCTCGTGGAATCGGGACGCCTCAAGGCCCTCGCGGTCACGACGAGCGTGCGCAGCGTCGTGCTTCCGGAATACCCGACCCTCGCCGAGGCGGGCTATCCCCAGGTCGTCTCCACAGCCTGGCAGGGCGTGGTCGCGCCGGCGAAGACGCCGAAGCCCATCGTCGAGCGCCTCGGCCGCGAGCTCGTCGCGATCGTGCGCTCAGACGAGGTGCGCGACAGGATGAGCCGCCTCTACTTCCAGCCGATCGGCTCGTCGGGCTCGGGGCTCGCGAGCCTCATGCGCCAGGAGGTCGCGCGCTGGGGTAAAGTGATCCGCAAGACCGGCGCAACCGCGGACTGACATGAGACGGATCTGCATTGCCTTCACCGTGGCGCTCTCTGCGGTCGCGCACGCGCAGAATTACCCGAGCAAGCCCATCCGCCTCCTCGTCGGGTTTCCTCCCGGCGGCGGCATGGACCTCGCGGCGCGCGTCTACGCGGCGAGCCTCGCGGAGCCGCTCGGCACCGCCATCGTGGTGGAGAACCGCCCGGGCGCGACGGGGATCGTCGCAGGCGAGGTGGTCGCCAAGGCCGCGCCGGACGGCTATACGTTGCTCGTCGGCGCATCGGGGCAGATGACCATCAACCCGGTGATCATCGCGAAGCATCCCTACGACACGGTGCGCGAC
>DATJYC010000068.1:0-17636 GCA_035499735.1 Burkholderiales bacterium
TCGAACGCACTTCGCACTTTTGGCCACGCCGGGAGGTCCCCGCTTCCTCCGGGACGGCGCATCGCCAAAATGCGCCCATTGACGAAGGTGGGCCAGAGTGGTTGGCTTCAGGACCGCCCCCCTCACGATCGGGAGTTCTCATGCGATCGACGCTGTCCTGTCGGGCCTGCCTTGCTGTCGCTACGATCTGGCTGGCCGCCTGCGCCGGAGTCAAACCTCACGCCGAAGAAACAGGAACCGGCGGAACGACCTCGGGCTCGGGCGGGATGGGGCCCACGCTCGGTACGGGGGGACAGGCCACGGGAGGCTCTGTCGTGATCAGCGGCCTGGGCGGGAGCACGGGCGGATCCTTCGGATCCCAGGGCACCTGTGGCGACGGCATTCGCACCTCCGACGAGGCCTGTGACGACGGAAACGCGGTGGGCGACGACGGCTGCGCGGCGGATTGCCGCAGCGTCGACCCGGGGTTCGTGTGCGTCCCGGACGGGAAGCCCTGTCACCGGGTCGCGCGTTGCGGCGACGGAATCACGGTGCTCCCCGAGCTGTGCGACGACGGGAACACGACGGCGGGCGACGGTTGCTCGCCCACCTGCAAGCTCGAGCCGGGGTGGAAGTGCAGCGGCAGCCCGAGCGTGTGCAGCCACACCACCTGCGGCGACAAGGTGGTCGAAGGCACCGAGAGCTGCGACGACGGCAATGGGCTGCCTTTCGACGGCTGCTCGGCCGGATGCCAGAACGAGCCGCAGTGCAACACCGGAAGCAGCTGCACGTCCCGTTGCGGCGACGGCCTCGTGGTCAACGAGGCCTGCGACGACGGCAACAACGTGAGCGGCGACGGATGTTCCGCCGACTGCAAGGTCGAGCCCGGGTTCACCTGCGTGCAGCCGATGCTGGGCGACCAGATGACGGTCCCGGCGCTGTATCGCGACTTCCGCGCCAAGATGCCGGCGGATTTCGAGCCGGGCGCCAGCGGGCTCACGAAAGTCATCACGGGGCTCGTCCAGTCGATGCTGGCCGCGGACGGCGAACCGGTTCTCAGCAGCACCGCCACCGCCAACGCCAACGCCCACATCACCAGCGCGACGACGTTCGCCGAGTGGTACCACGACACGCCCGGCATGAACCACAGCACCGCCGGCACGCTGACGCTGTGGAGCAACGGCAACGGCGCCTACGTGAATCGGTGGGGCCCGAACGGCGAGCAGTGGCCGGTGACCGTGACGGCGTATTACTGCGGCAACGTCGGCGACGAGCAGACGGACGCCACCACCGGGTTGCCCATCCCGTGCACGTCCATGACCGCCGCGCCCGGCAGCACCGACTGCGACAAGTACGACGCCATGGGCTACATGCAGACCGCCTGCACCGCGAAGAACGGCAGCTACACCGCCACCTATCAGGAGGGACTGCTGGACGGGACGCCCACTTTCTTCCCGGTCGACGGTGACACGTTCACGCCGGCCAGCGAGCGGGTTTCGGCGACCATCCCTCCGCCCTACGACCCGAGCGGGAGCTACCCGCCCGAAGCTGGGTCGCCCAAGCACAACTTCAGCTTCACCAGCGAGGTTCGCTACTGGTTCCAGTACGACTCGACCAAGAGCTACACGCTGGACTTCACCGGCGACGACGACGTCTGGGTGTTCGTCAACCGCCAGCTCGCGGTCGACCTGGGCGGCATCCACACGCCCGTGAACGGCTCGGTCACCTTCGGCGCCGGCGCGCGGACCAACTTCGGCCTGACCGCCGGCCAGGTCTACGAGGTGGCGGTGTTTCAGGCCGAACGCCAGACCACCGGCTCGACGTACCGCCTGACGCTGAGCGGATTCAACGCCGCCCCCAGCCAGTGCACGCCCACCTGCGGCGACGGCATCGTCTCCATCGGGGAAGAGTGCGACGACGGCACGGCCAACAACACCGGCGGCTACGGGAAGTGCAACCCGGACTGCACGCTGGGGCCCTACTGCGGCGACGGTATCGTTCAGCCCGAGTACGAGGATTGCGACGACGGAATGAAGATCGTCCTCGAGGGCGCTTGCCCGTCCGGCTGCCGGCACCTGACGATCGACTAGCTCGCGGACACTCTCGACCTCGCCGAGCACGGAGCGCAGCACGAATGGAGGAGGACCTTCCCGGCCCCGGTGCTCGGAGTCTCTTTCGCTCGGCCTTGCTCTCGGAGATCTCTATCCTCACTCCGATCGCGTGCTTTCAGTCGTCGGTCAACCGTCGGCGACGGCCGCGGTGACCACGGGCGTGTTCCTCGGATTCCAGCCGCGCGCCGATCGCCTGTTGCAGTCGCCGCAGCTGGTGCTGCGCGTAGCTGGTCCAGCGCCCGGATTTCGTCTGTCTCCCTGTGCGTTCGATGGCAACGCGCTCAAAGTGGTTCAGCATCGGTGAGGCGCGGGACGTGCCGCGCGTGTGCGTTCGCCGGGTGGTCCGCGGCCACGGCCAGCCCGACGAGCTCCTTCAGCTTCTGGCTCGCGATCGCGAGCGAGGGCTCGAGCGTGCTCTCCGCGGCGCGGTTGGCGGGCAAATGCAGGAGCGAGCACGACGACGCGACGCGCACGCGGTCGCGCCCGAGCCTTGCGACCGCCTTGCTGACCGCCGCCAGCGCCGCATCGAAGTCTGTTGGCCCGACGTGACGTCCGTCGACGACGCCCACGGATAGAACGGTCGTGGCGGGGAGGTCGGCCAGGACGGCGTCGAGCTGATCGGGGGCGCTCGAGAGATCGACGTGCAGCCCCTCGCATCCCAGCCGGAGCGCTTGAGCCAGGTTCGGGCCGAGGGCGCCGAAGTAGGTCGTGAGCATCAATCGCGGCCGCTTCCGCGAAAACGTCAGCCGGTCGAAGGTGCGCCGGTACGCTTCTCGGCAGTGTCCGTCCAGGTCCATGACCAGGTAGGGTTCGTCGAGTTGCACCCACGACACGCCCCGGGTATCGAGCATGTCGAGCAGCTGCTCGTACATCCCGATCAAGCGATCGATGACGTTCAACGTCGACGCGCGCGCGGGAGCTCCCGGGGCCAGCGTCGAGAGCTTGAGGAAGGTCACCGGTCCGACGAGCGCCGGCCGCGGCTCGAGCCCGAGAGCGCGCGCTTCCTCGATCTCCGAGAAGATCCGGTCCGCGTCGAGGTGGAAGGTCTGCTTCTCCTGCAGCTCGGGAACGACGTGGCGGCAATCCGTGTCGAACCAGTTCGCCTTCGCGAGCGCGGGCAGCCCGGTTCCCGCGGTGGGACTCCGCAGTCCGTGCGCCATGGCGAAGGTGCGGGCCAGCGGATCGGCGATCGTCGCGTAGCGCGCGGGCGTTGCGCCTACCATCACCGCCGTGTCGAGCATCCGGTCGCAGAAGGAGAAGTCGTTGGTAGGCACCTCGCACAGTCCGGCCGCCTTCATGGCCGACCAGTGTCGCGCGCGCAGGCTTCGGCCGACCTCCCGGAGCGTCTCGCCCGTGATCTGCCCGGCCCCGTACGCCGCGAGCGCCTTTTCGAGCGCGCGGCCGGCGCCGAGGCACGGAAAGCCGAGGCACGTCGCGACCAGGGCCATGGCTACGCGATGTCCTGTCGAGCGGCCGCCGCAATCGCCGGATCGAGCGCCGGCACGCGCGTCGGCTTGCCATCGGCGTCGAGGGCGACCAACACGAAGCGGCCACGCGTGCTCAAGGCACGGGCGCCCGAGAGGATGTCCTCGCCGTAGAGCTCGACCTCCACGGTGATCGAGGTCCGGCCCGTCTGGACCACCCGCGCGACCAGCTCGACGAGCTGGCCTTGCTTCACCGGCGCGTGGAAGTCGATCTTCTCGGTGCTGGCCGTGACGACGGGGAGGCGCGAGAAGCGCGAGGCCACCATGAACGCGGCCTTGTCCATGAGCGCCAGCGCCTGGCCGCCGAACAGCGTGCCGTAATGGTTCGCCTGCTCCGGGAAGACCATCTCCATGAGCCGGCCCTCGGTGATCCGGCCTGCCTCGACTCGTTCCAGCATCTGCTCATCTCCGCGTGATGGTGCGGCCGAAGCCGCGGTGGACCCGGGAGGTGAGCTGTCAATCCGAGTCCGCCGAGCGGCGTGGGTGCCAAGAGCGACTTCGGACCGACCTTCCGCCCCCGCGGGCTGCTGGAGCACGACGCGCGAGACGGGGTGAGCCGGTTTGGCGCCGGGAGCGACGCCGCTTCGGACCTACCCGCCTCCCGCGAGGCTCCAGGTCGAGACCGAGCCGGGATTTCTCCCCGGCCACGGGTGCGGGCAGGTCTTCGGGCTCACGAGCATTTCGGCTTTCGCCGCTTTCCTTCACCCACCGCTTCCCGGCCCCGTACGGGCGGCCAGTGCATGTCGTGGATGTCGTTCTCGCTTACCGCTGCGGGGCAGCCCTGGATTTTCACCAGGTTCCCTTTTGAGCCCCGAGCGCAAGCCCGGGGCACCAGCACGGGCGCGAGGATTGCGGAGGCGCGTGTTCCTGTCAAGCGCGGCGCCTGGAACGACTCTCGGGCGTGCGCTGATTCTTGGCCAACTTGGTGAAGGCGGCGATGTAGTCGATCTCGACGTCCGCCGTGCGCAGGCCCAGGGAGATCTGCTTGGCGATGCCGTGCCGTCCGAGGCGGACGGGCACAACGCGCACCTTCCCCTGGTATTCGGCCACCAGCCAGCGGGGCAGGGCGGCCACGCCGCGGCCGCTCGCCACCATCTGCAGCATGATGTCCGTCGTTTCGATCGTCTTGTGGCGCTTGGGCACCGAGCCGGCCGGGAGCAGGAACTGGCTGTAGACGTCGAGCCGCTCGATCTCCACCGGGTAGGTAATCAAGGTCTCTTTCTCGAGATCCGCCGGCAACACGTAGGCGCGGCCGGCGAGTGGATGTGTCTGGCCGACCACCAGCACCTGCTCGTAGTCGAACACCGGTTCGAAGTGCAGCCCCTTGCGGCGGAGCGGGTCCGGAGTGACGAGCATGTCGATCTCGTGAGCGAAGAGCGCGCCGATTCCGCCGAACTGGAACTTCTGTTTCACGTCGAGATCGACGCCGGGAAAGGCGCGCAGGTACGGCTCCACGATCGTGAGGAGCCACTGATAGCAGGGATGACACTCCATGCCGATGCGCAGCGTGCCGCGCTCGCCGCGGGCGATCTGGCCGAGCACGTGCTCGGCGTGCTCGAGCTGAGGCAGCAGTCGCAGGGAGAGCGCCATGAGGTAGTCACCCGCTGCCGTGAGCTTGAGACCCCTGCCGTCGCGCTCCCAGATCGGCGTCCCGATCTGTTGTTCCAGCTTCCTGACGCTATGACTCAGCGCCGACTGCGTCAGGCCCAACCCGCGCGCGGCGGCGGTGAGCGAGCCCCGTCGCTTCACCTCGCGCAACAAGGTCAGGTGGATGCGCTCCAGCCTGCTCATCGATGATCACAGCTCATGAGTGCATGAGAACGTACCACTTCTCTTCATGGACCGTGACGGCTAGGTTGTCCGGCTAGACCCACAAAGGAAGCCCAAACCATGGCTCGTACACACAACCTCGGCCTCCCTCGTATCGGCGCCCGGCGCGAGCTCAAGTTCGCGCAGGAGGAGCACTGGAGGGGCTCGGTCACGCACGTCGAGCTGGAGGCGCTCGGCGCCGATTTGCGCCGCCAAGGCTGGCAGCGCCAGTCCAAGCTCGACCTGATTCCGGTCGGCGACTTCTCTTTCTACGACCAGGTCCTCGACACCAGCTTCCTGCTCGGGAGCGTTCCTGCGCGGGCCGGCGCCGGCCAGGGAAATCCGCTCGACGCCTACTTCCGGGTCGCGCGCGGACGCGCTGCGGGCGACACGGGCGATGGCGTCGCCGCTGGCGAGATGACCAAGTGGTTCGACACCAATTACCACTACATCGTGCCCGAGCTGTCGGCGCAGACGACGTTCAAGCTCGACGCCGCGCGCCTCCTCGCCCAGCTCGCCGAGGCCAGCAAGGCTGGCGTGCCGGCGAAGCCTGTCGTGATCGGTCCGGTCACGTATCTTTGGCTGGGCAAGACCAAGGATGGGTCGGATCGGTTGTCGTTGCTGCGCAAGCTGCTGCCGGTCTATCGCGAGGTGCTCGCGGCGCTGGCGCGGGAGGGCGTGGAGTGGGTCCAGATCGACGAGCCCGCGCTGGTGACCGAGCTCGCTCCCGAGTGGCAGCAGGCCTACCGCACCGCCTATGACGGCCTCGCGGGCGCGGGCGTCAAGCTCCTGCTCACGACCTACTTCGGTCGTCTGGGCGGGAACCTGGACTTGGCGGCGCGGTTGCCCGTCGACGGCATCCACCTGGACGCGGTGAGCGCGCGCGCCGAGGTCGACGCGCTCGTGGCCGGGCTGCCCGAGGGGCGGGTGCTCTCCCTCGGCGTCGTGAGCGGGCGAAACATCTGGAAGGCGGATCTCGCCAAGGCGCTCGACTACCTCGAGCCGATCCAGAAGCAGCTCGGCGATCGCCTGTGGATCGCGCCGTCGTGCTCGCTGCTCCACGTGCCCGTGGACCTCGCGAACGAGACGAAGCTCGACGCAGAGCTGCGCTCGTGGCTGGCCTTCGCGCAGCAGAAGCTCGAAGAGGTGCTGGTGCTCGGCGCAGCGCTGAACCAGGGGCGAGCCGCCGTGAAGGACGCCCTGGCGGAGAACACCCGCGCGCTGGAGAGCCGCCGGACATCGAAGCGCGTCAACAACCCGAAGGTGCAGGCGGCGGTCGCGGCGCTGTCCGCCGGCCTCGGGCAGCGCAAGTCGCCCTACGCCAAGCGCGCGGCCTTGCAGGCGCAGTCATTCAAGCTGCCCCGGTTCCCGACCACCACGATCGGCTCGTTCCCTCAGACGGCGGACATCCGCAAGGCGCGCAGCGAGTTCCGGGCGGGCAAGCTGGACGCGGCTGCCTACACGACCAAGATGCACCTGGAGATCGAGCGCGCCGTGCGGGAGCAAGAGAAGCTCGGTCTCGACGTCCTCGTTCACGGCGAGGCCGAGCGCAACGACATGGTGGAGTATTTCGGCGGGCAGCTCGACGGCTACGCGTTCAGCGAGCTTGGCTGGGTGCAGTCGTACGGTTCGCGCTGCGTGAAGCCGCCCATCCTGTTCGGAGACATCAGCCGGCCCCAGGCCATGACGGTCGAGTGGATCCGCTACGCGCAGTCGCTGACGCAGAAGCCGATGAAGGGCATGCTGACGGGGCCCGTCACGATCCTGAACTGGTCCTTCGTGCGCGACGATCAGCCGCGCTCCGTCTCGTGCTACCAGCTCGCGCTGGCCATCCGAGAGGAGGTGCAGGATCTGGAGCGCGCGGGCGTGCGCATCATCCAGATCGACGAGGCGGCGCTGCGCGAGGGGCTGCCGCTGCGCCGCTCCGAGTGGCAGGAGTACCTCAAGTGGGCTGTCGACTCGTTCCGGATCGCCGCCAACGCCGTCGCGGACAGCACGCAGATCCACACGCACATGTGCTACTCGGAGTTCAACGACATCATCGAGGCGATCGCGGCGATGGACGCGGACGTCATCACGATCGAGACCTCCCGCTCGGACATGGAGCTGCTCGACGTCTTCGATCGCTTCGCGTATCCGAACGAAATCGGCCCCGGCGTCTACGACATCCATTCGCCGAACGTGCCGAGCGAGAAGCACATCGTCGACCTGATGAAGAAGGCCGCCGAGAAGATCCCGGCCGCTCGCCTGTGGGTGAACCCCGACTGCGGCCTCAAGACCCGAAGCTGGGACGAAGTGCTGCCGGCGCTCCGGAACATGGTCAGCGCCGCCCGGCAGCTCCGCGCCCAGCTCGGCTGAGCGCCCGCTTCAATCATCGCGGGCCTGGGCCTGTCAAGTGCCGCCCTCGACGGGCGCACCTGCGCGGGCCAGCTCCAGCAGGACACCCGGTTGGAACCGGCGATCGATGAAGGCGGCCAGGCCGTCGAGGACGTCGTCCAGCGAGCGCTGGGGCGCGCCGAACAGCCGCGCCATGACCTCCGGCGATTCGAAGAGGCCGTGGGCGTAGACGCCGAGGACGTTGTCGCGCCGCCAGCCAATCGGTTCGTCGGCTTCATTGCGTAGCGCTCCGTCCACCGTCCCGGGTCGTGGCGTCGTGCGGCCGTGCCGGATCTCGTACCCGTCGAAGGCGAGCTCCGTGAGAGGCGACCAGGCGCCCGCGAGGCGCGTGAACCGCACGCGGGTCTGCCGGAGCAGCTTGTCACGCGCGAACGTCGTGTCGAGGGGCAGGAGGCCGAGGCCGCGCTCGTTCCCGTCGACGCCGTCAGGGTCCGTCATCGTCTCACCGAGCATCTGCAAACCGCCGCAGATGCCGAGCACGCTCGCTCCCCGCGCCGCGTGACGCACGATCGGCGCTTCCAGACCCGCATCCCTCATCCAGCGCAGGTCGCCGCTCGTGTGCTTCGACCCCGGCAGCACGATCCAATCGGCGCCATCGAGGTCCCGGGGTGTCCGCGCCCAACGCAAGCGCACCCCGGGACACCGGCGCAGCGGCTGGAACTCGTCGAGGTTCGAGA
Source organism: Burkholderiales bacterium (assembly GCA_035499735.1). Lineage (GTDB taxonomy): Bacteria > Pseudomonadota > Gammaproteobacteria > Burkholderiales > SG8-39 > VBDM01. The sequence continues at coordinate 8,458 of DATJYC010000068.1, forward strand.
TGCGCGGGAAGGCGACGATCGCGATCCGAATCTCGCCGCCGGCGCTGGCGGTGCCGTGATCGTCCTGCCCGCGCCCCTCCGACTCGGTTTCGCTGAACCAGCCGTCTTCTTCCGGCAGGCCGTGCTCGCGCCACATGGGAATCACCGCGAGCGTGGGCACGCCGGTCAGGCGCTCGAGATCCTCCGGTCCGGGGGACAGCAGGCTCGGATCGCCGCGGAAGCGGTTGAGAACAAACCCGCGTATCAGCGCGCGCTCGTCGGGCGGAAGGAGCTGGTGCGTACCGTAGAGGTGCGCGAAGGCGCCGCCGCGATCGATGTCGACGACGAGCAGGCAGGCCGCGTTCGCTTCGCGCGCGGTGCGCATGTTCACGTAGTCGGAGGCGTGGAGGTTGATCTCGGCGGGAGAGCCCGCGCCTTCGATCACGATCAGGTCGTTCTCCGCCAGCAGCGACCGGAGCGCCTCGCGCGCGTGCGGCCAGAGCTGTTCGCTCCGCGTGCGCCACGGAGTGGCGGCGAGATCCGCGCGCACGTGGCCCATGACCACGACCTGGCTCCTCGTGTCGTGCTCCGGTTTGAGCAACACCGGGTTCATGCGGACGTCGGGCCGGGCGCGCGCGGCGAGCGCCTGGAAATACTGCGCGCTTCCGATCTCGCCGGGCGAGCCGTCGAGCGCCGGGACGACGCGCGCGTTGTTGCTCATGTTCTGCGCCTTGAACGGCGCCACGCGCAGCCCCTGGCGCGCGTACCACCGGCAGAGCGCCGTCGCGAGCCAGCTCTTGCCGGCGCCGCTCGTCGCGCCGAGGACCATGACGGCGCGCGCCGCCATCACGTCTCGATGTGTGGAACGGCGACCCACCGCTCGCCGGCGCGCTCGATCCGGATGGCCCCTTCGAAGGTCTCGACCAGGGCCGCGTGCATCGCGGGATCTCCGGTCGCTCCCGCCGCTCGCACGCGACCACGCTCCATCAGCACGAGGTGATCCGCGACCAGCGCCAGGGACAGATCGTGAAGTACGCTGACGATCGCCGCGCCGGCTCGGGCGCGGCGCCGGAGCAGGCGAGCGAGCGCCGCCTGATGGGGCGGATCGAGGTGGGTCGTGGGCTCGTCGAGGAGCAGGAGCGGCGCCTCGACCGCGAGGGCCCGCGCCAACAGGACGCGTTGCTGCTCGCCGCCGGAGAGCTCGTGAGGCCGCCGATCGCGCCAGGCGGCGCACTCCGCCTCCTCCATCGCCCGGTCGACCGCGGCTTCGTCGGCGGCGCTCGGCGAGGAGACGACGCCGGCATGGGGCAATCTGCCGAGGAGCACGATCTCGCGGGCCGTCAGATCCCCGGTCGCGACGGCCTGCTGGGCGAGCCAGGCGATGCGACGTGCGCGCTCGCGCCCGGTCCACGCGCCGATGACCTTTCCGTCGAGCTCGACGAGTCCCGCGTCGAGCGCTTGCAGCCCGGCGAGCGCGCGGAGCAGCGTCGACTTGCCTGCCCCGTTCGGACCGACGATGGCCGTCCAGCCCGGTTGCACCTCGAGGCTCACGCCGTCGAGCGCACGCGTGCTGCCGAGAGCGACGCGAACCTCCTTGGCGCAGAGCGCCGTCACGTCCGCTGCCTCCGCCGGAGAAGCCAGACCAGGTACCCGCCTCCGAGCAGCGCCGTGACCACGCCCACCGGCACCTCTTGCGGCGCGATCACGCTGCGCGCGAGGACATCCGCCGCCAGCAGCAGCGTTCCGCCCGCGGCTGCGCTCGCCACCAGGCCGTATCCATGCGCGGCGGGCGCAAAGCGACGCACCAGGTGCGGCGAGACCAGGCCCACGAAGGCGACCAACCCCGCCTGCGAGACGGCGATCCCGGTCGCGAGCGCGAGCGCCGCGACCAGGGCCACCCGCACGCGCCCGAGCGCGAGGCCCAGGCTGACGGCGGTCTCGGTTCCGAGCGTGAGCGCGTCGAGCACGCGCGCGAGTCGCCACGCCACCGGGAGGGTCACGGCCAACCCGAGGCCCATGAACGCACAGCTCTGCCATCCCAGGAAGCCGGTGCTCCCGAGCAAGAAGGCCTGCTTGCCCCGCAGGGCGTCGGGCGCCGCGGTCGTGACGAGATCGCTCGACGCGGAGAGCACGACGCCCACGACGACGCCGGCCAGCAGGAGCCGCGTGGTCTCCTGCGCGCCGCGCGCGAGGGACAGCGTCAGCAAGACGCCTGCCAGCGCGCCCGCGAACGCCGCGCCGACCAGGCCGACCCGCGCGATCGCGTCTGCGGTCGCGACGCTCACGGCGTGGCCGCCGAGCGCGGCGGCGGCGAGAACGAGGACCACTCCCAGCACCGCGCCCGAGGCGGAGCCGAGGAGGTACGGATCGGCCAGCGGGTTGCGGAACAGCCCTTGGGCGATGGCGCCCGAGAGACCGAGAAGCGCTCCGGTGAGCCACGCGCCCAGCGTGCGGGGTGCTCGGATCTCGAGCACGATGAACCGCCCGTCCGGGTTGCCGAGGGCGCCCGCGAGGTTTCGAACCGACCACCCTTCGCTGCCGGCCGCCAACCCGGCGGCGACCAGCGCGACCGCGGCGACCGCGAGCCCGACGGCGAGTTGAAGCCGTCGCCTCTCGTCGGTCGTCATTTGCTCTTCGGTCGCCCGATCGCGACGAGGCAGTCCGCGAGGGCGGCCGCCGCTTCGCCCATGCGCGGTCCTGGACGGACGATGAGCTCGTAGGTCGGCCCCGGAAAGCCGCAGGTGCGTCCGTCTCGCAAGGCGCGCAGCGTACTCCATCCCGGACGCTTCGGCATGTCGCCGAGGCCCGCTTTGACGGCCATGACGATGTCGGGCTGCGCCCTCACGACGACCTCGGGATTGAGCCTGGGGAAGGGGCCCAGCTCCGCGGGGATCGCGTTCGCGAGGCCGAGGCGCGTCAACGTCTGGCCGATGAACGAGTCAGGGCCGGCGGCGTAGGGCGTGGCGTCGATCTCGAAGTAGACCCGCTTGCCGCGCAGCTCGGCGGGCACGCGCGCCGCCGCCGCGCGCGTCGCGCGTTCGATGTCGGCCCACACCTGCTCGGCTTTTTGCCGCGCCCCCAGCATCTGCCCGAACAACGCGAGCGTTCGCTTCACGTCGGCCTCGTTGCGGGACTCGAGCGAGATCACCTTCAGCCCCAGCGACTCGAGCCTGTCCGTCACGCGGGCCGACGTGGAGGCCAGCACGACGTCGGGCTTGAGCGCGACGATGCGCTCGATCTGCGCGTCGTCGATTCCCCCGAGCTTGGGGAGCGCCGCCACGCTGTCGGGCCAGTTCGAGAAGCGGTCGGTGCCCACCACCCGATCGCAGCCGCCGAGGACGCACACCGTCTCGGTGAGCGACGGCAGGAGGCTCACGATGCGGCGGGGCGACGCGGAGAGGACGACCGTGACGCCCCGGTCGTCGCGCAGCGACAGCGGGTCCGCCGCCGCTGCCCCTGAAAGAAAGAACGCGGAGGCGGCGGCGAGCGTGACGACCGCGGCGAGGAGCCGCCTCGCCGCGGGCCACCTGCGTTCAGAAAGCGCCGTCGAGCACGACATCTCCCACGATTCCTACCTGATATGCGGAGACGCGTCGCTCGAAGAAGTTCGTGACCTCCTGGACGTCCTGCAGGTCCATGAACGTGAGCGGGTTGCGCGTGCCGTAGAGCTTCGGCAGGCCGAGCGTCCCGAGCCGCTGGTCGGCGCAGTGCTCCAGGTATCGCCGCACGTCGGTGACAGAGAGCCCGGCGACGCCCTTGCCGAGAATGTCCTCCGCGAACTGCGTTTCGCAGACGACGGCCTCGTCGAACATCTGCGACACGAGGCGCGTCATGTCCGCGTCGAACAGGCCCGGCTCCTCCCGGCGGATGGTCTGCACCGCCGCGAACGCAAACGCCATGTGCGCGCTCTCGTCGCGGAACACCCAGTTCGTGCCCGCGGCGAGGCCGTGCAGCAGGCCTCGCGAACGCAGGAAGTACACGTACGCGAACGCCCCGAAGAAGAACAGCCCTTCCACGCAGCCGGCGAAGCAGATCAGGTTCAGCAAGAACTGCCGCCGCTGCTCGCGGGTCTCGAGTCGGTCGAGTCGCTGGACCGACTCGAGCCAGCGGAGGCAGAAATCCGCCTTCTTGCGGATCGATGGGATGTTCTCGACGGCGGCGAAGGCTTGGTTCCGCTGCTCCGGATCGGGCACGTACGTGTCGAGCAGCGTCAGATAGAACTGGACGTGCAGCGCCTCCTCGTAGAGCTGGCGCGAGAGGTACATCCGCGCTTCGGGGGCGTTGAGGTGCCTGTAGAGGTTCAGCACCAGGTTGTTCGCGACGATCGAATCGCCGGTCGCGAAGAAGGCGACCAGCCGCTGGATGAGATGCCGCTCGGCGTCCGTCATCTTGTTCTGCAAGTCCCGCACGTCCGTCGAGAAGTCGACCTCCTCGACGGTCCACGTGTTCTTGATGCCGGCCCGGTACATCTCGAAGAACGCCGGGTAGGCCATCGGTCGGAGCGTGAGGCACATGCCCGGATCGAGGAGGCGGGCGGGGCGGGTGATGGCGCTCATTGGCAGGCCTCGCAGCTGCCGGGGTTCTCGAGCGAGCAGGCCACGGCGTCGGCGTCTGGCGTTGGCGGCTTCTCCGTCTCGACCGTCGTCTTGGCGATCTTCGTCGCCGGCCGCGAACGGAGGTAATACGTCGTCTTGAGCCCCTGCTTCCAGGCGTGGAAGTACATCGACGAGAGCTGGCCGATGTTCGGGCTCTCGATGAACAGGTTCAGCGACTGGCTCTGGTCGATGAACGCGCCCCGCTGCGCGGCCATGTCGATGAGGGAGCGCATCGGGACCTCCCAGGCCGTTCGATAGACCGTCCGGAGCTCGGCGGGCAGCTCCGTCAGCGACTGGACCGAGCCCTCGGCCAGCTTGAGGCGACCGCGCATCGACTCGGTCCAGAGGCCAAGGGGCTTGAGCTCGGCGACGAGGTACCGGTTCACCTGCAAGAAGTCACCGGAGAGCGTCTCGCGCTTGAACAGGTTCGAGACCTGAGGCTCGATGCACTCGTAGCAGCCGGCGATGGACGCGATCGTCGCGGTGGGCGCGATGGCGATGAGCAGCGAGTTGCGCAGGCCCACCTCCTTCACCCGCGCGCGGAGCGTCTCCCAGCGCGCCGCGTCCCCGAGGTCGGTCGCCGCCAGGCCCCAGGCCTCGAACTGCAGCTCGCCGCGTGCGGCGCGCGTTTCGCCGAAGGACGGGTGCTTGCCCTTCTCCACGGCGAGGTCGGCCGACGCCGAGAGGGCGTGGAAGTAGATCTCCTCGCCGATCCGGCGGGAGAGGGCACGCGCTTCCGGCGCGTCGAACGGCAGACGCATCTGGAAGAAGACGTCCTGGAGCCCCATCAGTCCGAGACCCACCGGGCGCCAGCGCAGGTTCGACGACTGCGTCGTCGGGATGGGATAGAAGTTGAGGTCGATCACCTGATCGAGTTGGCGAACGGCGGTGTGCACGGTCCGGGCGAGCTTGTCGAAGTCGAACCCGACGGCGCCGTCGTCGCGCCGGAGGGTGTGCCGCCCGAGGTTGATCGAGCCGAGATTGCACACGGCCGTCTCGTCGCCCGACGTCACCTCGATGATCTCCGTGCAGAGGTTGGACAGGTGGACGGTGCGGCCGGGGAGGGCGGTCTGGTTGCAGGCGCGGTTCGACTTGTCCTTGAACGTCATCCAGCCGTTGCCGGTCTGGGCGAGCGTGCGCATCATTCGCGCGTAGAGCTCCCGCGCTTTGACGGTCTTCGCGGCGAGGCCCGCCTCCTCGGCGGCGACGTAGGCGCGTTCGAACTCCTCCCCATAGAGATCCGACAGGTTCGGCACGACCTTGGGATCGAAGAGGCTCCAGTCAGCGTCGCCCTCGATCCGACGCATGAACAGATCGGGGATCCAGTTGGCGAGGTTGAGGTTGTGCGTGCGGCTCGCCTCGTCGCCGGTGTTGTCGCGGAGCGAGAGGAAGTCCTCGACGTCCGCGTGCCACGGCTCGAGGTAGACGCAGCAGGCGCCCTTGCGCTTGCCGCCCTGGTTGACCGCGGAGACGGAGGCGTCCAGGGTCTTCAGCCACGGGACGATCCCGTTCGAGTGCCCGTTGGTGCTCTCGATGAGCGAGCCGCGCGAGCGTACCCGGTGATACGCCATTCCGATGCCGCCCGAGAACTTCGAGAGCATCGCCGCGTCGGTGTACTTCTGGTAGATGCCCGCCAGATGATCCTCGGGCGAGTCGAGGAGGAAGCAGCTCGAGAGCTGCTCGTGGCGCGTGCCCGAATTGAACAGCGTCGGCGAGCTCGGCAGGTATTCCAGCGTGGAGAACAGCCGGTAGAGCTCGAGCGCCTCCGGGACGGTCTGGGAGAGCGCGCAGGCGATGCGCAGGAAGAACTGCTGCGGCGTCTCGATGACGAGCCGGTTCTTCGGGTGGCGGAGCAGGTAGCGATCGTAGACGGTCCGCAGCCCGAAGTACTCGAACTCGCGATCGCGCTCGGTGACGATCGCGTCGTTGAGCTTGCGGGCGTTGCTGGTCACGAAGGCGACCAGCCGATCGTTCGCGAGGCCGAGGCGCTGCGCCGTCAGGACCGACTGGGAGAAGGCGTGGATCTCCTGGTTGCGGACCTCCTTGTCGATGTACGTCGCGAGCAGGCGGGCCGCGAGCTTCGCGTACTGCGGCTCCTCGGCGATGAGCCCGGCGGCCGTCTGGATCGAGAGCTGATCGAGCTCGCGCGTGGTGGCGCCGTCGTAGAGCCCGCTGATCGTCTTGGTCGCGACCCGCATCGCGTCCACGTCGGCAAGCCCGACGCAGCAGCGATTCACGGCCCGGACGATCTTGTTGACGTCGACCGGCTCGGGCGACCCGTTGCGCTTGCGCACGCGCATCGTGGTCTGGGGATAGGCGTCGTCACTCGACCTTCGCAGCGGATGTGAGGTCGCCGCGCTCGTTCCGTTTGTTCCGTTCGTGCCGTCCAGCATCGCCGTCTCCTCGTCTCGCCCCCTCGGGCGCTGAAAGGGGAGGCCGCGAGAGAGAACGGATGGGCCGGCACGCGCGCGCCTTCATCGGCCGCCCGCATCGCAGGACCCCACCGGCCTCCCTCGAGGCTTCCTGGTCGACCGCCGCCGGATGTCTCCCGGCGCCGGATGCTGGCAGGTTTTCGGGCTTGCGAGCGCTTCGGCCGCTAGGCCGTTCTCCTACAGACCGCCGCTTCCCAGTCCCACGGGGACCAGTGCGTGTGGCAGTCGTCGTTCTCGCTTACCGCTGCGGGGCAGCCCCGGATTCCCACCGGATTCCCTTGAGCTTGGAGAGAAACTCCCAAGCACCAGCATGAATGAAACGTACTGCACTGTATCGTCATGGTCAAACTAAATCTGGGGTGTTCGGCGTAAAGGCACACTACAGGTTGTGGTTACCCTGTTGGTAGTGGCGCACAGAAGCCCGATCTTCTTGACCATTTCGGGGCTCGGCGTTTCCAGCGGCTTTCCCGACCGGGGATGAGCGAGCCGCAGATCGGAGGCGTGCAGCGCCAGCCGATGGAAGCCAAAGCGATCGCGGAAGATCCGGCTGGCGGCGCGCGACGCGGATAGTATTGCGGGGATGGGCCGCGACGAGGAACACCGATCGAGCGACAGCCTCGAGCCGCGACCGTTCCCGGAGAGTCTCTGCTGGCGATGCGCAAACCACCGAGCGATTCGTGCTGCCCGCTCCACCTTCGTGATGTGCTCGGCGCTTCCGGCCAAGTATCCACGCCAACCCGTGGTCGCATGTCCAGGCTTCCAGCCGGCGCCGTCACCGCGTGCTAAACGCTTTAAGCCTCTCATCGACGCTCGCGCCGCGGGCAAGCTCCTCGGCATGAGCGCCGCGGCCGTCCGCGCGGCCGCCTTCCGAGGCACGATCCCATCGCATCACGTCGGCCGCCTTCTTCGGTTTCGCGCGAGCGAGCTGCTTCCTCGCCAGCGCTGAGCCGAAGCGCGGGTGAAGTCAGGCTGCCTGGGTACGGCGCGACCGGAGAGCTCGAAGAGATTGGAGCGAGGGCTGTGCTCCTGGAACTCGAAACCTTGCTCGGGTCGCGACGCGCCCAATGGGTTGGCCCCCCCCGTGCTACCTAATCGTTAGATCCATGTCGACGGTTCACCGGGCAGCCGTTCGAGCAGAAGGTGTCCTTCGCTGCGCAGGGGGTCGGGCCTCGAAGCGAACCGCCTCGAAAGCCGAGTCGTCGCCCTGGTGGAAGAAGATCCGGCCGGTCAACTTCCCTGCGCCGTCGATGATCGCCCACCCGCGCCCCAGCGCCTCGTCGCCTTCGTCTGAGCCCTGCCATGAGAACTCTACCAACGGCGCGCCGTCCCTCTTCCCAAAACGACAGTCCATCCATCCGTCGACGGCAATGAAGTGAAACTCGCCGCTTCTGTCACCCCTGAACTCGATGCGTGCGGGAGCTGCGAGGTCGAACGCTTCCGCGTCCCACAGCTCCATCGCCCTAATCCGCCAGCGACCGAGAAACGCGCCCGGCCTCGTCATTGGCCCTCGGGCGACAGGTCGGGGATGAGCCCGCGGCGGCGCGCCTCCGCCTGGATTTCCTCTGGAAGCGTCCGAGCGTCCACGATGAATTCGTTCACTTTGATCATCCAGGCGAGTGGATTGCCGGCGAGCAGCGCGCGGCGACAGTACTCGGGGTGCATCGGGCCGAGGCCCAGGAGATCCTCGATGACACGCGCCTTGGCGGACAGTGTGCTCTTCCCGACTCCGGTCACCTGGCTCAACCGATCCGTGGTCATGTGCGGCTTCTGGGTCGGATCCATGAGGAAGTTGACGATGCCGAGGGTGTAGACGACGCCCGCCGCCCAGGTGCGCGGCTCCCCGCGGAGCAACGGCGACGGCCGCTTGCGCGCGAGCGCGGCGATCGCCTTGCGGCAAAGGACGGCGTATTCGTCGTCGAGGTGCTCGGCACAGACGCGATCCGTGATGGCCGCGATCTCGGCCGCCGCGCTGACGACTGCGTTCTTCGCGGTGTTGGCTTTCTTCATGACAGGTGACTCCCGAGGATGGCTTCTTTTCAGATGGGCTGCGCGGGCTCGGGGGTCCCCCGCCGCAGCGCCTGTCTCTCCAGCTTCGGCTGAGCCCGCAGCGTCAGGTGGCGTGCCGGCTGCCGCTTCACGTTTAGCTCGGGCAGGCCCTTTCGACATGGCCCGC
>DATJYC010000069.1:0-5535 GCA_035499735.1 Burkholderiales bacterium
AGCGGCTCGTCGCCGATCTTCGTCTCGTAGCTCCCTTCGAGGATGTAGCCCACGGTGTGGCTGCCCGGGTGCCGGTGCGGAAGCGAGCCGCTCCCGGCCTCGCGCTCGAGGACGCGAACGGAGAGGATGCGCCCGGAGACGTCGTTCATCGTGGTCTTGAAGAGCTCGGTCTGCCTGAGGCCCCCGGACTGCCCCTGCGCGAGCGCGAGGACGGTGGCGAGCGACGCGAGCGCCCCGACCGCGGCGTGCGATGCGATGTTCTTCATGGATCCTCCTCTCGGAAATCGGCTTTCCCGGCCGAATCTTACGCCGCGAGAGCCGCGCGGTGCCATGCAGCGCCGATGACGGACGTCAGTCGCACGTCAGCTTTGCGCGTCGGAAGCGGTCACATGTCGGGAATACCTTACCGATTGTGTCCGGCGCGCCGCATTGACCCGTCCCGAGCCCGAACGTAGATTCCGCGCAGACGAACAAGGATTCTTCGCTGCAGAACTTCTGCAATCACGCTCCAGGGAGGCAAGCATGGCCGCTTCGGGAAAGATCAAGCATCTTGTCGTGCTGATGATGGAGAACCGGTCCTTCGATCACTTCTTCGGATTCCGCAAAGGCGTCGAAGGGCTGAAGGGAACCGAGTTCAACCTGCTCGATCCCTCCAAGCCCGAGGGCGTGGACAACCCCGCGTTCCACGTCGGCACGGGCGCGCCGTACGCGGTGAGCGTGGGACAGGGGCCGGGGCACTCGGTCAACGCGACCACCACCCAGCTCTTCGGCGGCAAGAGCCCGGGCGGAAAGCCCCTGAACGACGGATTCGTCAGGTCCTATCACACCGAGCTCACCGTTGCCGACAAGGTGCCCCATCCGAGCCTCGCCGATCTGGGTGTGTGCATGCAGTCCTTCGAGTCTTCCAGGCTGCCGGCGCTCAACCAGCTTGCCGACGAGTTCTGCGTCTGCGATCACTGGTTCGCCGAAGTGCCGGGGCCGACGCAACCGAACCGGCTCTACCTTCACGCCGCCACCTCCGGCGGCCACGCGCTCAACGCCTGGTCGCTGAGTTTCGACCTCAGGACCGTCTACGAGCAGATCCACGACGCAAAACTGAGCTGGGCGACCTACGAGCACGACGCGAACGAGGTGCGCTGGTTCAGCCGCCTGCAGCGGTACAAGGCGAACTTCAAGAGCATCGACGCCTTCGCCGGAGACGTGAAGGCCGGCCAGCTGGCCAACTACGTCTTCATCTCGCCGCGCATGCTCAGCAAGGGCGACCAGATCGTCAACAGCCAGCACGCGCCGCACGACGTGCGATACGGCGAGATCCTGATTGCCGACGTCTACGAGGCGCTGCGGGCGAACGCAAAGGTGTGGCAGCAGAGCGCGCTCGTCGTTCTTTACGACGAGCACGGCGGCTTCTACGACCACGTCGCCCCGCCCGCCGCCGTCAACCCGGACGGGCTCGATTCGCCGACGCCGAAGGATCCGAGCTACGCCCCGGATTTCAAGTTCGACAGGCTGGGGCTGCGCGTGCCGGCCGTGATCGCGTCGCCCTGGATTCCCAAGGGCACGGTGTGCACGAAGCAGCTCCAGCACACCTCCGTGATGCGGACGGCGCGCGCGCTGTTCGGGATCCAGGGCAGCCTGACCAAGCGCGACGCCAAGGCCGCGGCCTTCGATGACCTGTTCTCGCTGAAGGCCGCGCGGACCGATACGCCGAAGAAACTGAACCGGCCTCCGCTCCCCAACCAGCCGGCGGCCTCACACTCGCTCCACCCGGGCAACCGCACGCTCGATCCGCTGCAGCACGGTATCGTGCTGGGCGTCAACCACGCGACCCGGAGCACCCAGCCCGACAATCCGCCCGCCGAGCTGCTGCCGGTGACGCAGACCGAGGCCTCGAAGTTCGTCACCGCGCGCACCAAGGCCCACTTCGCGCGGCTCTAGGCGGACCCGGTCGGGTGCCTCAGCGGATGTACGCGATGATCATCGCGACGATCTGCAGGCTGAAGAACGAGTGCGCCGCGTTCAGACCGAAGAGCGGCCAGCTCTTGCCTTCCCATGCGACCCCGCCCAGACCTTGCGGCAGGGAGAACCCGATCCACACCCACAGCCCCGTGAGGAAGCCGTAGACGTAGCCGGGCGCGTCCCCGCTGCCGCCCCACGCCGAGGGCCGCCACACGTCCCCGATGAAGACGATGGTGTACGCCGTGAGGAAGATCCCGATCAGCGTCAGCACCATGCCGCGCCGCATGACCTTCGCATCCGGCTTCATGTCGGGCGGAAACTTCATCAGCGCCGCCCACTTCTTCCCGAAGAGCGGCCCGTGCCACAGCCAGCCGAACAAGAAACTCGCCACGACGGCGACCAGCACCGCAACCCAGTTCACGTGAATCGTCGGATGCATCGCTTCCTCCTTGTCATCGCTTCGCAACTTCCCTGATCCATTCCGCCACCTGCGCCGCCGCCTCCGAAGCGGTATCGAGATGGCCGCCGGGAACCTCGACGAACTTCGCCGGCGGGTCCTTCGGCAGCGCATCGAAGGCGGTCCGGCCCGCTTTCTTCAACGCCACGTCCTCTTCCCTGCCGACCACCCAGAGGACCGGCGTCCCGGGACGCACGGCGGCGGCGAGCTTCGAAGCGTCGGCGGCGCGAGCGGGCGCGAGCGCGACGAGGCCGTCGACGCGGCGCCGCCCGGCGTAGCGCAGCGCCGCTACGGCGCCCGCGCTCTCCCCGGCGACGAAGACCTTCTTCGCGCCGCGGCTCCTGAGGCGCGCCACCGCCTCGTCGATCTCGGCCATCGCGCCTTCCGGGCCCTTGTCGTTCGAGCGCCTGAGCGACCACGGCATCTCCGGGGAGTCGGTGAGCAGCCCGTAGAGCTGCAGCGTGCGGGTGAAGCGCAGGGTGTGCCCGTAGGGATCGTCGCGCTCGGCGTGCAGCACCACCGCGCCGGCGCGCGGGCCGTCGTACGGCGGCGGCCCGGGGGACGCGCAGCCGGAGACGGCGAGCGCCAGCCCCGCGGCGCACAGCAATCGACGTGTGCTGTCGGCCATGTGCCGGAATCCTAACCCGGCGCTCCGCACAAAAGGTAGTGCATGGAGGTGACAGCGGCGGCGGATGCGGGTTAAATATCATCCCCCACCGGCAACAGACGGAGCATCCCATGGCGGCAGGAACTGCAGCGCTACGAATCGCGTGCTTCGCCGCCGCGCTTGGCGCGGCGTCTCTCTTCGGCTGCAAGTCCGCGCCCGAGGAGAAGCCGGCGCAGCCGGCCCCCGCTCCGGCCGCCGCTCCGGCTCCCGCGCCCGCGCCTGTCGCCGCGGCGCCCGAGGCGCCCGCAGCGGCGCCCGCCGCGGTGACGCCGCCCAAGCCCGCGGCCAAGCCGCGCGCCCAGGCGAAGAAGCGCGCGCCCAAGCCGAAGCCGCCCGCGCCCGCGGTGGTGCAGCCCGCTGCGGCGCCCCCTCGCCCGCCGCAGGCGAGCCCGGAGGAAGAGCGCAAGCATAAGCTCGACGCCTACGTCGCGGCGATCGGCCGCTCCACGGTTGGCTTCAATCCGCCTTCGCCCATTCCGGTCGCGCAGCGCGCCGCCGTGACGCTGTCGGTCACGCCCCCTCCGGAGGCCGCGGCGCTCGCCGACGACCTGCGCAAGTCGCTCGACGCAGGCGCGACGGCGTGGACGCCGCGCATGCGCGCGCGGCTCTCAGGCAGCGCCTTCGACATCGTGCCGGCAGAGGGCAAGGAGTTCGACGGCGCCAGGGACCTCGCGATGAGTGGGCCCACCGAGTGGCGCTGGAGCGCGCTCCCCGCGACGCCCGGTACCAAGAAGCTGGTCGCGACGCTGGCGGTCGGCGTGCCGCCGCAGCTCGGCGGGCAGCGCGACCTGCCGCCCCTGCAGCGCGACGTCGTGGTCGAGGCGACCCTGTCGTGGCAGGCCGAGCGGCTGTGGAACGACTATTGGGTGTGGCTCGTCGTCGCGGTCGTCGCTGTCGCCGTGATCACCTTTTGGGCGAGGAGGCGCTAGGAGCGGCTCACGCGCGCCGCACGTGCTCCGGCGTGAACCCCTTCACCGTCTGCACTCCGCACTGCATCATCGCCGCGCGGAACTCGGTGCGCAGGAGCTCGAGCACTTTCGCGACGCCCGGCTCGCCGAAGGCGCCCAGGCCCCAGAGATAAGGGCGGCCGATGCCGCAGGCGTCCGCGCCCATCGCGAGCGCCTTGCACACGTCGGTGCCGCGGCGGAAGCCCCCGTCCACCAGGAGCAGCATCTTCCCCTTCGCGACCGGCGCGATCTCGGGCAGCACGTCGATGGTCGCGCGGCCGGAGTCCTCGCCGCGCCCGCCGTGGTTGGAGACGACGATGCCGTCGACGCCCGCCTTCGTCGCGAGCTCCGCGTCCTCAGGCGTCAGGATGCCCTTCAGCACCACTTTCATCTTCGTCGTGTCGCGCAGGCGCTTCACGAAATCCCAGGTCATGTTCGCCGACTGCAGATTGCGTACGCCCGAGACGTCGACGCCGTCGTAGGCGGGCTTGCGCTTCACGCTCCCCTGCAGGTCCTTCGGGTGGCAGCCCTCGCAGTTGCGCGTGTCCTTCTTGCGCATGCGGATGAAAGGCTCCTGGTTGCGCCCGCCGACGCGGTCGACCGTGACCACCACCACGGGGGCGCCTGCTTTTTCCGCGCGCTTCACCAGCGCCTGCGCGATGTCCCAGCTCGGCGACGCGTAGAGCTGGTACCACACCGGCGCGCCGCGCGCCGCGATCGCGTCCTCGATCGAGGTCGAGGCGGGCGTCGCGAGCATCTCAAGGTGGCCGCCCGCTTTCGCCGCGCGCGCCACCGCGACCTCGCCCTCGGGGTGGTAGGCCTTGTTGCCGCCGGTCGGGCAGATGAAGATCGGGTTCGCGTACCTCACCCCGAAGATCTCCACCGACGTGTCGACCTTCGACACGTCGACCAGACGCCGCGGTCGCAGATAGTACTTGCCGAAGGCCTCGCGGTTCGCGCGCAGCGTCACCTCGGCGTCGATCCCGGAGTACATGTAGAACGCGTGCGCGGGCGGCACGTTCTTCCTGAACACCGGCTCGAAATCGAAGACGTTGACCGCGTCCTCCGGCTTGGTGATCAGCCCGGCCTCCGCCTCGAGCTCGGAGAGCTTCGAGGGAATGTCGGGCGCGGCGAAGGAGAGGTCCGCGTACGGAAGCAGCGGGCTAGCGGCGAGCCAGCGGAGAAAGCGCCGGCGATCGCCGGTACCGTGATCGATGCGCATGTTACCCCCGGATGCGCGGCGCGTCCGCGCTCTTTGAAGTTGCAGTCTACACCTCGAGCAAGTCCCGCCCGACGACGATCGTTCCGCCGAAGTGCTTGCGCACGCCCTCGGCCCACATCTCGTCGGTGATCGAGGGATCGTCGCCCGGTACGAGGTGGGAGAGCACCAGCGTCTTCACGCCGGCCTCGGCGGCGAGCTTTCCCAGTTCCTCGGGAACGATGTGGCTCGCGAGCAGGTGCTCGCGCAGCGTCGCCGCGTTGGGGACGATTCTCAGGAGCCGCTCGAT